>JAGAYF010000066.1 GCA_017940605.1 Bacteroidaceae bacterium
CCTGGGTGCTCACGCCTACCGACCCGAATACGACCCTGAAGGAATCTTCTCCACCGTTCCAGCCATCGGTACGGCCCTCCTGGGCATGACTGCCGGCGACTGGGTGAAGCGGGAAGACATCAGCGGAAACAAGAAAGTCCTGGGATTGGCCTTGGCTGGGATCATATTAGCCGCTTTGGGCTGGATATGGAATTTTGCCTTCCCCATCAACAAAGCGCTTTGGAGCAGTTCTTTCGCGTGTGCCGTGGCCGGATACTCCTTCCTTATGTTTGCCCTGTTCTATTACATCATCGACGTAAAGGGATGGCGCAAATGGGCCAAGTTCTTTGTTGTCATCGGTTTGAACTCCATTACGATTTACCTGGCCCAAAGATTCATACCCCTTTGGGATACACAGCACAGGATTTTCGATGGTTTCATCAATCTGTTCCCCGACAGTTTGCACCAGCTCATGGTTGAAATCACCTACATAGCCACTTGTTGGGGGCTGCTGTACTTTTTGTACCGTCACCGTATCTTCCTTAAAGTATAAAGTCACATTATGCCTGTAATTGTAGCAAAGGACTGGCCATATATAGGGCAGTTGCAAGAAGAGAAAATCAATATTATGGATTCCGTGCCCCGCGGAATCAAGCCTCTGCGCATCGCGCTGCTCAACCTCATGCCCATGAAGGAGTATGCCGAGATGGATTTCTACCGCATGCTGTCCCAATCGTCGCTCTACGCACAAGTAACGCTGGTCAAATTTGTCGGGCAACGCTACAAGAACGCCCCGCAGGAATATGTGGAAGCTTTCTACACCAATTTCCAGGACCTGCGCTCGCAGGAATTTGACGGATTCATCATTACAGGAGCTCCCGTGGAGCAAATGCCCTTTGAGGAAGTAAGGTACTGGGATCAGATGAAGGAGGTCTATGCCTGGTGTGAGGAGCGGCCCGAGATGCCCAAGCTGCACATCTGCTGGGGATGCCAGGCCGCCCTGTATGCCCAGTTCGGCATCCACAAGCACATGGTTCCCCAGAAGGTTTTCGGTATCTTTGAACAGATGGCGAAGCCCATTCCCCTCTTCTACGGGCTCACCCCCAACTTTGCCATGCCCCAAAGCCGCCACACGGAAATGGTCATTGAGGAATTGGCACGCGAGGACAGGATAGAGATCGTTGCGTCCTCACCATTGTCAGGCCCTGGGGTCATCAAGCGGAAAGACAGGGCGGAATTCTACATCACGGGGCACATGGAGTATTCACCCATGCGCATAGACTTTGAATATCACCGCGATTTGGAAAAGAACCTGCCCATTCACCTGCCCTACAACTACTACGAAGACGACGACCCCGAGGGACAAATCATCTATTCCTGGCGCGAACCGGCCATGCGCTTCTTCACCAACTGGCTGGAACGCTACGTCTACAAAGGCGACCACATATAAGCAGAAACGGTCCATGTCCCCGCGCCGCCCCATTGAGTTGCTTTCCCCTGCCCGCAATCTGGAATGCGGGCGAGCGGCCATTCTGTGCGGGGCTGACGCAGTATACATCGGGGCACAGGCCTACAGCGCACGCGCCAGTGCCGGCAACTCTGTCCAGGATATACAAGAACTGGCCGCATTCGCCCATCAATACGGCGCACGCGTCTATGTGGCCCTCAACACCATACTTTACGATAACGAACTGGACTCAGCGCGCCGCTTGGCCCACGAACTGGCACAGGCCGGGGCCGACGCCCTCATCACGCAGGACATGGCCCTCATTGACATGCAGCTGCCCCTGCCGCTGCACGCCAGCACGCAGATGGACAACCGCACGCCGCAGCAGGTGCGCTTCCTTCAGAAATGCGGATTCAGGCAAGCCATCCTGGCACGCGAACTCGGCACGGAGGAAATCGCAGCCATCCACCAGGCATGCCCCGACATGGCCCTTGAGGTCTTTGTGCACGGCGCACTGTGCGTCAGCCTGAGCGGGCGTTGCCATGCATCGCAGTACTGCTTTGGGCGCAGCGCCAACCGAGGCCAGTGCGCCCAATTCTGCCGCCTTGCATTCGACCTGGAGGATGCCGACGGCCGCGTTCTGCTGCACGACAAGCACCTGCTCTCCCTGCGCGACATGAACCGAAGCCGCCATCTGGAGGAACTGATGGATGCCGGTGTCAGCTCATTCAAGATAGAGGGCCGCCTCAAGGACATTCACTACGTCAAGAACATTACAGCCTACTACCGCAACGCCATTGACACCGTCCTGGAGCGACGAAGCGAGTACCGGCGCGCTTCCTACGGACACAGCCAGCCCGGATTTGAACCTAATCCCCTAAAATCGTTCAACCGAGGCATCACCAACTATTTCCTGCACGGCCGCACGCACGACCTCCATTCGTTTGACACGCCCAAGTCCATAGGCGAGCCCGTGGGCGAGGTGAAAGACATCCGCTCCAACAGGATCAGAGTGGCCGGACTGGCTTCCTTCAGCAATGGGGACGGCATTTGCTACCTGGACCGCGAGGGGCAACTGCATGGATTCCGCGTGAACCGCGTCGAGAACAACAACATCCTGCACCCCGCCACGCCTCAGCCCGGACTGATGCCCCACACCCCCCTGTATCGCAACGCCGATGCCGCCTTCCAACGCCTGTTGGAACACACGCAGCCCCACCGCGCCATCGCAGTCGACATCAGGCTGGAAGACACCGCACACGGATTCCGACTGACCATGCAGGACGAGGCCGGCAGAACAGCCTGCGCCGAATGGGAAGCCGACAAGCTGCCCGCCCGACAACCGCAAGCCGATCGGCAGAGGACCGAGCTGGCCAAACTGGGCGACACGCCGCTGCGCTGCCGCAAAGCAGAAATCCTGACCCAGCAGGACTACTTCATCCCTGCATCCCTGCTGGGTGAATGGCGGCGTCAGGTGGTGGCACTCCTGCTGAAGCAACCGCTCACCGCCCCCATTGACGCGCCACGCCCACGGGGCGACGCGCACTACCCCTTTGGGGAACTGGACTACCGCGCCAATGTGGCCAACAAGTCGGCACTGCAATTCCTATTGCGGCACGGGGCTACCGCAGCCGAGCCTGCGCTGGAGACGCAGACCGATGCCCAGGCCCATGACCGCCCCCTGCTGCTCATGACCTGCCGCTACTGCCTGCGCCATGCGCTGGGAAGGTGTCCCCATGACGGAAAAGATGGCAGCGAACAGGGTGAAAGCGGCAGGCTGAGCGCCGCCAACATGCCCATGCGGCCCAAAAAGGCAAGCTATGCGGCCCAAGAGGCGGACGAATGCGGCCTAAAAAATTTTAAACACGGCCCAAAACTCCCTTCAACAGGGCGTAAGAAATCAGAGCGTACCCTGCAGACCGATGTATCATTGGAAAAATGGGTTGAACCGCTCTATCTGGTCCTGCCCGACAAGCGCCGTTTCCGCCTGCGTTTTGATTGCCAAAAATGCCAAATGCTCATATATGCTGCTCCATAGGTTGTTCCTCCTTCTGCTGCCGTTTATGGCCTGCGCCTGCACCCACCGCGACTACCAGGCCGCCGACCGCTGGGACTTGCCACAGGAGCAGCGCGACTCGCTCGAGTTTGCCCTGACGCGCCACTTTACGGTCAACGACAATTTCGTGGTCAGCAGCGATTCCGTGGAACTGCAGCCCTTCCTTCCGCAGGACGGTATGCAGGCAGTGGCCGTGCGCCAGGAAGCCGCATGGGTGTACCGAGGTGACAAAGTCGTAGTGGCCCAGACTGTCAAGCTGGACACCGACGGCCACCCTACATTCTACATCAAGGTGGCCCACAACCAGGAGGTCATGGGCTGGATTACCGAAGATGTCCTGCTGGAGAATGCCGTCCCATGCGACCCCATCTCGCAAGCCATCCACGCCTTCAGCAACAACTACCTGTTTGCCCTTTTCATCCTGATGGGGATGGTCGCCCTGCTCTACCTGTACCGCCTGAGGCAGCACAAGCGGCTGCCCATCGTACACTTCAACGACATTGACTCGCTCTACCCCACCCTGCTGTGCATGACGGTTGCCGTGGGGGCGACCCTCTACACCTCCATCCGCCAGCTTGCCCCCGACATGTGGGCCGCCTACTACTTTGCACCGTCGCTCAACCCCTTTGTACAGCCCTGGCCCATCGGCATGTTCCTGCTGTGCGCCTGGCTGACGCTGATTCTCTTCATTGCCTCGCTGGATGACATACGCCAACAGCTGCACGGATACGATGTACTGACATATACGCTGGGACTGGCCAGCATGGGGCTCGTCCTGTACCTCATCTTCTCGCAGGCCACGAAGATCTATGTCGGCTACCCCTTGCTGGGCATCTACATCGGTGCTGCGCTGCACCGATACCGCCGCCAGCACGTAGCCAAGTACCTGTGCGGCAACTGCGGCAAGCCATTGCACCGCATTGGCCGATGCCCCCACTGCGGAATGCTCAACCGCGAGCATCCCGAACCCTGAAAAATCAATAAAAATAAGTATTGTGCATTGTTTTTGATTGCCGTAATTTTGCACTCAGAAACAATAGATTCTTTTTATCACACAATACTGCTATGATTCAGCCCCTGCTCATCACTGCCGCCCTGCTCATGGGGAATCCTGCTGAAGCCGACACGGTTTCCATCATTGACATAGACGAAATCACCGTCGTAGCATCCAACAAGCAGACCAGTCCCCTGCGCAGTACGGCCACATCGGCATCGCTCATTGGGCCGAATGAAATCAAGAGTGCCCGCATTCAGGACCTGAGCCACCTGAACGGCATCGTGCCCAACTTCTCCATGCCGCAATATGGGTCGCGGCTGTCGTCGGCGCTCTACATTCGCGGCATTGGCTCACGCATCAACACACCGTCGGTAGGGCTGTACGTCGACGACGTTCCCGTGGCGGAAAAGAGTGAATACACCATGAACCTGCTGGGGCTGGACCGCATTGACATCATACGCGGACCGCAAGGCTCGCTGTACGGACGCAACGCCATGGGGGGCATTATCCGCATGTACACGCAAAACCCATTTCAGCAACAGGGAACCGACATCGCCGTGAGCGCAGCCAGCCGTACCAACCGGCTGAAGACATCCGTCATCACCCACCAGCGCATGTCGGACAGGGTGGCCTTCTCACTGGGAGGTTTCTATGAGACCGACCGCGGGCTGTGGCACAACGACTCCCTGGACAAGCGCGTCGGCGGAAGCAATGCCTTTGGCTTCAAGGGCCGGCTCATGGTGCGCCCCGCACAAGGCCTCCTGTTGGACTGGAATGCGGCCTATGAATACAGCGACGAAGAGGGCTATCCCTACTTCTACGACGGCACTCCGGGCGCAGCGCAAGAACCCATGCCTCAGGCCGTCGGCCGCATTACCGCCAACAGGCAGGGAAAATACCGTCGCGGACTGTTTACCACCAGCATGAAAGCCGCTTGGGACGCTCCGCTGTTCACTGTCAGTTCAGTGACCGGATTTCACAACCTGGGCGACCGCATGTTCATGGACCAGGATTTCATTTACAAAGACTACTACTCCATGGAACAACGACAGAAAGCCAATACCCTGTCGGAGGAAATCTCGATCAAGAGCAGGAGCGGCCGCCGATGGGAATGGGTGGGCGGTGTCTTCGGCCTGTGGGAGGCTCTGCGGACTCAGTCGCCCGTGACATTCTACGGAGATGGCGTTGACATGCTCAACAACGCCATTGCACGCAACATGCCCACACCGACAGTGACCATCAACAACCCGCGGACGGGGCAGCCCGTGACACAGGCCATGCCCATGGCATTGTCCATTGTAGATCCCTATTTTGGCATCCCCGCCAATTTCCATACGCCCATTCTCAACGGCGCATTGTTCTTTCAGGGTACGCTGCACGACTTTCTGCTTCCACGCGTAAGCCTGACCCTGGGCATCCGACTGGACCACGAAAGACAAGAAATGAGCTACCGAGGCGGCAAGCCCGTCCATTTCAACTTCAGCATGCCCAGCCATCAAATTGACATGGACATGGAAACGACTACCCTGCTGCGCGGAAAAATCAAGGACGACCACACAAGCCTGCTGCCCAAGGCCGCACTGCAATACGACTTCAAGAAGAATCGGGGCAACCTGTACCTGACGGTTTCCAAGGGGCAGCGCGCAGGAGGATACAATATCCAAATGTTTTCCGACGTACTGTCATCCGTCATGCAGAACGACATGATGCAACTCACCAAGGACTACCTGGACGAGACCATGCTGCAACACGCACAGCAAATGCCGGCCATGAGCGACATGTTCCTCGCCATCAAGCAAGCCATTGACAACAACATTCCCATTGGACAGATGCCCGACATTCAGAAGACGGTTACATATAAGCCTGAATATTGCTGGAATTACGAAGCCGGAACGCACTTGAACCTATTGGACAAAAGACTGATGGCCGACCTGTCTGTGTTCTTCATGGACATACGGAATCAGCAAATCTCGCGCTTCGTCAGCAGCGGGCTGGGACGCATGATGGTAAACGCCGGCCGAAGCCATAGCTGCGGCATGGAGATGTCTTTGCTGTACACGCTCTTGGACAACAGGCTTTCACTCCGCGCCAACTACGGATTCACTCATTCCGAGTTTCGCCGCTATGACTCGGGCGACGCAAACTACAAAGGCAACAACGTCCCGTTCATTCCCCGACACAATGCATCGTTCCTTGCAGACTATACGCTGCCCGTAAACAGCCCTTCCATCATAAACTCCATTACCCTGGGAGTAAACGCAACAGGGTTGGGACGCATTTGGTGGGACGAGGGGAACACGGCAAGCCAGCATTTCTACGGTATGCTGGGAGCGCATGCCTGCTTGCACATGAAACAATGTGACATCAACCTGTGGGGGAGCAACTTGACCAATGCCCATTACCGCACATTCCAATTTGATTCAGCCAATCGCTCATACTATCAAAAGGGACTGCCCCTGCAACTTGGCATTGACCTGAACGTGCATCTTTGAATTACGAGGAAGGAGCATTGGCCCAAAGAATTTTAGGGTTTGACCTTTCTGTTACCACACATGGCACTTATTTTTCCATTCGTTCCCCATTTTGTTGGTGTAATTTCGTAATTTTGTATGCGCTAATCGCATATAAAGAATGATGAAGTACGGACAAGAGCGTATTAAACCGTATGACAGCGCCAGAGCTAAAGGAGAGCAGGTCGAAGCAATGTTTGACAATATTGCTCATAGCTATGACGGACTGAATCATTTGCTATCCCTGGGCATTGACCGATATTGGCGCAATCGGGCATTGCGTTATTTGAAATCTAAGGACACCCCGACTTGTAGATTATTGGATATCGCCACCGGAACCGGCGACTTTGCCATTCAGTGTGCCATCCAATTGCCCAATACACAGATTACGGCGTGCGATATCTCGGACAAGATGATGGATATCGGGCGCAAAAAAGCGGCGTCACAGGTTCTGGAGCACCGCATCAGCTGGGAACGCCAGAATGCCATGGATTTGACTTATTCGGATTCATCTTTCGACCTCGTAACGTCAGCATACGGCATCAGAAATTTTGAAAATTTGGAACAGGGACTGAGTGAGATGTATCGCGTCTTGAAGCAAAACGGCACAATCGCTTTGTTGGAGCTCGCAACACCGAGCCATTTCCCCATGAAACAATTGTTTTGGGTCTATTCCCATTGCTGGATGCCTTTGGTGGGACGATTGCTGTCACATGACACAAGGGCCTACAAATATTTGCCGCAAACAATGGAGGCTTTCCCCAAGGAAAAGGAAATGAAAAGGATTCTCCAGGGAATTGGATTTTCCGAAATCGTTTTTCACCGCTACACATTTGGTTTGTGCATGCTATATCTTGCTAAAAAATAACTTCTCTTCGCTTTAACACACACATCAACGTTTCATGACCACCTACGGCTTGCTGGGATTTCCATTAGGACATTCTTTTTCCAAGAAATACTTCACTTCACGTTTTGAACGTGAAGGAATAAATGCCCAATACCTCAACTTTGAAACGCCCAATGCAAGTGAATTGCTGAAAATTGTGGCTAAAAATCCAGAATTGAAAGGACTAAACGTTACCATCCCCCACAAGAAAGCCGTCATTCCTCTCTTAGATTCCATCAGTGAGCAAGCGAGAGAGATAGGAGCGGTTAATTGCATCAGGATAGAGCGTCAGAACGGAGGCCGACCACGTCTCATCGGATATAATGCCGACATCATAGGCTTCACTCGCTCCATTACCCCCTTGCTAAAGCCACATCACAAGCGGGCATTGGTTTTAGGAACAGGCGGAGCAAGCCAAGCCATCAGCTATGGCTTGAAAAACATGGATATAGAGGTTACGCACGTCAGCCGGACACCGCAAGATAAGGATACAGTGTCATACAGTGGGCTGACTTCTGATATTATCAAATCCCATCAAGTTGTTGTCAACTGCACGCCCTTGGGAACTTGGCCCAATGTGGATGAATGTCCGCCCATTCCCCACGAATTCCTCACACCAAGGCATCTATTGTATGACTTGGTGTACAATCCCGAGAAAACCCTTTTCCTGAAACGCGGAGAAGAGCAGGGTGCAACCATCAAAAACGGGCTGGAGATGCTTCACCTGCAAGCCGAAGCAAGCTATGCTTTTTGGAATCAACCACAGAATTAAATCATGACGTACCACCGCGCCTTGCTGTTCATTCTGATCCTTTCCCTTCATTTATGCGGAAAGGCATCACATGCATGGACAGTGGAGGACCTACCCATGGTGCACTTGCAAGACGCGCACAAATGGGTATGCAATCCCGACGGCGTACTCTCCAACGCCGCCACGGACAGCATAGACCGCTACCTTACCCTGATACACCAGACCAAGGGTGTACAATCAGTCGTGGTTGCGGTGAAAAGGCTCGAGGGCGGCGACACCTATGAATTCGGCATGGCATTGGCCAAAAAATACGGCATAGGACAGAAGGAACAAAACAGCGGACTCATCATACTGCTTAGCACGGAAGACCGCGAATACCGCATACTGACGGGCGAAGGCATCGAGGGCGCACTGCCCGATGCCATTTGCAAGCGCATCCTGAACCGTTACATGCTGCCTCACCTTAAAGCCGCCGAATGGGACGATGCCATGCTGCAGACCGTGAAGGCAGCCGTCGGCTACCTGGAAAACGATGAAGGCCTGCTGCCAGAGGATGAAGAAAGCGACGGCAACGACTTGCTGGCCCTTATCTCCCTGGTTTCATTCACGCTTATCCTGCTGTATTCCCTCTTCCTGGCACAATACCGACGTTGCCCCAACTGCGGCAAACGCAGGCTGAGAGCCACCACGCGCACCTACCTATATAGGAACGGGGACTGGGAATACTACCGCATCGTATACGTGTGCTCACACTGCCGATACAGCGAAACCAAGGTTGAACGCCGTCCCCGCGACCGTGGCAACAACGGATCGGGCGGTATCTTCATCGGCGGTGGCCTGGGAAGCGGCATGGGGAGCGGCCACTGGGGCGGTGGCGGTTTCGGCGGAGGCAGCTTTGGAGGCGGCAGCTTTGGCGGAGGCGGTGCAGGAGGCCACTTCTGACAACAAAAAAGGCACACCCATCAAATTGAAAATTATAATCTATTAAATAAATGCACACATGAAGAAATCTGTTTTAGTTATTGTAGCGTTAGCCGTATTGCTGATTCCCTTTTGCATCGGCAAGTACAACGGAATGGTAAAGGCCGACGAGAGTGTTTCGACGGCATGGGGCAATGTCCAGACACAGTACCAGCGCCGTGCCGACCTGATACCCAACCTCGTCAACACGGTCAAGGGGTATGCCGCCCATGAGAAGGAAACGTTTGAGGCCGTCATAGCAGCACGCAGCAAGGCCACGCAAGTAACCGTCGATCCCCAGAACCTGACACCCGAGAAGCTGAAAGAATTCCAGCAGGCCCAGGGCGAACTTTCCTCTGCATTGGGCAAGCTCATTGCCATCCAGGAAAACTATCCCGACCTCAAGGCCAACGAGCAGTTCAGCGAATTGCAGGCCCAGTTGGAAGGAACTGAAAACCGCATCAACGAGAGTCGCAAGCTCTACAACCAGGCTGTGCAGGATTACAACCTGTCCGTCCGCACCTTCCCAGCTAACTTGTTGGCCGGCATCTTCGGATTCAGCCAGAAGAGCAAGTTCGAGGCCGACGAGACTGCCCAGAAAGCACCCGAAGTCAAATTCTGAGGAAACGCCATGGACAGCAAGCAACGATACATGATGCGCGGCGTGAGTGCCATGAAGGAAGACGTGCACAACGCCATCAAAAAGATAGACAAGGGCCTCTTTCCCCAGGCGTTCTGCAAGATACTGCCCGACATATTGGGCGGAGACCCCGACTATTGCAACATCATGCACGCCGACGGCGCAGGTACGAAAAGCAGCCTGGCCTACGTGTACTGGAAGGAGACCGGCGACCTGAGCGTGTGGAAAGGCATTGCCCAGGACGCGCTGATCATGAACATTGACGACCTGCTGTGCGTGGGCGCTACCGACAACATACTGGTCAGTTCCACCATCGGCCGCAACAAGATGCTCATACCGGGCGACGTCATCTCTGCCATTATCAACGGGACAGACGAAATACTGCAACAAATGCGCGACATGGGGGTAGGCATCTACGCCACGGGCGGCGAAACGGCCGACATCGGCGACTTGGTGCGCACCATTGTCGTCGATTCGACAGTTACGTGCAGGATGCGTCGCGATAAAGTCATTGACAATGCCAACATACGCCCGGGCGATGTCATCGTGGGCCTCTCCTCCTCAGGCCAAGCCACCTACGAGAGCCGGTACAACGGCGGCATGGGCAGCAACGGGCTGACCAGCGCGCGCCACGACATGTTCAGCAAGTACCTGGCCGAGAAATATCCCGAGAGCTACGATGCCGCCGTGCCGTCAGAATTGGTGTACAGCGGCAGCTTCCGCCTGGACGACGTGTCGCCCGAAGTTCCGTGCAACATGGGCCAGCTGGTGCTCAGCCCCACGCGCACCTACGCCCCCGTGGTGAAGCGCCTGCTCGACGAAATGCGTCCCCGCGTGCATGGCATGGTGCACTGCACCGGCGGAGCGCAGACCAAGGTGCTGCATTTCGTAGGCCCTGACTGCCGTGTCATCAAGGACAACATGTTTCCCGTCCCGCCCCTGTTCCGAGCCATCCAGCAGGAGAGCCAAACGGACTGGGCCGAGATGTACAAGGTGTTCAACATGGGCCACCGGCTCGAGGTATACGTCAGTCCGGCCGACGCCGAACGGGTCATCAGCATTTCGCGCTCGTTCAACATTGACGCACAGGTTGTAGGGCGCATTGAGCAGGGCGAGAAGAGCCTCACCATACGGAGCGAATTTGGGGAGTACCACTACTAGCCCCTACCTGCCCTGCCCCAGCACGACATCCATCCTCATAAAGGCCACCTGCCGGTCGCCAATGCACCCTGCAACGGCGGCAGGCAGGTGCTGTTATCGTACAGAATGGTCCTCCTAGGGGGCACGGCATCCTCCGTCCGCCTCACCATCACTCCTACGCCCGTGAAGCAGGACATACAGCAAACTATATATCAAACGAATACGGAAAGCAAATGCCCAAAGCCACCGACGGTGCAAGAGATTCCCTTCATTCATGGTTTTTTACGCCTTGCCGGAATTTTTTCCAGCCGCATTCGCCCACCGCTTACGCCTTGTCCTCGCTGCTTTTGCGCCTTGGAGGATTCCGTTCATGCGAGCATGTGTTTTTTCGGCCCGTCAACCGCCCCCAACAGCCGTATGCTTGCACTGCCTATCACTATTTATATAGGTTCACACGCGCAGTACGCACGGTTTTTGCCCATAGCCATTCATATATATGCATTGGAATTTTCATATAACCATCACGGTATCAACGTAAAACAAGCAGAGATGCATAATTTTTCCATATTTTTTAGGAAAGTCCTGCTTGATTTTTGAAGTTTTTTATAATTTTGCAGCGCAAAGTGCCGCCATGCGGCTTTGAATGACACAAATTATTTTTCTGATATTATAAGAGTTATGAACTTTACGCTTTTAGTAACCGTAGTTCTGACGGCCCTTTTCTTTGTTGCCATCGTTGTCGTCCTGGCCAACCTGCTGGCCCCGCGCAGCTACAACAGCAAGAAAGAAGAACCCTATGAGTGCGGTATCCCTGCCCGTGGCAACCAATGGGGGCACTATCATTTGGGATACTACTTGTTTGCACTGCTTTTCCTCATGTTTGACGTGGAAACAATGTTCCTGTTTCCATGGGCCGTCGTTGCCAAGGGATTAGGTCCGCAGGGACTCTTTGCCGTGGCATTCTTTTTATTCATCTTAATTCTGGGCCTTGCCTACGCCTGGAGGAAAGGAGCGCTGAAATGGCATTGATAAGAAAACCAAAAATCAAGTCGATTCCCTACGAAGACTTCAAGGACAACGAATCGCTTGAACAACTGATTGACCAGCTCAATGAAAAAGGCACGAATGTCATTGTGACAACTGCCGACCAACTGATTAACTGGGGGCGCTCCAACAGCGTGTGGCCCATGAACTTTGGAACCAGTTGTTGTGCCATCGAGCTGATGGCAATGGGTGCAGCCCGCTTCGATATGGCCCGCTTTGGATTTGAGGTAACACGAACCAGCCCTCGCCAAGCGGACCTTATTCTTGTTTGCGGTACGATCACCAACAAGATGGCCCCCGTGCTGCGGCGTCTGTACGACCAGATGGCCGATCCCAAGTACGTCATTGCCATCGGTGGCTGCACCATAAGCGGCGGACCTTTCACCAAGAGCTACCATGTCGTGAAGGGCGTGGACCAAATACTGCCGGTCGACGTCTACGTGCCTGGCTGTCCCCCGCGCCCCGAGGCATTCTACTACGGAATGATGCAATTGCAGCGCAAGATGAAGATTGAAAACTACCTGGGCACTGTCAATGCAAAGCAAAAGGACGAGCACAAACAGGAAGCCCAAGCCCTGCAACAGAAAATCCTTAACGAAGAACAAGAAGCATGACACTGGAAATAACAACTATAGCACCCGCCGAGTTGCACGCAGAAATGCTTCGGCTGAAGGAGGAGCGCAAAATGGATTACCTGCGCAACCTCATTGGAATGGATTGGGGAGAGGAAGGACTGGGCGTCATCTACATGCTGGAAAGCAGCGAGACAGGCGAGACGGCGAACCTGAAGACGCTGACCGCCGACCGCGAAAACCCTTGCATCCCTACGGTGAGCGACATCTGGGACATTGCCAACATATACGAGCGCGAAGTGTTCGATTACTTCGGCATCAAATTCCTGAACAACCCCGACATGCGCCGCCTGTTCCTGCGCGAAGACTGGGTGGGCTATCCGCTGCGCAAGGACGACAAGCCTGAGCAGGAGAACCCCCTGCGCATGGACGACGAGCCGCTGGCCGACACGACCACGGAGTACTTCCTGCGCGAGGACGGCACGCTGGCCAGCAGGCAGCACACCATCTTCGCCCCCGAAGACTATGTGGTCAACGTAGGGCCGCAGCACCCGTCCACCCACGGCGTATTGCACATGCGCGTCAAGCTGGACGGCGAGACAGTGCGCAAGATAGAGCCCGTATTGGGCTACATACACCGCGGAATTGAGAAAATCAGCGAGAGCCTCACCTATCCGCAAATGCTTGCCATGACCGACAGGCTCGACTACCTGAGCGCCATGCAGAACCGGCACGCCATGTGCATGTGCATTGAGAAAGCCATGGAACTGGAAGTGACGCCGCGCATACAATACATACGCACCATCATGGATGAGCTGCAGCGAATAGCATCGCACCTCATCTACTATGCCTGCATGACCATGGACACCGGCGCGCTGACGGCATTCTTCTACACATTCCGCGAGCGCGAAATGCTTTGCAAAATATTTGAGGACAATTTCGGCGGCCGCCTCATCATGAACTACAATACCATCGGCGGTGTCCAGTACGACATCCTGCCCGACTTTGCCCGCCAGGTAAAGGAGTTCTGCCAGGCACTGCGCAAGCGCTTCCATGAATACCAAGACATTTACACCACCAACATCATTGCCCAGCAGCGCATGATAGGTGTGGGTACGCTCAGCCTGGACGAGGTCATCAGCCGCGGAGTCACAGGCCCGAGCGGCCGTGCCAGCGGTTGGCACAACGATGTGCGCAAGCGCCACCCCTATGCCCTGTATGACCAAGTGGAATTCAACGAAATCATACGTACCGAGGGCGACACGAATGCCCGTCATTGGAATCGCATGGACGAAATACTGGAGAGCCTCCACATTGTTGAGCAGCTCATCGACAACATTCCTGAGGGAGAATATCAAGTAAAGCGCAAGCCCATCATCAAGCTGCCCGAGGGCGATTTCTATCAGGCCGTGGAAAGCAGCCGCGGTGAATTTGGTGTCTTCATTGAGAGCAAAGGCGACAAGAGTCCCTACCGCGTACACTTCCGCAGCAATGGTCTGCCCCTCGTGGGTGCAATGGATGCCGCTTGCCGTGACCAAAAGTTTGCCGACCTGATTGCCATCGGTGCTTCCATGGACTTCGTCATTCCCGACATTGACCGATAATTCCATTTATAAGATAAAAATAGTAAAGAATATGTTTGACTTTAGTATTGTTACGAAATGGTTTCACTCACTGCTCACGGGCGTCATGCCTGAATGGGCAGCGATAGGCATAGAATGTTTCATCGTTTTGTTGTTCATCATCCTGCTTTACGCCATCCTGGCCATAGCGCTCATCTATGGTGAACGCAAGATATGCGCATTCTTCCAATGCCGCATAGGGCCGAACCGAGTAGGTAAATGGGGTTTGTTACAGGTTTTTGCCGACGTGTTCAAGATGCTTACCAAGGAAATCATCAAGATGCGCCAAAGCGATCGCTTCCTACACGACATGGCACCCTACTTCATGCTGTTGGCTTCTTTCCTTACATTTGCCTGCATTCCATGGAACAAGGGATTGGCCATCTTGGATTTCAATATCGGCGTGTTCTTCTTCATTGCCGTCAGCGGCATAGGCATTGTGGGCATCCTTTTGGCCGGTTGGTCCAGCCGAAGCAAGTATCCCATGATCGGTGCCATGCGAAGCGGAGCGCAATTGGTCAGCTATGAACTCAGCATCGGCATGACCATGCTCACTGTCATCCTGCTGAACGGCACTATGCAGTTTTCCGAGATAGTACAACAGCAAGCCGATTTCGGTTGGAACATCATACGAGGCCATGTTCCAGCCATTATTGCTTTCATCATCTACCTGATAGCTGGCAATGCCGAGTGCAACCGCGGTCCTTTTGACCTGCCTGAGGCTGAAAGTGAATTGACCGCAGGCTACCATACGGAATATTCAGGTATGCACTTTGGATTTTTCTACTTGGCAGAATACCTGAACCTTTTCATTTGCGGGGCAATGGCCGCAACCATATTCTTGGGCGGATGGGCTCCCATCTATTTCCCTGGGTGGGAAGGATTCAATCATGTTATGAGCCTCATTCCCGGATTTATTTGGTTTTTTGCCAAGGCCTTCTTTGTGGTATTCCTGTTGATGTGGATTCGCTGGACTTTTCCACGCCTGCGCATTGACCAATTGCTGAGTTTGGAATGGAAATACCTCATGCCCATCAGTATGCTGAACATATTGTTGATGGCTTTAGTGGTTTGCTTTGGTCTCACATTATAATAATGTAGAACACATATCTTAATCATATGGAAGAAAGAAATTACATACAAGGTATCCTGCACGCCAGCAAGACACTTCTTGTAGGTCTCAAGACATCAATTAAGATTTTCTTTGAACATCACGAAACAGAACAATATCCAGAGAACCGCGACACACTTATATTCTCTGACCGCAATCGTTTCTGCCTGGAAATGCCGCACAATGAGAAAAACCAATACAAATGCATTGCATGTGGCCTTTGCCAAATGGCCTGTCCCAACGATTCCATTCACATCACAAGTGAAATGGTTGAGACCGAGGATGGGAAAAAGAAGAAACAACTTGTAAAATATGAATACAACCTGGGGCAGTGCATGTTCTGCAATCTTTGTGTAACCGCATGCCCTCACGATGCCATCCAATTCAACCAGGAGTTTGAAAATGCTGTTTTCGACAAGAAGAAACTGATTCTCACACTCAATCATCCTGGCAGCACATTGGCGGAAAAGCCCCGTCCTGTTGTAACACCCAAACCATTAGAAACACTTAAAACAGCAGAATAACTATGGCAACAACGATTCTATTTTTCATATTGGCCGCCATCATCCTAGGATGTGCCATTGCCGCAGTGACGACCAAGCGCATCATGCGATCTGCCACTTATTTACTATTTGTTTTGTTTGGCACAGCTGGACTTTATTTCTTGATGGGATACACTTTCCTGGGATCGGTTCAGGTAATGGTCTACGCGGGCGGCGTTGTCGTTCTCTACATATTCGCACTCATGCTGACAGGACAACAAGACAACAAGGAAACGCATAAGATAGGTCTTGCAAAAAAGGCAGCTGCCTTAATCGCCTCCTTGGCAGGTGCTGCGCTTTTTCTTTTCATCATCATTTCTCACCGCTTTGCCAATACCACGCTTTTGGAGAATCCATCCGAGCAAACCACATCCATTCAAACCTTAGGCCAGCAACTGCTCTCCACTGGCCAGAACGGATACATGCTTCCCTTTGAAGCTGTCAGCGTGTTGCTCTTGGCTTGCATTGTGGGTGCACTCATCATTGCCCGTAAACGATAATTTCAGACATTTCGCTATTATGATCAGTATAGACTATTTTCTCATTCTTTCAGCCTTGATGTTATTCATTGGTATCTACGGTTTCCTCACCCGTCGTAACACATTGGCCATACTCATCTCAATTGAATTGATTCTGAATGCTGCCGATTTGAATTTTGCTGCATTCAACCGAATGCTGTTCCCACAAGGGCAGGAGGGCTATTTCTTCACTCTTTTCTCAGTTGCCATCAGTGCCGCCGAGACCGCCATTGCCATAGCCGTAATGATCAACATCTATCGCAATCTGAAGAACAACTTCGTTGAGAATCTTGATAAACTTAAATGGTAACTTTCATATAAAACAGAAATACACCTATGGATTTCACATACACCATTTTCATTCTCTTACTGCCATTCCTCTCTTTTCTGCTGTTAGGATTGGCAGGCAAATGGATGAGCCACCGCACCGCCGGCCTCATTGGAACATCCGTCCTTGCCATTGTGACCATCCTTTCTTACTATACCGCATTCCAGTATTTTGGAGGACAACGCATTGAGGGCATCTATCCCACGTACATTCCATATAATACTTGTTGGCTTCCGTTTACCGAGACATTGCACTTTGACATCGGCATCATGCTGGACCCCATAGCGGTCATGATGCTCATTGTCATCAGTACGGTCTCACTCATGGTCCATATTTATTCATTTGGATACATGCATGGCGAACGCGGATTCCAACGCTACTATGCCTATCTGAGTCTTTTTACCATGTCCATGTTAGGCTTGGTTGTTGCAACAAACATATTCCAAATGTATCTCTTCTGGGAATTGGTCGGTGTTTGTTCCTACCTGCTCATCGGCTTCTACTATACGCAAAAAGCCGCAGTTGCAGCCAGCAAGAAAGCATTCATTGTCACTCGTTTTGCCGACTTGGGTTTTCTCATCGGTATTCTTTTCTACGGATACTACACAGGTTCATTCAGTTTCGACTTTACGAATACGGCCGTTTACCTCAACAACGCATTACCTGGCGTAGGTGCGGAATACGGCAAAGCCATTGCAGGCGCAGGCTTCATACTTCCAACAGCCTTATTCCTTATGTTTATTGGTGGAGCGGGCAAGAGTGCCATGTTCCCCTTGCACATCTGGCTTCCTGATGCCATGGAAGGCCCAACTCCGGTGAGTGCACTCATCCATGCCGCCACTATGGTCGTTGCCGGTGTGTTCCAGGTAGCCCGCATGTTTCCATTATGGATACAATACGCCCCTGACACCCTCCACATTGTCGCATGGATTGGGGCATTTACCGCTTTCTACGCAGCAGCCGTAGCATGTGCCCAAAGTGACATCAAGCGCGTACTCGCATTTTCCACTATTTCCCAGATTGCCTTTATGATGGTAGCCCTTGGCGTATGTTTACCTAAAGGTTCATTCACTGACAACCACGCAAGTTTGGGCTACATGGCATCCATGTTCCATTTATTTACCCATGCCATGTTCAAGGCCACGCTCTTTCTTGGAGCAGGTTGCATCATTCATGCTGTTCACAGCAATGAAATGAACATGATGGGAGGCATGCGCAAATACATGCCCATCACACACATCACGTTCCTCATTGCCTGTTTGGCCATTTCAGGTATTCCTCCTTTCAGCGGTTTCTTCTCCAAGGATGAAATACTTGTTGCTGCGTTCCAATACAGCAGTGTCATGGGATGGATCATGACAGGAATTGCCGCCATGACCGCTTTCTATATGTTCCGTCTTTACTACGGCATCTTTTGGGGGACTGAGAACAAGGAACATCACACAAAACATGTGCCTCATGAAAGTCCCGTTGTCATGACGCTTCCGCTCATCATACTAACTGTGATTACTTGCACATTCGGATGGATACTCCCTGGCACATTTGGCCATTTTGTCAGTGCCACAGGACAGTCCTATCACATTCATCTCGATTGGTCCGTCGCAGGTACTAGCATTGGTATTGCTCTTATTGCCATCGGCCTTGCCACATGGATATACAGTGGGGTGCGCCAACCTGTTGCAGAAAAGATGAAATCCACTTTCCCAGCCTTGCATCGCTGGGCATACCATCGATTCTATCTGGACGAAGTTTACCAGTTTGTCACACATCGCATCATTTTTGCATGCGTAAGCCGTCCTTTGGCATGGTTTGACAGACACGTAGTCGACGGTTTCTTTAATTTCCTGGCTTGGGGAACTCATGCCACCAGCAATGGAATCAAGACATTGCAAAGCGGCCGTGTACAACAGTATGCCTTGGTGTTCTTGTTGGGCATATTAATCATTTCATTCATGTTAATTCTTTAATCAACCCACAATTATGAATTTCTTATCTTTATTTGTACTTGTTCCGTTACTTATGCTTTTAGGCCTTTGGCTCGTTCAAGGCCAAAAGGGAATCCGTACCGTCATGGTTGTGGGCAGTTCCATCTTATTGGCTATGTCCATTGCCCTCACTATCCAGTTTCTCTTGGATCGTGCGAGTGGCATTGATGCAGAAATGTTATACACAGCCAGCTTTACTTGGTTTGAACCATTACATATCCAGTATGCTGTAGGTGTCGACGGCATTTCAGTCGCCATGCTTTTGCTGTCAGGCGTTATCGTCTTCACTGGCACATTTGTGTCTTGGGACATGTGCAAGGAATACTTCCTATGGTTTACATTGCTTTCCATGGGCGTATTCGGATTCTTCATCTCTATTGACATGTTCATGATGTTCATGTTCTATGAGATTGCATTGATTCCCATGTACCTGCTCATTGGTGTATGGGGTACAGGCCACAAGGAATATTCAGCCATGAAACTTACCCTGATGCTCATGGGAGCTTCGGCATTCCTCATGATGGGCATCTTTGGCATATTCTATGGAGCAGGAGGACAGACAATGAACATTCTTGACATTGCCAATCACACTGGTGGTGCTCAGATAATCGATTTTTCCAAGCAATGCATTTGGTTTCCCTTTACCTTTTTGGGTTTTGGCGTTCTTGGCGCACTCTTTCCTTTCCACACCTGGAGTCCCGACGGTCATGCATCCGCACCTACGGCCGTATCCATGCTCCATGCAGGCGTACTGATGAAACTGGGAGGGTACGGATGCTTCCGTATTGCCATATTCCTCCTACCCGAAGCAGCCAATGAGCTATCTTGGATTTTCTTAATATTGGCAGGTACGGGTGTTGTCTACGGTGCATTGAGCGCATGCGTACAGACAGACCTCAAATACCTCAATGCATACTCGTCGGTATCCCATTGCGGTATGGTGTTGTTTGCCATCCTCATGCTTACAACCACAGCTTCCACGGGTGCTGTTCTCCAAATGCTCAGTCACGGACTTATGACCGCCCTTTTCTTTGCCGTCATCGGCATGATATACCATCGCACCCACACCCGCGACATTCGCGAACTCAATGGTCTCATGCGTATAGTACCTTTCCTCTCCGTAGCATTTGCCATTGCCGGATTGGCCAATTTGGGACTTCCTGGTCTGAGCGGATTTGTAGCAGAAATGACCATATTCGTTGGTTCTTTCCAGAATGCGGATACCTTCCACCGGGTACTTACCATTTTGGCATGTACTTCCATCGTCGTTGCGGCAGTTTACATCTTGCGCATGATTGGAAAAATCCTCTATGGAGAGAATCAGAATGAAGCTCACGCCCGAATTCACGATGCACATTGGGAAGAACGCTTGGCCGTCATTGTCTTGATAGCATGTATCGCAGGCATCGGCCTTTTCCCCACATGGATTAGTCAGCTCATTCAGGAAAGTGTAGCACCTGTCATTGAACATGTAAAGAATGCAGGGCACATCATTTCTCAAAGCAATCCGTTTATGTAACAATCCATTGCCACAGAATTCTAAAACTCACAATAATATATGGACTATTCACAATTTCTCAATATGTTTGACGAGCTTAGCCTATTAGCCGTCATTGTGATTATTTTCTTTGCCGACCTCTTTTTGTGCACAGATCGGAAAAGCGGCAAGGCAGGATTCCCCATGGCATTGCCTCCCGTCCTGCTGTTGGCTCAAACCTTGCTCATCGCATTTTCTCCCTTTGGCAATCGGTTCACATTAGAAACCATCGAGGCCTTCGGTGGCATGTATTTGCTCACACCCTCCATGTCCGTTGCCAAGATGGTGCTCAATACCGGAACAATTATTGTCTTCCTCATGGCCAGCCAGTGGCTAAAGCGAAGCGAGAACCAATCCAAGCAAGGAGAATTCTACCTGCTCACCCTGTCCACTCTGTTGGGCATGTACTTCATGGTTTCCAGCGGCCACTTCCTCATGTTCTTCATAGGATTGGAACTAGCATCCGTCCCCATGACTGCCTTGGTCGCATTTACCAAAAAGAACCAGGAAAGTGCCGAATCCGCAGCCAAGTACATCCTGACCGCACTCTTTTCCAGCGGACTCATGCTCTATGGGCTCTCCTTGATTTACGGAACAACCGGTACGCTCTATTTCTCTCAGCTGCCCTACCTTTTTGATGCCAGCTCCTACATGCAGCTATTGGCACTCGTCTTGTTTATCAGCGGATTGGGTTTCAAACTCTCGCTCGTTCCCTTCCATCTTTGGACAGCCGACACTTACCAAGGAGCACCCACTACGGTTACCGGATACCTGAGTGTTATCTCCAAGGGGGCAGCAGCCTTTGTTTTGTTCACGCTCCTTACCAAAGTCTTTTCCACCTTTGCCCATCAGTGGAACGCTATTCTCTTCGGACTAATCGTCTTGAGCATAACGATTGCCAATATTTTTGCTGTTCGTCAGCAAAACATCAAACGTTTCATGGCCTATTCATCCATTTCACAGGCAGGCTACCTTGTACTGGGCATCATGGGAGGAACTGGACAGGGATGTGCCGCCATGATGTATTACTTGTTTGTCTACATTGTGGCCAACCTGGGCGTATTTGCTATTATCAACGCCATTGAACAGAATCAAGGCAAGACACTCATCAGTGATTACGACGGACTGTACCAGACAAATCCCAAACTGTCCTTCCTCATGACCCTTTGTCTGTTCTCCTTGGCTGGCATACCGCCATTTGCAGGATTTTTCTCCAAGTTCTTCATTTTCATGGCTGGTTTCAATGCAGGATTTCCTGTCTTGGTGTTCATTGCATTGGTCAACACCGTCATATCCTTGTACTACTACCTGCTTATCGTCAAGGCAATGTACATTAAGAAGAATGACCATCCCATTCCAACTTTCCGTACAGACGCTTCCACCCAGATGAGTCTTACCATGTGCATCCTTGGCGTCGTGTTGGCAGGTATCCTTAGCGGCACATACCAGTTCTTCAATCAGTTATTCAATTTTTGAATAAAGTTATAGGATAATTTGAGAACATAGCTACTACATTTGTTGATATACAGACAATCAATTAAAGATATCCCATACCTGAATCCCCACCATCGTATGCGATGGTGGGGATTCAGCTTACTATCTTTCCCATGTTACGAGCCTTATTCCAAGAATTGCTCTACCCTACATTCCCCTTAACTCATGCCCCAGCCGCTGAAGCCAACAATTATATCTTGAAATACTTCAACTTCCACCGCAGTTTCAGTTTACGGACCAGGTTCAAGGGCTTTCTCTTCATCCTTCCTTGATAATGCTGTACGAAATCGTCCACTGCATCCAACACGCGAGCCGAATTTTTTCCATCGCGGTGGGCTTCATGGAAAGACGTATACTTGCGTATCTCACTCATTAACGATTCCGGCCTCAACAAAGCCCGCTCAATGGCTGGACCAACCTCTTCTTCCTTCAGCACATCTATCAGATGTGGGCCAGGATGCGTATTGCAAAAAGTAACCACCGGCTTGTCCAGCATCATATATTCCACCATGATACTGGACGAGTCACACAACATTACATCAGAACAGCGAAATATTTCCAGACTCTTGTTGACCTTGGAAAATTCCACATTGTCGTGTCGGGCTGCCATCCGTTCATATTGTTCAATCAACTGGGCATCGTCCAATTTGGGATGGAATGTGATAATCCATTTCCATGGATATTGCGTAGCCAAGCTATCTATTGTCGGCAATAGTTTCCATGCTGACGTAATACCTTTCGTAAATGTGGTAGAATAAAGAACAGTTGGCACTTCCCTGCGCGGTTCGGGGGGCAGCAGCGGGTCAAAGAAAGCATCCATCTCGCACCAACCCGTTTCATAGATTTTGAAATAGCCTTTTTCCTCTGACAATTCTGTAAAATAGGGCGTGCTGCTTTCTCCTTGCGTACAGTAAATGTCGAACCACCCTCTTATAGTAAAGTGATCATCTTTCTTTTCAATGCGTTTACGAATAGGATATCCGTGAAACACAGCGACCTTCACACCCGGAAAGAAGTCATAGACATAATTGCCCGGTGCAAAGACGGCTTCGGGATTGTATTCCATGACCTCCTCAATGGTTTCAGCCAACTGCTCACCTGGCAGTAACATATTGGGACAGGTTTCCTCCAAAAACCACTTCACTTCGTCACCACGTCTCCATATCTCTTTTTGCAATGGACGCAGTATCGTATAGGAATAGCTCAATGTAGCAAAAAACAAATAGTGCCTACCCATGCCTTCTTACAGTTCTAATTTGAATTTAACACGGTGTTTCTGGGAAAAACGTGTCCAAAAGGCCGCACGTGCCTCCAGCGCAATCCTTTCTGCCTCCTCTTGATTGAAACCACGCGCCTTGGCATACTCATGTACCACCAACAGGAAAAAACGCTTAGGCCCCCAAAGGCGCTTCAGATTGGAGCATCCATGCTTCAAGTCCACAGGGCCGAAATCCATGCGGTTGATATCAACAAGGGAAAAGCGGTATTGGCCTGCAGCATCCTTTTCCCACAGAATATTTCCAGGCGAATAGTCACGGTGCAGAATTCCATTTTCATGCAAACGAGCCGTATACTGCGCAAGGGATACGGCAATATCCTCGTATGTTCCCTCCTGCGCATCGCCCAATTCATACATTCTGTGCCCATAAGGACATTGCACGGTAACAAGGTAGCTTTCCCTTAAGATTCCCGTCTTCCTGCGCTCCATATAGGCAATCGCTTCGGGGGTTTCAATCCCCTTGCCACGCAAAACAGAGGAATACATATATGCCCTATAACCTTTAGGCTTTCTGATACCTATGGAATAGATCAGTGCATTGATGCCCTTGGGCGCATGGTAACGTTTCGCATTGATGACCGTTCCATCGAGTGCATGAAAAATCTTGATAACGTTGCGACTAACGTGGATAGCCGTACCCTCATGGTCAAATATATTGGGTATTTCCTCAATATATTCCTGGAGATATCTGTATTTTTCGTTTAGGATATTCATCGTTTCAATGCAAAGGTAAGCATTTCTTTTCTATCACGGCTATGCTATTATCTAAAAAACGCGATTAGCGTCGAAATCGTTCCTTCAACCGTTTTATTCCCTCAACGCCCAGAATGGTGAGACCGGCATACTGGCAAATCTTGGCCAATCCGAACAGGACAAACCACAGTATACCTTTCGCCTCTGCACCAATAGGCAGCAACATTTGGGCAAAAGAAAGAATATAGAAAGGAATGCACATGAACAATACGATCACTCCCGTACGGAAAGAGAGACTCCCGAGACACAACTTCATGTTGTCAAGCATTTTTTTCATTTCATAGAGGTACTATAGGTGTGAACACTCGATCCCTGATCCGAAGGCAGGTAATTAATTCCCCACCAAGTTACTTGTAACAACAGGAATCCCGCAATAAGCAACCACATAGCCAAACGGGGCTTGTGCGACGGCAGCAAACGGTAGTGGATGTAGCCAAGGTAGGCCAGCCAAGTAACAGCAGCCCACGTCTCCTTAGGATCCCACGACCAATAATGTCCCCATGCCTCCTTTGCCCACAGAGCACCAAACAGCATACCAACTGTAAGAAAGCACAAACCTGCATACACAAGGTTATCAAGAGACAGGTAAAAGTCAACCGGGACACTCTTTTTTTCCGCATTTTTTCTCTTTCCTCTGACCAGAAGCCAAACTGCCACCATCATTGCAGCACCCAAAAGAGCATAGGAAAACATATAAACAATGACATGGGGTGCGAACCATGGACTTTGCAAGGCAGGCATTAGCATCTTTGAGTGTATTTCGGGCTTGAGAATATTGATGCACACGAACACCAGTGCCAACAACGAGGAGAAAGAGAGTATCCACTTGTAGTGCCAACGGATGTAAACAATAAGTCCTGCCAGGGGGAGGAAAAACGAGTACCACAGGCGCGTCTCACCCATCGTTCTCAAGGGCGGCCGTTCCAAGGAATGCCACATCAGCATGATATAGGCAAAGAAGACCAACAAACCTATAACAGTAAGACAACAAGCCATGGTGCGACGCATACTCCATGCCGCCCATGCACCGGCAGCCCACAGTAGAACTGACACAACAGCAAAATACACGAAATATTCCCAAGTCATACCAACCTACTCCTTACCTCTTTTGTTCCTTACACCTACCACAAACATACAGACCGCTCCCAATAACATCATCCATATACCCACATAGACGGCGGGCAGCCATGGATCACGCACTAATTCCAGAATACTGGTCTTGCTTTGGACGCCCATTGACGTATCATAGCCGTACTGGTATATCTTCCAGCCCTCCACTTCGACAGGATGATTCACGTCTACAGTGGCCGAAAAGTTCTTGCCGCTTTTTGTAAGGACAATAATATCAGAGGCAAAGCGGCGGGGAGAACCGTCGTCATACTGTTCCATGATAAATTGCTTCAGTTCTATGGCTATAGGTAGTTCCACTATCGTTCCTTCCGGCCTCAATGCCCGCCACTCTGGCTCATCTGCAACAGTTATCATCTTCAGCCGTTGCATGTCTGCACTGCCAAGGGTGGCACAAACGAGGGAAATGAACAATCCCAGATGGATGAGCAGAAACGGAATGTCGCGCCGCAACTGAAAGTGCCGTAGTCGCCGAAGGACAACCAAAGAAAGGATGACGGCCAGCCACACATAGATAAGGACAAACGGCCAGAAAGTAAGCATGTTGTTGATCCATGTTCCATTCACAGTCTGCCGCGTCAGCCCCATTATGGCAGTCAGCACAACAGCATAGCAGAGTGCGGGAACTGCCGCGTGCGTTGTGCCCATGAAGCGCAAAGCATATACACGCCTTTGCAGTAGAAAGGCCATCACCAGCAGGATTAGCAGGACAGCCAACACAATGATATTGACTGGCCATGCCAAGGCCTCCCACACAACAGGACCGACAACCAGTTCGAGCATCAGTCCTGTGACAATCAAACCTCCGCCAATGAGGAATCCCTCATTCAGCTTCCAAGGTTTAGTCCACATCAAATTTCCAAGAGCTTGCCGTTTTTCTTGGCTTCGTCAATCCATTTGGGAACAATCTCATCAAGGAACTTCTGCTTCTTGCTACGCAGTTCCTTCATGTCAAGGCCTATAGCCTGCTGAGCCTTATCCTTGGTTGAGTAGTCGGGTACAGGTATCTCTCCAGTGTGTCCATGCTTGGCGGCCACGCGGGCAATGAGCAGACGGGCCTGCTGAGCATAGTCCACAGAGTGGGAAAGCAAGCGTGTCACTTCCTGCGGTGCATGGAAAGTAGCCCCATGGGAGGCTATGGCATAGTCCCAACGCCACTGACTCTTGCGAAGCAGAGCCTGGATAGGCTTCAGTTCAGCTTCGGTCGCCCCATTGTTGATGATATATTGCGTCTCAAAATGGGCACGGGCCAACTCTTGCTCTGCACGATCGCGCACCTCGTTACACTTAGCCTGGCGCTCATACACATTCTGGCGCAATACATTCTCATCCTGACGATGACAAGTCTGGCAGGTACGGTCTATGTGTGCCAAGGGTGACATAATATGATGATCGGTGAACTTAACACCTCCCTCTTGCTTGTAAGGCATGTGGCAATCGGCACACGACACGCCACGTTGACCGTGTATGCCTTGCAGGGCAATCTCATAACCTGGATGTTGGGCCTTCAATATGGGGGTCTTAGACAATGGATGGACATAGTCATAGAAACCTATTGAATCAAAATATTCCTCCGCAGCTTCGCAAGTCAGCCCTCGGTCCTGCGGAAACATCAAATAGTTTGCCTTGCCTGGGTTCTTTGGGTCATCAGGCTTGATAAAGTAGTACTCAGTATGACACTGGGCACATACCAAGGAGCGCATTTCCTGATGGCTGGCCTTTCTGACATCCTTACCCACGCGACTCCATGCCTCATATAGGGCCGGACGGGCTGGACGCAGGTCCATTGTGCGAGCGTCATGGCAGTCGGAGCACCCCACGGTGTTCATTATCTCACCACCAAGGTCGCTCCACTTTCCTGCATAGTAGTTGGCAGGATCAAAGACGGATTTCGTACCGCTCAGTTCGCGCATCATGCGAGGAACGTCGGGCCCCTTGCAAGTCCAACAGGTTGCGGGCTGCATGTCAGCGTCTCCATCAATACCAGGATTGCCCGTGCGCAGAATCTTGCGCAGGTCCTCAAGACAATGCTTGTGACCACGCGGAGTATTATAGTCTCGGCTGAAAGCATAGCCCGCCCATAGCACGACCATCTCCGGACGTGCGGCCAGTACATCCACCTCGTCTGACGAATTATACCTTGACTCAAACGATGTGTCCTCCGTCTGCGCCCAAGTTTCGTACTCACGGGGATAGTCTGCCTTGAATTTCTCATTTTGAGCCACGATAGAGTCGGTAAACTCCGTGCGCTTGTTGTTGAATACACTGGCCACCTCGGCCCTGCGCTCCATCAAGGACGAAACGAGCAGCCCTAACAGGAATACTACAACCATAGAACCTCCAAAGAGCAACCAACCTTGCCATTTTTTCAATTCTTTTGCCATAATCTATTTTTGATATTTATATTTTACGAATTTAATATTTATGAATTTATCTACTGATTGACAGCAAATACTTCATCTACCGCCCAACCTTTTTCTTCTTCAGCAGCCCTTGCAACCAATCAGGGACAGGACTGGGCGGCAACGGTGTAACGCTCTCTGCACCGGGCGTAGCCATCAGTGAGTTCATGCCGCCATGGGGCACGTTGCGATGGCAGTCCCAGCAGGCCTTGCCTTCACCACGCTTAGCCATCATGTAGTCAATCCGGCCCGTTTTGACAAACTCCTGATTCAGTTGCGCATGGCAACGTATACAGTTGTCCATAATGACCTTGGCCGAAGCTTCCTCGGCCATAATAGCCTGCCGCTCGGCATGAGTTACGAAATAAGCTGTGTGCTTCAGGCCATCCACAGCCTTAAAACCATATTTGGCCACAAGGCTGGAATGGGGTACATGGCAATCATTGCACGTAGCATCGCGCCCATGGCTGGAGTGACTCCAGGTAGCATAATAGGGAGTCATTATGTGGCAGTTGACACAGGCTGAAGGGTCATTTCCCAAGTACGTATGCGCCCGAAGCAGATACATAAACAAGCCACCCAGACCGACTATCACGCCAGCCACAATCAGAAATCCGATTTTCTGCCGATAGGAAAACCAGTCTTTCACAGAGAGCAGTTTGCGTATATCCATGTTTATAGTTGGTAATATTTTTGTAAATATACGAAAAATATTCAAAACATCCGCATAATATCAATTATTTCTCTTCTTTATTTACCTAAATTACTTAAATTCAAATGATTTATTATTCATTTTGGTTTTGACATGAAATTTGTACTGCATCAACATCGGCCATAGCCCTTGTTGCAAGGAAATAGTGGGAACAACAAGTCCCTGCCATGAGATTATTAAGCAACAAGACCCCACTCTATGGGGACAATGGTCTGAGTAAGCTAAAACTTAGACGGACTAATTTAAAAAAACTCGGGGAGTTTTTTAAAAAAGTCGGGGAGTTTTTTCAACTTAGTCCAAGTACTTTTTCTCACAAGCGCTTCATCCCCGAAAGAACTCTCTCTTCCGGGGATGAAACTCGCTGTATGAAAAAAGGAATAACCTTTTGCTGTTACTTGCTGATGATACCGTCTTCGGATTCCCGCAGGAACTGTATGATGTTATCTATCTCCTTGCTTCCGGGAACTTGGTCCAAGATTTGGTTTATGGCATCAAACAAACTGGTCTTTCCGTTGAACACCAACCGATAGGCCTGTGCTATGTGATGCTGCACCTTTTCGTCCACTCCGGCATTGGTCAGGATGGTACTGTTCACGCCACCATATTCAATGGGATTGTGATGTGCCACAATATACGGGGGGACATCCTTGCTGAAACGGCATCCACTCTGCACCATGGCGCAACGTCCTACGCGCACACCAGGGTTGGCAATGACATTGCTGGACAGAATGGCGTAATCATGAATCTCAATATCACCGGCTATCTTCGTGCCATAGCCCAAGACGCAGTTGTCATGTATCTTTGTATCGTGGCTGATGTGAACACCTTCCATGATGAAGTTTCCATTGCCTATGACTGTCTGGCCTCCCGCAAAGGTTGCGCGATTAATGACGACATTCTCGCGAATAATGTTGTTGTCACCGATAACAAGCTCGGTCTTGTCGCCACGGAACTCAAAATCCTGCGGCAGGGCTGCAAGGACCGTTCCCTGATGCACGACATTGTTTTTGCCCATGCGTGTTCCCGCCATGACACTGGCAAAGGGATAGATGGTACATCCGTCACCAATGACGACATCACCTTCGATATAAGTAAAGGGATAGATGGTTACTCCGTCGCCCAGGCGTGCTGAGGAATCAATATGGGCCTGTGGACTTATATTATTTGCCATAATTCTGCTGTATTTGAATAATATTGCTTACCAATAATTCATTACTTGTCACCGCCGCCCAAGGCATAATACAGATTGACAACAGCCTGCATCTTATTGAAGTCATCGGCTATCTTGCTCAATTGTGCCTGCAAGAGAGACTGCTGGGCACTGATGACGTTCAGGTAGTTGCCGTTCTGGCCCATCTTGAAGACCTTTTCAGCAACTTCGACATTGCGTTGCAGGCTTTCTATCTGCACTTTTTCGAGCGCACTGCGTTCCTGGCTGGTTTGATAGAGGGCTAGGGCATTGCTGACCTCACTTCCAGCCTGAAGAATGCTTTGCTGCCATGCCAGGAAAGCTTGCTCTTGCTGCGCCTTGGCCACCTTGAGCTGGGCAACCAAGCGTCCATTCTGGAAAATGGGCTGCGCCAGGCTACCTACGGCCGTGGCCAGAATCTTTCCAGGATTGACAATGCCCGCACCGCTGCTGTTGGTCCACGCAGCCGACCCACTGATGGTAATGCTGGGGTAGAAAGCTGCGCGGGCACGCTTGACATTATAGTAACAATTGGCCAATGCCATCTCCTTGGCATGTACGTCGGGACGGTTGCCCAACAACTGGACACCGATACCCGTGCTGAACTTGGAGGGTAGGCTTTGGTTCTCCAACTTACCGCGTGGTATGGAATGGGGAGACTCGCAAAGCAGGACGGACAAGGCATTCTCCGTGTTGCGAATTTGACGTTGCAACTCGGGAATGGATGCCAGTACGGAATAATAGTTGGCCTTGGCCGATTGGACGGCACTTTCGTCCACGCCGGCGGCATACTTCTTCTGCTGGACCATCATTTCATAGGTCTGCTTCGTCAGGTTTTCCGTATTACGCGTAATTTGCAACTGCTTGTCAAGCATGAGCAACGTATAATAGGCATTGGCTATCTGAGCAATCAGACCACACTGGACCGCACGCTGATAATCCTGCGCCTGAAGCAGGGATGCCTGCTGGGCACGCTTAGCATTGGTCAAGGAACCGAATAAATCGATATTCCAACTGGCTTCGACGGGTAAGGAATAGATTTGGCTGGCCTTACCCATGTCCCATGAGCGCAGATTACCCGTGGCCGCAAATGCAAAGGAGGGGAAAAACGCCAACTTGGCAGAGGTCAGCATGGCCTTGGCCTGCGTGACTGACAATGCAGCAGAGCGCAAATCGGTATTATTTTTCAATCCGCTGTCAATGAGTTGTTGCAAGTACGTATCGGTAAAGACTTCGCGCCAAGGTGTTCCGCCCAAAGAGAAAGTATCTCTCTCGGCCAAGGAGGAAGTCAGGCTGGCCGTATCGCGAAACAATCCTGTGGTATTGACATTGTCAGGACGCTGATATTTTTTGTACAGACCGCAGCTATTGAACAAGAGCGTTACGGACAGCAGAAGATAAAGTATCTTTCTCATTTTTATTTCTCTGATTTATCGTTAATGTATTTTATATCGACAGGACGCGTGTACTGTTTCAATTCACTGTCATTCTTTCCCTTGATGAGACCAATGAAGTGCAGCGGTTTTAGCTTCTCCTGTATCTTTTGGAAGAACACAAACAGGGCTGGCACAATGAATATCTGGCAAATCATGCCTATCAACATGCCACCAACCGCAGCCGCGCCCAAAGTTCGGTTACCATTGGCACCCACACCCATGGCAAACATCATAGGCAACAAGCCAATGACCATGGCAAGCGAGGTCATCAAGATGGGACGCAGACGAGCTCCCGCACCCAAGATGGCACTGTATGTGACAGCCATACCCATTTGACGGCGCTCAAGGGCGAACTGGACAATCAAGATGGCGTTCTTGGCCAACAGACCAATCAACATGATCAAGGATATCTGCATATAGATATCATTGTTGTGTCCAAACAACTGCGTAAAGATGAATGCACCTGCCAATCCAAACGGAACTGACAAAATAACAGAGAACGGAAGCAAGTAGCTTTCATACTGGGCACACAAAATGAGGTAGACGAAGATGATGCACAGGAGGAAGATCAGTCCTGTGGAGTTGCTTGCCTTTTGTTCCTCACGTGTCAAACCGGAATACTCATAGCCATAGCCTTGCGGAAGGGTTGTCTGTGCAACTTCGGAAATGGCCTGGATGATATCGCCAGAGGAATATCCGCTGTTGGGCGTTACGTTAGCATTGATACAGGTAAACAAATTGAAACGATTGATGTTGGCCGGACCGTACACGCGGTTCAGTTCACAGAATTCCTTTACCGGCGCCATGCCCGACGGAGTTCGTACATAGATATCGTCCAATCCGTCAGGCGTAGAACGGCTGTCTATCGTTCCTTGAATCATGACACGGTACAATTTGCCATAGGCATTGAAATTGGAAGCATACAAACCACCATAGTAACCTTGAAGCGTTGTCAGAACCGTTGAAGGAGAGATGCCGGCCTGCTTACATTTGGCCACGTCCACGTCTATCATGTACTGCGGATAGTTTGGATTGTATGACGTCATGGCTACTTGTACCTCGGGACGCTTGTTCAATTCAGCAAGAAACTCTTTCGTGATGCCAAAGAATTTGTCCAAATCGCCACCCGTCTTGTCCTGCAGGGAAAGCGACACTGCATTGGTCGCTGAAAAACCTTGAATCATTGGGGGAGCAAAGGCAATGATTTGCGCATCCTTGATACTGGCCGTCTGAAGATAGATCATTCCCAAGACAGCACGGGCACTTTGTCCCATATTGCGCTCTTCAAACGGTTTCAGCTTGATAATAAAGGTAGCCTGGTCAGAACCTTGACCCGCAATAAAGTTATAACCCACCAACTGTTCGCGCGTTTTAATGGCAGGGTTGGCTGCAAGCATGGAGTCCACTTGATCAATGACTTGCTGCGTGCGCGCCTGACTGGTTGCAGGAGGCATGGAAATGGTACAGAACAATGTTCCCGTATCCTCATCGGGCACGAGACCCGTCTTAGTCGTCATCATACTTACGCCCAACGCTGCCACACCGGCAACCAAGAGAATGACAACAAGTACCGGACGCTTAATCATCCGCTCCACGCCTTTCTTATATTTTGCCGTATACTTCTCAAATGATGTATTGAACGACGCATGGAAACGGTCCACAATGCTCATCTTGCGCGTATTGCCGCTCTCGTCCTTCGGTTTCAGGAAGATGGCACAAAGGGCTGGCGACAAGGTCAAGGCATTCAAGGCCGAAATGAAGATGGAAACGGCCATCGTAATACCGAATTCTTTGTAGAACGTACCGCTCGTTCCACCAATGAAAGACACAGGAATGAACACCGATGCCATGACAAGCGTAATGGAGATGATAGCACCGCTGATTTCGTTCATTGCGTCAATGCTGGCCTGCATTGCGCTCTTGTATCCTTGGTCCAATTTGGCATGCACGGCCTCTACCACCACGATGGCATCATCTACGACAATGGCGATGGCCAACAACAGGGCGGAAAGAGTGAGTAAGTTGATGGTAAACCCAAAAACCTTCAGGAAGAAGAAAGTACCTATCAAAGATACAGGTACGGCAATCAAAGGTATCAATGTAGAACGCATATCCTGCAAGAAGATATACACCACAAAGAACACCAACACGAGAGTAATGATAAGTGTTTTTACAACTTCCTCGATACTGGCGTACAAGAACTCCGTTACGTCATAGTTAATCTTGTATTCCAGTCCGGGAGGGAAGTTCTTGGCCTGCTCCTCCAACACCTGTTTGCTGGCTTTGGCAATTTCGTTGGCATTCGACCCTGCTACTTGCTGCACCATACCCATGACAGAGGGCCTGTTGTTGTTGCGCATGGCCACGGAGTACTGCAAACCGCCCAACTCCACGTCAGCGACATCCTTCAACTTCAAAGTCTGCCCCGTCTGCGTACTGGTGAGGATGATGTTGCTGAATTCCTCGGCCGTCTTCAATCGGCCGCGGTAGCGCATGGTGTATTCATAGGCCATGTTGCTCTGTTCGCCAAACGTTCCGGGCGCAGCTTCAATGTTCTGCTCAGCCAAAGCAGCTGAAATATCGGTAGGCATGAGCCCATACTGCTTCATCACGTCGGGCTTCAGCCAAATACGCATGGAGTAAGTCTTCATACCCGGGCTCTGCACGTCGCCCACGCCCTGCACACGCTTCAGGGCAGGGATGATGTTGATGTTGGCGTAGTTGGTCAGGAACTCATCGTCGTAGCGCCCATCCTCAGTGGTCAGCGTAAACATGATAACCTGCGAGGTCTGGCGCTTCATCACAGTGACGCCGACCCGCGTCACCTCGGCAGGCAACAAAGCCTGCGCCTGCTGTACACGGTTCTGCACGTTCACCGCCGCCATGTCAGGATTAATACCTTTTTCAAACATCACGGTGATACTGGCTGAACCGGCATTGGTAGCCGATGAGGTCATGTAGGTCATGCCCTCCACGCCGTTGATGCTTTCCTCCAGCGGCGCAAGCACGGAATTCTCCACAGTCTTGGCATCAGCACCCGTATAGGTTGTCCACACGCTGATAGTGGCGGGAGCAATGTCGGGGTACTGTTCGATGGGCAGCGTCACCAGTCCGATGATACCCAGAATGACGATCAGGATGGATATCACCGTAGAAAGTACGGGACGCTTTATAAAATTGGTAAATGTCATTGTCTGAAAATTTGAGCAAACAGCTGAATCTGTCCGCTGATTTATTTTTTACTGAATGCCTTCTTCATTTCCTTGTAATTGCCCTGTATCGTACCCAGCTGCTGGGCATCGGCAATGTTCTTCTCATACTGTGCCTCCGTTACGGGCTGTATCTCCATTCCGTCGGTCAGTTTGGTCAGGCCCTTGGTCACTATGCGGTCACCCACGCTGAGTCCCTGGGTCACTATGTAGTTCTGACCGTCATTTTGTGGGTCTACATGGATTTCTGTGTACTTCACTTTGTTGTCCTTGCCCACAGTGTAGACAAATATCTTGTTCTGCACCTCGGTCGTGGCGCTTTGGGGAATGATGATGCTGTTCTCGGCCGTGCGCGGGATGATGATGGCACCCGTTCCGCCGCTCTTGAGCAAATGGTCGGGGTTCTTGAAATCGGCCCTCACGCTCACGCTGCCCGTCGTTTGGTCTATTACGCCGCTCACCGTCGTCACAGTGCCGGGATGGACGTACATGCTGCCGTCGGCCAGCTGAAGCTGTACCTTGGGGAAGGCCTTGGTGAGGTTGCGGCTGCCCTCTTCGCGCGTCAATTCCAACAACTGCTTCTCGGTCATGGAGAAATAGACGTACATTTCTTCTATATTCGACACGGTAGTCAGGGGCTGCACCACGCTGGCGCTCACCAAGCTACCCACACGGTAGGGAATGGTGCCCACCACGCCGTTGCTGGGACTCGTCACATTGCAATAGCTCAGGTTGTCGCGGGCACTCATCACGGCTGCCTCGGCCTGGGCCAGGGCTGCCTTGGCAGAGGCCAGGTTGTTCTCGGCAGTCTGCAAATCATAGTCGCCAATGATGTTCTGGCCGTGGAGTTCCTTCTTGTTGTTATAGGTCAGTTCGGCCGTAGCCACTGCCGTCTTGGCCGATGCCAGCTGGGCGTTTGCCTGGTTGAGGGCTGCCTTGAACTGGACGTTGTCAATCATGAACAGCACCTGGCCGGCCTTGACCTGCGCGCCTTCATCGACACACAGACGGGTGATGAAGCCCGACACCTTCGGCCTGATTTCAATATCCTGCTTACCCTTGATGACTGCAGGGTAGCTGTTTTCCATATCGGCATTGCTGGCTTCGACCGACATGTAGGGGTATTCATTGTTTTGCGGGAGACCGCCTTGGTTGCCTCCGCAGGAACTCATTCCTAAAGTTCCCAGTGCCACTGCACACACAGGCACAAAATTCCAGATGCGCTGTAATTTTTTCATTGTTTTCATTTCTGTATTTATCATTATTTTCATTCTATACTACGGCGGCCGTCCACACGGCCGTCCTTTCTTTTTGAAGTGCAAAATTACTGATTTTTCAACAAGTTAAGCAAAATTGTTTTTCCCAAAAAGCACAGACTAAAACATATTTTATGTTTTTTGTTACATTTTAACCTAAAAGTTTCCTTTTTCACCACTCCTGTAGGCTATTTTTACACATTAACGAACACTAAAACACAGAAAAAGACACATCATGGGCAACTGCACAGGGCAGGCAGGACTTTACGGACGCACCTGCACTAGAAGGCGGCCCTCATGCAGACAACGATATTCAGCGGTCGCGCATTACCACACTCATGGTGTGTACTTTACGCCCAGTGGCCGTCATCGTGTTTTTTTACGCCTTGATGATCCAGCTTTTGCGCCTTGCAGGATTTTTCTCAGGCCGCATCCGACGGCTTTTTACGCCCTGTCCTGCGGTGTTTTTGGCCACTTCGGTTTCACATGATGCCGATGCCTGCAAAAAAAGCCCCTCGGCCTGACTGGCCGAGGGGCTGTATCCTTGTTGCGTTCCGTCAGAAACCCGTCCAGGTCTGTCTCCACAACTGTCGGGCCAGTTCGTCCCATCGGGTGACGGCAGCGCCAAAGAAGTCGGCCGTATAGCCGTTGAGCATGGCCTGGGCCTTCTTGGGGTCTTCCTTGTTCAGTTCCTGCCAGGTCGTCTCCACGAAGGGCAGTTCGCGCAGGCCTTTTTCCAGGAAGTACTCCTGCGCAGGCTCTATGGTCTTGCGGAATGTTCCCCAGCGCACCGTGGCCAACCGGTTGGCCTTGCGGAAATGCCACAGCGCGGCATCGTCGCGGTCGGTGTGCTGGCCGCACACCTGCAACAGCTGGGGCAGTTCCGTAACGCCGCAGAAGATGGGGAAACGCGGACTCTCGCCCGGGTTGTCCAGTGCCACCCAGGCCACGCCGCCCACGGCATCGGGCAACCACGAGCGCAGCTGAATCACCGTGCTGTAGGCACACCACGGAACGCTGACGGTTCGTATGTTCTTCATGGCCGAATCGCCCATGGAGTAGTACATCTTGATTTCATCGGGGCGCATCCATGGGTTGGAGAAAGGGGAGGCCACGCTGTCAGGCTCGCCATCGACCAACCGGCCCTGCCGGTCCTTGCGCTTGGGGTTGGGAATCTTGTTGCGGCCGCTCAGGTTGAGCGCCGTCCCCTCATAGTAGCTGCGCAGCAGGCGCATGACGTCCTGTGCGCTCACGGGCTTGTCGGGCTTCACGCTGATGGGCAGGCTCTCCGCTTGGTCGCTCAGGTGCAGCGAGGGGGCCAGCTGGTTCATGATGAAATGCTCGCGCACGCTGTAGTTCTTCATCTCCTTTACATAGTTGCCGCCGCTGTAGGCCTTCCAGAAGCAAAACTCTTCCTTGCCGTCCCACAGCTTCAGCTTGCGGGCCACGTCAAACACATTGTCGGACGCCAGGCAATGGGCCTTGTCGGCCACGTCAATCTTGGAAATGCGGCACACATTGGCCGATACGGCTATCTCGTCATCGGGAATCCTGACGGCCGCCCACACGCCGCCCAACTTCTTGGGACCTTCGCCAAAGATTTCAAATATCCAAACTTCATCCTTGTCGGCAATGGTCAGGCACTCACCGCCGTCGGCATAGCCATACTCCTTGACCAGGCGGCCCATCAGCAGGATGGCCTCGCGGGCAGTGGAACAGCGTTCAAGGGCCATGCGCTCCAATTCCTCAATCATGAACATGCCTTTCTTGTTCTGCAAGGTGTCGCGGCCCATAATGGTCGTTTCGCCAATGGCAAGCTGCTTTTCATTCATGCAGGGGTAGGCCGTGTCCAGATAGCGGTAGGTGTGCCTCACCTGAGGTATGCGGCCCTTGCATTTCACCTTGGTGCTGTCCTGCGGAGTCTGCGTGTGCATCCTTCCGTCGTAGATAGCCGTCAGCGTGTCGCGCACATAATCCCTGGCAGGCACCATGCGCATCCACGTGCGATACCAGGAATCGCACGTATGGGAGGTCATGACCGAACCATCGGCCGACGCTTTCTTGCCGACCATGATACTCGTGCAGGAAACGGGGCGCATCCCTGCCGCATCCATTGCATCCTGTTGCGCACAGGCCATCCGTGGAACGGAAAGAAAAGCCAGCACTGCGGCAGCCTTCATCATCATTCTATACATCATGTTTCTATTTTTCTTGTATTACACTCAATAACGTTTGGCACGCATCCTCCAGCAAATCCAGCACATTCTCGAATCCTTGGTCGCCGCCGTAATACGGATCGGGTATCACCTTGTCATGCGGATGGGCACTCAGGTACTCTGCCAGGTAATGCACTTTCTTCATGGCCTCATCGGAGGGAGCTTGCCGCGACACATCGTGATAGTTCTCTTCGTCCATCACGAAAATCAAGTCAAACTTGCCGAAATCCTCTGGCTTGAACTGGCGCGCACGGTGCGTCAGGTCGTAATTGCGCCATGCGGCATGCTTTCTCATGCGAGGGTCGGGCAGATTGCCCACGTGCCATCCTCCCATGCCCGCAGAATCAATGTATATCTGGGACGAAAGGCCGGCCTCATCCACCATTTTCTGCATGATACCGTGCGCCGCCGGTGAACGACATATATTACCGAGGCAGACAAACAATAGTTTCTTAACCATACCTTATAAAATAACAGAGGGCTTTGGGAGAAAAACTCCCAAAGCCCTCTGCAAGATTGTCATACTTGATTAGAGACGCGCATAAGCATCCTCTATTTCCTTCACAACGGAATCCGATTCCTGCAGTCCCGTATATTTCAAGATGGTAGCGCGCAGGCCGTCAGTTTTGATGCACTCCTGGATTTCCACACTCTGTGGGTCGTCAGGATTCTCAAAGTGCAATGCACCGGCAATGGCCAACACCAGCTTATCGTAGGGCAAGCCATAGCCCTTGGCCGTCAGCATGGGAAGGATAAGGCGGTCATTGGGCGCCAGCTTGCGGCCCGGCTCGCGGCCAACGCGGTCGCAATCATCTTTAAGGTAGGGATTCTGGAAACGCTTCAATATCTTTTCGATATATGCAAAGTGCTTTTCGCGGTCAAAGCCGAATTTCTTGATCAAACCCTGACCGCTCTGCTGCATAGCCTCTTTTACGATTGCATAAACCTCACCGTCGGCAATGCTCTCCCCTATCGTCTGGTATCCCTTGAGCTTTCCCAGGTAGGCAGCCGTTGCGTGGCCGGTATTGAGGGTAAATAACTTGCGTTCAATGTACGCTTCCAGGTTATCAACAAGCGTCATTCCCTCTATTGCGGGAATTTCGCCCACGAATCCGCTGCGCTCTACGTCCCATTCAAAGTATTCCTCCACTGCTACGTCGAGGGGAATTTCGCAATGTACGGGCGGAACGATTCTGTCCACTGCCGCATCGGGAAATCCCACGTGCTGCTGCGCCCATGCCTGGGTATCGCTGTCCAACTGGGCGTACACCAATTCCTTCAGCTGGGATGTACAGCGCAAACCGTTCTCACAGGCGATGACTTGCAAGGGAGATTCGTTGCCGGCGGCTTTCCTGGAAACCAATCCCTTGGCAATCGTGGGTGCAACGAACTTCAGGATGCGCAATCCCACGGCAGTCGTTATGATATCGGCCTTTGCCACTGCAGCTACGGCCTCGTCGCTGCCGCTGTTCACGGCGGAGATGCCCTTAATCTCAATATCCTTGCTCTGTACATCGGTAACGTGCACCGTGTAGCCTTTTCTCTCGTTGATTTGCTGGAGAAGCGTCTCCACCACATCGGCAAAAATCACCTCATAGCCTGCCTGCGCCAGCACTGCGCCTATAAATCCGCGCCCTATGTTGCCTGCGCCAAATTGAATCGCTGTTTTCATTGTATTTGTCTTTTATTTCGTTTCTTCTTCATGGATATAGCCGTCGCCCTTGAGATTCCAGAGAACCGCAACGATGACTCCGCCGATGATTGAGACGACAGCCATCAGCGCAAACAAGCTGTCCCAACCAAAGTGGTCGGAATACCATCCCAATCCCACGCCAGTGAAAATGACGCTCACGTAACTCATCAAGCCAATCAAGCCAACGGCCGAAGATGCAGCCTTCTTGGTTGCCTGATTCGATGCAACCACGCCCAGCAGGGCCTGCGGTCCGTACAAGAAGAAGCCTGCGACCGACAGAATGACGAGAATCAGGACCGGACTGGCCGTTCCGCGAATCACATAGAGGACAAAGAGACAGATTGCCACCAATCCCATCTCGATTGCGCATACACGCTGCGACTTGCTGGCGAAGAATTTGTCGCTTATCCAGCCAGCGCACAGCATTCCGGCGCAACCGGCCAGTTCAAAGATGCCTACCGTCCAGGCCGACAGCTCCTGGCTCAGCCCCTTGTCCTGAAGGAAGGTGGGACCCCAGTCCAGCACGGCAAAACGAACGATATAGACAAACAGGTCCGTGATAGCCAAAATCCAGATGATGGGATTCTTGAACACCTTGCGCATCAAGAATTCCTTAAACGCCTTGGGGTCGTCCTTTTCGTCCAGTTCCGTCTTGGTGTTGGGCAATTCGGGCAAACCCACGCTCTTGGGGGTGTCGCGCAGGGTGATGATGATAAAGAACACGCCCAACACGGCCAGCGTTGCGGGCACCCAGAAGCACAGTTTCCAATCCGTCAGGTAGCCGCAGATGATAGATGCCACGAATGCGCCTATACTGTGGCTGGTGTTCCAGATGCTCATCTTCGTTGCCAACTCTGTGGGCGGCACCCAGTTCACCATGAGGTGATTGCAGGGGGCAAAGCCGCAGCCTTGGAAGATATTGTTGATAATCAGCAGGACTGCCATCACGACCACCATGGCATTCACAAAATCAGGGCCTTCATTGCTGCCCGTAATCCAGTGGCTCAGCACGTCGCTGAAGCCAAAGATGTAGTTCACCAATGCACAGATACTCAGGCCCAGCACCAAATGCCAGCGCGCATTGGTACGGTCGGCAATGATGCCGTTGACGAACTTGGATATACCGTAAATGATACCCACGATTGAAAGAATGACACCGAAGCTGGTGTTGGAGATGCCGTACTCCTCATGAAGCATGGGCATGGCAAAGGAGAAATTCTTACGCACGAAGTAAAAGACGGCGTATCCCATCATGGAGCAGATGATTACCCTCCACTGCCAGTGTTTGAAACTGTGTTTAGTCTGCATATTTGTATAAAGTTTTTAGTTTTTTGAATGATAAACAAAAATTAGTGGTGCAAATGTAGCAAAATTCTTGCAAACTGACACCGCGCCGCCTGAAAAAAGTCTGTTCCTACAGGTTTCTCGCCTTGTATATGCGTTCCTTAGCGTCGTTGATCTCCTGAAATTTCCGCTTAGCCGCCTCCCTGACGTCCTCGCCCAGGGTGGCTACGCGGTCGGGGTGGTATTGCAGTGCCATCTTGCGGTAGGCCTTTCTCACCTCCTCGTCCGTTGCCTGCGGCGTCAGGCCCAGCACCTTGTATGCGTCGTCCAGCGTCGTCCCGCCCAGGGAAAGCATTTGGTCGATGACCCGCGCGTCCAGCTGAAGGCCCACTGCCACCTGCCGCAACGAGTTGATTTCCGTCCCGTCCACATGGCCGTCGGCCTTGGCCACCTCACACAGGAACGACATCAGCTGCAACCGCTGCTCCTGGGGCATGACGCGCGCCATCTCGTCGCAGGCCTGCCGTATCTGTGCCTGCCACAGGTCGTTGCCGTTGCGTTTGTGGTAGTCAAACAGGCGTAGCAATATCTGCTCGCCCTGACCGACCGCCACTTCCCCGAAATTGTTGCGCAGGAACTTGCGCATCAGTTCCATTTCGGAATGCATGATCCTTCCGTCGGCCTTGATGATATGGGCCGACAGGACCAGCAACGAGAACAGGAAGCCATTTCGCTCGCCCTCCTGCTGCATGTTCCCAGTACCGCTCCCCGAGGCATCGCCATCAGTCGCAACCGGTGCATTGTCGTCCGAAAAGGAGTCAATAATCACCCCAATGGCAAACCCTGCCAAGGCCCCCAGTATGCCGCCGTTGAGAAGACCCAGGAATCCGCCTATCCATTTTGCATAAGCCATGTAATACTTCTTTTTTCAATGATTGTACGCCACCAGGGCCGCATTTCAGCCCCTTGACGGCTGCAAAGTTAGGAAAAACGCCCCATTTTCATCGGCCCAAGGCCAAAAAACATGGCCGAACGGGCCGTTTGTCGCAAAAAAGGCGTAATTTTACCCCGACACCCACAAGACAGAAATGAAAATCAGCATTTGTCAGCCCGACACGGCCTGGCTGCAGCCCACGGCCAACCGCCATCGCATTGAGCAGTTCCTTTCGGCCGCCCCCGACACCCAGTTGTTGGTCCTGCCCGAGATGTTCAGCACAGGCTTCTGCCTGCAACCCCACCTGTGCGCCGAGCCAGAACCCCATGAAACCCTGCAGTGGATGCATCGCATGGCCCGGCAGCACCACACGGCCCTGGCCGGCAGCCTGGCCGTCAGGGATGGCGCAAACTACTACAACCGATTCTACTTCGTACTGCCCAACGGGAACGTCCATTCCTACGACAAGCGACACCTGTTCAGCCCCGCCGGCGAAGACAGGGCCTACACGGCCGGCCGGCGGCGCGTCATCGTGTCGTGGGGCGGCATGCGCTTCCTGCTGCAAGTGTGCTACGACCTGCGCTTTCCCGTATTCAGCCGCAACCGCCACGACTATGATGCCGCCATCTACGTGGCCAACTGGCCCGCGACCCGACAAACGGCATGGGAACAGCTGCTGCGCGCCCGTGCCCTGGAGAACCAGTGCTACGTCATTGGCGTAAACCGTACGGGGCGCGACCCACACAATGCCTACGGCGGCGGCAGTGCCGTCATAGGGCCGCAGGGAGAGACGCTGGCCCTATGCAAACCCCACAGCGAGGACCTGCAGACCGCCGACCTGGACATGGAGGCACTCCGTGAAGTGCGGCAGCAATTTCCCGCCCTTGACGACGGCGACACCTTCAGCATGGACCTCCTGTAGCAGGACATCCGTCCACCAGTCCCCGTCTGCCCCACCCTATGTATTGCAAGCGGTTGCGGAAGAGCATCTGACAGATAACGTAAACTCCTTTCATTCAGTCATTCACGCAACTCACATCAGTATGGGGCGGCAAGCGCGATTTTTTACGCCTTGATGGTGGATCTTTCACGCCCCGTCGGTATTTTTTCAGGCCGCATTGGTCCGACTTTCACGCCCCGTCCTGCCGCCCTTGCGCCTGCCGCGGATGCTGAGACCTACGTTCCGGCCACTGCCAACGGCAGGACGCTGCCCAGCGAGGGGCAGAACATTTTTCGTCCGATTTTGCCGCGCACATGGCCCTTGTTACGCAGAAAAAACGTACTTTTGCAGTTCAAAATCACTTCTGTACCCCACCACATGAACAAAATCATCACCATTTTCATACTTTGCATTGGCTTTTCACTGGGCACCCAGGCCCAGAAAGCCAAGCGCCCCAACCCCTACTTCAAGGAACAGCAATTGCCCAACGGAGTCAAGTACCTGCCTGCACCGCCCGATACGACAAGCACCCAGTTTGCCAACGACATTGCCCAGTACATGTGGGGCAAGTCGCAGCGGCAGGGCGCGCGCGGCCGGCAGGCCATCGACCATGCCACAATGAGCGTGGACGACATGATAAGGCTGTTCTCGCCAGCCTTTGGCATGACCATCTCGCGCGAGGAAACGCCCGAACTGTACCGCCTGCTGGGTCACAGCATTGAGACGCTCAGGCGCGGAACACACATTGCCAAGCGCACTTACATGCGCAAGCGTCCCTACAGCCGCTTCAACGAGCCCTCGCTCGTGCCGCGCGACGAGGAATGGCTGCGCAACAATGGGTCGTACCCGTCGGGCCACACCACCCTGGGGTGGGGAATGGCACTGCTGCTGAGCGAAATCAACCCCGAGCGGCAGGACACGCTGCTGAAGCTGGGATATGAGTGGGGACAGAGCCGCGTCATTGCCGGATACCACTGGCAGAGCGACGTGGATGCCGGCCGGCTCATCGGCAGCGCATGCTATGCCCGCCTGCACACCAGCGCAGGTTTCCTGAAGCAGTTGGAAAAGGCGAAAAGCGAGTTCCGCCGCAAGTGGAAGCACTGACCTGCCGCCGCACCTGCACACAAGAAATGTTAAAAACAGAAACAGCAACCACTAAAACAACCAGGATAGAATTATGTTTGAAAACCTGTCGGAAAGACTGGAACGGTCTTTCAAAATACTAAAGGGCGAGGGCCGCATCAGCGACATCAACGTGGCCGAGACGCTCAAGGACGTGCGCAAGGCCCTGTTGGAAGCCGATGTCAACTACACGCTGGCCAAGACATTCACTGACGAGGTGAAGCAAAAGGCCCTGGGCCAGAACGTCCTCACGTCGGTCAAGCCCAAGGAGATGTTTATCAAGATTGTACACGACGAGATGGTGAGGCTCATGGGCAGCGAGACTGCCGAGCTGCAGCTGAAGAACCGCCCTGCCGTCATACTGATGAGCGGACTGCAGGGTTCGGGTAAGACAACCTTCAGCGGCAAGCTGGCCAACTGGCTCAAGACGCAGCAGCACCGCAAGCCCCTGCTGGTGGCATGCGACGTGTACCGCCCCGCCGCCGTCAACCAGCTGCATGTCGTGGGAGAGAGCATAGGAGTCCCCGTATACAGCGAGGAAGGCAGCACCAATCCTGTGCAGATAGCCCTCAACGCCGTGCGCGAGGCGAAGCTGAGAGACTATAACCTGGTCATTGTGGACACAGCAGGCCGATTGGCCGTGGATGAGCAGATGATGCAGGAGATTTCACAGCTCAAGGAAGCCCTGAACCCCGACGAGACCCTCTTTGTCGTGGACAGCATGACCGGTCAGGACGCTGTGAACACGGCCAAGGAGTTCAATGACAGGCTGGACTTCAGCGGCGTCGTCCTTACCAAGCTGGACGGCGACGCCCGAGGCGGTGCGGCACTGAGCATCAGGGCCGTGGTGAACAAACCCATCAAGTTCATCGGTACTGGTGAAAAGATGGAGGCCCTGGACCTGTTTCACCCCGACCGCATGGCCAACCGCATACTGGGCATGGGCGATGTCGTGTCCTTGGTGGAGCGTGCCCAGGCCGTTTATGACGAACAGGAAGCCCGACGCCTGCAAAAAAAGATTGCTAAGAACAAGTTTGACTTCAATGACTTCCTCACCCAAATCAACCAAATCAAGAAGATGGGCAACATCAAGGACTTGGCCGCCATGATTCCTGGCGTGGGGAAGAGCATCAAGGATATGGACATACAGGACGATGCATTCAAGAGCATTGAAGCCATCATATACAGCATGACCCCCTTTGAACGCGCCAATCCCAATGCCATCAACCAGAGCCGCCGCATGAGGATTGCCAAGGGCTCGGGAACGAACATCCAGGAGGTCAACAGGCTGCTCAAGCAGTTTGAGCAGACCCGCAAGATGATGAAGATGGTAAGCGACAAACACTTCGGATCGGCCATGAAGAACATGCCGAAATCCATGATGGACCTCAACAACATTCCCCTAAAGCCCTGACACACCATGAAACTCATTGACGGAAAAGCCACAGCGGCCACTATCAAGGCTGAGATTGCACAACAGGTACAGGACATTGTTGTCCAGGGAGGCAAACGCCCCCACCTGGCCGCCATACTGGTTGGCCACGACGGCGGCAGCGAGACCTACGTTGCCAACAAGGTGAAAGCCTGCGCCGAATGCGGGTTTGAGTCCACCTTGATTCGATTTGAGGACGACATTACCGAACAGCAACTCCTTGACAAGGTAGAGGAACTGAACAACGACGACAGCGTGGACGGATTCATTGTGCAGCTGCCACTCCCCAAGCATATTGACGAACAGAAAGTCATTGAAGCCATTGACTACCGCAAGGATGTCGACGGCTTCCACCCCATCAACGTGGGCCGCATGGCCATAGGTCTTCCCTGCTTCATCAGCGCCACCCCCAAGGGCATTCTGGAACTGCTGCGCCGCTACGGCATTGTCACCAGTGGCAGGCACTGCGTCGTCCTGGGCCGCAGCAACATCGTGGGCAAGC
>JAGAYF010000007.1 GCA_017940605.1 Bacteroidaceae bacterium
AATGGATATAGATACCAAGGTGGATTCAGCGACCATTTGCCCATTTTTCTTGATTTAGTAGAGAAAAAATAAATACAACGTTGGGGAAAAATAATCTCAATGATGATATTTTCTTGGCGGAAAGTTGGCCGAATAAAAATAATTCATTACTTTTGCATCGCATTTCAGCGGAAATGTGGATTGGAAGTTTGGGTGAGTGGCTTAAACCAGCAGTTTGCTAAACTGCCGTACCGGTTTCGGTACCAGGAGTTCGAATCTCCTAGCTTCCGCTTCAATATCTGGCGCTTTCGTCTAGCGGCTAGGACACATGCCTCTCACGCATGGAACACGGGTTCGATTCCCGTAGGCGCTACGCTCCCTTTGGGCTTTCAGCCCGAAGGGATTTTTGTTTTGGATACTTTTTGTTTTCTTTTGGGAAAGTGATGCTGTTATTGGGGCAGGGGAATGCCGGACTTGAATATGCTTGATTTTGAAAAGCGGCTATCATGGCAATACAGCAATACGTCGGCCGCGAGCAAGACCAATATGCCGGCCAATCCAGCACTGCCGTCCAGTAACTCGTCAAAGTTGTTCAGGCAAAGCAACCCCAGACCGCCAAAGGCATTGAATGTTCCGTGGAAAATGGCCACGGCAATGAGAGAACCTGACTTGAGGCGCAAATACTGCATGATGGGGCTCAAAGTGATGCAGAAAACAAGCATGAGGGCACTGCCCATAATGGGGTGATGGGGATAGTTGTGGCCAAGAAGTATCAACGGCAGATGCCATATGCCCCAAATGAATCCGATAACAATGGCGGACAGCACGAAGGGCTTGCCGCTGAAAAGACGGAGCAAATAGCCACGCCAACCTACCTCTTCGCCCAATGCCAGCAAGGCATTGATGGTCGCTCCGGCAATCAATCCGTTGATAAAGTTCGTGACGAGGAACAATTGAGGCGTTATTGTCAGTTTTCCCTGTGCTGCCGAATTGATTTTGTCAATGGCAGTGGTGAAATGATCCGTATGAAACGAAAAATCTGTGTGGGGATAGAGACAGGAAACGCCCATTGTAGCTATAGAAAGCATTGCTGGGAGAAGCCAACAGGCCAACCACCACCAATTGGGCCTGAAGCGGAGACCGATACGGTGCGACGGTCGTTCTTTCTCAATGACAGCCTGCATAAAAATTGTGACTGCGGCAGGAACAAGCATGCACAAGGAAGCCAATAGCATGGCTGCGTGTGATTCATAGCTATAATTCATCACATAAAACACACCAGCAGCAATGCAGACCAGTCCGCAGGCCAAAATGCTAAACAGAAGTATTCTTTTCATGTCTGAACTAAATATTTGATCGTATCAAACCAGATCGGCAAAGGTGGCTTGCGTCACTTCTCGCAAGTCTTGAGGGTTTATCTTGAGTTGCAATCCCCTTTGGCCGGCACTAACGAAAATGGAATCAAATTCATTTGCGCTGTTGTCAATGTAAGTGGGGAAATTCTTCTTCATCCCGATGGGGGAACAGCCTCCGCGAATGTATCCAGTCAATGGAAGAAGCTGTTTGAGCGGCAATGTCTCACATTTCTTGTTGCCGCTGACTTTGGCGGCCGCTTTTAAGTTGATTTCCTTGTCGCCTGGCACAACGCAGACAAAGTATTTTATTTTGTCACCCTCCAGAACAATGGTCTTAAACACTTGTTTCACGTTTTCCCCCAAGCTGCTGGCAACCTTGGCCGCGCCCAAATCATCCGGATGGACCTCGTAAGGAATCAAATCATAGTGAATATGCGCCTGATCAAGCAGGCGCGCCGCATTAGTCTTTTTAATTGGATTGCTCATAGGCCTAATTCCTGTTTGATGAACGGAGCAGTGTTGCCGATGCCGCTTAATGCCACTTCCTCGGGCGTTCCGGTTGTGACGACAGTGCCTCCGGCCTGTCCGCCCTCAGGTCCCATGTCAATGATGTGGTCTGCCTTCTTTATAACGTCAAGGTTATGCTCAATTACAATGACTGTATTCCCTTTGTCCACAAGGTGATTGAGGACGGACATGAGTGCGCGGATGTCTTCAAAGTGCAAACCTGTCGTGGGCTCGTCCAAAATATAGAGGGTGCGGCCTGTGTCACGCTTTGAAAGCTCCGTGGCCAGTTTGACGCGCTGACTCTCACCGCCGCTGAGCGTTGTGGACGATTGTCCCAGCTTGATGTAGCCCAATCCCACGTCTTGCAGGACCTTTATCTTGTGCAAGATGTGCGGAACATTGGCAAAGAACTCGACAGCTTGGTTTATCGTCATGTCCAGAACGTCGGCAATGCTCTTTCCCTTGAATCTTACTTCCAGCGTTTCGCGATTGTACCTTTTCCCGTGGCATGTCTCACATGGAACAAGCACATTGGGCAGGAAATTCATCTCTATTATTTTATATCCGTTGCCTTTGCAGGTTTCGCAGCGGCCTCCGCTGATGTTAAATGAGAATCTTCCGGGTTTGTAGCCCCTTATGGCGGCTTCGGGCAGGTTTACAAACAAGTTTCGTATGTCGCTGAACACGCCTGTGTACGTTGCGGGATTGGAACGCGGCGTTCTGCCCAGCGGGCTTTGGTCTACGTCCACAACTTTGTCAAGCAAATCCAGTCCTACAATGTCATCGTAGGGTAGGGGTTCTTGCAGGGAACGGAAATAGTGGTGCGAAAGAATGGGCAACAACGTATCGGTAATCAGGGAACTCTTTCCGCTACCGCTGACACCCGTCACGCAAATGAGTTTTCCCAGTGGAAACTCCACGTCAATGTGTTTCAGGTTATTTCCGCTTGCACCGATAATCTTCAGTGCTTTTCCGTTGCCTGCCCGTCGGTCCGCCGGAACAGGTATGCTGACTGTGCCGTTCAGGTAGTCGGATGTAAGCGTATGCTGCCGGAGCATGTCCTCCACCTTGCCTTCAAAAACGATTTCGCCTCCCTTTCGTCCGGCGCGCGGCCCAACGTCGACAATGTAGTCAGCGTTCAACATCATTTCCTTGTCGTGTTCCACCACTATGACGGTGTTTCCAATGTCGCGAAGTTCCTTGAGGGCGCGAATTAGCTTCATGTTATCGCGTTGGTGCAGGCCTATGCTGGGTTCGTCCAGTATGTAGAGGACATTTACCAACTGACTGCCAATTTGGGTGGCCAGTCTGATGCGCTGGCTTTCCCCTCCGCTCAGCGTTGCAGAGCTACGATGCAGGCACAGGTAGCCCAAGCCGACGTTCAACAGGAATTGCAGCCGCGTGCATATCTCTTTTATGATTTCCGAACCAATCTTACCTTGCATCTTGTCCAGATGCTGCGGCAGGTCGACCATCCAGTCATACAGGTCGCTGAGGTTCATCAGCGACAAATCATGTATATTCTTGCCGTTCACAAAGAAATGGCGTGCCTCGCGGCTCAGCCGGGCTCCGTTGCACACTGGGCATACAGTTTGCTTGTTGAATTGCTCGGCCCAACGCTGTGCGGCCGCCGTCATCTCGCTGTCGCTCATCTGCCTGATGTACTTCACGAGTCCGTCAAACTGTGTAAAATAGTCATTCGAGGCATGGAGCAGCTCCGCGCGGATGCGAATCTCGCGTTCCGAGCCATCAAAAATTTCATTCAGGGCATCCTGCGGAATTTCGGCAATGGGTGTCTCAAGCGTACAGTCGTAGGCTTCAAGCAACGAGGATATCTGCCAAAATATCAGCGCATTCTTATATTTTCCCAGCGGTATGATGCCGCCGTCCTTGATGGAAAGTTTTGGGTTGGGCACTATTTTCTCCATGTCGATGACACTCACCACGCCCAGTCCTTTGCATCGCGGACATGCCCCTGTTGAGGTGTTGAATGAAAAGTCATTGGGTGAGGGGTCGCGGTACGACAGGCCCGACACAGGGTCCATGAGGTGCTTGCTGTAGTATCTCAGGCCGCCGTCTTCGGCATCCAGTATGAGCATCATGCCACTGCCTTGCCTGAATGCCGTTGCAACGCTTTGCGCCAGGCGATGGGTGTCCTCGGGCTTGACTGCCATCTTGTCTATCACGACTTCAATGTTGTGGGTGACGTATCTGTCCACTTTCATGCCCTGTGAGATTTCCTTCACTTCGCCGTCAATACGGGCATACAGGAATCCCTTTTTGCGAATGGTGTCGAAAAGTTCGCGGTAGTGGCCCTTGCGGTTGCGCACGACGGGCGAGAGCAGGTAGATGCGACGGCCTTGGTATTTCTCCACAATGAGTTGGACGATTTTCTCCTCCGTATACTTCACCATCCGTTCGCCCGATTCATAGGATACGGCCTGGCCGATGCGCGCAAACAGCAGGCGCAGGAAGTCATACACCTCGGTCACCGTGCCCACCGTAGAGCGCGGATTCTTGTTCGTGGTCTTCTGGTCAATGCTGATGACAGGGCTCAGGCCCGTTATCTGATCCACGTCGGGACGCTCAATGTTGTCCATGTAGTTGCGTGCATAGGACGAGAATGTCTCGATGTAGCGTCTCTGTCCCTCGGCAAAGATGGTGTCAAAGGCCAGCGAGCTCTTGCCGCTGCCGCTCAGGCCCGTTATGACCGTAAGGCTGTCACGTGGTATACTGACATTGACGTTCTTGAGGTTGTGCACACGCGCCCCCAGAACGTTAATCCTGTTGTTTTCTGGCATGTGGAAAAGTCGATTTCAATTCTAATAGTTACCGTCCTCGTGGTATCCTCTCAGGAGGCTGACCGCCTTGTGTACGTGGTACTTCTTGCCGTCGGCCCCCTGGGCCTCAATCTTGCAGAAATACACGCCGTCGGCCACGTCGTGGCCGTTGTATTTTCCGTCCCAACCCTGGCTGATGTCGGTCCACTCAAAAAGTTTCTTCCCCCAACGGTTGAATATGTAGCCATGGAACTTGATGATGCTGCGATAGCCATCCTTGACCTTAAACACGTCGTTAAACCCGTCGACGTTGGGTGTGAAGGCATTGGGTACTCGCAATGAGGACTCGCTGGCCGTTACGCTGAACGGAGTCTCAAGCTCATAGTTCACGGTGTCCGTTCCCAGCACGAAGGAGATGGCCAGGGAAATATAGAACGTGCCCGACTGCTTGAATGTATAGTCCAAATTGGCATCATATCGGATGATGGAGGGATTGTCTTCCTTGCCGGCCTCATAGATGTGCCATTCATAGAGTGGGGTGTATTGCCCCAGGTCCTCCACGTTGCTCCTGAAATGGGCCACGATGGGTGCAGAACCGTTGTATTCGGTGTTTTCCTCGTCGCCGTACTCTGTCTCAATCGTCATGGTGGGACTGGCCGACGGCAGGTTGACACTTCGGCTGCCCCATGCCGGCATGGCGGCCAGCACGACGAGCAACAGCGCGGCCCAACCCTGTATTCTTGCTTTCATCATTACTGTCATGGGTTAATTGTATTGCAAATGTACACTTTTTCCTGGAAACAGCAGGTGTTTTGTGCCGAGAAACATGACTGCGTCCATCCTTTTTCGTCTTCTGCCGCCCCATGTCGGCACGGTTCATGATACAATAACGCACGCACGGACATAAATATTGTGCTTGCCAAGTGAAATTAGGACATGTCTGGCTACAAATTGAAACTGCAAGGCGCAAGAACTCCGTCTGCAGGGCGTAAAAACAGGGTGAATGCGGCCTGAAAAATTTCAGGCAAGGCGTAAAAAAATCGTTTATTCCTGGTCGGTTTAATTTATTGAATAATCATTGATTTATTGCGTTTTACGGTAATTTATGAAACTAATACTACAAAACTGTTGACGTGATAACCATGGCTTATTTCTAAAAACAGACGCATTGACCGCCCGTCTGTCGCCTATTTTTTGTATTTTTGTACCCAAAATATTTGAATCACTGTACAGATGAAGAAGCATATCTTGGCTTTATGCTGCCTGACGTTCAGCCTGTTGCCTGCCTGCTTGGCTCAGACGGGTCGCATCGTGCGTTTGGGGGTCATGCTGCCGTTCCAGCAGGGCAGTGCTGTCAGCCAGGAGTCGGTGGAATTCTACCGCGGCCTGATGATAGCCGTCGATTCCCTGCGCAAGGACGGCACATCCTTTCGGGTGTACACCTACAACACGGCCGACACCCCCATACAAACCATACTGAAGGACACTATCGTGCCTCACCTGGACGTTATCTTCGGCCCTGACGACAATCAGCAGCTGCGTGCCATCAGCAGCCTGACCGCCTCGTTCGGAGTGAATGTGGTCAGCCCGTTCAGCAGCAATTGCGATGCCGTCAACCTGAACACCCATTTCTATGCGCTCCTGCCGTGGGCCGACGTGCTGGACGACAATGCAGCTGCGCTCGTAGGCGCCACCTTTCCCAAGGCCAACCTGGTCCTCATTGACACCAAGCAAGTGGCCCACCCCTATGTGGCTGCCGCCAAGGGAGCGGCCAAGAAGGTAAGGTTTCTGCAGATGGGCTTTACGCAGAACCAGTTGGCTTCGCGCCTCAGCAAGAGCAAGCACAACGTGCTGATGCTTTCCTCATCGGACAAGGAAAGTGCCATGGCCGTGCTGAACGATTTGGTTCTGTTCAGGAAAGCCAATCCCCAGTACACCATATCGCTCATAGGCTACACAGAGTGGCTGGCATGGGCGCAGCAGCGCAGCCAAGACCTGCACCTGCTGGATGCCTACCTGTTTTCGCCCTATTTCCGCGATGCCGCCAATGCCAGGAACAAGGAATTTGAAGCCCGGTACAGGAAGAATTTCTCCGTTGGCTTGCAGGATGCCGCACTTTCCATGGCAGCCTACGGGTTTGACTGCGGCTACTTCTTCCTGAAGGCAATGGCCAGGCACGGCCGCGCCTACGGCGGGCAGGATGTGTACGCTGCCCCTTTGCAAAATGGCTTCAAGTTCCGCCAATTCGGCAGCGACGGCGGTTTCCTGAACGAAAAACTCATGTTTATACACCATCGCACCGACGGCAACCGCGAATTGGTGG
>JAGAYF010000008.1 GCA_017940605.1 Bacteroidaceae bacterium
ACCCGTTGGCGGAATTAAATCAGTGCATACTTAATCCTACCAATTGGCTTGTTGTTAATGTGGTTGATGTATTGCAATGCGGTCAGCGCACTGACTTTGCCAATGATTCTGGCAAACAGACCGCAGGTGTCTATCGCATAGTTTCTTATGACGAGGAATTGGTCAGTAAGTTGTGAGAACAACGTCTCTACCCTCTTTCTCGCTTTGGCAAATGGTACAAATGTCGGTTTCCAGTTTTTCTGGTTCAGCCTATATGGGCATTCAAGCCTGATGTTTGCTGTTTCAAAGAGGTCAAGCTGTACTTCTGCACCGATATAGCCCTTGTCGCCAAAGATGCTGCAATCGTGATAAACGTGCTTGATGTCCTTGATGTAGTTGATGTCGTGGACACTTGCCTTGGAAAGGTCGTAGGAGTGAATGACGCCGCTCAATCCACAGAGCGCATGGAGTTTGTATCCGTAGAAGTAGGTGCCCTGCGAGGCACAGTAACCGAAGTCCGGGGCTTTTTCAAAAGCCCCAGTCCTGCCCATCTTGCAGCGTTTCCCACGAGCCACACGGCATACCTCTATTGGCTTTGAATCTATGCAGAAATAATCCTCGCCGCCATCCATCTCCTTTGCCATGCGACTGCGTATCTGCTCCAAAAGGCCGCACACACACTTGCGACGGTCGTTGAACTGCCGACGGGAAATAAGGTTGGGGATGGAGGCACGGCATTCGTTCAGTTTTGCCTCGAACAACCAGTTTTCGCTGTCAATCCCCTCGGCCTCGGCTGCCATGCCCAAGGCGATGACTTCCAAGTCTGAAAAACGGGGAACTGGACCAGGACGGCGGATATTTCCAGCATCTGAGACTAAATCTTTGGAGAAATTCTTGCATATCTCCAGAAAGTTGACGAACTTTGTGTACAGGTTGCACATAATGAGATTATATAACTTAAAGGTTGGACGCTCTAAGTTACTAAAAATCTTTGATATGTGCAACTTTTTGCTATACATTCTTTTAGATATTTAATTCCGCCAACGGGTTAATACTTTCTCCCCACGCGAAGCATCAAGCCCGCATGGGGCGCACACTCATACACACACTCCTCCGGCCCTGCGCGCCACCTCCCCTGGCTTAGGGGAGGAATTCAAAGCATCTGAGAAGTATGCATTGCTCCCCTAACCTAGGGGGAGCTGCCACGAAGTGACTGAGGAGTGTACCTCCCTTCATCAGCCTCATTAAGAATCCCGTTGTCCTTCCTTGCGCACATAGACGGCACAGTTGCGCGCCCCCACGTTGCTCACCACGCCGTCCTCGGCCAGCTGCCTGAGCCACTTGTAGGCCATGCCGCCCGACAGCCCCAGCTCACTCCGGAAGCGCGCCACGGTGAACGTGCCGCCGCCCTGGGTCATCCTGTCCACGGCGGCCAGCACCTCTTCCTGGCTCACCCGCGCCGAGTGGTGGCCCAGGTGGTTGCTGCGGGTAAACTGCACCGAACCCATCTTCTGCATGAGCTGGCGGCACGGACGGAAGCGCACCGACCTGATGCGCGCCCCCTTGAGCAGCAGGCGGCCGTTGCGGTCGCGCCCCGCCTGGCCCTCCATGGCGATGGAGAACGTGCCCAGGTCGTCCACCTGCACGCGGTTGCCCTCCCTCAGTTGGAACACAATCTCGTCGGCCAGCGCACTGAGCACCAGCCTGATGTCGCCGCGCGTGGCCGTCGTGCCCTTCTCGATGAACCGCGCCAGCTGCTCGGTGGTCACCGTCTGGCCGCCCACGGGCCGCGCATACACGTCGCACTTGGCCGCCTTGAGGTTGGAGGCCTCGTAGAAGTCATAGTCTATTGCCATAGCATTCTTTTTTACATATCTGGTGGTTAAACCGCGCTGCAAGCACCGAGGGAGCATACCCGCAAGGGGCAGGGAAAGTTCCCCGAATAAGGCAGGGAATTCCCCAAAACGAGGCAGGATATGCCCCCGAAAGTGCCTTGTCCGGCTGCAAAGATAGGCATTCCTTCATGATTTTTCAAATGAAATGTTCATTTTTTTCAAGTAGAAAATCATTTTATTCCGATTGGAAAAACATCGTTTTCCAATTGAAGTAAATGAAAAAGATGGCTCATCCCAGGGCTTTTCACCGCACCCTGCGGGGCACAAGGTGCGGCATTCCGATGTCTTCCGACGGGATGTCTCAGGCATAGGTCACCATGTCCGTATGCTTTTCACGGAAATCATACACCTACATGTCGCCATGCCTGTGTACTTTTGACGGAAACCACACATGCTCGGGCCGCCGGGCTACGAGATGCCTTCAGACGGGAAAACAGGTATGTACAAATGCCGCCGTGCTTTCGGCACGGCGCAAAAAGAATAAAGGGAAGGACCTTCACAGGGGCTTCCCTTTTGAAACATATTAATTCCTTTAAATTAACAAATGGGTTCTTTTTAATTATCGAGCTTGTGGATGACCAGTCCGCTGCGCAGCTTGGGCTCAAACCAGGTGGCCTTGGGGGGCATGATGTTGCCGCTGTCGGCTATGTCCATGATTTGCTGCATGGTGACGGGATAGAGGGCCAGGGCTGCCTTCATCTCGCCGCTGTCCACGCGGCGCTTCAGTTCGCCCAGGCCGCGCAGGCCGCCCACGAAGTCAATGCGCTTGTCGGTCCTGAGGTCCTTGATGCCCAGCACCTTGTCGATGATGAGGCGCGAGGATATGTCGACATCGAGCACGCCAATGGGGTCCTGGTCGTCATAGGTGCCGGCCTTGGCCTGCAGGCTGTACCAGCGCCCCTCCAGGTAGAGGGAGAACTCGTGCAGGCAGGCAGGGCGGTAGGGCTCGGTGCCCCGGTCGGCCACGGCGAAGTCCTGGGCCAGGGCCTGCAGGAACTGCTGGGGCGTAAGGCCGTTGAGGTCCTTGACCACGCGGTTGTAGTCAAGTATGGTAAGCTGGCTGGCGGGGAAGCACACGGCCATGAAGTAGTTGTACTCCTCGCGGCCCGTGGTGTGGGGGTTCTGCCTTATCTTCTCCGCTCCCACGAGGGCTGCGGCGGCCGAGCGGTGGTGGCCGTCGGCAATGTAGAGCGAGGGTATGCGGGCAAAGGCCTGGGTGACGGCCTGCATGTCGGCCGCGTCGTCAATGACCCAGAACTGGTGGCGGAAGCCGTCGACGGTGGCTATGAAGTCGTACTCGGGCTCGAGGGCGGCATACTTGGCCGTGAGGGCCGTGAGCACCTCGTCGTCGGGGTAGGCAAAGAAGACGGGCTCCATGTTGGCATTGGTGGAGCGCACGTGCTTCATGCGGTCCTCCTCCTTGTCCTTGCGGGTGAGCTCGTGCTTCTTGATGACGCCGTCCAAGTAGTCCTGCACGGCGGCGCAGACCACCAGGCCGTACTGCGTCCGGCCCTGCATGGTCTGGGCGTAGAGGTAGTAGCAGTCGTGGTCGTCCTGGACGAGCCAGCCCTTGTCCTGGAATGCCTGGAAGTTGAGGGCCGCGCTCTCATAGACGCGGGGGTCGTACTCGCTCGTCCCCTCGGGAAAGTTGATTTCGGGCTTGATGATGTGGTAGAGCGACATGTCGTTGCCTGCCGCTTCCTGGCGCGCCTCGTCGGAACTGAGCACGTCGTAGGGACGGCTCTCCACCTGCTCGACGCAGGCTCGGGGCGGGCGCACGCCCCTGAATGGTTTTACGATGGCCATGGGCTCTCTCTCAGTATATTGTTCCTACTTGTTCACTTGGTACTTGGTGATTCCGTCCTTGAGGTAGCCTGCTATCTGGCGCGCGGCAGCCAGGCCGGCGTTGATGTTGGCCTCGGCCGTCTGGGCACCCATCTTCTTGGGCGTGGAGAAATAGCGTCCTTCCAGTTGGGCCGCATAGGCCACGTGGGCGTCGGGCATGACGTCGGTGACGTACTTGAGGTCGGGGCGCTCGTCGCTGAGCAGCTGGAGCAGGCTTTCCTCGTCAATGACCTCCTTGCGGGCCGTGTTGACCAGGATGCCGTTCTTCTTCATACGGCCCACCACCTGGGCGTTGATGCTCCTGACGGTCTCGGGGGTGGCGGGGATGTGCAGGCTCACGATGTCGCACTTGTCGAACAGTTCGTCGCGGCTGGCCACGGGAGTCACGCCGGCTGCCTGGATGGCGTCGGCGGGACAGAAGGCGTCATAGGCCATGACGTCCATGTCAAATCCCTTGGCTATGCGGGCCACGTTGCGCCCCACGTTGCCGAATGCCAGCAGGCCCAGGGTCTTGCCCTTGAGCTCGCTGCCTGCCTTGCCGTTGTAGAAGTTGCGCACGGCAAAGACGAGCATGCCCAGCACCAGCTCGGCCACGGCGTTGGCGTTCTGGCCCGGAGTGTTCATGACCACCACGCCATGGCGGGTGGCCGCCTCCAGGTCAATGTTGTCGTAGCCTGCACCGGCACGCACGACGATCTTAAGCTGACGGGCGGCGCTGAACACCTCTTCGTCTATCTTGTCACTCCTTACGATGATGGCATCGGCATCGGCCGCTGCACCGAGCAGGTCCTGCTTGTCGGTATACTTCTCCAGCAGGGACAGCTCGTAGCCGTTCTCCTCGACGACCTGCCTGATGCCCTCGACTGCCACGGGGGCAAAGGGCTTGGATGTTGCAACTAGTATCTTCATATTTTATAATGCGTCTTGTTCTGTGTGTGTTCTTGTTGTAATGATGCTTACCCTTGAGATCAGTGCTGGGCCTCAAACTCCTTCATGCAGGCCACGAGTGCCTCGACGCCCTCGCGGGACATGGCGTTGTAGCACGAGGCGCGGAATCCGCCCACCGAGCGGTGACCCTTGATGCCCACCATGCCCCTGGCCGTGGCAAAGGCCATGAAGTCGGCCTCGAGGTCCTTGTACTCGTCGTTCATGACGAAGCAGATGTTCATGACGGAGCGGTCTTCCGTCTCGACCGTGCCGCGGAACAGCTTGTTGCGGTCTATCTCGTCGTACAGGATGGCGGCACGCTCCAGCGCACGGCGCTCCATCTCCTTGACACCACCCTGGGCCTTGACCCAGCGCAGGTTCATCAGCGCGCTGTAGATGGGCACGACGGGGGGCGTGTTGAACATGGACCCCTTGTCAATGTGGGTGCGGTAGTCCAGCATGGTGGGAATGGCACGCGACACCTTGCCCAGCGTGTCATCCTTGATGATGACAAAGGTAAGGCCCGCCATGGACAGGTTCTTCTGAGCACCGCCGTAGATGACGGCATACTTGCTGACGTCGACGGGACGGCTCAGGATATCGGACGACATGTCGGCAATCACGGGCACGGGCAGGTCGAAGTCCTTGCGTATCTCCGTGCCGTATATGGTGTTGTTGGACGTGAAGTGAAAGTAGTCCACGTCGGCAGGCACGCTGTAGTCCTTGGGGATGAAGGTATAATTCTTGTCGGCCGAAGAAGCCACCTCTACCACTTCGCCAAAGAGCTTGGCTTCCTTCAGGGCCTTCTTGGCCCAAGTGCCCGTGTTCAGGTAGGCAGCCTTCTTCTCCAGGTAATTGAACGGAATCATGCAGAACTGCAGGCTGGCACCGCCGCCCAGGAAGACTACCGAATAGCCAACAGGGACATCCAGCAGTTCCTTCAGCAAGGCCTGAGCCTCGTCCATCACGGGTTGGAAATCCTTGGAACGATGGCTTATCTCCATCAATGAAAGACCAATGCCGTTAAACTCCTGACAAGCCTGTGCAGTCTGTGCAATCACCTCAGCAGGCAAAATGGAAGGACCTGCGTTAAAATTATACTTTTTCATACTTCAACCTATGTTTATTGTGTGTGTTATTATTTCATTTATTTCCCAGAATGCGTGTCCAAGCAGGTTTCAGACCCAAACACTACATTTTGTGCGCAAAAGGCGATGCGAAATTACAAAATTGTATGGAATTAGGGCCTTAAAACAAACAAAAATATCACCCCGAAGATAAAAAGATGCTTTGATTTGGCCGTTTGGGTAAAAAGGATTAACTTTGCACCCACATTTATGGGGCTTCGTAGCTCAGTTGGATAGAGCAACAGCCTTCTAAGCTGTGGGCCATGGGTTCGAATCCCATCGAAGTCACCATAAATTATGAGGAAAGACCATTCAACTTGATGGAAAATCAGTTAATTAAACATTGGTTTTAACTGTTTTTCGAAAAATTTTCCACCAAACACACAAGTTTTACTAATTCGTTCTACCAAGAGAAAGTCCGTCACTTGCGAAACACCGTGTTGCAGCTTATAGATAGCGGCCAGGAGTGAATTTGAAAAATTTTATAAGAATGGGTACGCCACAAAAACGGAGGGCACGCGTAATCATCCAAAATACAGCCTTACGAGAAAAGGCATTGATTTCGCAGAAAAGGAACGTGGCAGCTGAAGATTGGGGCAAACATATTCCGACCTTGCAGCCACGGGAACAATATTCAGGCAAAAACTTTCTTGCTTCAAGTTTGTTGCGAAAGGAAAGGGTGCCGAAAGCTAATTCGGCACCCTTATTCTATACATGGATTTGGGAAATCTGTGGAAATATGTCAGTCTAATCCGCCAAACCTTTCAAACTTTTTCTTCCACCATTTTTCATTCTTTTTGTACACTTTGTAATAGATAAGCAGTAGGATTGTAGACCCGATGGCGGTAAAGATAAGAACAAACAGAATGCCGTCCCAACCTAAATCATCAATAGTAAACAGCATAATTAACAGCCACCAAAGGTATGGCCCGATATTCTCTATTTTCATATTCTTCTATTTTTTCTTGCACTGCAAAGATAATAATAATTATTTGAATTTCGCAAAGAAATCGCTCACGGATTCGGGCATGTCCTCCAGCGAGCAGCAGACGTAGGTTTCTGTCTGCGTGATGGAAGAATGCCCCATGATGCGCGAGACGAGGTAGATGTTGTTGCACCTGAGATAGAGCAGGGTCGCGGCGGTGCGCCTGGCAGTATGGGAAGACACGTACTGCCATTTCGGACCTGAGGAAAACTCTCCCTGTCGGTAGAGCTTCATGCAGCCGTCGATGCCGCAGGCGCGTGCTATTTCCCTGATGGTCCTGTTGAACGTCACATCCGACACCTTGCCTCGGAACGCGCCCGCCCATGCGGAACGGGAGAACCGGAAAGTCCTTTCCTCGGCTTGCAGGTTGAGGATGTCGGCGAAGCGCACGGCATCCAATTCGTGGGCAAAGGCATGGATGGCCTTTTGCATTTTCTCCTTGGTGCGGGCCGAGGGCACGCCGCGGCCTGTGACGTAGTGGGAGAGCTGGCCATGGTTGATGCCTGTGATGCGTGACAGGCCGGCCAGCGAAAAGGCCTTGATGCAGTAGGCCAGGAAGGATGCCCGAATCAGTGGACGATTTCTTTGCGAAATTCAGAATAAATCATGAAAAAACAATAACGTACTAATCGTAAACAGTACAGCTAACTTAAAACTTTGGCATAGCACGAAAACAATCACCCATCAGCGGCCCGCTTGCGGCCGCTTTTTCTGTCCCTGCTCCGTGTCCTGCCAATTACGCAGGTGCTTGCCTGAAAAAACTCCCCGACTTTTTTGAAAAACTCCCCGAGTTTTTTAAAATTACTCGGACTAATTTTTACCTTACTCTGTGTTTTGAGCCTGCCAAGGGATTTTTCTTGTTGAAAATCGGGCAGGCTTTGGATTTATTTCTTTAAATTTGCAGCAAATATCATCAATTATTCACACACGACTATGCGAAAATTAAGACTGACTGCATTCCTGCTGGGAATGATACTATGGGGAATGGCCTCGCAAGGCAAGGCCCAGACAAAATGGCACTGGGAAGAGGGAACGATTGTCGTTGACTCACCCGCACGGCCTGCGGGCCAGGAGCACGCCCTGGGGCTGACGGTACGCCCCCTGCCGCGCGTCCGCGTGGCTTTCGTGGGCCTGGGCATGCGCGGACCTGCCGCCGTGAAGCGATGGACGTTTATTGAGGGCGTCAGGATTGTGGCCCTGTGCGATGCCGAGAAGGAACGCGCCGAAAAGTGCCAGAAGACACTCACCGACGCCCACCTGCCCGAAGCCGACATCTACAGTGGCGAAAAGGGGTACGAGGAATTGTGCGCCCGCGAGGACATTGACCTGGTCTACGTCACCACCGACTGGCTTCACCACGTGCCCGTGGCCAAGTGTGCACTCCTGCACGGCAAGCACGTGGCCATTGAAGTACCTGCCGCCATGAACCTGCAGGACTGCTGGGACTTGATCAACCTGGCCGAGCAGAAACGCCTGCACTGCATGATGCTGGAAAACTGCTGCTACGACTGGTTTGAGATGAACACGCTCAACATGGCGCAGCACGACATCTTTGGCGAGATTCTGCACGTACAGGGGGCCTACATCCACAACCTGGACGAATTCTGGCCCGAGTTCTGGCACAACTGGCGCATGGAATACAACCGTCACCACCGAGGCGACATCTATCCCACGCACGGACTGGGCCCTGTAACCCAGCTGCTGAACATTCACCGCGGCGACCGCATGAAGACCCTTGTTGCCATGGACACCAAGGCAGTGGCCGGCCCTGAATACATCAAGAAAACCACGGGCGAGACCGTCACCGACTTCCGCAACGGCGACCACACGACAACCCTCATCCGCACCGAGCGGGAAAAGGTCATCGAAATCCAGCACAATGTCATGAGCCCGCAACCCTACAACCGCATGTACCAGCTGACGGGCACGCGGGGATTTGCCAACAAGTACCCCGTGCAGGGCTATGCCCTGGGAAGCGACCAAATGAATGCCGCCGGCGTCAAGCCTAACCAGGACAACGTGAACACACACAAGTTCCTGAGCGACGAGGACAGGGCCGCGCTGGAGAAGAAGTACCGCGCCCCCATACTGGACATCTATGGTAAGAAAGCCAAGCAGGTGGGCGGCCACGGCGGCATGGACTTCATCATGGACAGCCGCCTGGTGTACTGCCTGCAGAACGGTCTGCCGCTCGACATGGATGTGTATGACCTGGCCGAATGGTGCTGCCTGGCCGAACTGGGTGCGCTCTCGTGCGACCACAACAACGCCTCGGTCAGCATTCCTGACTTTACGCGCGGCCATTGCTACGACATCCAGGGCTTCCGCCACGCCTTTGCCTCACCCGAGCAGGAGCAACAAAGCGAAGCCATAGCCAAGGCCTACACCCAGACGCTGAAAGAAAAGGGCGTGAAGGAGGCCGAGAAGCAATTGGAGAAGACCCTGAAGGCACTGGCCAAGAAAAGCAAGTAACGACCGCCCACCAGCACCAACCCAAGCGACACACAACAACATTGTCCTATGAACGGAAACATCAAGAAGTGGCTCATCCTGCTGCTATGCTGCCTGCCTTGGTCCAACGGGGCACGCATCATGGGACAGGGCCAGACGATTGCCGACCATCTGAACGACAGCCTGAAACAAGTATTTGCCCCCGACGGGCGGACGGCCATCTGGAAAATTACCTGCACCACCCTGGGCCGACAGGTCACCCTGGAGGGAACAACGACAAGCAGGCAAGGACGGCAGGAACTGGTGCATGCGCTGCAACGGCAGGACCTGCTGGTGACAGACAGCATCAGGTTGCTGCCCGAGGACAATGGTCTGGGCGAGGAAACCTGGGGCATCGTGAAAAATTCGGTATGCAACCTCAGAAGCGGAGCCGACTACGCCGAGGAAAACGTCACCCAGGGGCTGATGGGCATGCCCGTGCGCATCATCCAGCGCGACAAGTGGCTGCAAGTGCAGCTGCCCGACGAATACCTGGGCTGGGTGGAGCCGGTAGCCATACAGCGTGTCAGCAAGCAGGAGCTGGAAGCCTGGAACGCCGCGCCCAAGGTGGTGGTAACAGCCCTCTACGGCATGGTGTTTGCCGAACCCGACGAACAATCGCACATGGTGAGCGACGTAGTGGCCGGCAACAGGCTGAAATTGCTGGGCAAGCACGGAAAGTTCTTCCACGTGGGCTATGCCGACGGGCGCGAGGGCTACCTGCCCAAGGACATGGGGCAGGAATTGGAGCAGTGGCGCGCAGGATTGGACAACAGCGTGGAGGGAATACTGAAGACTGCCTGGCGCCTACACGGCATACCCTACCTGTGGGCGGGCACAAGTGCCAAGGGAGTGGACTGCAGTGGCTTTGTACGCACCACGCTGTACATGCACGACATCATCATACCGCGAGATGCCTCCCAGCAATGCCTGAAAGGACAGCGCATAGAGACAACCGACGACTACAAGTACCTGCAGGCAGGCGACTTGCTGTTCTTTGGGCGGCGCAATCCTGAGACAGGGCGCGAAAGGGTGAGCCACGTGGGCTTCTACCTGGGCGGCAAGCGCTTCATCCACTCCATAGGCCGCGTACATGAGAACAGCCTCGACCCCAACGACCCACTCTACGACGAAAGCAACACACGGCGACTGCTCTTTGCAGGCAGGGTCATACCATATATAAATAAAGAAAGCGGACTGAACACGACGGACCAGAATCCGTTCTACCAAACTTCCTTGAACTTTTAGGACAAGACACATATATACTTTTACCATCATGGCTACAAGAAGAGACTTTCTCAAGACAGCAGCACTGGCAGGCGCAGGTGCAGTACTGGCCGCAGGCTGCAAGGGCAACAGTAAGGACGACAGCATAGGTCGGCCCATGATTAACCTCAGCGGCAGGGGCGGCAAAATGAAGCTGCGCTTCTTCCCCTACGAACTGAAGCTGCGCCACGTGTTTACCGTGGCCTCCTACTCGCGCACCACGACCCCCGACGTACAGGTAGAGATAGAATACGAAGGCATCACGGGCTACGGCGAAGCCTCCATGCCACCCTACCTGGGACAGACAGTGGAAAGCGTCACCAAGTTCCTGCAACGAGTGGACTTGGAACAGTTCAATGACCCCACACAAATGGACGACATACTGACCTACGTGGACAGCCTGTCGGATGGTGACGCTGCTGCCAAGGCAGCCATAGACATTGCACTGCACGACCTGGTGGGCAAACTGCTGGGCGCACCCTGGTATCAGCTTTGGGGACTCAACCGTGAGAAAGCTCCCAACACTACCTTTACCATCGGCATTGACAAACCCGAAGTGGTGAAGGAAAAGACGCGCGAGTGCGCCAATAAGTTCAATATTCTGAAAGTAAAGCTGGGCCTCGACAACGACAAGGAGATGATAGAGACCATACGCAGCGTGACCGACCTGCCCATAGCCGTGGACTGCAACCAAGGATGGAAAGACAAGCAGTACGCGCTGGACATGATACACTGGCTCAAAGAAAAAGGCATCGTCATGGTGGAACAGCCCATGCCCAAGGAACAACTGGACGACATAGCCTGGGTGACCGAACACAGTCCGCTGCCCGTCTTTGCCGATGAATCCATACAGAGGCTCAAGGACGTGGTGGCCATCAAGGGAGCATTCTCGGGCATCAATATCAAACTGATGAAATGCACCGGACTGCGCGAGGCCTGGAAGATGGTATCCTTTGCCCGCGCGCTGGGCATGAAAGTCATGGTGGGATGCATGACGGAGACCTCCTGCGCCGTGAGCGCCGCCGCCCAATTCTCGCCTGCCGTCGACTTTGCCGACCTGGACGGAAACCTGCTCATCGCCAACGACCGCTTCAAGGGAATGGAAGTAGTGAACGGCAAGATTACCCTGCCCGAACTGCCGGGCATCGGAGTGGTAAAACTGTAACAAAAACGAACAAGAACAATGAAACAATTACTCTGCGCCTTCGCAGCCTTGACGCTGCTGGCCTCGTGTCACAAGGATGCCTCCACGGCCTATAGCTGGGAAAAGGACCTGCACCACCGCCTGCTGTGCGACTTCAAGCGCACCCAGGATGAAGTAAAGGAATACATACAGAAGTATATCCCCGACGTAACCGACGAGCAGATGGCCCAATGGGACGCAACGGGAGCACTGGAGTGGATGGAACTGGATGGCCAGAAGCTATACTTCAAGAATGCTGCGCCCAACCTGTTCCGCATTGACTCGGCGTGCATCGCCATCAAGCAGAAGGAAGAAGGCACGGCACTCAGCAAATACCAAAAAGTAGACAGCGTGAACGTGCCCCAAGTAATGCAGGAAGCGGGCAAGCATCCCCAACACCTGGCCGCACCCAAGCACATGCGCATCACCTACACGCTCACTGTGGATGCCGATGCCGTGCCTGCCGGAGAGACACTGCGCTGCTGGCTGCCCTATCCGCGCAGCGACCACCAACGGCAGACGGACGTCAAGTTCATTTCGGCCAGCGAGCCCCAATACACATTCTCCGATCCCGCCTGCGCACACTCCACGCTCTACATGGAAAAGAAAGCCGTCGCAGGCCAGCCCACCGTGTTCCAGGAAACGTTTGAATATACCTCAAGCGGCCAATACTTTGGCCTGGCCGACGCCATGATTCTCCCCTACGACACGACGACCGACCTCTACAAGGAGTACACGGCCGAAAGGGAAAAGCACATTATCTTCACGCCGCGCCTGCGCCAGCTGGCCGACAGCCTGACGGCGGGCCTTACCACGCCCCTGCAGAAGGCACGTGCCCTGTTCCTGTGGGTTGACAGGACATTCCCCTGGGCCTCGGCACGCGAATACTCCACACTGGACAACATTCCCATGTATGTAGTGCAGAGCCGCCACGGCGACTGCGGACAAGTGAGCCTTCTGTTCATCACCCTGTGCCGCATCTGCGGCATACCCGCCCATTTCCAAAGTGGATTCATGACTCATCCCGGCGCATGGAACCTACACGACTGGTCCGAAATCTACTTCGAGGGCGTGGGCTGGGTTCCCGTGGACCAATCGTTTGGTGTACCGCCCTATGCCCGCAGCGAAGCCGAGCGGTTGTTCTTCCTTGGCGGCATTGATTCCTGGCGTCTCATCGTCAACAGCGACTATGGCAAGGACCTGTCGCCCCAAAAGCAATACCCGCGCAGCGAAACGGTGGACTTCCAGCGCGGCGAGGTGGAATGGCAGGGTGGCAACCTCTACTTTGACCAGTGGAGCTACGACATGGACATTACCTACATGGAATGAAGCCGTCACATTTTCGCGCATTCAGGTGTTTTTGGCTGCTCACCCTGTCATGCAGCCTGCACATGGCATCTGCACAGAAAATAGACGTAAACCAAACAGAATCCGTTTCACCATACATCTTCGGACATAACCTGGAGCACACGCGCGCCACCATCCATGAAGGGCTCAGTGCGCAAATGCTGAGGAACAGGAAGTTCGCGGGAAAGCCGTCGCGCAACGAGGGAGTGGCAGCCCAATGGTTCGGCATCGGCAAGAAGGTGTTTTTTGAAATGGACAACAAGGCGACCTACACCCGCCACGTATGCCTCCCCAAGATGCAGCGATACAATGAGTTGAACGCCCAAGTCATACAGAACTTGGCGGAAGGGCAGAAAGCAGGGATAGGACAGTATGGAATAGCCTTGACAAACGGCAGGGAATACACGTTGCGCACGGTGACGAAAGTATCTTCACCCGTTTCCATGCAAGTAGAGCTGACCGACCGCAGCGGAGAGAAGACCTATGCTTCCCACACATTGCATCTTGCGCCTGCCGAGGATTGGACGGAGAGCGAATGGAAAATGGCATGCCCCTGCAATGACAGCGACGGATGCATCCGTTTTACTTTCCACGACAAGGCCGAAGTCGTGCTGGGAGCATTGTCCATGATGCCCACTGACAATTTTCACGGCATGAGGAAAGACGTGGTGGAACTGCTGAAAGCCATCGGCCCGCGCCTGATCAGGTGGCCCGGCGGCAACTTTGCCGGTGAATACCGCTGGAAAGACGGGTTGCTGCCCGTTGACCAGCGCGGCCCTCTGCAGGCAGCTACCGAAATAGAGACGCAACCCTACACCGATGGCTACGACTACCACGAGATGAACGTAGATGACTTCATTGCCCTGTGCCGCGAAGTGGGGGCTGAGCCCATGCTGACCATCAACCTGGTGTGGAGCAGCCCCGAGGAGAGTGCCCAGTGGGTGGAATACTGCAATGGCGCAGCCGACACAGAGTACGGAAAGATGCGTGCCGAACGCGGACACAGCGAACCCTACCATGTTTCATTCTGGTCGCTGGGCAACGAAATGGGATACAGGCACATGGAAGGCCCGAAAGAACCTGCGGCATACGCAGCCCTGGCCTGGACGCACGCCGAGGCCATGAAGGAGAAAAGCCCTGGGCTGAAACTCTTTTCCTCAGGACATTACCCTGATGACGGCTGGGCAAAAGAATCCGGGGCAGCACTGGCCGACCTGGCCGAATACGTATCCCTGCACCGCTACAACATTCCTGCGGGAGGGCGGCACTTCACCACGCCCGAGGGGGTGGAGAACACCTACCGGCAGATAGTAGCTTCAGCCGGAAGTGCCGCCAAGTGCGTCAAGCAAATGCGAGAGAGCCTGGACAGGACCGGACGCAGGCTGCACATCTCCTTTGACGAATGGAACCAGTGGTTTGCCTGGTACAGGCCCTCGTGCGTGAGCGAGGGCATCTATACGGCACGGATGATGCACTTCCTGCTCAACGAGAGCAACGCACTGGACATGCCGGTGGCCTGCTACTTCCAGCCAGTGGGCGAGGGAGCCATCCTCATAACCCCCCAAGGCAGCCGCCTGACGGCCAACGGACAGGTGTTTGCCATGATGAAGGCGCACCAAGGGGGCAGGCTTTGCCACGTACAGGACAATGGCGACTACTCCACGGCCGCCACCCTGAAAGACGGGGTGCTGACCGTGACGCTGGTCAACGCAGCCTACGACACACCGCGCGAGTTTGACCTAGGACTGAAGGGCCAGGTGCTGGAGACGACCTTGTACACGGCCGACGAGGTGACACCCCACAGCTACTTCAGGGAAGCACCTCTCGAAACCGCAGGGACGGGGAAAAGCCTCAAGGCCACCCTTCCGCCCCACAGCGTGGCCCTGATGCGCATTGGGCTTTCATCAACAAAAGGCCGTTAACGACGAACACTCATTAAACCCTAAGAATATGCTTAACCGTAGAGATTTCCTGAAACGCATGGCAGCGGGCGGCGCGCTCGTGGCCACCTCGCAGCTGCCCGCCGTGGCCGAGGACAATCCCGCCGTGTTCCCCCAGCGCGGCAAGTATGAACGTCTGTCCATGAGTTATGCCGTGGTCGAAATAGGCCTGGAGAAAGCTTTCTCAGTATTGCATATATCAGACACGCACCTCACCGCCGCCTATTTCCACGAAAATGAAAAGAAGCAGCAGCTCACCCAGAAGCGCACCACCACATTCGGCGGCCGACAGGAGGAAGCGCTGCGCGACTCGCTGGCATGGGCCAGGCAGCATGTGGACTACGTGGTACACACGGGCGATATCATAGACTGGCAGAGCGAAGCCAACTTTGATCTGGTAAAGAAATACTTCGGCGACGGCCTCATCGGCTCCATGGGCAACCACGAGTTCAGCACCGACATGTGGCTGAGCGACCCCAAGGAGGAACGCACCGAGGCCTACAAGGACAACACCCGCGCCAAGCTGCAAAGCATATACCCCTTCAACGTAAAGCTGTACTCACAGGTCGTGAACGGCGTAAACTTCGTCACGCTGGACGACGTGTACGGATACGTGACCGAGGAGCAAGTGCGCCTGTTCAAGGAGGAAGTCAAGAAGAAACTCCCCATCGTGCTCTGCATGCACGTACCCTTCTTCACCGACACCCTGTGGCGCGCCACCGTGCGCTTCTGGACCGACAAAGGCCCGCTGGCCAGCGGCAAGCTGCCCGCCATCACGGGCGACTACAAGAAGCAGACCGAAGACCCCGTGACGCACGACTTCATAGCCTACCTGAAAAAGGAGCGCCTGCTCAGGTGCATCCTGGCCGGCCATGAGCACATCACCGTGGAGGACCAGTTCTCGCCCACGTGCCGTCAGTACCTCGTTGCCGGCAACTTCCTCTTCCACGGTCGCGAAGTATTGTTCGTCTGACACGGCGAAAATCCACTTTTCACGGAACATGACACCACGGCTGGGCGCACATGGCGCGCAGCCGTGGTTTTTTGCGCCCCACAGCAGGTGTTCTTGCGCCTTGCCCAAAATTTTCCGGGCCGCCCTCGGGGAACTTTCAGGCCGCGCCGTACCACACCGGCCCACCGCGCGCCGCCCATGCCGCCCAGGCGGCCGTCCCGCCAGCCACAGGCACAAAAAAATCCCCACACAGAGACATTTCTGCGTGGGGACTCTTCGTCGTTTTCGGCTACTTCAGTGCCTCATCCATGCGCAGCAACATGTTGATGGAACTTACCGTGCAGTTGAGCCAGAAGCTCAGGTTGGCATCCACATTGGTCCGCTGCTCCCACGTGGTGGGTATCTGGCCCGTGCACACATTCTGCACGACAGTGATGGTGTTGGTCAGCGCAATGGCCTTGGCCAGGGAGAGTTGGTCGCCCGTGCGCTCGTATTTGGCCAGGAAGCCGCCCGCCACGTTGCACGCGCTGTTGTCCACCGACATTTGGTATTTGTACTGCTCGTACACACAGGGCGTTGTGTGGCGGCGTATGCCGTTGGCCTGGGGTGTCTTCTCCCAGAACGTGAACTGGTCCTCGCTCAGCCGCATCAGGTCGTCGGCATCGCGCAGGTCCTCGGCCGTGCTGCCCTTTTGGCAGTACAGGTAGTCGGCATAGGGAGCGGCCGTGCAGTTGGTCAGGTTCTCATAGGGCTTGAGGTTCAGCACCGTCACGTCCTCAAACTGGCCCGTCATGTTGAAGCTGCGCACAGCCACGCGGCGCATCCACTCGTAGCCCTTTTGGCGCATGCCTTCGTACTTGCTGATGCCGTATTCGTCGTGCAGGCGCTCCAGGTAGCGCAGCAGGGGGTGCAGCATGGCGTTGCTGTTGTTCACTGCCTCGCCCGAGGGCACTTTCACCTTGATGGGCAGGCTGCCGTCGGCGCGCTGCAGGCGCAGGTACGTGTCGGCGATGCCCAGCGCCCAGTCATAGTACTGCCGGTCCTTGGTCTCGTTGTACAAATCGAGCAATCCCTGCCCCACCGACAAGGCCTCCAGGCACATGGTCGTGTTCTGGTTCTCCTGTCGGGCCGAGGCAATCAGCCCCTTGTAGTAGGTGGGCGGAAAGAAAGCCAGGGGCGAGCCCTCGGGCTGGCTCACGGTCCTCAGGAAAGCAACCACGTTGCGCGCCATCTGGAGGGCCGTCTCGCGCTCCTCGGGGAAGTAGCGTGCCACCATGCACTCGTTGCGCAGGGTTGCGCCCATGATCTTGCACACATAGGTATTGTGCTTGTAGTCCATGTTGGGCTCTTGATGATCCTTCCAGTGGCGGATGGTCTTCAGCCGGTGAATGTAGAGCATGGCCTTGAGGGCGGCCTCCTTGTAGGGACGTGCCGCCGTATTGTACGGACCCTGGAAGGGGAAGTCGCGCAGGAACTTGCGCTCGCCCAGCGGCGTCGCGTCCTTACCGCCCTGCCGGTCCACGGCATACACGCGGAGCGTGACATCCGTCCCGCCGGGAATCTGCTGCCACACGGGGCCCAGGTCCGCCTTGGGACTGCGCGCCTTCATCTGCCACATGCGGCCCTGCGCATCGCTGATTTCAAACACGTACTCGCGCGCGCCGTCCTTTTCGGGGAAGTCGAAGGCCGGCGCATACATGAACTTGCGCGCAAAACCGTTCCAAAAGGGATTCTCGCCGTTCGTGCCCGGGCGCACAGGCCGCTGGTACTCCCTCAGCGCCTGCGCGTTCACTTTCTTGTAGTTGATGTCCTTGGCCGCAGCACCCACGGATGCCAGCAAAGCCAGTACTACAAAAACCACAAAGTAATGTTTTTTGTTCATAGCATGTTTTGTTTTTGTTTAACTTGATCTTTCTTCAACAAATAAAGCGGAAAGAGGACTTTCCCCTCAGGGCCTCATCCATGCGCAGCAGCATGTTGATGGATGAGACCTGGCAATTGATCCAGAAACTGAGCGCGGCATCCACATTGGTGCGCTGCTCCCACGTGGTGGGTATCTGGCCCGTGCATACATTCTGGACGGCAGTGATGGAGTTGGTCAGGGCAATGGCCTTGGCCAGGGAGAGCAGGTCACCCGTGCGCTCGTATTTGGCCAGGAAGCCGCCCGCCACGTTGCACGCGCTGTTGTCCACCGACATTTGGTACTTGTATTGCTCAAACACGCACGGGGTCGTGTGCTGGCGTATGCCGTTGGCCTGGGGGCGCATGTTCCAAAACGTAAACTGGTCCTCGCTCAGCCGCATCAGGTCGTCGGCATCGCGCAGGTCGGCCGCCGTGCTCTCCTTATGGCTGTACAGGTAGTCGGCATAGGGCGCGGCCGTACAGTTGGTCAGGTTCTCGTAGGGTTTGAGGTTCAGCACCGACACATCCTCAAACTGGCCCGTCATGTTGAAGCTGCGAATGGCCACGTCACGCATCCACTGTTCGGCCTTCAGGCGCATGCCTTCGTATTTTTCAATGCCGTATTCGCTATGCAGCCTGTCCGTCAGGCACACCAAGGGATACAGCATGGCATTGCTCTCATTGACGGGTTCGCCCGAGGGAACTTTCACCTTGATGGGCAGGCTGCCGTCGGCGCGCTGCAGGCGCAGGTACGTGTCGGCGATGCCCAGCGCCCAGTCATAGTACTGGCGGTCCTTGGTCTCGTTGTACAAATCGAGCAAGCTCCAGGCCACGGGCAATGCTTCCAGGCACATGGTCGTCGCCACGGCTTCGGCAGGATTGATTTCCGCCGACCCCAGCACCCCATTTATATATGTAGGGGGAAATCCGGCCAACGGCGAACCCCCGGGCTGGCTCATGCTCTTGAGATAGGCCGCCACGTTGCGCGCCATCTGGATGGCCGTCTCGCGCTCCTCGGGGAAGTAGCGTGCCACCATGCATTCATTCCTGATGGTAGCGGCCATGATTTTGCATGCATAGGTGTTGTATTTGTATCCCAGGTTGGGTGTCTGGTTTTTCTCCCAATGGCGGATGGTCTTCATGCGGTGAACGTAGAGCATGGCCTTGAGGGCGGCCTCCTTGTAGGGACGCGCCGCCGTATTGTACGGGCCCTGGAAGGGGAAGTCGCGCAGGAACTTGCGCTCGCCCAGCGGCGTTGCGTCCTTACCGCCCTGCCGGTCCACGGCATACACGCGGAGCGTGACATCCGTCCCGCCGGGAATCTGCTGCCACACGGGGCTCAGGTCCGCCTTGGGACTGCGCGCCTTCATCTGCCACATGCGGCCCTGCGCATCGCTGATTTCAAACACGTACTCGCGCGCGCCGTCCTTTTCGGGAAAGTCGAAGGCCGGCGCATACATGAACTTGCGCGCAAAACCGTTCCAAAAGGGATTCTCGCCGTTCGTGCCCGGGCGCACAGGCCGCTGGTACTCCCTCAGCGCCTGCGCGTTCACTTTCTTGTAGTCAATTTTTTGCGCCATTCCCAGCACAGGGATGGCAGCCAACAGGAAAAAAAATACTTTCTTCATATCATAGTCTTTAGATTTACGATGCAAAGATAGGGAAAACAAGGCATTGCGCAAAGAAAAACCTAAAAAAACGTCCATTGGGAGAGAAGCGGCGCGCCCTGCCGGCACAATGGGCGGGCGCGAAGCCTGCGCCGCCCCCAAATGTGGCCCAAACAAGAAAAAGATGGCATTTCGCTTGCCACTTCAAAGAAAAAGAGTACCTTTGCAGCCAAATCAAAATTCCAATATCATAGACTGTTATGAAAAAGAAACAAATAAAATTCAGCCTCGTTTACCGCGACATGTTCCAGAGCAGCGGTAAATTTCAGCCGCGCCGCGACCAGTTGGAGCGCGTGGCACCTGCCATCATCGACATGGGCTGCTTCAGCCGCGTTGAGACCAACGGCGGAGCTTTCGAGCAGGTCAACCTGCTCTACGGCGAGAATCCCAACCTGGCCGTGCGTGCATTCACCAAGCCCTTCAATGAAGTCGGCATCCAGACGCACATGCTGGACCGCGGCCTCAACGCCCTGCGCATGTATCCCGTCCCTGCCGACGTGCGCCGCCTGATGTACAAAGTCAAGAAGAAGCAAGGAACGGACATCACGCGCATATTCTGCGGCCTCAACGATGTGCGCAACATCATTCCCAGCATAGAGTACGCCAAGGAGGGAGGCATGATTCCCCAGGCCACGTTGTGCATCACCAATTCGCCCATCCACACGGCAGAATACTACAGCCACATTGCCGACCAGCTCATTGAGGCCGGCGCACCCGAGATATGCCTCAAGGACATGGCCGGAATAGGACAGCCTGCCATGTTGGGCAAGCTGACGGCCATGATCAAGAAAAACCATCCCAAGGTCATCGTCCAGTACCACGGCCACAGCGGCCCGGGACTCTCGATGGCCAGCATCCTGGAGGTAGCCCAGAACGGCGGCGACATCATTGACACAGCCGTTGAGCCGCTGAGCTGGGGCAAGGTGCACCCCGACATCATCTCCGTCCAGAGCATGCTCAAGCACTACGGGTTTGAGGTGCAGGACATCAACATGAACGCCTACATGGAGGTGCGCAAGCTGACGCAGGAGTTCATTGACGACTTCCTGGGCTACTTCATGAATCCCTCCAACAAGCTCATGAGCTCGCTGCTCCTGGGATGCGGGCTGCCCGGCGGCATGATGGGCTCCATGATGGCCGATCTGAAAGGCGTCATGCAGGCCATCAACAACATACGCAAGGGCAAGGGCCAGCCTGAGTACACCGAGGACGAGCTGCTCGTGAAACTGTTCGACGAAGTGGCCTACGTATGGCCGCGCGTGGGCTACCCACCGTTGGTGACACCGTTCAGCCAGTACGTCAAGAACATTGCGCTCATGAACCTGCTCACATTGGAGCAGGGAAAGCCCCGATTCACCATGATGGACAACAGCATGTGGGGCATGATCCTGGGCAAGAGCGGCCGCCTGCCCGGTCAGGTGGACAAGGAACTCGTCAAGCTGGCCAAGGAAAAGGGCTACGAATTCACCGACGCGAACCCGCAGGACAACTACCCCGACGCACTGCCCGAGTTCCAGCAGAAGATGAAGGAGAACGGCTGGGACGAGGGTCAGGATCAGGAAGAACTGTTCGAATTTGCCATGCACCCCGAACAATACCCCTTGTTCAAGAGCGGCGTAGCCAAGCAGCGTTTCGAGGAAGACCTACAGAAGGCACGCGAAGCCAAGGGCGGCAACGGGCTCACGCCCGAACAGATTGCCGAACGCCGCCACGCCGAGAGCGACCCCATCGTAGCCCCCGAGACTGGGCGCGTCCTGTGGGAAGTGAGCGCCGAGGGCGACACGCGCCAGGCACTGGAGCCCCACATTGGGCGCGAATACCAGGAAGGCGACGAATTCTGCACCCTGGAGACGCTGAACGGCCGTCTGGTCAGCGTGCCGGCCAACCTGGGCGGACGCATTACGGAAATCACCGTGCGCCAAGGTGACACCGTCAGGCGCGGCGACATCATTGGCTATATCAAGAGAAAATAACACCCGCCCCACCATCGGGCGGAAAGGGACAGAACGTAGGATTCATGTTCTGTCCCTTTCTTTTTCCCATCAAGATGAGACATCTTTCCCTTCTCACACTTTTCACCCTGCTTACGGCATGCCCCGCGCTGCGGTCACAGACATTCCGCATCAGCGTAGGCAACCCGTCGGCCTATGCACGCACCGAGGTCGTCGAGGTAGCCCTGCAACGGCTGGGTCATGACGGCAGCGCAGGCCGCTGCACGGCGTGGCGCGTGCTCGACGGCGAGGGCCGCGCCGTGGCCAGCCAGGTGACCCACGACGGCAAGCTGCTCTTTGCCGCCAGCATCGCGGCCAAGGGCCGTTCCGCCTTCACCGCCGCCCCGGGAGAACCGCCCAATGAGCTGCCGGCCGTCTTCGTCAAGGTCTATCCGCAACGGCTGGACGACATAGCATGGGAGAACGACCGCATGGCCTACCGCGCCTACGGCCCTGCGCTGCAACGAAGCGGCGAGCGCAGCTTTGGCTACGACGTGTGGGTGAAGAACACCAGCCGCCCCGTCGTGGACGAGCGGTACAGGCGCGAGCTCGACCCCGTCGTGCAGGACAGCGTCAGGAGGCTGCGGAAGACGCAGCCCAAGGCGGCCAAGGCCCTGCAGCGAAGCGTCTCCTACCACGTGGACCACGGCAACGGCATGGACTGCTACAAGGTGGGGCCCACGCTGGGATGCGGCACGCCCGCCCTGCTCACGCCGCAGGACAGGATTGCCTATCCGTGGTGCTACCAGGACATTCAGGTGCTCGACAGCGGACCGCTGCGCATCACGTTCCGCGCCCGCCATGCGCCCCAGGAGCCATCGCCGCTGGGCACATACACCGAGGTGCGCACCCTCAGCCTGGACCGCCACGCCCTGCTGAACCGCCTCACGGTGAGCTACACGCCCCTGCCCCACCGGGCCACGATGGCGGCAGGCATCGTGGTACACCCCGACGACACGCCGGCCTACGCCCTGCGCCCACGGCAGGGCTACATGCTGTACAGCGACCCCACCGACAACCCCAGGGCCGGTAACGGCCGCATATTCACCGCCTGCGTCTTTCCACGGAGGGACGTGGACATGGCCTACCGCCCCCTGCCGCCCAACGAGCAACAGCAGGCCAAGGCCCTCGGCCACCTGCTGGCCATGCGCACCGCCCACGGCCGCCGCACGACGATGACCTACTGGTGGGGAGCGGCCTGGAGCAAGGCCGGCACGGCCGACATGCAGCAGTGGGAACGGCAGGTGGCCCAGGAGGCCGACCGCCTGCGCCACCCCCTCAGGGTCAAGGTGAAGCGATTGGGACACTGACACCTTCACCACCCATCCACAGGACCGCCTTGCCACCCGGGCAGGGCGGCCCTGGCTTTTACGCCCCAGTGTCCGAAGTTTTCCGCCGCAGCCGGAATTTCCCAAGCCGCGTCGGTGCTTCTCCTGCGCCTTGCCGGTGCAGCACCCACCCCACGGAGGATTTTTCACCTGCCCGCGGCCTGCGACACGGGTTGCAGAACGCCCTCTGCACAAGGCCGGAGGGGCGGAAAATGTGTATTTTTGCAAAACTATGGTAAGAATGCTCAAAAAACATGGCCCACAGGCTGAAATCAAGGCGCAGGCACGATGGGGAAGGCAAAAAAAATGGTGAAAACAAGGGGGCTTTCCGTCAGTTTGTGCTAACTTTGCAACCTAATAGTATCTTAACGGAATTGTGTATGGGTAAAATCATTGCGCTTGCCAACCAGAAAGGCGGTGTTGGCAAAACGACGACGGCCATCAACCTGGCAGCCTCGCTGGCAACGCTGGAGCAAAAGGTGCTGCTCATCGATGCCGACCCCCAGGCCAACTGCTCGTCGGGCATTGGCGTGGAGCTGGCCACGGTGGAGTGCTCCATCTATGAATGCATCATCGACGGAGCCGACCCCCACGATGCCATCTACACCACTGACATTGAGAACCTGGACATCATCCCCGGCCACATGAACCTGGCCGGCGGCGAGATTGAACTGTTGAAGAAACAGGACCGCGAATACGTGTTCAAGCACGTATTTGACGAGCTCAGGGACGAGTATGACTACATCCTGATAGACTGCTCCCCCTCGCTGGGCATCGTCACGGTCAATGCGCTGACCGCCGCCCAGAGCGTCATCATTCCGGTGCAGTGCGAGTACTTCGCGCTGGAGGGAATCAGCAAATTGCTGAACACCATACGCCTGGTCAAGAAGAAGCTGAACCCCGACCTGCAGATCGAGGGCTTCCTGCTCACCATGTACGACGGCCGCCTGCGCCTGGCCAACCAGATATACGACGAAGTGAAGCGCCATTTCCAGGAGTTGGTGTTCAAGACCGTCATCCAGCGCAACGTCAAGCTGAGCGAAGCCCCCAGCCACGGCATGCCCGCCATCCTGTATGACGCCGATTCGCGCGGCGCAGTGAACCACCTGTCGCTGGCACGCGAGATCATACGCAAGAACACACCCGAGAAAGAACACGACACCCACCAAAAGGACTGACACATGGCCGTACACAAGAAATACCCATCGGGACACAAGAGCGCACTGGGCAAGGGACTCAGCGCGCTGCTCCCCATCGACGACAGCGACGCGCAGGGCACTTCCAGCATCAACGAAGTGGCCATTGCCGACATACAGCCCAACCCCGACCAGCCCCGCAAGGCCATGAACCCCGAGGCACTGCAGGAACTGGCCGACTCCATCAGGTCGATAGGCATCATACAGCCCGTCACGCTGCGCCAGAAAGCCGACGGCAAGTACGAAATCATAGCCGGTGAGCGGCGCTGGCGCGCCGCCATGCAGGCCGGGCTCACCACCCTGCCGGCCTACATACGCACGGCCACCGACGGCGACGTTATGGAGATGGCACTCATCGAGAACATTCAGCGCGAGGACCTGAACCCCATAGAAATTGCCCTGGCATACAACAACCTGGTGCAGAGCCTGGGCTACACCCAGGAACAAGTGGCCGACAAGGTGGGCAAGAAGCGCGCCACGGTGACCAACTACCTGCGCCTGCTGAAACTGCCGGCCCAGATACAGCTGGCCCTGCGCAAGGGCGACATTGACCAGGGCCACGCACGCGCCCTGGCCGGCCTGGGCAACCCCGAACTGCAGGTAAAGCTGTTTGAAGAGATACAGAAGGAGAACTACACCGTGCACAAGGTGGAGGAAATGGTGAAGGACCTCAACAGCGGGGCGACCGTCAAGGGCCGAACCAGGCGCATCAGCAACGGGGCGCGGCTGCCGCAGGAATATGAGGCCCTGAAGAACCATCTGTCGGCATTCTTTGGCACGAAAGTGCAGATGACATGCTCGCCCAAGGGCAAGGGCAGGATTTCCATCCCCTTCGGTTCGGAGACCGACCTGGCCAAAATCATCGCGCTGTTTGACAAGATACAGAAATGAGGCACTCCGGGCAGGGAACACTACGCTACATCATCCTGCCGGCACTGTGCCTGGCGCTTACCTGGGGCAGGACCTACGCCCGGCAGGCAAGCGACACGCTCAGAGTCCAGGGCGACACCATGACCCTCAAGGCCGACACCGCCGCAGCGGCAGGTGACACGCTGAGGGCCATTGCCCAGCTGAGCGACTCGCTGCTGGACCAGGCCAGGAAGATAAAGATCCGCCCGGAAGTGCCCGACCCCAAAAGAGCCCTGTGGCTGGCCCTCGTCATGCCCGGCGCAGGCCAGGTGTACAACCGCAAATACTGGAAGCTGCCCATCATCTACGGCGGCTTCATAGGCTGCACCTACGCCTTGCTGTGGAACCAGCAGATGTACAAGGACTACTCGCAGGCTTACATTGACATCATGGACGACGACCCCAACACCGCCAGCTACATGAACATGCTTCCCATGGGATACAACATCAGCGGGCGGGAAGAGCAGTTCAAGAACATATTCAAGCACAAGAAGGATTTCTACCGAAAGAACCGCGACCTGAGCATCTTTGCATTCTTCGGCGTATATCTCCTGTCGGTCATCGATGCCTACGTGGATGCCCAGCTTTCCACCTTTGACATCACCCCCGACCTCTCGCTGCGGATAGGTCCGTCCGTCATAGAGCAGCACACCGTGCAGCGAAACGGCAACGCCGTGGGCATGCAGTGCAGCTTCACCTTTTAACAACGAATTTTACAGAGCATTACTATCACATGAAACCAATCAAGATACTTACATGGGCCCTCCTGACGGCTTGCAGCCCGCTGGCCGCCCAGGAAGCCGCCACCGACACCATTGCGGCCAACGAACCGCTGGAACTCCCCCAAGGCATGCTGGAAAACACGGATTCGCTGCTGCGCAGCTGGGCAATGGAGAAATACCTGACCGTGGACACCACGTCGCAACTGGCCAACATCAATCCTTACTTCGAGAACAGCGTCTACGAAGACCGCCTCAGGCGCATTCCCGCCGTGGTCGACCTGCCCTACAACGAGTTGGTCCAGAAATACATTGACCAATACGCCAACCGCCTGCGCCGCAGCGTGGCCATCATGCTGGGAGCGTCCAATTTCTACATTCCCATCTTTGAGGAAGCCCTGGCCTACTACAACATTCCCTTGGAACTGAAGTACCTTCCCGTCATTGAGTCGGCCCTCAACCCCAAGGCGCGCAGCCGAGCTGGGGCAGTCGGCCTGTGGCAGTTCATGCCCGCCACGGCCAAGCGCTATGGCCTGCAGCTCAACAGCCTGGTTGACGAACGGTGCGAGCCCATCAAGTCTTCCTACGCCGCTGCCAACTACCTGAAGGACCTTTACGACATCTTTGGCGACTGGACCTTGGTCATTGCCGCCTACAACTGCGGCCCTGCCAACATCAACAAGGCCATTCACCGCTCGGGCGGCGAGCATAGTTTCTGGAGAATCTACCCCTACCTGCCGGCCGAGACACGGGGATACGTCCCTGCGTTCATTGCCGCCAACTACATCATGAATTACTACGGCGACCACAACATCCAGCCCTTGCAGGCACGCATTCCGGCCACTACCGACACGCTCCTGCTGAACAAGGACGTAAAGTTTGAGCAAATCAGCGCCGTTTGCAACATTGACATGGACGAGATCAAGGCGCTCAACCCACAATACCAAACCTCCTTGATACCAGGCTACCGCACCAACTGCACCCTGCGCCTGCCGCAGGACCAATTGCTTAGGTTCATCGACCTTCAGGACTCCGTCCTGGCCTACAACGCCGATCCCCAGGCCGTCAGCAGCGCCGACATGAACATCAGGGAGTTTGCCGAGCCGACTGCTCCCGCCACGACCAAGCGCACAAGCACAC
>JAGAYF010000009.1 GCA_017940605.1 Bacteroidaceae bacterium
CGTCTGAAGCGTTGATGTTATTGGTGGCCAGACCATAGCGGCCCTGCAACAGGTCCATATCTTCCACGTAGAATTTCTTAATGCTCTTGCCGTTGAACTTGATGGCTCCGCTCTCCGACACCTCAATGCCCGGCATACGCTTCAGCACGTCGCCGATGACGCGGTCGCCCTGCTGCTGGTAGGCACCGACGGTGTAGTTCAACGTGTCGCCGTGCTGACGTATCTTGTCCGCCTTCACCGACACCTCCTTCAGCTCTATCGCCTTCTGCCGCGCGCGAATGTCCAGCCGTTGCGACCTATTCGCCACGACCCGCGCTACATTGCCGATGGCCATACCCGCCGCCGTCACCACCACGGAGTCTGTCGCGCTCTTGAACTGCAACTTATAATGTCCCTTCGCGTCTGTGTCCGCAAAGCCGATGATACTCCCCGTCCCTTTAGGCGACACGGTCACGTAAGCATCTACCGCCTGTCCGAGGGAGTCCGTCACGACGCCCTCGATAACGGTCTGAGCATGTGCCGAAATCAATCCTAATCCAGCCACTATTGCAGTCATGATGAATATGACCTTAAAGATTCTCCTATTCATGATATTGTTCTTCATTTATTCGAGTTCCAGCGGATTATAGGGCGTGTAGATAGAGACGGCTTCGCCTATTGTCGTAGTTCCATCGGGGTTGATTGTGGCTTTGTGGTAGTCAGTGGCCTTAAACCAGTTTTCATGGAACGAGCGCTGCATCTTCCATACTTTTTCTCGCCCATAGCTGGTGTAGGTCTTGAACTCCTTGAAACGTGTGATGGGATGAGGACGTGTCTCGATGCCGATGGCCTCGAAGGTGTAAAGTCCATCCTTGTCCTGCACCTTCAGGATAAGTCCTGGCAGACCGCCGAACTTCCACGGCCCGCGCTTCACAGGGATGGCGGGAGCAAACCAAGCAATGAAGTCGCGGCCACGAAAACGGCATGTCGCCTTCTGACACTTATAGCCGATGATGGTCTGTGTCTCGTTGGTCAGTTTCCACTCCTGCTTCGGCACCGCCTCCGTATATTTCGAGTTGTAGCGATGCAGCCACAGTGGCATTTGGCAGTACTCCGTCAGTTGACCGTTTTCAATGAAGTAGTCGCTCCACTCGTATTCGCTCCATTGGTCGTGCTCACGGCATTGCACGCCCATCCAACTCGGAGCGGCTCGCGCACCCGGGTGTTCCTTGGCATACTTCGATCGCAGCGAGTCGCTCTGATAGACGAACTGGCTGTAGTACTTCGTCATGCGCTTTCCTACGTCTAAACGCTGCAGGTCGATGTAGGTCAGATGGTCATTAATCTTTTCAGCGCAGAAGGCATAGCGCACACGCAATCGCGTTGTGTCCACGACTTCCATCTTCGAGAAGTCCCTGGCATAAATGGGAGCCGGGCATCGACCGCCTACCTTGGGTTGCGCACTTGCCCCGATGCAAACGGCTGCAAGTGTCATGATGATGATTCTCTTGTTCATAATGCTATACATTTATTCTAACTCCATCGGGCTATAGGGCTTGTCGGGAATCGTGTTTCCTTCAAGTGAAGTGACCTTACCGCCATAGAGAACAGTGACCCAGTTCACGTTGATTTTCTTCTGTAGTTTCAGCATATCCTGACGCTTTACCTTGCGGAATCGCGAGAAGTTCCATTGCATGATAGGGCGCGGTGTACGCTCCAGTTTTACCAACTCGAAGTTGTACTCTTTCTTGGCATCAGAGAGCTTCACGATGAGACCGGGCAAGCCGCCGAACTTCCACGGGCCGCGTTGGATGGGGATTTCTGATGTAAACCATGCCTCGTAGTCGCGACCTCGCCAGTGGCACGTGGCCTTCTGGCAGTGGTAGCCATGGATGGTCTGCTGCTCGTCCTTCAGCGTCCATTGCTGTTTTGGAACAGACTCGGTGTACTGGCAACATCCGCGGTCAAGATTCATCGGCATGATGGCGTACTCCGTCAGCTTACCATCCTTGATGTAAATCTCGTCGAACTGGTATTCCGACCACCGACTGGGATATTTGCCGCCGTAAGCCCGTTGGGCAATGCCGGTTTCTCCTCTACTGTTTTTAATCATCTTTGGTTTGTAGGTCGAATCGCTGTGGGCCACGAAATAGCTGGCATACTTCGTGTACTGCCTGCCCACCTGCAGCCATCCGAGGTCAATGTAGGTGTTCTCGTCCTTGATATCGTCGGCATTGAAAGCGTAGTACACGGTCACAAGCGCCGTATCTATCGCCGTCGGCGTGCTACCACCACGCCTGAAAGACGGTGGCACATCACCCTGTTTCCACTGAGCACTTGACCCGCAACATACGGCAAAAACCAAAATAAAGGTGAAGAGACTCTTGTTCATCTAAATCCTTATTTATACCTGAACTGTACGGCATGTGAAGCACTTTGACGGACAGCCTTGCCCTTCAGCTTGGCGGGCTTCCATTTAGGCATCTTCTTGACGAACTGCACGGCGGCAGCATTGAGAGCAGGATGGATTTTGAGGCTGTCGGGAACCTTGATATTGCTGATGCTGCCGTCGGCTTCAATGACGAAGTGAACGACGACAGTCCCCTGTGCCTTGTCCTTCTCTGCCTCTGCGGGGTACTTCATATTCCGCATCATGAAGCCCATCATGCCCTCCTGGCCTCCAGGGAACATGGCGCACTGGTCCACTTGTTTGGGTGAGTAAATGGGATTTGCTGTCTGTGCCGAACTCTCGGCCGTGCCTGCCAGCAGCATCATGACTGCGGCAAAGGCAACCTTAATGTACGTTTTCATGTTGCTAATGTTTTTTAAGTTGTTTATAAAAATGGGGTATTCAAGTTGGCTTCGCCTTCCTCCCTCGCGGCTCGGCCATCTTTGAGCAAGCTCAGATGGCTCTCACTGCTCCGTCAGTTCCATAGGTTCATACGGATGCGGTTCTGATAGCAGGTCACCGATGGTGCCGTCCGGGTTGAAGCGTCTTCGCCCTGCTGTCTTCTTATAGTTTCGGTTGTAGGCGACTTGCAGTTTCCATGTATGAATTCGGCTGGACTTCATGAACTCCTCCTTCGGATACTGCCAAAGCCGCCATGCCGCAAGCCATGAGCGTTGCAAGGAATATAGCCTTTCTTTTCATTGCGCTTTTATGAGTTAAATTCTGTTTTCTGTCCTTATAACGCTTTTGGGAACGAATCTTTACCCATAAAAGATGTTAAAACAAGGAAAGTCCCGCCTCGTCATCACGACGAAGCGGGACTGATGTGCCTATAGGACTTCTAACTGCTTTATGAAAATCTTTAATCAATCGATTTTCTACCCTCTAAACGCATAAGGCAGCCAATATTTACCCATAAAAAAAGTTAAATCCACGTTATCCTATCAATACTCCAAAATCCTATCAAAACTCCAAAAATCCTATCAATACTCTAAAATCGACTATACTCCGACAGACTACCAGCCATTGAGCAGACTACCATTCTGCCGTCGTCAGCACCCACACCACCATATATATTCGGTTTTCC
>JAGAYF010000010.1 GCA_017940605.1 Bacteroidaceae bacterium
CGGCACGGGACGCACGCCCTGCGGCAGCCGCGCCCCCTTGGCCACGGTGGGGCGCACGGCCACCACGGCATCCATGGACAGGCTGTCCACAAACGCCGCCAGCTCCTCATTGCCCAGCAATGAGCGCATGGAGGTGACAAATTCCTGGGGCAGTTGCATCGCAGGGTGGGTTACGGTACGACAAAGGTAGTCATTTTTTCGGAAAACACCCCCATTTGCGCCCCACAAGTGCAGGCAGGGTCTACAAAACACCCTGTCGACACCCGCGCATCCTCCTGCGGGGTAGGCAGTTCTCCCCCAGGGCCGACCGAGCGGCACGGGCGGGGCGCAAGAGGCAGCCCTGCGCGGGGCAAAAAAATCCGGCCAAGGCAGGAAGTCACCTCCGCCAGGGCGTAAAAAACCAGGCTCGTGCCATCGGGTCAGGACAGGCTATGTATCAACCTGTTGCAGAGAAAGAAGACAACCCTGCGGGAAAGTATTTGCAAAATTCTTGGCCCGCGCACTTGCTCCTTTGATGCAAAATAGCTAACTTTGTCGTTAATACAATCAACCCTACCCCAACGATGAAACATCTTCTCATGCTTGCCTCGCTGCTGATCCTCATGGCCGCACGGCCTGCCCTGGCGCAGGCCGACTCGGTGGCCGTGGCCGACGAACCGACGGCCATCACCGTCGTGTCTGACACGACCGACACCGCCGACGACGCGGCCGAGACGGTGATTGACCAGGACGACGACATGTGGGGCGAGGCGTGGTCGTGGGCCGACGACATTCCGGGCGGCCTGCGCGACAGGCTGTTCTCGGCCCTGTCGGGAACGGTGGGCCTGGGCATGGTGCTCATCATCCTGTTCCTGCTGTTCCTGCCGCTCATCCTCGTGGGGCTCATCATCTACCTCATCGTCAGGGGCAACCGCCGCAGGCCCGCCCCCCTGCGCCCATCCACGGCAGGTGCTGCACCCACGGCCGACGGCCGCAACGGCGATGCCTATGAGTGGCGGCAGCAGCAAAAGGAGCAAGCCGTCATTCACGGGGCGGTAGCCCTGGGCGTGGCCGTGTTCTGCTGGCTGTACGGGTGGAAACTCATGATGGGACTGAGCATTATCTTCCTGTGCTACAACGTGGGACGCTACTACAACGCCCACCGCGCCCAGAAGCGCATGGACGACGGCGTGAAATAAATTTATCACCAGCATATGAAACAATATCTCGACCTATTGGACCGCATACTTCAGGAGGGCGTCCGCAAGGAGGACCGCACGGGCACGGGCACGCTGAGCGTGTTTGGCCATCAAATGAGGTTCAACCTGCAGGACGGCTTTCCCCTGCTCACTACCAAGAAGCTGCACCTCAAGTCCATCATCTATGAACTGCTGTGGTTCTTGCAGGGCAACACCAACGCCAAGTGGCTGCAGGAACGGGGCGTGCGCATCTGGAACGAGTGGGCCGACGAGGACGGCAACCTGGGCCACATCTACGGTTATCAGTGGCGCTCCTGGCCCGACTATGACGGCGGCACCATTGACCAGATACAGCGCGCAGTGGACGACATCAGGAACAACCCCGACTCGAGGCGCATCATCGTCAACGCATGGAACGTGGGCGACCTGCAGAACATGAACCTGCCGCCGTGCCACATGTTCTTCCAGTTCTACGTGGCCGAGGGCCGACTGAGCCTGCAGATGTACCAACGCAGCGCCGACACGTTCCTGGGCGTACCGTTCAACATCGCCTCCTATGCCCTGCTGCTCCAGATGATGGCGCAGGTGACGGGGCTCCAGGCCGGCGACTTCGTGCACACCACGGGCGACACCCATCTCTACCTGAACCACCTGGACCAGGCCCGCCTGCAGCTCACGCGCACGCCGCGCAAGCTGCCGGTCATGAAGCTCAACCCCGATGTCAGGAGCATCTTCGACTTTCAGTACGAGGACTTCCAGCTGGAGGGCTACGACCCGTGGGATCACATCAAAGCCACCGTCTCCGTATGATTACCATCATTGTCTGCATAGCCCGCAACAGGGCCATCGGCCTGCGCGGCGGCCTGCTCTACCACCTGCGCGCCGACCTGAGGCGATTCAAGGAGCTCACCACGGGACACACCGTCGTGATGGGCCGCAAGACCTACGAATCACTGCCCAAGGGCGCACTGCCCAACCGCCGCAATATCGTATTGACGCACAGCGGCCGCGTCTATCCCGGCACCGAGGTTTTCGCCTCGCTGCCCGAGGCACTGCAACACTGCGCCGAGGGCGAACAGGTGTTCATCATAGGCGGTAGCAGCGTCTACCAGGAAGCCTTGCCGCTGGCCGACCGCCTTTGCCTCACGCTGGTCGACGACACACCGGCCGAAGCCGACACCTTCTTCCCCGAAATACGGCAGGAAGACTGGCAGGAAATATTCCGCGAGCAACATGCCGCCGACGAACACAACGAACGGCCGTTCTGCTTCGTGGACCTCATCAGGAAAGGCGTCTGAATGTTCCGCCAACTTGACTCCTGTCCTCGCCAAGGCTCATTCACGCTCGCGGCATCGGACTCGCTGGCTGCGAAGTGCAACGCACCGGCCGACTGCTCGGGCATCTATCTTGTCTGGGCCGACACTGCAGACGGCACGGCGCTCATCTACGTAGGCTGCTCGGGACGGCAGGAGGCCGACGGCCGCATACACCACCGGCAGGGCGGCATCCGCGACCGCTTGGTCAACGGAAAACAGTTCGGACAGGCCCGCCGCAAATCCTGGCCGCTGAAAATGGCCGAACTGGGCTTCACGCGCCTCACTGTGCGCTGGTACGACACCGCCCAGGCCGACCCGCACGCCGTGGAACGCGCGATGCTCGACGAATACAAGGCTACGCACCACTGCCAGCCCCTTTGGAACAAAATATAACAACCATATGAAACCAACATCCCTATTGATTCGCACCATTCTGTGCGCAATGCTCGCCCTTCCCGCCTGCACGGCCACCGCGCAGGCCATGCTGACGGAACAGAACTCCCCAGTCATCCACGAAGAACAGCTTCGGGGCGACGTCGTCGTGTGCGGCGGCGGCCTGGCAGGCGTATGCGCCGCCGTTTCGGCCGCCAGGCACGGCGCTCAGGTGGTTCTCATCCAGGACCGCCCCGTCCTGGGCGGCAATGCCTCCAGCGAAATGCGCATGGGCATCGTGGGCACGCTCAAGGACCAGTACCAGGAGACGGGCATCCTGGAAGAGATGCAGCTGCGCAACTTCCGCTACAACCCTCTGCAGCGATACACGCTGTGGGACGACGTAATCTATTCCACTGTGGTGGCCGAACCCAACATTCGCCTGCTGCTCAACACGTCGGTCAACGCCGTGGATATGGACGACAGCCGAATCAAGGCCGTGAGGGCGTGGAACACCAACGCCTACAAGCGCTACACGGTGGCGGGCACGGTATTTGTCGACTGTACGGGTGACGGCATCCTGCGCCTCTCGGGAGCGAAGTTCCGCCACGGGCGCGAGCTGCCCACCGAGTTCCAGGAATCGTACTTGCAGGAGGGCGGCGACGCCCACACCATGGGGAACTCCATCCTGCTCCAGCTCCGCAGGACCGACGAGGACCATCCGTTCAAGGCTCCCGACTGGGCCTACCACTTCACCGACGACGACTTTGGCTACCCCACGCCCAAGTCCACCACGCCGGGCATCAAGTTCAACTACAAGCGGCTCTACCCCAAGGACAACAACTTCTGGTGGATCGAGTTCGGCGGACTGAAGAACACCATCACCGATGCCAACGAGATACAGTACGAACTGAAGCGCATTGCCTACGGCGTGTGGGAATACATGAAGAACCACCCCGACGGGCGCTGCAAGAACTACGACCTGGACTGGATAGGCTCGCTCCCTGGCAAGCGTGAAAATACACGCTACATAGGCCCCCACATCCTCACCCAGAACGACGTCACTTCAGGCGGCCACTTCAGCGACGTGGTGGCCTACGGCGGCTGGACGCTCGACGACCATGACTCGGAAGCCTTTCACAAGAAGGGGCGCATCTCGGTGGAATACAAGACGCCCGACGGATTCGGCATCCCCTTCCGTTGCCTCTACTCCGTCAACGTGCCCAACCTCATGTTTGCCGGCCGCGACATCTCGGCCACCCACATGGGGCTGTCGTCCACGCGCGTCATGGCCACCTGTGCCCTGCTGGGGCAGGCCGCAGGCACGGGAGCGGCGCTGGCCGTGGCCCGACAGACGACGCCCGACGGCGTGTACCAGCACTACATCCAGCAACTGCAGTCCCAGCTCGAGGACGACGACTGCATGCTGCCCTACCGCTGGCGCAAACCCTCACCTCTCACCCTCTCGGCCCAGACAGCGCAGGCCAATGAGCCCCTGCGCAACGGCATAGACCGCCAGTGGGACGGCCAGGACAACGGTGTGTGGACCGCCCCGGGCCAGACCACCGTGGAATACACGTGGAAAAAAGCCCAGCGGTTGCCAGGCGCGCGTATCATCTTTGAGTCCGCTCTCAAGGTGCGCAGCAAGCGCATGCGCAAGCTGGAGGCCACCACCGAGCGAGTGGCCATGCCGCCCATGATGGCCAAGTCGTTCCGCCTGGAAGTGAAGACGCGCGCCGGATGGCAGACCGTCTACGAGGACACCGAGAACTACCTGCGCCTGCGCCGCGTCAGCTTCCCCACCGTTGAGGCCACGGCGCTGCGCCTCGTCGTCACCTCCACCTGGGGGGCCGACAAGGCCCACATCTTCGCCCTCGACGCACTGTAGCGGCAGGCCTTTTCCCGTACCCTCCCGACCAGGGGCAGAGAACAAGGCCTGAAAAGCCCACCCGCGCGGCCCAAGAAACGGAGGGCAAGGCAGGAGAACCACCCCAACGGGGCGTAAGCCCGCCGGCCGCCGCGGGCATGCACGGAACATCCTGCACCATGCGGCAGCAACAGGACCTTTCACGCAGTGCCATATGACAGAGCACACAGTCCGACTTCATCAAGCATGAAGTCGGACTGTGCTTTAGCATCCCTCCCACCGTACTGGACGGCACTGCCCAGGACCATCGGGCGACAGTCCTGGGCAACGGGCAGGCAGCAGGCTTCAGCCAGCGGCTATCTGACCCACACCTTGCGCCCGCCGCGGATGTAGATGCCCTGCTGCGCGGGAGCGCCGGGCAAGCGGCGGCCATTGAGGTCGTACCACGGGGCATTGCCCGCCTCACCTGCGCTGACGGCTCGGATGCCCTCGGGGTCTTTCTTGGTAAAGTAGCCCGTCACGGGGTTGGCATAGGTGACGTCAACCTTGGCCTCATCATAGCCGATCGCCCCCCTGAGGTTGTCACACCCATAGAACATGTAGGCCGAGCTGGTGGCCGTCCATGTGTCGTCACAATAGATGGTGACCAACCGCGGACAGGCGGCAAACATCTGGGTCATGTCGTTGACGTTGCGCGTGTCAAAGTTGCTCAGGTCCAGGCTCTCCAGCGCGTCGCAATAGAAGAACATGAAGCCCATGTCGGTGACATTCTGCGTGTTGAAACTGCTCAGGTCCAGCCCGTCCAGCGTCCCCAGGCAAAGGTCGTTGGCAAAGAGGCCGTACATGTCGGTCACGTTCTCCGTATTGAAGCTGCGCAGGTTGACAGTCTCCAACCGATCGCAGAATGCGAACATGAGGCGCATGTTCGTCACTTTCGACGTGTTGAAATGGCTGAGGTCAAGGCTCATCAGGCTGCTGCAGTTGTCAAACATGGCACGCATGTTGGTCACCTCCTCAGTGTTCAGGTTCTCCAGCCCCTCCAGGGTGGTCAGGTTCTTGCATCCGTAGAACCAGAGGGCCGTATTCAGCGGACGGGCCGCCTGGAACGAGGCATCGAACACCACCCGCGTGATACTGGCCGCATAGTCGTACCAAGACACGGCGGCGGGAGAGGTGAAACTGGTGTTTCCCACCTCCCACGAGGTGCTGCCGTCGGGCGTAAACGTGCCGTAGCGGAACGTGAGCGTCGTGGAGGCCGCGTCGTACTCGGCATAGGCCATGGGCGCGGCGTGGGGGTCATACTCGTCAATGCTGCCAAAGTACATCCAGTTGGCGGCCGAGGCGTAGGCAGCCCTGCAGCCCACCGGCACATGGAGCGCGGCGGTGTAGATGCCGAACGAGCCGTAGTAGGTGGACGGCGGCACGGTGGCCAGGCAGTACACATGGGCCAGGGCCGCGCACTTGTCAAAGGCATAGTTCTCAATGTTGGTCACCGAGGCCGGTATCGTCACCGACTGCAGGCCGGTGCAGTTCTGAAACGTGGCATCCTCGATCACCGCCAGCGAGGCCGGCAGCACAATCTGCTTCAGCCCCGTGCAGTTGGCAAAGGCCATGCTCCCTATCTCCTTCACGTTGTCGGACAGCTCGACCTGGGTCAGCGCCGAGCAGTAGCGGAACGCCGACCCGCGGATGACGGTCACCGAAGAGGGGATGGCCATGTCGGTCAGGCCCGTCAGGCCCGAAAATGCATTGTAGTCAATGGTGGTTACGCTGCCGGGGATGACCGTTCCGTTACACCCCTGCTTCAGCGTATTGGATGCCGTCTCAATGATGGCGTTGCACCCCTCGCGCGAGTCATACACGGCATTGTCGGCATGGACCGTAATGGTGCTCAGGCTCGTGCAGGCATAGAAAATGTTGTCGCCCAGCTTGGCAAGGCTCTTGGGCACGGACACGCTGGCCAGCCCCGTACATTCGCGGAAGACGGCATCCTCCAGCGTGGCCAACCCGTCGGGCAAATCCATCTTGGCCAACCCCGTGCAAGCCTGGAAGGCATACCTGCCCACCTTGGCCACAGTGCCTGGCAGGGCCACCGCCCTCAGTCCCGCGCAACCCTGGAAAGCTCCCTCGCCAACGGAGGTCAGCCCATTGGGCAGGACAATGCTTGTCATGTCGGAACAGCCGTAGAACGCATAGTTGTCAATGGCAGTCACGGCATAGGTCTTCCCTTCTATGCTGACCTCGCCGGGAATCGTCACATCGCCCTTGTAGTAGGCATAGCCGCCCGTCACTACGCGGGCCGTACTGGTTTCTGCCGTCACTTCATAGTACACACCGGCCACCTCGGTTTTCGCCCAGCCGCACAGCGTGCTGCACAGAGCCAAAAACCCACAAAATAAAAATCTTCTTGTCTTCATCATATCAATAATTAAAAAAATGGTACTTCATCATAAGTTTGCCGAACACATGGGAAAAGTCAACGCAAGCCCCACCCGCGGAACAATACCGCAGGCACGCGCCTTCAGTCCTCGACGGGGAGGACTTTCATTGTTGCAAGACAGACTTGCAACTAATTGAAAATTTATACATATGGGGGGGGTAAAATGCAAGTTCCACCCTGTGCGGGCGAACTATGCAGCCGTTCCCCATGCAGGTCGCCTGCATGGCCTATGTAGCGGGTGGGGGCATAGGAAAGGAACATGTATGATTCTTTGCAAAGTAATTGGTTACGTTTGCAAAGATAGTATTTTTTGCAAACATACCTAATGATGCAGGAAAATATTTTCCATTAAACAGTTGCCTGCAAGGAAACTTCCCTTGCAGGCAACCGGATGGGACGCAGGAGGCACAGCTCCCGTTTCTTGCAGTGAAAAGGATCTTACTTCACCCACACCTTGCGTCCGCCGCGGACGTAGATGCCCCGCTGCGCGGGAGCGCCGGGCAAGCGGCGGCCATTCAGGTCGTACCACGGGGCGTTGTCGGTTGCAGCCTTCTGCTCTGCGGCCTGAATGCCGTTCACGTCCACCTGGACCGTAAGTCCGTACAGCTTCACTGCGTCGTCGTTGGCCACGGATGCGGCCAAGGGCCTGCTTCCGGCCGACGGCGCGGCCTGGGCGGCGTAGACGTAGATGCGCGTAGGCTCGGCCACCTCGTAGGGGACGCTCACCTGGCTGCGGCCGCTGGACTCCACCTGCCTGGGCTCGGCCGAGCCTGCCTTTACGTAGAGCACGTTGCGCCCCAGGGTCTGGCAGTCGATGGCAATGCTGCCCCGCCCGGCCGGCACTTCAAAGATGAGGCCGTTAAACTGGTTCTTCACCGTCAGCGCATCGGCATCCTGGGCCGTGGCGGCAGCCAGGCCGTCGGCGGTCACGGTGCTGTTGATGACCAGGCAGCCCTCGGTGGCGTTGTAGCCGTCGCCGCTGTCCTGGGTGTCGAGGGTGACGTACACATTGCCCATGAGCGCGCCCGTCAGGTCGGTCTCCTCGGTCACGGACTCGGTCACGCTGACGCTGGTCGTCTCATGAAGGGTCTCGGCATCCGACACGGCGTCGAAGCTGGAGATTTGCTGGAACGATGCAGCCCAGGAGACATTGTCCTGATAGGCGGCCAGTGCGTCATGGGCCACCTGGAGCTGCGGTATCTTGCTCCACACGCTGGGGGTTATTGTCACGTTGCCGTCGGCATCAATCTCGTAATCGAGGCTGACGTCGCTGATCAGGCAATAGGACACATAAGTATTACCACGCCACGCCTCGCCGGCACGCCACCCAAAGCGCTCCTTCAACTCGTCGTCGCTGGGAATCTCAAACAGGTTAAACGGCTTCCTGACATAGGAAGTCACGGACTTGAGGCCGTCGATGGCCAGGGCATACTCACCCACGGTGCGGAGCGCGGCAGGCAGGTCGATGTGCTCAAGCGACGTACAGGATGCAAAGGCCGACGCGCCGATGTATTCCACCGTGCTGGGCATGATCAGGCGGGTCATGTTCTTGCACTTGTTGAAAAGGTAGTTGGGTATCGTCCTTACGCCCTCGCCCAGCTCGGCGCGCATCAGGCTTTCGGGGAACACGGGGAAGTACTTGTTATCGCCCACCGTCTGGGCCTCCACGGCGTTGTAGTAGACGCGCACCAGCCCCGAGTTGGCAAAGGCTTCCTCACCTATGGCGCGGACACTGGCGGGGATGGTAATGCGGCGCAGCTTGCTGCAATAGGCAAAGGCCTGCCTGCCTATCTTCTCCAGCCCGTCGGGCAGGCTGACGGCGGTGAAGTCGTTGGTAGCCAACGCCCCGTCGCCTATGATGCGCAGCGACGCGGGCAGACTGATGCTGGAGAGCGGATGGCCCGCATTGCCGCACCACTCACATAGGTTGGCCGCCAGCGACACTGTGCCCTCCTTGACGACAAGGCTGGTCAGGCTCGCAATGTCCTGGATGGCGTAGGCCACGCGGCCGATGTACACGATGTGGTCGGCCTCGGCCTTCAGTTCGCGCGACCACGGGGTAGAGGCAAATGCAAAAGCACCTATCTCCTCGATGGTGGACGGGACGTCAACCTGCGCCAGCGCCCAGCAGCCGTCAAATGCCGCCTCGCCCAAGCGCTTCACGCCCTCGAGCAGCGTCACGGAAGCAAGCTCCTGGCAGTAGCGGAAGGCCATGTTGCCTATCTCCTCCGCGCCAATGGTGGCCTGGGTCAGTTGGCTGCCCTCAAATGCGGACGGCCCGACGACGCTCACCGTGGCAGGGATGTCCACCTGGGCCAGGGCACTGTTCTGGAACGCCGAGCGGGGAATCTCCCCAATGCCCGGCCCTATCTGCAGCGCGGTGAAGCTGGCGCGCTCAAAGCAGTTGTTGCCCAGCACGCGCACGCGCTCCATACTGAACTGGCCCAGCGCACGGCCGTGAAAGGCATACGGGCCAATGCTGTCGACCGTGGCGGGAAGCGTGAAGCCGTCGAGCGGCGCAGCGTATTCGGCGGCAAACGTTTCGTTTTCGCTGTAGAAGGCGTAGCCACCGATGTACGCAGGAGCGTCGGGCATCACCACGCGGCGCAACGGACTCTGCTCGTAGTGGTCTCGCATAAATATGCGCTCGCCTATGCCCGGCAAGGACTTGGGCAGGCGCACCTCGGCCATCGTCGAGTGCTGGTAGAAAGCCATGGACAGGTCGTTGCGGAAGCAGTTGTAGTCCGTAGCCATGAGCGTACCGCCGGCCCGCTCGTCGTGACAGTCGGCGCCCACATAGTAGGTGTAGTTGCACACCAAGCCCAGGCCGGCCTCGGGGGCTTCGGTGCGCGAGGCATAGGGCACACCGTCGGCCACAAGCTCCACATCGGCTATGTCCAGGTAGCGCAACTGCGACACGAAACCCTCCTGGGCCTGTATGTAGGCCAGGTCGGCGCCGCCCAGCTTGCCCTTCAGCGTAAGGCTGTCCACCAAGTCATAGTCGGTGGCCATCACGGCATTGTTGAGCCGCTGCTTCAGCGTGCCCGCCTCGCCCAACGTCAGCCTGAAGTGCGAACCCTCCGTCTCGGCCCAGCCGCACAGCGTGCAGCCCAGGGCCAAGACCTGCAGAATCAAAAATCTTCTCGTTTTTTTCATGTCTTGATTTTATTAAATGATTGAAAATAAATATTTTGCCAAGCATCCCGATTCCTCCCTCGGCAAGGAAGCACTCCTACCACAGGAAGGAAGCACTCCTTCAGGCGCAAGGAAGCACTCCTTCAAACACAAGGAAGCACTCCTCCGGCCAGAAGGAGTGCTTCCTTCCCACAGCGGCACGGCACGGGCCACGGAAAGAGAGGGCACGGGGCAAGGAAAAATCCTTGTAACTACCTGATTATAAAATTCGTAATGGGGGGGGTAAAATGCAGGTCAGCCCAAGCCGACAGCCCAGGCACGCGCTCCCCATGACGGGCAACCGCCCTGGCCGACCTGACGGGGCAGCGGGCAGGCCCTATATTAACTATGGTACGGGAACGGAACATGAGCTGATTCATAAAGTATGGGTATCGGTTGCAAAGATAATCAATATTTATGTAACAGATTCACAAGTACAAGGAAAAAATACTGCGCCGCCATCGCCCACCCCCGCGCCGCCGCCCGCCCGGAGGCGCAGGCAGGGGCGCAGGACGTGCGTTCTTACGCCCCATTGGTCGGTACGGCGGGCCGCATTGGTCGGCCTTTTGCGCCCTGCACGCAACATGCCTGCGCCCCACCGTATGAGTGGGGCGCAGGCATGATTTTCAGAAAAAAGCATCATCAGGACAGGCGGCATCAGCCATACTGGCTGCGGAAAGCCTTGGGCAGACGGCTGACCACCAGTTGGAACGACTCGCGCACCAGGCTCACCACCGTCTCGCGGGGCAGTTCGTCCAGGTAGAGGTCGCTCCAGTGCACCTTGTTCATGTGGAATGCAGGCCGTACGCCCGCCAGTTCGGCACGCAGCTGGGCATTCCTTTCGGGCGGCAGCTTGACGGCCACGCGCGGCTGCGGAGCATCCAGCTGCATGAGCAGAAACCACTTGCCCTCGGCGCGGAAGGTGAGCCAGTTCTCGACAAACAAATCCTCGGTGACCCGCTCGTGCAGCCCAAGGGCAAAGAGCCTTACTTCTTCTATATCCATAACAGGGGGCGTATTTACAAGATAAAAACATGGCGGAGCGGAATACCATTCTTTCCGCTCCGCCATGAAAGGGGGATTCAGTGTTTCTTCCAGAACCGCGAGGTGATGTCCTCCAGCCGGCCGCCGGCCTCCACGCGGTACAACCGTTGGTTGGTGGTGCGCTCCTTCAGGCTGCCGTGCTCGGCCTCGTATGGCCCGAGCTTGATGAAGTCGAAGTTCTGCAGGCCGATGGCTTCGTCCCTGTCCTGCCGCCCGCTGTACCACCCTATCTTCAGCCGGGGGTGCTCCTGTCGCAGCCATGCGGCCAGGCGGTTGACTTCCTGGGGCTCTTGGTCGCCGCCCATGAAGGAAAGGCAGGTGATGGCGCTGCCGTATTCGCCGATAAGGACGGACAGACTCTCCTCGTTGAGCGGTTCGCCCGTGTCGGCCCACAGGAACTTGCTGTGACACTCGGGGCAGCGGTTGGGGCAGCCGGTAATGTTGACGGCCAGCGTCACCTCGTCGGGAATCTCCTGGAAGACGATGTCGTAGTTGTGGAATCTAAGCATCAACCTCCAACTGCTTGCGGGTGCGCTCCTCGTTGCTGGCCAAGTGGTAGTGGCGGCGCGCAGCTTCCTTTTGGCGCGCCATGGAGAAGCTGCTGATGCGCTTCAGGTAGCCTATGATGCGGGTCACGAAGTCAACGTTCTTGCTGTGGCAGTGGGGGCATTCGTGCAGGTAGCGCTTGTCAATGTGGCCGCAGTCGTTGCAGACCGTATTGGGAATATTGAAGGTAAAGTAGTTGCATCCCTCCACGGCGGCAATGTGCAGGATTTGGCGATACTGCGCCTTGCTCAGGTGCTCCTCCAGGTTGGCATGGAGGGCCGATCCGCCGGTAAGGTGCTCTATGTACTTGCGTCCATGCAGGCGGAACTTGTCCACCAGGTTGATGCTCTCGTCCTCGACAATGTAGAAGTAGCTGTTGTAGCAGTCGCGCGGCACTTGGTATCCGTCCTCGCGATCCCACTTGGCATGCTTCACGCCCACGTTCTCGGCGGGTATCATTTCGCAGTTGAACAGGACGTCGCTGCTGCGGTACTTCTTGTTGTATTTCTCAACGATGCCCAATACGCTCTGCACAAAGTTCACGTACTCGGGGTTGTCGCTGATTTCGATGCCCAGGAACTCGGCAGCCTCCACCAATCCGTTCACGCCGATGGTGAGGTACTGGCGCTTGATGTTGATGTAGCCTGAATCAAACAGCGGAAGCATGCCCTTGCTCTGGAGGAACTTGAGATTCTCGTTGTATGCAAGCTGCACCTTGTGGCAGTGCTCCACAATGTCGTCCAGGAAGGCAATGTAGTCCTTGCCCGTGCGCACAGCCTCCTGTATGCAGCGGTTCAGGTTGACGGTCAGCACGCTCTTGGATCCCGTGCTCACGCCTCCGGCACCCAGCGTGTAGCTGAAGCCGTTGTCCTGTATCTCATTGCGCAGGCGGCAGCAGCTGGCCAGCGAGTCAGCGTTGTCGCTCATGTAGGTAAAGAAGGAATGACCCTCGGCATACATCTCAGCTGTGAAGTCGCCGTACTCCTCGTCCTTGACGTCGCCGTTCTCGGTCAGCAGTGCCATGGTCTCCACGGGGAATGTGAGGACTGTCTTGGTGCGTTCCTTGTTGAACCACTTCATGAAGCGCTTCTGCAACCAGCTCAAGCCGTTCCAGTCGGGCTTGCTGCCATCGGGGAAGTAGAATTCGCCGAAGATGCTCTCAAAATAGTAGCGATCGTAGTAGGATATGTTCCAGAACACAGCCTGGAAGTTGCGTGCGCCTGTGGGCTGGTTGATACTGTACACCACTTGTTCGAAACAATCGGTGATCACCTTGTCAATCGTGCGCTGCTTGCTGGAAAGGTCCACCACCCTGTCGGGATCCTGCCAGTAGTCCGTGCCATATTCCTTGCCCACGAAGTAATTCATGTACATAAGGAACTCTGGCGTGGCGCACGCGCCGCTCAACATGCTGCTTACGATGAAAACCATGTTGATGAAGCCGCCGCAGAAGCTCTTCAGGTTGGTAGGCGCCGTGCTGTTGCCGCCAATGCTCAGCGTACCACTGGTCAGCCAGGGGTACATCGTGATGCTGGCGCAGTAGTTGGCCAGACTCGTCTCGTCGTTCTTGTAGATGAAGTGGTTATTGAGCAGGCGCACGTACTTGTCGCTCATTTCCTTGCCGTACATGTCCTTCAGGCGGTCCGTAATCAGGCGACGGTTCAGGCGGATGAAGTTTCCCTTGGGCAGTTCGCCTATCAGCGTGGCGATGTTCTTCTTATCCACATTGGCGTTGGCGTCAAACTTGCTGCCCGTGGCAGCGTTCTCGGCGGCACAGTAGTCAACCAGAAACTTCAGGCGGTCGCTGGTGTCGCGGTCCTCGGTGTGTTTCTGGCGGTACAGCATGTAGCTCTTGGCTACCTCGAAGTAGCGTTCAGCCATCAGGGAAATCTCCACTTGGTTCTGGATTTCCTCGACGGTCATGCCCGACTTGAGGTTCAGGCGGGACAGAATGTCGGTCATTTCCTCTTCGGTGACGAAACTGCCCACTGACAGGAATGCCTTGCGGATGGCATTCTTGATTTTTTCAATCGAGAAGAGTTCCTGGCGTCCGTTCCTCTTCGTGATGTAAAGCGATGCACTCATGGGTGATAGTGTTTTAAATTGTGATATGTTTTATTATTCTGATTTTTGCGATTTCTTTCAAAATGAAGTTCCTACCATGTCCAAAAGCTGAACATTCCTGAATACTTTGCAAAGATAGAAAATTTCCCCAAACAGGCAACAATTTTCTTTCATTATTTTTTAAAGTTTTCCAAAATATTTTTCAATCAATTGATTTCTAGATAAATAAATTTTTATGTTCAGCAAAAAGTTTTCCATTTTAATAGCGACCGTTGAAATACAGTGCTTTACATTTTCCAATTTACCAAGAACACCCCGTTGTCCACAAAGGGATTTTCCAGACCCCGTATTTTACACCCTTTTCACGGAAAAGGACAATAAATATATGTACGCACGCGCGCGCGAAAGGCACAGAGAGGGCGGCATGCCCAACACACGTGCACTTTTCCAAGTTTTTTTTTCCAAAAAATCAAATAAGCTGAATGAATGAAAAAAAAATGTACACCTTTTCAGTGGCTCGGCAAGGGTGCACCCACCCCGACGAGTCCCATTTTTGAAGGAATGCCCCGCAAACGGCCCATGGGAAAGGCCCAACCGCACCAACCATTCCGCCAACGGGGCAAAGGACGTTTTCACGACGCTATCTTCTACCGTATCAACTTCGCAAATTGACTTTTCTGTCAGAAGATACCGCAACAAAACGTCTGCGCAGAGTGTATGCAGGCTCATTGCGTCCGCACCGCCGCCCACGGGCGCACATGCCGCACCCCCGCAAAAGGCAGCGGCCCAGGGTCTGCACCCCGGGCCGCCTGTCCTTTTCCTGTTGGTTCGGTTACTTGCATTTCGCACACCAGGGCTTCAGCTGCTGGAAGAAGTCATTACCCTTGTCGTCCACCAGGATGAATGCGGGGAAGTCCTCCACCTCAATCTTCCAGATGGCTTCCATGCCCAGCTCGGGGTATTCCACGCATTCAATGCTCTTGATGCTGCTCTGCGACAGCACTGCGGCCACGCCGCCTATGGTGCCGAGGTAGAAGCCGCCGTGCTTCCGGCAGGCATCGGTGACGCACTGCGATCGGTTGCCCTTGGCAATCATGACAAGGCTGGCTCCGTTGGCCTGGAACTCGTCAACGTAGGGGTCCATGCGGTTGGCCGTCGTGGGGCCCATGGAACCGCAGGGATAGCCAGCCGGCGTCTTGGCCGGACCGGCATACAGCACGGGATAGTCCTTGAAATACTGTGGCATGCCCTCGCCGGCATCCAGGCGCGCCTTGAGCTTGGCGTGGGCAATGTCGCGGGCCACGATGATCGTCCCTTTCAGGTTGACGCGCGTGCTCACAGGATACTTCGACAGCTCCCTGCGCACGGCATCGATGCCCTGGTTGAGGTCAATCTCGATGCCCTGGCCGCCCTCGCCGGGCCGGCGCAGCTCGGCCGGTATGAGTTCCGACGGGTTGGCGTCCATCTGCTCCAGCCACACGCCGTCGCGGTTAATCTTGGCCTTGATGTTGCGGTCGGCCGAGCAGCTCACGCCCATGCCGATGGGGCAGCTCGCGCCGTGGCGCGGCAGGCGTATGACGCGGATGTCGTGAGCCAGGTACTTGCCGCCAAACTGTGCGCCGAGCCCTATCTTGTGAGCCTCCTCAAGCAACTTGCCCTCCAGGTCCACGTCGCGGAAGGCGCGGCCCGTCTCGTCGCCCGTCGTGGGCAGCCCGTCATAGTACTTGATGCTGGCCAGCTTGACCGTGAGCAGGTTCTTTTCGGCACTCGTTCCGCCTATGACGAACGCGATATGGTAGGGAGGGCAGGCCGCCGTGCCCAGGCTCTTCATCTTCTCCACCAGGAAGGGCAGCAACGTGCCTTCGTTCTGGATGGTGGCCTTGGTCATGGGGTAGAAATAGGTCTTGTTGGCACTGCCGCCGCCCTTGGCCACCATGACAAAGCGGTACTCGGCGCCCTCGGTGGCCTCGATGTCTATCTGGGCAGGCAGGTTGCAGCGCGTGTTCACCTCGTCGTACATGTTGAGCGGGGCATTCTGGGAGTAGCGCAGGTTCTCCTGGGTAAACGTGTTGTACACGCCGCGGCTCAGGGCCTCCTCGTCCTCAAATCCCGTCCACACCTGCTGGCCCTTCTCGCCGTGGATGATGGCCGTGCCCGTGTCCTGGCAGAAAGGCAGCACGCCCTTGGCCGCCGTCTCGGCATTGCGCAGGAACTGCAGGGCCACGTACTTGTCGTTCTCGCTGGCGTCGGGGTCATGCAGTATCCGGGCCACCTGCTCGTTGTGCTCGCGGCGCAGCATGAACTCCACGTCGTGGAATGCCTCCTGAGCCAGCAGGGTCAACGCCTCGGGGCTCACCTTCACTATCTCTTTCCCTTCAAACTGGGCCGTGCTCACGCCCTCGCGCGTAAGCAGGCGGTACTGGGTCTTGTCCTCACCCAACTGAAACATGGGTGCATACTTAAATTCTGGGGTCTGTGCCATAATGTTCTCGTTATTCAATTATGTTTTCTGGATGCAAAGTTAATGCTTTTTGCATTGACAGACAGGGTTGCGAAGGCAGAAAACGGCCCTGCGCCCCCGATTTTCGCCGGTCCATGCCTTGCCCCACCCTGCGGCAGCAGGACAGGCGCCTGTCGCATGAGGGCCGGCGGGCAAGGCGCAAGAGGCCGCCCTGTGCGGCCCAAGAGATTTCAGACGGGGCAGGAACATGCCTCCTGCGGGGCGTAAAAACGCCATGTGCTGCGGCAACCGCAGACAGGGCCAACCACGGGCCGCCCATGCAGGCCCATGGCCCGGGCCGTCCCGACCAGTCCGCCAGGGTGCTGCCGAGGGGCGTTGCGTCCTGCCCTGCTCACGCCAGGTCGTCCTGGGTGGGGTACAGGAAATCGTTGTAGGGGTATTTCTGCACGTGCAGCTGGCGCACGCGCTGGTAGAGCGTGCGGCGCAGCTCGTCCATGTTGGTGCGCTGGCGCGCCGACAGGAAGATGCAATCGCCCTCCAGGCGCGCCATCCACGTTTGCTGCAGTTCCTCGAGCGTCCAGTTGGCGCGGGTGCGCGGCGTCAGGTCGTCGGCATCCTTCTGCGTGTAGGTGTAGGCATCTATCTTGTTGAATACGATCATGGAGGGCTTGTCGCCTGCGCCTATGTCGGCCAGCGTCTTCTCGACGACGCGTATCTGTTCCTCAAAATCGGGGTGCGATATGTCCACCACGTGCAGCAGCAGGTCGGCCTCGCGCACCTCGTCGAGGGTGCTCTTGAACGAATCGACGAGGTCGGTGGGCAGCTTGCGTATGAAGCCCACCGTGTCGCTGAGCAGGAACGGCAGGTTCTCCACCGTGACCTTGCGTACCGTGGTGTCGAGCGTGGCAAAGAGCTTGTTCTCGGCAAACACCTCGCTCTTGGCCATGAGGTTCATGAGCGTGCTCTTGCCCACGTTGGTGTAGCCCACGAGTGCCACGCGTATGAGCCGCCCGCGGTTCTGGCGCTGCGTCGTCTTCTGGCGGTCTATCTCCTGCAGGCGCTGCTTGAGGAGCGTAATGCGCTGCAGGATGATGCGGCGGTCCATTTCGAGCTGCGTCTCGCCCGGTCCGCGCAGTCCCACGCTGCCCTTGCCGCCGCCGCTGCCCGAGCC
>JAGAYF010000011.1 GCA_017940605.1 Bacteroidaceae bacterium
CCATGCCCGGGCCTGGGAAGAGACCTCGCGCCGGTACGGCCTGGACCTCACCTACGACGAAGCCTACATGCACGAGGGCCGCACCGGCAAGTCCACCATCAACATCCTGTTCAACCGCCTGTACCACCGCGATGCCACCGATGCCGAGGCACAGGAGATCTATGCCACCAAGGCCGCCATCTTCAACGCATTTCCCGAGCCGCAGGCCATGCCCGGCGCACTGTCCCTGCTGCAGGAGCTGAAGCGCCAGGGATTCCAAATCGTGCTCGTCACGGGCAGCGGCCAGAAGACCCTCATCCAGCGCACGCGCCGCAACTTTCCGGGCATCTTCCATCCCGAACTGATGATTACCAGCTTTGACGTGCGCCACGGCAAGCCCGACCCCGAGCCCTACCTCAAGGGCCTGCGCAAGGCCGGCGTGCAGCCCTGGGAAGCCCTCGTCGTCGAGAACGCGCCCCTGGGCATCCGCGCCGGAGTGACCGCCGACATCTTCACCGTGGCCCTCAACACGGGCCCCCTGCCCGACTCCGTCCTGCTGGGCGAGGGAGCGAATGCCCTGTTCCACTCCATGCAGAAGTTCAGCACCCTATGGCCCAGGGTGCAGCGGGAGCTTGCCTGAACAGGCCGCCGAAACACACGTCTCAAGGAAACACACAACCGATTGTTCCATAACACCTTACGGTCATTCACGTCACAACATCGGCACATGGGCGTGACACTTACAGGTGGGTATCCCCAATACTTACGGGTAAGTGTGATGAGACTTACGGCAGGGTGTCATGACACTTACAGGTAGGTGTCGTGACACTTACGGCAGGGCGGCGTGAGAACCACAGGTAAGTATGCAGGAGACTTACGGGTAGGTATCCATGACACTTACAGGTAGGTAGACACGATACTCACCCGTAAGTATCACGCCCATGTGCCGAGGGTGCAACGCAGGCGACCCGTACCCTTGTCCCAGAAAGGGGAAGTCTTGCGGCCGATGGCTTGCCGTGACATTGCCCTTGAACGGACGAAATTACTCCGTCTCGGCAATAAAAAAGAATACATCCTTTTTGTATTGCCCTCGACTTTCCGTAACATTGGCCATTGCCGAAGTTACATGCACTCGGAAATGAAAAGAAAAGTGAGCTTTCCTTTTGCATTTCCCTCGTTTTCCCGTAACTTTGCACCCAACCCCATGGGGCACACACAGGGAAAAGGCGGCAGAAGCACCCCCACCCGCCCCATGTCAGCAGGAATCACATTTTACATATCATAATTATACATATACAGCACACATGACGTACAAAGGTTTTATGACGGCAGTCCTCCTGACGGCGGCTGCCCTGGGGTCGGTCAAGGCCCAGCACTACGTGCTCTCGACGGAGCACACCTCCATTGGCATCACGGCCAACAAGGACGGCAAGAGCTACATCCAGTACTACGGCGCGCGCATTGGCGACAACGACCTGCCGCGCCTGTTTGCCCTGAAGAGCAACTACACGAGCGAGAGCTACCCCGCTTTCGGACTGAAGACGAAGGGCCAGAAGGCCATTGCGGCCATCATGCCCGACGGCAACTACTCGCTGGACCTGGCCGTGAGCAACACAGAGCGCACCGCCGACAAGGACGGACAGCTGCTCATCATCACGCTCAGGGACAAGGTGTATCCCGTGCAGGTAAGACAGGTCTTCAAGGCCTATGCCGGGACGGACATCATAGGCACCTGGACTGAAATCAGCAACCAGGGCAAGAAGAGCCTGAAGCTGACTAAATTCTCGTCGGCCTACATCCCCCTGGAGCGCGGCGACAACTACATGCTGCACTACCACGGCGAATGGGCCTGCGAGAACTACATTGACGAGACCAAGATGCCCAACGGCGAGGTGGTCATCAACGAAAAGGACGGCCTGCGCACGGCATGGATCAACAACCCCACCGTCATGATGACCCTCGACGGGGCATCGCGCGAGGAGCAAGGCGAGGTGTTCGGCGGCGCGCTGATGTGGGGCGGAAACTACAAGATACAGGCCGTGGCCACCAACCAGAACCTGCACATCATAGCAGGCATGAACGAGGAGAACAGCAACTACACGCTGGACGGCGGCGAGACACTGACGACGCCCGAGTTTGCCATGACCTACAGCCAGCAGGGCAAGGGCGGCGTGAGCCGCGCCTTCCACCGCTGGGCACGCCGCTACGCACTGCAGCACGGCAACCAGCTGCGCGACATCCTGCTGAACAGCTGGGAGGGAGTCTACTTCAACGTGAACCAGGCCGGCATGGAAGAGATGATGAAGAACATCAAGGCCCTGGGCGGCGAACTGTTCGTCATGGACGACGGATGGTTCGGCGACAAGTGGGCGCGCAACAACGGCGAGACGGGCCTGGGCGACTGGATGGTCAACAAGAAGAAGCTGCCCGAGGGCGTGAAGGGCCTGGTAAAAGCCGCCAAGCGACAGGGAGTGAAGTTTGGCATCTGGATAGAACCCGAGATGGCCAACACCAAGAGCGAGCTCTATGAGAAGCACCCCGAATGGGTGCTGCAGTGCAAGAACCGCCCGCTGAGCCAGGGACGCGGAGGCACGCAGGTAGTGCTCGACCTGTGCAACCCCAAGGTGCAGGACTACGTGTTCGGCATCACGGACAACCTGCTGACCGAGAATCCCGAGATAGCGTACATCAAGTGGGACTGCAACGCCTACATCATGGACTACGGCTCGACCTACCTGCCTGCCGACCGCCAGGAAGAACTGTACATACGCTACCACCAGGGCCTGCGCAAGGTGTTGCAGCGCATACGCGACAAGTACCCCGACGTCATCATACAGTGCTGCTCCAGCGGCGGCGGGCGCATCAGCTACGGATACCTGCCGTGGTATGACGAGTTCTGGACCAGCGACAACACCGATGCCTACCAGCGCGTGTTCCTGCAGTGGAGCGCCAGCCAGTTCTACCCCGCCATTGCCATGGCAGCCCATGCGAGCGCCAGTCCCAACCACCAGACGAAACGCGAAGTGCCGCTGAAGTTCCGCTTCGACGTAGCCATGAGCGGCCGCCTGGGCCTGGAGCTGCAGCCCAAGGACATGAGCGAGCAGGAAAGGGAGTTCGCCCAGCGCGCCATTGCCAGCTACAAGGAGATACGCCCCGTCGTGCAGCTGGGTGACCTGTACCGCCTAGTTTCGCCCTACGACAAGGGGAGCATTGCCGCGCTGATGTATGCCAACGAGGACAAGAGCCGCCTGGTGTTCTTCGGCTACAACATCCAGTACCTGCACAAGGAAATGGTGCCCTACGTCAAGCTGAGCGGGGCCGATGAGAACAAGACCTACGTCATCAAGGACATGTCCCCGGCCGATGCCGCCAAGCCCTGCTTCCTGGACGGCAAGAAAGTGAGCGGCAAGGTCCTCAGGAACGCCGGCCTTAAGCTGAACGACATCCTGAAAGGACAAATGTCAAGCGTCTGCCTGGAATTCGTGGCCGAATAGGCACAGGCAGCATACGGAACACACGATGCGGGGCTCAGTCATGACTAAGACTGAGCCCCGCATCGTTATCAGGCCACGGCAACGTACAGCTACGGGGTCATGTTATCCTCCAACACATCGCCTTTCTGGATGGACAGGCCACCGTTGGCGGCAACAACCACGAGCAGGGGGACGGAGGAATCGCTCTGCGGATAGGACACTCCCGTCCCAAAGCGCAGCCCCTCGGGCGAAGTCCCGGCAAACGCCATGCCATCCAGAATGCCGTTCTGCTTCATGTTGGCATCCAGGTGGCTGGAGAAATCGGCCTTGGAAAACGTCTGGCTGAAAATCTCAGCCCCGTCACACATGACCGTCAGCCCAATACGGTTGTCCATGTAGGCACTCTGCGTCTCCTCATCCACCACGTGGGGCAGGTCAGTCGCAGGCTCGCGCACAATGCGGTACGCATAGCGATGTCCGCGCCATGCCACAGTATCGGCCAGTTCCACACGGCCCATCTGTATCACACCGTCAGACTTGTCACCCACCATGACGACCGACGAATCCTCGTCAACCGTCCTTTTCTCCGCCTTGTGTCCGCACGACCCCCATGACAACAGGCACGACAGCGCGCACATACTCACAACAATCTTCTTCATACACTTTGTTTTGGAATTACAAAATTAGCACAAAAGCCCCGCTTCTTCCGCCCCATCGGCCAATTATTTCAATAAAAATGGGTCAACTATCTTCACAGACGGTTGACCCTCTCAAAAATATATAAGGAAAAACAAACGGTCTACACTAAAAATCGCCACCGGCGTTACCGCCGCCAAAATCGCCGCCCTGGGGTGCATCGCCACCGAAATCACCTCGGTTGCCGCCGCCTCCCATGTTGCCTGGACGATTGCCTCCTGCTCGGTTCTGCCTGTTCTTCTTGTCCTTCAGGTACTGCTTGTACTGCTTCTCGGTCAAGATTTTCTGCAGAGCCTCCTCATAGGTTGCCTCGCGCTGCTCGCGCTCTTTCTTCAGTTGGGCACGCTGCTCATCCGTCATCTCGCGCGGATTCACGCGGTTGCCACGCTGCCGCTGCCCCATGTTTTTCACCTGCTCCTGGTTCAGGGCAAGCAACTGTTGGGCCTGCTCGTCATTCAGCCCATACTTCTTCACCATCTGATTGGTACGCATCTCTGCCATCTTTGACATGTCCATACGGCCGCGCGTCGAGTCATTGCGCATGGGGCGCTGACGCCTTGTCTTCTGAACTGTGGTCACATCATCATCGGGGGTCACAAGCCCTGCGGCCGTCACGGATGAGCTCCATCCCATTGCGCCGGTCAGCAACATGGCCACTGCAAAAAACTTCCACTTCCGATTCATATCTGCAAAGATTAAAAATGAACTCAATTGACAGGCATTTTTCTGCCATTCGTTCTATCAGACTGCAAAAGTAAGATAAAGTTTAAAATGAAAGTACAAAAAAATCATATTTATTTTTGCATTTTTCCACAAAATCAGTATTCATCGCAGATAATCAGCAGAAAAAGATTAATTTTGCAGGCACAATTTTTACCTCTGCATGAGAAAAAACATCTTTTTCCTTATCGGAACGATGCTTCTCCTGTCCGCCTGCTCCAAGGACAGGGAGCCTATTCCCAGTGACAAGCCCGTTGAATCGCGCCACACCGTATTGGTGTACATGTCGGCCCAAAACTCGCTCAGCTACCAGAACTGTTCGTCCATGGACTCTGCCGAAATTGCGCAGGGCACGCTGCAGCTATCCTCCTCGGCCGACAACATGATACTCTACCTGGACGACAGCCTGAAACCGCGCATATACCGCTTCCACAAGGACAGGAAGGGCAAGGCCGTCGTGCAAAAAATACGCCAGTACGACACCGACCTCAATTCATCCGACCCCAACACCCTGCGCGACGTACTGGCCTACGTCAAGGACCAGTTTCCCTCCCAGAGCTACGGCCTGGTGCTCTGGTCGCACGGCATGAGTTGGATTCCCGACATTGGCAGTTTCAACGACGAGGTGAAACGCCCCACCGCCACCGAGCCCAAGGGATTCGGGGTCGATGTAGGCCCCGACGGCAACTGCCGGACGGACAAGGATGCCAACGGACTCCTGGGCCAACAGATGGAAATTGACGACCTGGCCTGGGCTGTCGAATCCAGTGGCGTGCACCCCGTCTACATCTTCTTCGATGCATGTCTCATGCAGACCGTCGAGGTGGCCTATGCTCTGCGAAATGCCACGGACTACATCATTGGCAGCCCCGCCACCACCTCGGGCTACGGGGCATACTACATAGACCAGATGAGACGCGGCCTGTTCTGCTACCCATTCAATGAAGACAGCATACGCAACATTGTGGACACCTACTACTACGACTCCATGGAGAACCCGTCGCTTACCCAGCTGTATGCCTACCAGGGATGCGTCATGTCGGTCGTCAAGACCTCAGAACTGGAGCACCTGGCGCAGGCCACTGCCCGTGCCTTGGCCAAGTGCATCAAGGACAAGGCCTATCCCGACCTGACCGGCGTGCAGTACTACACCAGTTTCGTCAACACCTCCTACCCCGACCACTACGACATCAACAGTGCCTTCAGGGCCTGGCTCGACGATGCCGACTACCAGGTGTGGAAGGAGGCACTGGACCACTGCCTGGTGTACAGCCGCCTGTCCGACAAGTTCTATGTGTACTACAAGAGCGGCACTATCTACACCAAGAGCGTAGACTACGCCACCGCCTGCGGGTTGGCCATGTTCTTCCCCAAGGAAACCTATGAACAGTTTCCCTACTACGGCAACCTGAACACCCTGTTCAGGGACACACAGTGGTATGAGGCGGCCCAGTGGGCCCAGACGGGCTGGTAACCCACGGCGGCCAAGGCCTGCCGTCCCATCAGCAGGGTCGCGCAGGACACATGGCCCGTTTTTTCCAGGCAAAGACGGTCAGTTCGTCATGCACATCCATGAAAAACAACGCGGCGGAAGCATCACCGTCATAATTCCCCATAAAAACAGTACTGCAAGGCGCAAAAGATGCCTGAATGCGGCTTGAAAGATTTTCCACAAGGCGCAAAAACTCCCTGAACAGGGCGCAAAAAACGGCGCTTTCCCTGCATGGCCGTCCGCCACGGCCCTCACCACCCGTATGCAGGAAACCACGGAATGGACCGACCTCATGGCATGGCGGCGGCAAGCAACATTGAGCCGGCCACGGCGCGGGGAAACGCCCCTTGGCGGCGGACCGACACATAAACAACCGTGCCCGACACAGGTTTTCCCATGTCGGGCACGGTCGGGGTGCAAGCCGTTATTCCAGTCCCCTGGCCTTCAGCAGGGCCGAGGCATCAGGAGAGGTCATTCCGGTGAAGTCGGTGAACATCTGCATTTGGTCGCGTGTGTTACCTCGGCTCAGAACCTTGTCGCGGAACGATTGTCCCACCGATGGGCTTAGCACGCCGCGCTTCTCAAAGCAGTCGGCCACGTTGACCGCCAGCACTTCCGTCCACAGGTAGCTATAGTAGCCTGCGGCATAGCCGCCGCCCCATACGTGGTTGAAATAGGAAGTTGAGTAGCGGGGGGGTATCTGCGCATTCAGCAGGCCGATCTCCTTCAGGGCCTTTTGCTCAAATTCGGCCGCATGGGCGGCATCGGGCACTTCCTCGGGCCTGAGCATGTGCCAAGCCAGGTCAAGGCAAGTGGCCGTGAGGTTCTCGCCCAGCGCATAGGCGGAATGAAAATTGATGGATTGCAGCATTTTTTCCTTCAACCCAGCCGGCATGGGCTGACCGATGACCGTATGCCTGGCGTAATGGTCGAATATGTCGGGTACGGTGGCAAACGATTCATTGAACTGGGACGGCATTTCCACGAAATCGCGGGCTACCGCCGTGCCGCTCAGCGTATTGTACCGACAATGGGACAGCATGCCGTGCAGGGCGTGGCCAAACTCATGGAACAGCGTCGTTACCTCGTCCCATGTAACCAGCGTGGGCTGGCCCTCGGGGGCTTTGGCATAGTTGCAGACATTGTAGATCACAGGTTTTTGGTGACGCAGGCCGCATTGCTTGGCGAAGGAGCTCATCCACGCGCCGCCGCGCTTGGTGGGGCGACGGAAATAGTCGGTATAGAACAGTGCCAGGGGCCGACCGTCCTTGTCCATGACCTCAAAGACCTTCATGTCGGGGTGGTAGGTGGGAATGTCCTTGCGCTCCTTGAAACTGAGCCCGTAGACACGGTGCGCAGCATGGAAGACGCCGTTCTGCACCACACTGTCAATGTTGAAATAGGGCTTCACCTCATCGTCGGACAGGGAGAGCATTTCCTCCTTCATCTTGGCCGAGAAGTAGAAACGGTCGTAGGGCTGCAATTGGAAGTCCGGGCCCATCGTCCTGCGTGCATACTGCTCAATGGCCTTGGTCTCGGCCTCGGCCTTGGGGGCATAGGACTGGATCAGCTGCTTCAGGAAGGCATATACGTTGTCGGGATTCTTGGCCATGGTCTTTTCCAGCGAGTAGGATGCGTAGTTGTCATAGCCCATCAGTTGCGCCTTCTCGGCCCTCAGGCGCGCAATCTCCACGACAAGGGGGAAAGTATTGAAGGACCTCGAGCCATCGGCGCGGTGAACGGATGCCTCGTAGACTTTGCGGCGTAGCTCGCGGTTGCTCAGGTTGGCGAGGATGGGCTGCTGGGTGGTGTTGATGATGACGATGCAATAGGGGGCTTTGCTCCCACGGCTCTCGGCATCCTTCTTGCACTGTGCAATGTCGGCCTCGCTCAATCCGGCCAAGTCGTCCTTGCTGTCGACCCACACCGCAGCATCGTTGGTCGCATCGGGGAGCATGTTGCCCCATTGCTGTTGAAGTTCCGAAATGCGCGAGTTGATTTCCTTCATGCGGGCCATCTTCTCATCGGAGAGCAGTGCGCCGGAGCGCACGAAGCCCTTGTAGGTCTCCTCGAGCAGCTTCTTGTCCTCGCCTTTCAGTGTGGCGTATTCGTGATCGTAGACATATTTTATGCGCTGGAAGAGTTTCTTGTTGAATGAGATTTCATTCTGCAAATCGGTCAGGAGTGGGGTCACCTTCTTCTGCGTCTCGGCTATCTCGGGGGTCTTGTGCGCACCCACCAAGCTGTAGAAGATGCTTGTCACCCTGTCGATCAGCACCCCACTCTGCTCATAGGCAAGTATGGTGTTCTGAAAGTTGGGCGTACGCTTGTCATCCGTTATGCTTTGAATCTCCTGACGGTTCTGGGCAATGGCATACTGGATGGCAGGCAAGTATTCGGACGGCTGTATCTTGTTGAAGTCGGGGGCTTCAAAGGGCAGCGTGCTCTTTTGCAGCAAAGCGTTGTTCCTGATGTCGTTCTCGGCAGCAGTTTCCTTGCCCAGGGGCATCGCTGAGGGAAACAGGCCGCTCCCAATTGCCAATGCGACTGTCAATAGCATCTTGCAAGTTGTCATACATTCCTATATATGAACCTACAAACCGCATCGTTATGTTCCTCAGCCAGCACCTTCCACTGCTCAGGCACTTTTTCGCCATCCTTTACGGGAGTGGGGAAATAGAATTCGTATTCCTTGATGTTTGCAGTAGCACCAACCTCGTCCATGCGGAACAAGGTGTAGCCTATGTCGCCCCACAAACCTGTTGACGGCAGGCACAGGGTGCGCAGGATGTCGTGCTCGCTCCAGTTTTTGCGCGCCCAGCCCGGACGCCACACATGATCATGGCCGTGAATGTAGCCGCTGCACGTGGGGCTGCTCGTCAGTATTTTCTGCAGGCCCGTTTCGCCTATGTTATGATGGGCCGTCACAAATACGGGCTTGGTGTAGTTCTTCACTGTCTTTTCCAGCCATTCCTTTTGAGCGTCATTCAACTTTCCTGGCGTAATCCACTTAGTGGTATCGTCGCCCTGCTGCAGGGAATCCAGTATGATGAAATCAGCACGCGGGGTTTCGACCTTGAATACAAACCTGTCGGGCATCAAGGACTTGGCAGCATATTGAGGAAAGGCCGCAGCGAAATTCTCACGACGGTCATGGTTTCCCATCGCCATGGTGAAATGAATGCCCGATGCTTCCAACGGGACGATAATCTCCTTCAAGAGGGCGTATTCCTCGGGCTTGCCCGTCAGGTAGGCCAAATCGCCCAACGCTATCACATTGAGGGGAAGCGGCCGCAGCTTCAGGATGTCTGCTAACACCCTCCGCAATTTATCGGGCGAATAGCCCTTGGGATTTGTGTGGAGGTCGGAAATAAATACGACCAAATCCTCGTCAAATTTTCCTGTCTTGCGACGCTTACTGCCCTTGGCAGCTGCCATACTCTCCAACGAAGCCGCATTTGTGCTTCCTAATGCTCCCTGGACGCCCAGGGCAGCCAAACTTGCTAAAAAAGCTCTTCTATCCATATTGAATTTGATTTAAAATAATTTGTAATTTCAAAATTCTTATCCACAAAAGCTGGTGTTACACCATGTTATGATTTACAAAAGTAGTAAAAAGCTGCCAGTCACAGAGGAAAAACGGATATTTTTCACCGCATGCACTTAACTTTTCGCGAAAATTATCTACCTTTGCAAGCAAGCATATATAATTAATATGAAAACATATTTAAATAATTTGCCACTCCTCATACTTCAACTGCTATTGGTAGGCAGCCCCGCATTCCTCGCTGCACAAAAAACTTGCACCTACAACGGACAGGCTGCAAGTATGAAAGATCACCAATGGTCGTGCATCGCTGAATGGCCGCTCTACGCCTCCAATCGGCTCATGCTGCAAGGAATGGACATCTGGGAGAATACGCTGGTCAGTTTGGAACATCGGGGACGCGCAAACATTTACGATTTCAACGGTCGGGACTGCGTCTTCAAGGGAAGCTTTCCGCTGGCCTCCCATGACGATAACAATCACGCCAATGTGGCCAGTTTCGGCACGCAAAAAGCCCATCCGGCCGACCCACTGCCTCTGCTTTACATTACGCGCGCCAGCGGAGCAAAGATGTACGATGGTTGGGCACGCCTGGTGTTCGTGGAGCGCATTGATCCCATTCATATGAAATCCGAACTCGTGCAGCGCATATGCCTTGACGTACCAAAGGAATTCATGGCCGGTGCAACGCAATGGGCCATCGACAAGGAACAGCAGTTCATCTACACATTTTCCAACTCCATCTACAACAAAGCACCCAACAACCGCCACATTATCCAGAAATTCCGCATCCCGCCCTACCGCGGGGCGCAAGACAGTTTGGTCGTCCTTACTTCCAAGGATGCCTTGGAGGAATATTACGTTGAAGACTACTACAACCAACCCTTCAAACCCATCGTACAAGGCATGAAGGTATACGACGGCATCCTGTACCTGCCAACGGGCGGCGGCAGCGAGGAATCACCGTCCGTCCTCTACATATGGGACTTGGGAACGCGCTCCATGCGCAATGCTGTGGACATGCAACGGGAACTGCCCTATGAATTTGAGGACTGCGCCTGGTACAACGGCTACTTCTACATACAGGTCGGACCGCACAAACTCTTTAAAATCTATTTTCACTAAGCAATAAAACTTCAAAAACCATGAATAAATTACATTTACTTACATTCTGCTTGCTTGCTCTGCCACTGACGGGCACGGCACAAAAGAACTCCACTTACACAGGACCATCCATTTCACTGAATGAAAACAAAATGACCGTCACCTCCGTTGGAAAATTGGAGAGAACAGCAAAAACCAGTTTCCAGGGCATGGATATCTGCGGCGACTGGCTCATCAGCCTGGAGCACTCAGGTATTGCCACCGTCTATCAGACTGACGGAAAATCCCTGTCGCGCAAAGGCCACCTCACACTGGGTTCAAGCCACAGGAGCAACCACTGCAACTCAGCCAACTTCAGCAATCACAAGGTTGAAGCAGGCGATCCACTCCCCCTGCTCTATGTATCACGCTGCAATACGGTGAAGATGGCCGACGGAACAGACCGCATGGTATTTGTGGAGCGCATTGACCCCATCAACATGAAATCCGAACTCGTGCAGCGCGTTGTATTGCAAATCAAGCCAGGAGCATGGACAGGCAATTCCACATGGGCCGTCGACAAGGACAATGATTTCCTGTACTGCCTCACCAACACCGTCAGCAACAAGGGAAAGGGCAACCGCCACATCCTGCAGAAATTCCGCCTGCCAGCCTATACGGGCACGCAGGACAGCCTCGTCTTCATTACTCCGTCTGATGCACTGGAAGAATACTATCTGGAGGATTACTACAACAAGCCTTTCTCGCCCATCATGCAGGGACTCACCGTCAAGAACGGCATGCTGTTCATCCCCACGGGTGTAGGCGTACCCAAAGAGCCTTCCATCCTTTATGTCTGGGACTTAGGCAAACGGTACATGCGCAATGAAGTTGATTTGCAGGATGCCATTCCCTCCGAGCTCGAGGATGCCGCCTGCCGTCAGGGCAGCCTCTTCCTGCAAACCCAGTCCATGGGCATCCAGCGCGTGGATTTTTTAGAAAAATAAAGAACCATTCATACCACGACAACATTCATCTACTCCACCATGCACTTTCCTATGTCACGTCTGCTTCCCAAAATCGCCCCAGCCCTGCTGGCCATGCTTCTGTGCCTCCTGACCGTCACCGAGACCTATGCCCGTAAAAAGGCTCAGGCCACTGCAACAAACTATCCCTATTGCACCAAGAAATGCCGCATGGACCGCAGCCGCATCAACATTGGCGTGTATCATCTGAAGCCCTACGCCACGTCAGAAAGCCACATCAGGGATCTTCGCGACTGTGGCGTTGATTTTGTGCTCTGCATGCGCAACGAAAAGCCAACCCTCGACCTCATGTACAAGTATCACGTCGGTGCTGTGCTGTATGACGTGCTTCCCCAGTGGTGGCCGCGGCAGAAGAAAGCAGGCGAAATGGAGAAGATCTACCCCTTCAAGATGTATGTCAAGGCGGCCAAGAAATGGAAGGACCACCCTGCCGTATGGGGAATGGACATCGGCGACGAGCCGTCGGCTCTTGACTTTCCCTACTGCGGCCGTTTGGTGCGCGAAATGGAGAAAATGTTCCCCAACCAGTTCATCTACACGTGCCTGTACCCCAATTACGCTTCCGTTGCCGAGAATTCGGACAACCTGGCCTTGAGCCAGCTGGGCACGAGCACCTATGCCGAGCACATTGCCGCCTACTGCAAGCATGTACCCACCGACTACATCTGCTATGACTACTATGTCTACTCCTCCAAGAACAGCCTGGTGCCGCGCGCCTTTGAGAACCTGCAGGTCGTGGCCGATGCCTGCACCGGCACGCAACGCAGCTTCTGGATAACCCTGCAAGTCAACTCCAAGTTCGCCGAACTGTGGACCACCGAGAACCAACTGCGCTACCAAGCCTATACCGCCATGGCCTTCGGAGCGGAAAACATCATCTGGGCATGCTATACACTGGGCTGGTGGAAGAATCAGGTCGTCGACATCGAGGGAAACAAGACCGAGCAGTACCCCAAGCTGCAACGAGTCAATGCCGAGATACACCGCCTGAGCGACCACTACATGCAGTACCGCCGCACAAACACCGCCTTCGTGGGTTTTCAGGGCACCGAATGGATCAAAGGGACGCACCTCGCACAGGCCGATGAGCTGAACAGCATGTCGTTCAGCCACGTGCGCGCCACCGATCATACACCCTTGGTCATCGGCTCCATGCTGGCACGCAACGGCGAGGACAGGCAGGCCCTTTTCATCTGTTCGGCCGACGACCCCTACGACAAAGCCCCCAGGCAACACACCATACAGTTTCAGGTCAAGGACCGCAAGGTGAAGGCCCACGGCGGCCAGGGCGAAGTGCCGCTCACCCATGAAGGTAACGGCCTGTACACCCTGCAGCTGCAGTCCAATGCAGGTGTGTTGGTGGAAATAGAATAAGTCCGCCCACAATGGGACGGACTTTTCCAATTATCCTTTATTTTAACAACTTTTATTTCAGTTTGAACCGATAGAACTGGCTCTTTCGGGGCTGGCCCTGGTGGTGGAAAGCAACGTACAGCCAGTCGCCCTGAATGTCCACGCCCTCGGGTTCATTGATCAGGTAGTTCACGTTGACGGTCAGTACCATCTTTTTCTTTTCCAGGTCAAGGACGTTCAGCTTGCGGTCGTAGGGTGGGTAGCCCTCGGGCAGATAGGCATAGCGACCCTGAATCTTGCTCCCCTGCGTAATGCGTATCTCGGAGAAATCAATGCTGTCCAGGATGTCCGCATCGGTCAGGTGCACCTCGCCGTTGGCATCGGAATCCGTCAGCTTGGGAAGCCTGAACTTCAGCAATTGTTTTTCAAAACCAGTCTTGTTCTTGGGATGGCGCGGGCCGCCCATTGCATAGATGTAGCCGTTCTCGCGGTCCAGACACCAGTCCATGTAGGTATACTTCTGCCGGCTGCGGTCATAGATGATGCGCTGCACAATCTTGTTCGTGCCGTCAAGCTTCAGGTCCGTCACAAAGCATCGGCCAGGCATGCCGCACTCCGAAATGTAGAGCAACGGGAACTCGCTCTGGGCATTGTATTTTTCCAGCCCAAAGTTGGCATTGTTGCAGTGCGAGGTGTTGTCGTTCAGGAAAAAGGCCTTCACCAGCTTCTTCTTCTTCAAGTCCACAATATTGCACTGTCCCTTGTCGCGGAACAGGAAACCATATTGCTTATACACGGCAAACCCCTGGGCCGAGCCCTTGATTTCCACGTCATTGGGAGTCCAGTCATTGAGACACCCCAGATAATCTGCCTTCAGCGAGGGCAGGCTTTGCTCCATCTGGGCCTGGGCCGAAAATGCGCACAGGCCGCACACAACCATAAAGATTAATCGTTTCATACTTCTGTACTTAGTTTAGATTTGCACAGCAAAATTACAAAGTAAATCCCGAAAATACCCCATCGGAGGGGAAAACTTTGCCTGCCGGGGCGTGAAAGTGCGTTTTTTACGCCTTGTCCGAAAAATATTGCGCCTTGCCGGGCCACCTTTTACGCCCCATTGGCAGACCGCCGCGCCTTGCCCCATCATGCTCAAACCTCAGTGGTGCTTTTTCACCATAGCCAGGCCCTTCATTAAACGGTAACAGACTTCGTTTTCCCCTATCAGGACTTCACTCAGCCAGGGTGTCATTGCGCACCGCAGCATGCGCTGAAGCCGCATCAGGACGGGTGTGCATAAAAAAGTGAGGCATTCGTTGTCTCACGACAATGCAATGCCTCATTTAACTAACCTTAAATCTAATACCATGAAAACACCGCAAATGTACATACTTTTTAGGAATGTACCAAATGTTTTTTCACTTTTTTTCAAAAAATACAAAAAAAAGTACTTATTCCACATACAGGACCAGCCCCTTCAGGTATTCTCCCTCGGGATGGTAGATGCTGACAGGGTGGTCGGCCGGCTGATGCAGCTGATGCAGCACCTTGACAAAGCGGTGGGCACGCGCGGCAGCCGTAAAGACGGCCGTGCGGAACTGATCGGCGGTAATGGCCTGCGAACAGCTGAACGTAAACAGGATGCCGCCGCTCTTCATCTGACTCATGGCCGCCGCATTCAGGCGGGCATAGCCCTTCATGGCGTTGTGTATGGCATCGCGGTGCTTGGCAAAGGCCGGCGGGTCAAGAATGACGACATCATAGTCCTCGGGCATGTGGCCCAGGAAGCGAAACGCGTCGCTCACATAGGACCGGTGGCGCGTACAGTCGGGGAAATTCAGGGCCACGTTGGCATCGGTCGTGGCAATGGCGCGAGCCGAACTGTCCACGGAGTGCACCAGCCGTGCATCGCCGCGCAGGGCATAGACCGAGAATCCACCCGTATAGCAAAACATGTTGAGCACCTTGCGCCCATGGGCATACTGCTCCAGCAAGCGGCGGTTGTCGCGCTGGTCAATGAAGAATCCCGTCTTCTGGCCTTTCAGCCAGTCAATGTGGAATGCCAGTCCGTTCTCCATGGCCACGTCGTCGGCATCGCTGCCCAGCAGGTAGCCCGACTCGGGCTCTACGCCTTCCCTCACGGGCAGTGTCTGGTCGCTCTTGTAGTAGATGCTGGCCAGCCTGTCGGGCATCAGTTCCATCAGCACTTGGGCTATCTCGTGCCGCCAGCGGTGCATGCCCACGCTGTGGGCCTGGATGACCGCCGTAGGGCCGTACATGTCAATGATGAGCGCAGGCAGGCCGTCGCCCTCGCCGTGGACAAGCCGGAAGATGGTGTTCTCGCCGTCGCGCATCAGACCCAGTTCGCGGCGCATCGCCAGGGCACGCCCAATCTTTTGGGACAGCAACGCACCGTCCAGCGGAACATGTTCAAAGGACAGGATGCGCACGGCAATCGACCCTCTTTGGTAATGACCTACGGCCAGGAATTCGCCTTCGGCATCATAGACTTCCACGTTGTCGCCCTCGTCAATTCCCTTGTCCATACGGGATATCGCTCCCGAGAATATCCAGGGGTGGTAACGCCTGACGCTGGCATCCTTGCCACGGTGTAAAAATATTTTCTTGTACATAGCACACGCTCTCTTTCTCATCCATGGGGCAGCGACGCAGCCAGCATGTCCTGGACGACATGCTCCTGCAGCCTTGTCTCATCTACGGGAGAAATAGTTTTGTAATTATGGTATTTTTTGAAGTTCTCAAAACAACGGTATATCTTCAGGCAGGCCCATGCATCGGTGGCGGCATACACTTTCTGGGCATCTGTCAGCTCCTTGGCCTCCCAGTTGCTCAGCTGCTGGCGCTTCGATATGCGCTGGTGGAACAGGTTGGCATACAGCTTCAGCAGGCTGCGGTCCATCAGCCCATAGCGCGCCGCCTCCTGCTGCAGCTCCATGTAGCTGCCCATGCTGAAAGAGGCCCTGCCGCACAGCGAACGGATATCGTCGCGCAAGGAGAGCCCCACCTTCAGGCAGTCGTCGCTGCTGAGGAAATCCAATAATTCTTCGGGAAGCCCCAGATAGTTCAACCGGAACAGGAAACATACATCGAGCGTCGACACCTGCAACAAGGCCACTTGGTAGACCTTGTCGGCCGAAAAGCTCGGGCGCGTCTCGGTGTCAATGCCCACCACATGCTGGCGGCGCAGGAAACGAAGGGCACGGACCATGTCGGCACGGGTACGGACCACCTCAATGCGGCCTTCAAACTGTACACGGGGCATCAAGGCCACCGCTCCCTTGTCAATTGAACTGGAGAGTATCTTCAATCTGAGGACAATTATGTTGTTTCAGTAGCTGCAAGCCGCCTGTGCAGGCTCAACTACAAGCATTTTCGGCTGCAAAATTACATAAAATTCCTTATCTACGGTCGCCATGCAGCCAAAAAGCGTATCGGACCAACCTGCCGCAACGGCCGGCCGACGCTTCCTCTCTCCTATACAACATACAAAGACCTATAAGAAACTTACTTCCTTAACCCCAAGGCCATGCCTCCTCCAAGAAAACAAAATCTATTCCCATCTCCTAAATAAATTCGCCAGCATGCCAGGTTTTCGTTACTTTTCATTACTTTTGCACTGTGTTACCCAAAAACACAAAATACATTAGGCTCTGACATTCCCATTCACCACCTTGGACAAAAGAGCTAAATTGCAACAAAGAGCGTCGGCGCATAATTGCGCAGGCGTTTCAACGGTTGCAATGGCTTGTGGTGAGCCGGGAATGCGTAGGAATGTCCTGCGCATTTTCTGTTGATAAGCATATCAACCAAGCATGATCGAATAACCGAAGAGAACATAAAAGGTACTCTACCATCTGAGACAAAGAACTCTCCAAAATTGAACACTAATTGAAATAAACACATCTATTATGAAACACATTAAAATTTTCTCATTTACTATTTGCTGTATGCTATTATTTACGACCTGCGCTTCTATGAAAGCACCAATCATCCAACAATTCGAATCAATTGACACTTACAAGTATGTCTTCATCACACCCACAACCGAGGTAACATACAGCTCAAGTGGCATTTTTGGTGGAACTTACGGAGTGATTGGGGCAAGTTCAAAAAGAACCATAAACCCCAGCGACGTAATTACTGGTATTTTGTTAAAGCAAGGATATATTCGTCTGCCAGAACTCAATCCAGAACTTCTGGACAAGACTTTAATAGTTAATTATGGGGAAAGCGGTACGAGAAAGGTTAATTTAGGTACATCCAAAGAAATAACGATTCAATTCTTATCTGCAAGAACTTACAAACCAATCTGCGTTTGCACTGCTGAGGGACAGGGCTCAACAGAAGTTGATGATATTAGAATTGCTATTAACCGCGCACTAGGCCCTCTCTTCAATAACAAGTAGAGAAGGTCTAGTGTGGCCATAGACTTAATGAGACCACTTATTTTAAAATATAGGAGTATGCTTATATTATCATCTGTATATTCTTTTCACATCATTTTCCAACCTATATCGCCGCCTTCCCGCCAAGGCGAAAAGAGCGACGGTAGTTGTAATCAGAACCCCTATTCAGGAAAAAAGTAATTATTCCAGCAGCAAGATAGGTCTTCCCCGACCACCTTCAGGCTTCTACTGCCGCCTTCCCGTTATGGCGAAGAGGGCGGCGGTTGCTTTGCATGTATAAATAAATGAATATTTCATTAATATAAATATACGAAAAAAGGGAGTCCGCCCCATCAGGGCGGACTCCCACTGCTAAAAAAAAGACGGCGGCGACCTACTCTCCCGCTTGCGCAGTACCATCGGCGCGCGTGGGCTTAACTTCTCTGTTCGGGATGGG
>JAGAYF010000012.1 GCA_017940605.1 Bacteroidaceae bacterium
CATGCACACAGGAAGGACGCAGGCAGTCCCGCCGCCGACGGACAAGGCACAAACCACCCGCCAACAAGGCACGAGCGACCTGCGTGCAAGGCGCAGGAATTTTCAAACGGGGCGTAAAATCCAGGTTTTTACGCCCCGTTGTGCATCACTCTCCTCCACACGTAGTTTGACGCTTGGTTACAGAGATTCATGTCAGCCGCACCGGGCGGCCATGAACGCACAGGGGTGCGCTCCACTTGCGGAGCGCACCCCTGTGCACGGTTCGGCAGGAGGCCTGTAGCCTACTCCTGCGCTAACGGCTGTTCGTCGTCGTCGGTTTTCTCCTGCGGACGCTTCTTCTCCATGACGACCTCGACGGCAAACGCCCCCAGGAGGCCCAGTCCGGTCCCCATGCCCAGGCACACCAGGCCGGCCAGCCCGTCGAGCGGCAGCCCCAGCAGCAAAGCCACGAGAGCACCCAGCCCAAGCCCCAGGAGTACCGCACCGCCCCGCAGCGTGCCGTAGGAAATGCCGCTGCGCTTCTGCTTGGCCACCAGCAGGCGGGCCAGTTCGGGCGACGCACCGTGTTCAACGATGGACTTGCGCAGTTCTTTCTCACTCCTGCTGCGGTAAACGCTGCCAATCACTGCGCCAACGACGGCAACAACGGGGAGCAGCAGGCTCATAAATACGGCTGTAAAGCCAACAAAATCTTCTGGCATAATTTTTTATTTTTTTAATGGTTCAACTTCATTGTTAAGACGGGACACGGGGCGTTTTATGACGGTTCGCCCACGGAAAAACGGTTCAGCCCCTGCACCGTGAGCACCAACAGGGTCACGGCGGCCAGGAACAGGCTGCCCTTGAGGTAGGGTGTCATGCCGACACGTTCCTGCAACAGCAGCAGGGCGGCCACGAAACTCATGTCGACGGCCACCAGGCCGAAGGCAAAGGCAGCGCAGCGCCGCCACAGGCGCAGCCGCCGCCGGCGGGCGTTGCGCCTGAGGGTTTGCATGACGTTGCGCTCTATCTGGGCCTGCACCTCCATGCGGTGCAGCGTCTCCTGAAGGAGGGAATCCAGTTGGTTGTCATCCATCGTGTTCATTGTTCAGTTTTTGTTTCAATCGTTGGCGTATGCGGTGCAACCGCTGCAGCACAGCGGCCTGGCTCATGCCCGTGAGGGCGGCCAGCTCGTCCGTTTTCTTGTGATGGTAGTAATGCAGCGTCACCAGCTTCCTGTCATCGGGCGCAAGCTCGCCGACGGCCCGTTCCATGCGCTGCAGCAGGGCCTCGTGCTCCTCGCCTCCGTCGGTGCTGGGACAGGCCTGGGCCGCATCCAGGCTCTCCGTGCGCCGCGAGGCGGCCTGCCGCAGGGCGTCAAGGGCCAAATGGGCGGCAATGGCCGACAGCCACGCACCCAGCGACGTACCCGACCAGGAGGACAGGTTGGTGTAGGCCTTGACGAATGTCTGTTGGGCCACCTCGCGGGCCTCTTCCTCGTGGCGGAGCAGGCTGAAAGCGCGGCTGTACACCTGACCGGCGTACTTGTGTACCACTTGCGAGAAGGCCTGCGTGTCACCTCCTGTCAATATTCGCTGTATCAGGTCTGCGTCTTCCATCTGCGGTGGGTTGTTCTGCTATTAAGACGGACTTTCGGGCGTTTTATGACATGGAATGCGTTTTTTCTTGCAAAAAAAATGCCCCGACAGGCTGGCGGGCCTGTCGGGGCAAAGGAAAAACAGAAATGTCCTGTGTGATTACTTCTGCTGCAAGGTTAGCTTCAGCTGAACCTTGTAGGTCGTGCCGTTGCTGTTCTCTTCGATGTCGCCCTGGAGGGTCAGCACGGCATAGCTGCCGTCAAACTTGACAGAGCCTAAGCCGTTGTCGAAATTGGTCTCCATGCTCTCGTCGTTCCACTTGTAGGAGAACGTGCCGGCCGTCTTGTTCTGCCAGTTCCAGTTGCCTTCGAAGTGCTCGGTCGAGCCAAACTCGATCATGAACGTGCCTCGCTGCGTGAAAGTAATCTTTTCGATGCTCTCCTTGGCAGCCAGTTCCTCCATGATGTCCACTTCGTGCGTCTCAAGCAGCCATTCGCCCATGTCGCGCAGGTTGTTGGCCGTCTTGTACTTGGCATTGGGGAATTGTGCGCCCACAGGGGTCTTGGCCTTGCCCGTTGCGTCAAACTCTTCATAGCGGAAGTCGGTGCGAATCACCTTCCAGTCGCGGCAAAGGTTGGTCGTCGTTTCGTCGCTGCCGACAACGGCGGCCGATGTGGCCGTACCGCTGACTTCTGTGCCGCCGGTGGTCGTGAGAGAGAAGCTAACGTTGGAGCCGCTGCCCGTAATGGTGAGCGTTCCCAGGTCGACCAACGTGATTGTGCCGTCAGCACCCACCTTGTACACGCCAATGACATACACTAACTCGTCATCGGCATCCTCGGCTGCCTTGACAAAGGGTTTTGCCTCGGCCTTGGGCGTGAGGAGCGACCTTTTCACGCGGGCAGAGTAGTTTCCGCTCTCGGTCAACTCGATGCTCTCGATTTCAGAGCTGCTGAAGGCCGTCAGTTTCTTGGCGCTGGCCGTCATGGCAGGCTCTTCAAATTTCGTTTTCTTGCCATCGTTGTTGCTGTCACCGCCGCAGGAGCTCAATGTGAACGCTCCGAAAACCAATGCGGCCGCAATTAAAAGTTGTTTCTTCATAATGATAAAATTTTTATTGGATTGGTAGTTTTTTTAGAGGTAATGGAATCAGAATGCACGGAAAGCCACGCGCACATTGAGGACGGGCCATACGGAAATCTTGCTGGCCGTGTTCAATGCCTTGTATCCGTCGTCGTCGTGGTCGTTAAAGTCCGATTTCTTCAACTCTTTCCAGGGCTTTTCCGAGGGCAGGTAGACGGCTTTGTAGTCATACATCTCCACTTTGGGCGTTCCCCAGAACTGTACGCCGAGATCGCAGCTCACGTTGCAGAATTTGTTGGACACTACGCGGCCAAAGCCCACGCCCAAGTAGGGTTTGAAGCTGTTAACCGTGGCGCGGCCCTTCACGCGGCCCTCCGGGTCGGTGCCGAACATGTTTTCGGGGTTGTCGCTAATCTGAACCTTGGCCGTTCCCCAGTCATTGGGGTCGATTCCCTCGAGAGCGCCCTTGCTGGCGGCTTCCACCAGCTTGCTTGTCCCGATGTAGGCACCGGCTGTCACGTGAAAGCTGTTGTTCTTGATGGGATAGACGTCAAACAAGAGCTTGAAGTTGCCCATGTTCAGCTTTCCCTGGATGGTTGAGGTCCAATCCTGGTTGTTGTAGTTGTAGTCCACGTCCACGTCGGCCTTAAACTTAGGCATAAAGGTGTAACCGGCGCGCACGGCCACGTAATCACCGATGGGCGAGGCCACATCGATGCCAAACAGTCCGTCAGTTCCCAGCGTGTAAGCCACCGACAGGTGGTTGAACAGGTTTTTGTCTTGTGCCGTGGCGTTCAGCGTGAACGCAATGGCGATTGCGGCGAGAAATAGTTTTGGTCGCTTCATTTTTTGTAGTTTTTTAGAATGTTTATAAAGGTTGATTGGATTAACAGAACAATTTAAGCGCAAAAATAAACATTTTTCACAAAACAAGGTGGTCTGTATTAAAAATTTTTAACGCCTTTAGGAAATTTTAGTCCTTTTACAACATTCCATAGGACCAATCCATGATTTTGGCGGACAAATTATGCTGTATAACAGGCCGGTTACCGAAATTTTTCCTCAGGACATCACTCCTGCGCGCCCTGTCCATGGTTTTCCAGCAGGCGGAGGGCCATTTCCTGCGCCTCGCGGCGGGCGGGCTTGCCGCTGGCCGTCAAGGGCAGACGGGGCACGACCCACACCCAGCGCGGCACGCTGTGGCGCGGCAGGGCGCGGCGGCACAACGTGACGAGCGAAGGGACGTCGCCCGCGGCAGAAAGCAATACGACGGCCTCGCCCAGCTGCGGGTGGGGCACTTTGGTGAACAGAAAGGGGGTCGGCAGGTGCGGCCGCAGCGTCTGTTCCAGTTCCTCAAGCTGCAATTTCAGGCCGCCCGAGCATACTACATTGTCCATGCGCCCCAAAATGCGAAACCGCCGCCCGTCCTCGTGCAGCAATGCCAGGTCGTTCGTATCCAACGGCCGTCGGCACACGTGCCCGGCCTCGATGCGCAGGCAGCCCCGTGCGTTCAGTCCGACGCGCACCCCGGGCAGGGGCTCGTACCATGGGGAAGCGCCGTCGCCGTTGAGGCGGCGCAGCGCGATGTGCGAGAGCGTCTCGGTCATGCCATAGGTACTCCATACCGCGTGCGGGAAATCGCGCAGCTTTTGCTCCAACTGGGGCGGCACTGCGCCGCCGCCGATGATGAGATGGCGTATGGAGCGCAGCAGGCGGGCCTCACGGGGGTGGGCCAGGCTCTGTTCGACCTGCAGCGCCACCATGGCGGCAAAATGGATGGGGTCGGGCAAAGCCCCTGCGGCCTCCCGCCGCACCAACTCCTGCAGGGGGCGCGACGACGGGGCGACTGTCAGCAGCTGCAGACCGCAGGTCAGGGCGCGCACCACCATCATCTGACCCGCTATGTAGTCCAGCGGCAGGCACAGCAAGGCCCTGTCGCCCTTGCCCAGGCCCAGGAAGCGACAGGTCATGCGCGCGCTGGCCCTCATGCGCTCCTTTTCCACCCTGATGGCCTTGGGTGCGCCCGTGCTGCCGCTGGTGTGCAGCACCATCGTCGGCACGGGGGCCTGCCACGCATCCAGGAATTCACGCAACTGCATGGCGCAACGCTCAGGGCATCTTGGGAAATTTTCCGAAGTCGGGCTTGCGCTTCTCCAGGAAGGCACGGCCGCCCTCCTGCGCCTCGTCGAGGAAGTAGTAGAGCATCGTGGCATCGCCCGCCAGTTCCTGTATGCCAGCCTGCCCGTCCAGTTCGGCGTTCAGCCCAGCCTTGATCATGCGCAGGGCCAGCGGCGAGCGCTCCATCATGGTCTGCGCCCACTCCACGCAGGTGTCCTCCAGCCTGTCCAGGGGGACGACGGCATTGACCAGCCCCATCTGCAGGGCCTCCTGGGCACTGTACTGGCGGCACAGGAACCATATCTCGCGCGCCTTCTTCTGGCCCACGATGCGCGCCAGGTAGGAAGCCCCGAAGCCGGCATCGAAGCTGCCCACCTTAGGCCCGGTCTGGCCGAAGACGGCATTCTCGCTGGCAATGCTGATATCGCACACCACGTGCAGCACATGGCCGCCGCCGATGGCATAGCCGTTGACCATGGCTATGACAGGCTTGGGCAATGAGCGTATCTGTTTCTGCACGTCAAGCACATTGAGGCGCGGAACGCCGTCCTCGCCCACGTAGCCCCCGCGGCCCTTCACGTTCATGTCGCCTCCGCTGCAGAAAGCCTTGTCGCCCGCTCCCGTGAGCAGCACGACGCCAATGTGCTGCGCCTCGCGACACCAGGCCAGGGCCTGGCTCATCTCCCACGTCGTGAGGGGGGTGAACGCGTTGCGCCAGCGCGGGCGGTTGATGGTGATCTTGGCTATGCCCTCAAACTCTTCAAACAGGATTTCGCGGAAATCCCTGATCTTTGTCCACTGTCTCATATCGTTGTCCTTGGTTTTGATTGCAAATATAAGGCTTTTCCGCCAAACGGGAGGCATCGGCGCCGCCTTTTGACAACGGAGGCCACGGCCGGCAGCCGTGGCAGGCCGCCCCGCACCGACGGACGCGGCCCGTGCCGGAGGGGACGCGCCTTTTACGCCCCGGATGCCGGTTTTTCACGCCCCGCGCGCCGCGTTTTCACGCCTTGCGCAGATTTTTTCAGGCCGCATCCTCGCCGCTCCTGCGCCTTGTTGGCGCGCCCTGGTCCGAAAGCCCGGGGCTGGGTGGCCCGCCGGCCGCGGCGGCAGGGGCGACACTGATTTGGGCACGCCTTTCCCAACTTTTCAGACGATGATACGGCCCATTTGGAAACTTTGCGCTAACTTTGTCACCCAAAAATCAATCTTTTGCAGTGCCGAAGTCATGAGTTTGACCCGATTAATACGACCCTATTTTGACCGATATCATAAGAAAGTAGCCCTGTTGGAGGAAGATGCTGACAATCAGCAGCGACAATTGTTGAAGCGGATGACCGCCCTGGCCGCGCCCACCCTGTGGGGACGGGAGCACGGCTACGACGGGCTGAGGGACTATGAGGATTTTGCGCGTGCCGTGCCCGTGAGCACGTATGAGGAGATGAAGGGCTACATTGACCGCATGCGCCACGGCGAGGCCGACGTGCTGTGGCCGGGCCGCGTGAGGTGCTTCGCCAAGAGCAGCGGCACGACCAACGACAAGAGCAAGTTCCTGCCGGTGTCGCGCCAGGCCCTGCAGGACACCCACTACGCGGGCGGCAAGGACTGCGTGGCCTACTACTTCCACGAGCACCCTGGGAGCCGCATGTTTGACGGAAAGAGCCTCATCCTGGGCGGAAGCCATGAGGCCAACTACGGAAAGCACGACAGCCTGGTGGGCGACCTGAGCGCCATCCTCATTGAGAACATACTGCCGCTGGCCAACCTGACGCGCGTGCCGCGCAAGGCGACGGCGCTGCTCAGCGACTTTGAGACGAAGCGCGACCGCATAGCCCGCGAAACCTTCCGCCAGAACGTGACCAACCTGAGCGGCGTGCCCTCGTGGATGCTCTCGGTGCTGAACCGCGTGCTGGAGGTGAGCGGCAAACCATGCATCAGCGACGTGTGGCCCAACCTGGAGGTCTTCTTCCACGGCGGCGTGGCCTTCACCCCCTACCGCGACGCATACAGGGAAATCATACCCACGGACTCGATGCACTACATGGAGACCTACAATGCCAGCGAGGGCTTCTTCGCCCTGCAGACGCAACCCGACGACAGTGCCATGCAGCTGATGACCCACTACGGCGTATTCTATGAATTCATTCCCCTGGAGGAGGTGGGCAGCGCATGCCCGGAAGCCGTACCCCTGTGGGGCGTGGAGTGCGGCCGCAACTATGCCATGGTCATCAGCACCACTTCGGGACTGTGGCGGTACATGATTGGCGACACCGTGCGGTTTACCTCGCTTGCGCCCTACAAGATTGTCATCACGGGGCGCACCAAGAGCTTCATCAACGCCTTTGGCGAGGAACTCATCGTGGACAACGCCGAGCATGGGCTGGCCGAGGCCTGCCGCGCCACGGGGGCCGAGATAAGCGAGTACACGGCCGCGCCCATCTTTATGGACAAGAACGCCAAGTGCTGCCACCAGTGGCTCATCGAGTTCAGCCACGCCCCCGAGAGCATAGGCGAGTTTGCACAGGTACTGGACGAGTCGTTGCAGCGCATCAATTCGGACTACGAGGCCAAACGCTCGAAGAACATCACGCTGCAGCCGCTGGAAATCATCGTGGCGCGCCCGCATCTCTTTAACGACTGGCTCAAGGCCGAGGGGAAACTGGGCGGACAGCACAAAGTGCCGCGCCTGAGCAACGACCGGAAGATTATTGACAAGATATTGCAGCTGAATGACGTTGAATAGGATTTTTCACAGGCTGTGGCTGCTGGGGCCGTGCCTCTTTGTGGCCATGCTGTGGGAAGGCTGTGCCAACCCAGGCCAGCCCGACGGCGGCGCATACGACGAAACGCCGCCCCGAGTGGTGGGCAGCGTGCCCGCATTTGGGAAGACAAAAAGCAAGGCAAGGCAGATTGACATCTACTTTGACGAGCTGGTGGCACTGGACAACGCCACGGACAAGGTAGTGGTGTCGCCGCCGCAGATAAACATGCCCGACATTGCGACAAAGGGACGGTACATCCGCGTAAAGCTGAACGACACGCTGAAGGAGAACACTACGTACACGATTGACTTTTCCGACGCCATCGTGGACAACAACGAGGGCAACCCACTGGGCAACTACGCGTTCGTGTTCTCGACCGGCGACAGCATAGACAGCATGGAGGTGGCCGGAACGGTCGTGAACGCCGAAGACCTGGAGCCCATCAAGGGCTTGCTGGTGGGCCTGCACAGCGACACCACCGACACGGCCGTCATCAGCAAGCCATTTGACCGCGTGGCCCGCACCAACGGCAGCGGACAGTTCGTCATTCGCGGCGTGGCCAACGGTACATATAGAATATACGCCCTGGAGGACGCCGACGGCGACTTCCGGTATTCCCAAAAGAGCGAGCGCATGGCGTTCCTGCCCCATACGATCACGACAGGGAGCTATCCTGACATCCGCTACGACACCGTGTGGCACGACAGCACGCACATCGACTCCATACGCGCCGTGCCGTACACGCACTACACGCCCGACAACGTCGTTTTGCGCGCATTCAGCCAAAGCAAGGCCGACCGCCACCTGCTGAAAGCCGAGCGCACCGTGCCTGAGCACTTTGAGCTCTACTTTACAGCCCCGTCGGACAGCCTTCCCAGGATTGAGGGCCTCAATTTCAAGGCTGACGATGCCTTTGTCGTGGACTACAACGCCGGACGCGACACGCTGTGCTACTGGATTCGCGACACCACGCTGGCCTGGCAGGACACGCTGGAAATGGTGGTGCGATACATGGAGCATGACACCGCCGGCATCCTGCGCGAGACCGCCGACACCATGCTTATGACACCCAAGGTGACCCACGAAAAGCAATTGAAATGGGCAAAGGACGCATACGAAAAATGGGAAAAGGAACAGAAAAAACTGAAGAAGCGCGGCGCGCCCTATCAGGAGAAGTATCCGGAGAAAGCATTGGAGATAGACGCGAAGATACCCAGTTCGCTCGCGCCTAACGACAACTTGTCGCTCCTTTTCAAGGAGCCGCTGGCCGCTATGGACACGACGAAGATACATCTGTACCTGCGCCGCGACTCCACCTACGAGGAAGCCCCCTTTGTCTTCCGCCAGGAGGGCTCTTCTGTCATGTATTATAAATTGTATGGGGAGTGGCGGCCCACCCAACAGTACCGGCTGCTGATTGACTCGGCCGCGTTCGTCGGCATCTACGGGCACGTCTCTGACAAGATGGACAACAACATCAGCATACCCGACCTGGACACCTACTGCTCGCTCATCATGAACCTGAAAGGCGTGCAGGACACCATGGCCATCGTGCAACTGCTCAATTCCAGCAGCAAGGTCATGGCCACGGTGCGCAGCGTGCAGGGCAGGGGCGAGTTCTATTTTGTGAAACCAGGGATATACTACCTGCGCCTTTTCATTGACAGGAACGGAAACGGTGTATGGGACGAGGGAGACTACGAAAAGGGCATCGAACCCGAAGAAACCTATTACTACCCTGACAAGCTCCAGCTGAAGGCGCGGTGGGACTATTCGCAGGACTGGGACATCCACGCGCTGCCGTTCAATAAGCAGAAGCCACTGGAGATAACCAAGCAGAAACCCGACAAAAAGAAAGAAATACAAAAACGAAATGCAGAAAGAGAAGCAGCAAAGCGTCGCTGATGCCCGTCATTTCCTCCTGTGGCTTTGGCTCGTGATGTTGCTGCCCGCCACAAACCCCTTGCGGGCCAACATCACCGACGCGGCACAGAACACAGCGTTCCAGAGCGGGGAGACAACGCAGTACGACCTCTACTATAATTGGAAATTCGTCTGGGTCAAGGCAGGGAGCGCCACGATGAGCGTCACGACAACCACCTACAACGGGCAGCCCGCCTACCGGACGCGCATCCTGACGCGCGGTTCTTCCCAGGCGGACAAGTTCTGGGTGCTCCGCGACACGCTAACCAGCGTCATGACCTACGATCTCCTGCCCCTGTCCTATACAAAGACCGACATGGAGGGCACAAAATACCGCGTGCGCCACGTTTGGTTCAACTACCAGCCCGACGGAAAGACCCAGATACGCCAACAGTACATCAACCCCTATGGAAAAATCCGCTGGAAGGAGGAAGAATCGGTCCATACCGTATTCGACATGGCCAGCATACTGATGCGGGCGCGCTCGCTGGATGCAACGAAGATGCAACCCGGCCATAAAATCCAATTCCTCATGAGCGACGGCGACGGTGTCTCGCAACAGACACTCATCTACCGAGGGAAGAAGAACATCCGCATGAAAGACAACAACGCGACCTACCGTTGCCTGCAGGTCTCCTTTGTAGAATACGCCAACGGCAAGGAAAAGGAAGTCGGCACGTTCTTTGTCACCGACGATGACAACCACCTGCCCGTCGCCTGCTACCTATATCTCAACATTGGCTCTGCACGCATCTACATGACGGGGTACAAGAACCTCAAGAACCCCATGAAAGCCCGCGTCAAATAGGTTGAAGGCCGTCTGCACCCATACAGACGGCCTTCAATCCGCAACATTCTTCCTGCGCTGCGCTCCAGGCAGGAAACCCCGCGCCTAATTGTCGTCATTCATCATTTGGCGCGCGTTGTTTATCTCTTCCTGAAACGGATTTTGCACGTTATTGCTGCTGCCCTGCCTTTGGCGGCGCGTGTTCTGTCCCTGAGAGCCCTGCGGACGCTGGCCTTGCGGACGGTTGCCGCGCTGGCCGAACTGGCCACCCCTGTTTCCGCCGCCCATGCCCGACATACGGCCGGGCATCACGCGCATCCACAGTTCCTGGTTGGTCTCCTTGCCGTCGGCACTCTTGTAAGTATTGAGCAACCATATCCTTCGCTGAATCTTGCTCGAGAAAGTGTTGTCATACTTCAGGACGGAGGAATCGGCCACAAACTCTACCGCGCGCGTCAACGTAGAATCATTGACCTTGGTCAGCGTTCCCATTTCCGTAATGCGGCATCCCTGTTCGCCGCGGATGAATATCTTCTGGTACTTCCCGTCTTCACCAATCATGCACAGGAAAGGCATGTGGTTAATCCTGACCTGCCCCTCTTCCTCCTGTATGCTGCACAACTGCCACACGCCGTCAAGCGTTTCCTTCTGGGCAAATCCCTTCATGCCTTGCCTTCCCTGCTGAGGCTGCGCCTGCAGGGATACATTGGCCGCCATCAACAGCAAAGCCAACAAGCCAAATAATTTTCTCGTCTTCTTCATAAGCAAATAATTTTTCTGTTTTCTGTTCTTGCAACGGCCTGCTCTCTGCACCAAGCCGAAATGCACACGCAAATTTAGGGAGAAACTATTTTATTGCCAAATCCTTGGACAATTATTTTTGGTTTTGCAGGATTTTTTTACGGCAATACCGTGTACCGACTGTCCACGTACTGCATGAACTGCTCCTTGCTACCGTTGAACACGTCGATATCCACATCGCCCCCAATTCCGCGCACGCGGCCGTAGGGCGAAAGCTGCCAGAACAGGAGTTTCATGTAGGGCCGGTACTCTCCGTAGCGCGCTATCCACACGGGGTGGGCCAACAGTTCCGCCGGACCGTCGGCCAGGTACTTGTCAATGAAGTTCTGGCTGACATAGAGGATGCCGCGCTTGCCCGTGCTTTTTTCCACCGCCTGCAACCACGCCAGCATTTCGCGTTGCAGGGCCGCCGCACCGCCCATTTTCTCTATCTGCGCCCGTGTCAGCTCCACGTCGAGCACCGGCGGCAGGTCCTGGTCCAGTATGCGCGTGTTGCGCAAGAACCAGCGGGCCTGCGCCAGCCCCTTCTCGGGCGACATGAAGTGATAGCTGCCCACTTTTATGCCCACGCGGCGGGCGTTGGCTGCATCCTGCGCATAGTAGGCACTCCTGATCCTCGTTCCCTGCGTGCTCTTGATAAAGCAGAACGTCACGGGATAGTCTATCGTGTCCTGCGCGTTTTGGTTGTGCTTCTTGCCCAGGTGGGTAATGCGCAACTGGCTCCACCTGATGGCTCCGCCCACCAGGGTGCGCCGTCCCGTGCGCCGGTCGCGCACCCA
>JAGAYF010000013.1 GCA_017940605.1 Bacteroidaceae bacterium
ACACTAAAAGGGGTAAACTGGCAATAGGTAAAGAATAAGGTTAGTTAAGCGGAGTTAATTGTAGGACAATGTTTTACGCGATTTTATTTAAGGTTCGTTTCGGTCTGTTTTGACCCAATTTAGTTGGTGAAGAATTCATGGGGGAGTGCAAGAGAAGCTTTCTCATATGATGACATGCGTCGTGTCCGTATCCCTCTCCCCCCCTACGAGGTTCAACAAGCTATTGTAAACATCTACAAGTGTGCCAACGAAGCCAAGAAGATTGCAGAGGATGCAGACAAGAAAAGTCGCGAGGTTTGTCCTGCATTGATTCAACATATCATCCACCAAACCAACAAATCTTAAACTACATGGCAAAAGGTAAATTCTACGAGAGCGACTACGAAGAGGCATTCGTTGACCTGCTCCAGCAAAACGGATGGGAATACACTTTTGGTGATGACCTGCACCGCCAATATGACCAGACTATCATTGAGGACGATATGCGAGCATATCTCCAAAAGCGTTATGCCGATGCCCACCTAACTTCGGCAGAAGTAGAAACCATTATCGCCAACCTACGTAACATTGGCGAACCATCGCTGTACCACACCTTACGAAGCACATTCACGCTGTATCGCGACGGCTTCCTGTTCCAGCGTCACAATTCCAACGAAACGCTGTGGATAGACTATCTCGACTTCAAAAGTGATGACCCAAAGGAGCATAACATCTTCCGTTGCGTCAATCAGTATATTGTGTCGTATGAAGCAGGACAGAAAACACGCCGCCCAGATGTGATACTCTTTATCAACGGTATTCCTGTTCTCGTAGTGGAGTTGAAAAACCCTGCTGACGAGAACGCCACCATAGCAGATGCCTATGACCAGATACATATCCGCTACAAGAGGGATATTCCGCACCTGATGAAGTATTGCGCCTTGTCGTGCATCAGCGATGCCAGCAACAGCCGACTTGGAACGACATACACCCCATATATCCACTACTACGCATGGAAGAAGGTTGAGAACGAGGATGATACTGCCAAGATGGGCATACCAGAGCTAATGACACTTATCAATGGCGCATACCGGCCCGACAGGATTCTCCAGTTGCTGCGTGATTTTACCTATTTCCCAGACTTAAAGGCAGGGAAAGAAGAAGAAATCGTCTGCCGCTATCCACAGTTCTTTGCCACACATAAGTTGTTCGACAATATTCTGAAACATCTGCGTTCAAATGGCGGTGATGGTAAAGGCGGCACATACTTTGGTGCAACGGGCTGTGGAAAGACTTATACGATGGTGTTTCTCGCCCGCCAATTAGCTCTAAGGAGCAAAGAACTTGGTTCTCCCACAATAGTTATTCTCGTAGACCGTGAAGATTTACAGAAACAATCTGTAAAGTTGTTTGAAAACTCTACAGACTTCCTGAGCAATGGAATGGTTCGGAAAATAGAGGATCGGGATGACCTTAAAACGGAACTTTCACAGAGAGAATCTGGTGGAGTATTTATTTGTACCATACAGAAATTCTGTGGCGAGACGGGACTGTTGAGCGAACGCACAAACATCATCTGTTTCAGCGACGAGGCACACCGTACACAGACAAGTGTCGGTTCGAAACTGAAAATCGTGGACAAGCTACCAGAGAAAAAGGATGGTAGAACCAGTACGGCTTTAGCAGAAGATAATCCAGAAGAACAACTGGGTGCATTCGTGACCTACGGCTTTGCAAAGTATCTGCGCGATGCTTTCCCAAACGCCACTTACGTTGGCTTTACAGGTACGCCCATCGACGAGACAGTACATGTGTTCGGCGAGGTAGTTGACAAATACACCATGAACGAGGCTGTGCGCGATGGCATCACGGTGGGTATCAAGTACATTCCTCGTTTAGCAAGGGTTGTTCTTGATGCAGCCAAGGCCGCTGCCATTGAGAAATACTATGAGCAGTGCTATGACGAGGGCGCAAAGCCAGAGGACATCAAGAAGAGCAAGGAGGCAATGGCCTCGCTTGAAGTCATCATCGGCGACCCTGAGCGACTGCGAAGGATTGCCGTTGATGTGGTTGACCATTTCGAAAAGACCTGTGCCGAGCAGCCCGAATTATTGCAGAAAGCAATGATTGTCTGCTCCAACAGACAAATTGCCTATAACCTGTACTGCAAATTCAAGGACATTCGCCCCGAATGGTTCGAGAAGAAGAAGTGTGAGGACGAAAGCAAGTTGAGCAAAGAGGAACTGGAAAAGCTCAAAGAAGTACCGTACATCAACATTGTTGCCACCCGAGGAGCCAACGACCCAGAAGACATGTATAACGCTTTGGGTGAAGACTCCCATAGGGATATGCTGGCAGAGCAGTTCAAGAACGAGAATTCCAACTTCCGCATTGCTGTTGTTGTGGATATGTGGGTAACTGGCTTCGACGTGCCCTGCCTTTCGGTGCTTTATAACGACAAGCCCCTCCAGCGGCACAATCTGATACAGACCATATCGCGTGTGAACCGAAAGTTCCAAGTGGTTGTTCCTGACCCTGAAGGCGACCGCATAGTAGAAAAGCCAAACGGTCTAATCGTTGATTACATTGGCATCCACGAGAAGATGGAACAGGCATTGAAACAATATGGCGGTGATGGCGCAGCGACGAGCAAGGACGATTTGGAGGCTTCAAAAATAATTTTTGACAATGAGCTTCAAATCTTAAAGGAACTGATGTGCAGATGCAATTTGAATGATTATTTCAGTGATGTTCCCTTGAAGAGATTGCTCTCATTGCAGGCTGGTGCAGAATTTGTCCTTTCACAAATTAGAGTAGAAGGGCAAAAGGTTACATTCCAAACGCTTTTTAAACAGCATGTTAAACGTATGCGATCAGCTTACAATATTTGCAACCCTGCTGGTGTCCTTTCTGACGAAGATGTGTCTTGGGCGCAATGCTTCATGGCAATATTGTCGTATGTGAACAAGGCAATACCTGGGCAACACGATGTTGCGTCAATGAATAAAGCCGTTGAAGCAATGGTGCGTGAGGCCATTATGTGTACTGGTGTTGAATCGTTGCTCCAGACTGACCCAGAAATAGAAATTTTTGAGGAAAACTTTGTGAAACATCTTGCAGAAATAAAGATGCCTAATACGAAGTTCCAATTACTTGTTAAGATGCTTTCTAAAGCCATCAGAGAGTATTCAAAGACAAACAAGGTCGCAGCAAAGAAGTTTGAAGATATGCTGAAAGAGCTTGTTCAACAATACAACGATCGCGACAAAGATGTATTTGGTAATAAAGTCGCAGGTGAAGCAATTGAGCAGATTCAACAAAAAGTTGAGAAGAAAGTACAATCTCTCACAGAAAAAATACTCGAACTATTCAAGAGCCTGAAAAAAGACAAAGAAAAGTTCAAAGAGTTAGGAATTACATTTGAAGAGAAAGCATTTTTTGATATACTTGTCGCAGTTCGCGATGAGAACAAGTTCGAGTATGCAGACGAAAAATGCGTTGACCTATCAAAGAAAATAAAAGAACTGATAGACAACACAGCTATCTATGCGGACTGGAACAACAATGACAATCTAAAGGCAGAACTAGCTGATAACATGATAGACCTGTTGTATGACAACGGCTATCCTCCTGCATGGAATGATGAAGTCTATGACAGGGTTATGGATCAAGTTAATAACTTCAAGAAGTACAATTAAGCGTATATCAGAACATCAACAGCTGCCCACTTGTGGGCAGCTGTTGATGTCTCATACCCTTGCCCATGAACCATCTGTCTTCTTCCGCAGACTATCGTTCAGGCATATTTGCCCATCCATCCTATTGAAATTTATTGCTGTCCGCTAAAACTTTTTAGGTCACATGAAACAGCTCTCAATCGTCGATTTTATGCGGTTATAAGTTTCTCATCTCAAAAGTAAGCCCCTCTTGTGTTTCACTCTATTCAATTTTTAGCGGACGGCCGTTTATTGTGGCGTAAAAAGGCTATATATTGAACCGTTTTACCCTTAATACATCCATTCAAAAGCCTTACAACCTACTTTTGAGTCGCCTTACAATCTTTTATCCGCCCATTTTTAGCGGACAGCCTATGCAATCTGATTAGAAGCAAGGAATTAGGGGGCTTACTTTTCAAAATAAAAATCCGCAACGCCTGTTTATCGGCATTACGGATGAGGATTTGATGCGATTTTAAGTTTTAGCGGACAGCTATAATTGAAATTTTTCGTATATTTGCAATTCCTACACAAACATGCTATTACAACCATACAACCTACTATGACAAGATTCATCAAACACTACGCGCTGGAAATATACACCGTTCTGGCCATGATTTTTATTGTTTGCACCGCCATGATGGGCAAGCTGTCCTTCATACAAAAGTTGGTGGTGATTGACTCATTCCTCTTCATCCTGCACGAGTGGGAGGAGGGTCACTATCCCGGCGGCTTCATCAGCCTGATAGCAGAACTGACGGGCATACAGGTGAGCGACGAGACCAAACGCGCCAGCCGCATTCCTGCCGGCATCTTGCTATTGCTGCTTTCTGTCGTACCCTTTGTGTGCCATGACATTCCGCTCATCACAATGGTCGTGGCTACCTTTGGTATCATTGAGGGAGTTGTACACACGATAGGGATTCGCCTGTTCCGCATGAAGCATTTCTACACGCCCGGAATGGTAACGGCCTGGCTGGAATTGGTGGTGAGCCTCCTGATGATAGGCTGGCTCGTAGCCAACCGCTTGGGAACATGGCAGGACTACGTGTTCGGACCACTTGTCATGTTCCTCTGTTTTGGCACACTTCAGAAGACCATGACGCTTATGGTAGGCATTAACTACAGCGATATGCCGAAGATGATAAGACACCAGTGGAAAAAGAAGGGCCCACACTGACAAGTAAAAATATTAGAGGGAGTAAGTTTAAACTTACTCCCTCTAATTTTAAAATTACTCGGACTAATTTTAAAAAACTCCCCGAGTTTTTTTGAGCGGCACAACCGCAGTGTGACTGTTAAGGATTTCCTGTCCTCTGTCCAGCGTACTCGAAGCGGGACTTGAACCCGCACAGCCATTCCTGGCCAAGGGATTTTAAGTCCCTCGTGTCTACCGATTCCACCATTCGAGCAACGAAAAGTTGTCAGTATGGAGCGGAAAACGAGACTCGAACTCGCGACCCCAACCTTGGCAAGGTTGTGCTCTACCAACTGAGCTATTTCCGCAAGATTGCGGCGCAAAGGTACAACTTTATTTTGACTTGCCAAGTATTTTGCGCCATTAAATGAATGAAAAAAGGGCTGGTCTACCTGCCATTGTTATTTATGAGCAGGGTGCTGCCGCCGCTGTAGTAGACACGGTAGCGGTACAGCTTGATGCCTTTCTCACCCTCGATGATAATACCCAAGTTATTGAGGTCATAGGTACGGCCGCAGCGTGAGCAATGGGCGCGGCCGTTCTCCTGAAGCGTGACAGGGCGCGTAATGGAACTGCCCTCATAGCAATTGGGACACGCGCGGTCGAAACAGAGGTGGAGCAATGTGCCCGTTTTCATGTCGGGTACATTGGACTGTCCCACAATGAAGCCGTCGACCGACAGATAGCTTTGGTACTGTGCCTTGGCCGTGATGGGATCGCGGAATGTTCCCGTCAATGAGGCAAAGACAATGTCGTTGCCCTCAAGGTAGATGTTGCAATACCGGCCCGGCCCGTTGAGCGCAGTGCTCAGGGGGAAGGCCACCTCGACCTTTTCATACCTGAAGTAGGCCCTGCGGCGGGCAAAGGTAGTCTGGACGTCGCCGTCGCCACAGGCAACAAATGTCAGCAAGGCCAACAAGAAAGAAAGTGTCAGGGACAGTCGGCGCATAGCACTATGATGGAGTTACACCTGGATCGTGTCAAGGCCGCCATAAGGTATGTGGGCCAGTATCTCGGCCAGCTGCTCCACGCCCGACTGGAGCTTGCCCTCGACCATCTTGCGTATGAAGAAGTTCAACTCGGCGCGGATGGTCAGCCGCAGGCGCGATGCGGCATCGCCATTGGGCAGAAGCTGAATCCACATGTTGAGTGGGATGGGCGAACCCTGGGCTTCAAACTTGATGCACTTGGGTTCGTCGCGCTCAACGATGGCCAGGGTGACAGCACCCAGGGGTGTCTCGGCACTCAGGCTGTCGGCCGTGAACTTGAGGTTTTGTATCTGGGCCTTGAACTGCTCGGCCTTGTCCTTTCCCACCTGCTGGCTGAGACGTTCGGCAATCAGGGGGTCGTTCATGCGGCTTCGCAATGCCTCCAGGTTGCGCAAATCCTGCAACTGACGGTACACGGTGGCTTGTGCATAGGGTATTTCCTTGACGCTGCTTACAAAATCTGACATAGCGTATGGTGTTTTGTTGTGTGTTTGCCTATAAGAAAAACGGAAGTCTCCTAAAAAAGCAGCGTGGCATGGGCCTTGCTGCTTTTCTATTCCTAGGTTGAAGCAAGAACAGCCTACTTCAGGCCCAGCTTGGCCTTGATCTCGGCCGTGAGGTCCTTGCTCTGCGACTCGCTGATGTAGGGAATGCCCGAGGTAGTGTCCATGATGTAGACATAGCCGCCTGCATCGCCAATCTCCTTGACGGCACTGCGCACCTTGTCGGCAATGGCCTGCATCTTGTCGGAAGACTGCTTCTGCAAATTCTGCTGATCTTCGGCAGCGGTCTGCTGAATGCGCTGCTGAAGTTCCTGCAATTCCTGCTCGCGACGCTGGCGGATGTTGGCAGGCAGGCTGTCCTGCTGCTTGGTGTAGTCTTCATACTTGCGGTTAAACTCGTCCTGCATGTTCTTGATCTCATCCTCATACTGCTTCTGCAGGTTCTCGAGTTCAGTCTGGGCTGTCTTGTAGTCAGGCATGAGCTGAATCAATTCAGCAGAGTTGAAATGGCCGAACTTCTGGGCGAAGAGGCTCACGGGTGCAATGAAAAGCACCATTAATAAAATCTTCTTCATCTTGTTTATTGTAATAATTATTTTTTGTTCTGGCTTGTTGGGTTTCGCGCTGCAAATATAGGCAGATTATTTGGAATAGCCTAATTTGCCAAGCACTTCGTTGGAAATATCGGCCGTGGGCGAGGCAAAAACAATGCCGTTGTCGCTGGCACGGTCAAGCACAAGTTGGTAGCCTCGCTGCTCGGCAACGGCCTTGACTGCGTTGTAAATCTCATCCTGGATAGGGCCTATGAGTGCCTCGCGCTTCTTGTAGAGCTCGCCTTCGGGCGAAAAGTATTTCTTCTTCAAATCACTGGCTTCCTTTTCCTTGTCCAGTATTTCTTTTTCACGGGCTTTCTTTTGCTCGGCACTGAGATACACGATTTCATTCTGGTAGGTCGTGTACAACTTCTTGGCCTGCGTATTGAGGGCCTCAACCTCACTCTGCCACTTCTTGGATGTCTGATTGAGCTGCTCATTGGCACGCTCATAGGCAGGAATGTTCTTCAGAATGTACTCCATGTCAACGAGGGCAAACTTCTGCGCAACTGCGGGCGCAAGGGCAAAAACTGCCACAAGGGTGATTAGAATCTTCTTCATGCTCATGTGATGGTTAAAATGTTGATGTTAAATGGTCATTATCGAAACTGACTTTATCTACTCTATTCCTATGTATGATTAAAACTCGCGGCCTATGAGGAAGTGGAACTGGCTGTGCGATTCACGATAGGAGCCGTTCACCTTGTCGAAGCCATAGGCCCAGTCGACACCCATCAGGCCTATCATAGGCAACCACAGGCGAACGCCGACACCGGCCGAGCGCTTCATGTCAAAGGGATTGAACTTGCTCATGCGTGTCCAGGCATTGCCGCCCTCCAGAAAGGCAAGGGCGTAGATACTCGTCTGGGAAAGCATGAGAGGATAGCGCAACTCGAGTGTCATGCGGGAATAGGCATAGCCTTCCGACCCCATGGGCGTGAGCGAGCCATTCTCATAGCCGCGGAGACCTATCATTTCCTGGGCATAGCCCGTGGAATAGCCCGACATGCCGTCGCCGCCCACGTAGAATGTCTCGAACGGGGAATTCTTATGCTTGTTGTAGTAGCCCAACAGACCGAACTCGGTACGTGTCATGAGCACGGGACATTTCGTCCAGCCCGCCAGGGCAGTATAGGTCTTTAGGTTGAACTTCCACTTGTGGTATTCCACCCAACGGTACTTCTCCTTCATCTCGTCCATGTAGGTGGAACTGCGGTAGTTGGTGGCCAACTTGGAATAATCCTTGCCGTCCCACAGGGAATAGGGGGGCGTGGCGGAAACAGACATGGACAAATCGGACCCCTTGCGAGGGAAGAATATCTGGTCGGAGGAGTTACGGTTGAGCGAAAGTGTCAGGTTGAAGTTGTTGCAGTCGCCGTCGGTCATGATGAAGTACTGCCAGGAACGCAGCATGTAACGCTGGTAGCCGATCATGGCCGAAAAAGTGAAATAGTCGTCGGGCCAATGCAGGCGCTTGCCCCAGCCAATGGAACCGCCGAACATCTTGACATACTTGTCGGGGTCGTAATAGTCGGCCATGTTGTAGTAGTTGCCTGCCGTGCCGTAGCCATAGAGGCGGTTGTAGTAGCTGTAGTAGTAATCGGAATTGAAATAGTTGCTGTTGACGTCGGTCTGCTTGGAATAGAAGAAGGAGATGGACAGGTTATTGGGACGGCGGCCGCCAAACCACGGGTCGTCAAACGCAATGCTGTACTGCTGATAGTAAGTACCATTGGTCTGGGCACGAAGCTCAATGCTCTGTCCCATGCCCTGAGGGAGCAACATGCGGTGCTTCTGGTCTTTCTTGAACAGGTTCTGCAGGGCAAAATTGGTAAACTTGACGCCTATGCTGCCCGTTATACCCACAGGTCCCCAGCCTGCCGAGACTTCCAACTGGTCACTGCCCTTGGGAACGAGCTTATAGGTAAGGTCTACCGTGCCGTCGTCGACATGGGGATGAACATCGGGCACTAATTTCTCGGCATCCCACTGGTTCATCTGGCTCAAGTCCTGCAAGCTGCGCATGATGGCCTCTTTGTTGAACAGGTCGCCGGGCTTGGTGCGCAGCTCGCGGCGAATGACCTCGTCGAATACGCGCTCGTTGCCCGAGATATTGACACGGGAAATGTGTCCCTGCTGTCCTTCCACGACCCGCATTTCCAAATCAATGGAATCGCCCACGACGTTGGTCTCGACAGGCGTAATCCTGCTGAACACATAGCCGTTGTTGTAGTATTGGTTCCCTATGGCATCGTTGTCGCCTGTGAGGCGCTTCTCCAATAACGTCTGGTTATAGACATCGCCGCTCTTCATGCCCAACGTATGGTTCAGCGCATCGGTCGTATAGATAGTATTGCCCACCCAAGTAATGTTGCGGAGGTAGTATTTTTCCCCTTGATCAATCTTAATATGTACGTCCACATGCTTCTCGTCGGCCTGGGTAACGCTGTCCTCCACGATGTAGGCATCGCGATAGCCCCACTCATTGAGTTTCTTGATGATGTTCTCCTTATCCTCGGCATATTTGTCGGCAACAAATTTCTTGGAGCGCAGGAAATTGCGGAACTTGTTCACTTCGCGCGTCTTGGCCATGGCCCGTTTCACCGCATTGACTTGCTTGCCGTGCAGTCCTTGTATGTCAATGTTGCGGACCTTGGTCTTGTTGTTCTTGTCAATGTTAATCGTCACGTTGACGTAATTCTTCTTATTGGGGTCATCGGTACGCAGGATGTCGGCCGTGGCATTCTTGAAGCCCTTTTCCTCAAAATAGTTGAGGATAACGATTTTGGCACGGTCAATGGCATTCGTACTGATTTGGTTGTCTTTCTTCAGGCCGATTTTGCCTTCCAAATCCTCGCGCTCAGTTTTCTTGACACCCGTAAACTCTATGTTTGAAATGCGGGGCAGGGCTGCCAGGAAGACATGCAGGTAGATGCGGTCGCCCTTGATGCTGTCGGCGCTGATGGAGACATCTGAGAACAGGCCCTGCGCCCAAAAATTGCGGATGGCCGTCGTAATGGCATTCTCGGCCTTGGGAATCGTCACCGTCTGCCCTATGCTCAGTCCCGATATGCCCAGCAGGACATTCTGGTCGTACTCCTTCACGCCGTCAATGACGATTCCGTCAATCACATAGTCGGTAGGCGAAGAAGAGTACTCAATCTTAGGATTGACCTTGAGGATTTCATCCTGTGCCCGCAGGGTCAGAAAGGAACAAAGGGCCGCCAACAGAGCCAAGGCCCATTTTATCTTGAATAGTTCATTCATCAGCATGTGCGTGGGTATCTTTAATTTGTTCGCTGGTTTTGCCGAAACGGCGTTCCCTCTTTTGATATTCGGCAATGGCCAGGTGCAGTTGCTTCGCATCGAAGTCCGGCCAATAGGTATTGCAGAAATATAGTTCCGAGTAGGCACATTGCCACAGCATATAGTTGCTCAACCTTTGCTCGCCGCCGGTGCGTATCAGCAGTTCGGGGTCGGGCATGTACGATGTGGCCAGATGAGCACTGACATCCTCTTCCGATATGCCGTCGCCCGCAAGAACGCCTTGCTGCACCTCACGGACAATCTCCTTCACCGCATGGGTCAGTTCCCAGCGGGCGGAATAGCTCAGGGCCAGGGTCACCGTCATGGCATCGTTGCCCTTGGTGTGTTCCACAATGCGGTTCACGTGGTCCTGCACAGCCTTGGGCAGACGGGATGCGTCGCCAATGCAGCGCATCCTGACGTTATTTTTCATGAAAATCTCTTCTTCCAACGACGTCAGGAGCAAATCCATCAGCAAGGAGATTTCATGTTCGGGCCGATTCCAGTTTTCGGTGGAGAATGTATAGAGAGTAAGGAACTTCACACCCAGTTGCACGGCCTCTTCCGTAATGATGCGCACAGCCTCCACCCCTTGCTGGTGTCCGGCGCTCCTTGGCAGTCCGCGCTGCTGGGCCCAGCGTCCGTTGCCGTCCATAATGATGGCAATGTGCTGGGGTATCATGTTCAGTTCCGTGCCTGTGTATATCGATTTCATCTCTAATATGCTTTGTTACAAGTCTGGCAAATCGGGGCAAAGCTGTAGGTCAGCGTCAGCAGGGTCATGCAGTAGCTGTCCTTGTTCTTCCAGCCCTCCGACTTGATTCCCTGCGGATTGGCATAGTTGTCCAGCTTGTCGCTCAGGCTGAAGTGCATTGTCCAGTCCAGTGCCACATTCACGCGCTTGCCCAGGCGGTACTTCACCCCCACTCCCAGCGGAATGTTGGCCGACACGTCCTTGCCTGCCGAGCCGTAGGAAAGTCCCAGGCCCAATTGGAGAAAAGGTGTCAGGCGCTTGTGCCCCTGAAAATCGTTATAGTAGCCGTAGGGCCAGAAGTTCAGTTCATACAGGCAGCTTAAGTCGGTCACCGAACCCGAGAAACGGTAGGCATTGGGGGTCGGGTCGGCCACGCCGGCCTGTGGATTCTGCGGATAGAAGTCCATGTCGGGAGTCACCGTGCCTTTTATCCCACCTGTGGTAAGGCTCGCCTTCAATACATTGTGATGGTCAAACAGGTAGCGCCACAACACGCCGGCCGCAGCGCGCTGACCCTTGTAGAAAGCCGTATTGGCATCGCCCAGATAGAAACAACTGCCCAGCGCGCCGCCTATCTCCATGCGGAAATCGGCATCATCCTGGGCACAACCCGTCCCGGGAGCCATGACACCCAGTATCATGACAAGCACAAGGGTTGTGTTTCGGGCAATACGGCAATTCATTTTGTAAATTTCGTCTGATTGGTCTTAAATCCCAGCCTGTTCAACCTGCCGCGCCACACTTGGCCGCTGCCGCCGCAGAAGATCCACATGTAGTTATCCTCATCCACCACGCAGCTCAGGTTATCGGCCTGCACGGCTACGGGATGGAGAAACTGGGTGCGCTGGGGCAGCCACGTCCGCCCGGCATCGCTGCTCACATAGAAGAGCGACAGCGTGTCGTTCAGGCAACCCAGGGCCACGGCCTTTTCATCGTACTTCAATACCTGCACATGTGCCAGGTCGGGGAAGGGATAGGTTCTCTCCCCGCCGAACTGGTAGGAACTCCACGGCTCTGTGTTGCGGCCCTCCCTGTCAATCGTCTTCTTCCATTCTGCATAGTGGCCGCCCCTTGAGCCAGCCATCAGCACATACTCAAAATTGGCATTGAACGACATGGGAAACCATGCCGACGAGAACTCAGCGTCGGCCAACTCGGCCTCGGCGGCGTTCTCCACGGCATCCAGCTGCCAGTCCTTCCCGTCAGCCGACACATACATGCTGCCGTTGCTGACGGCAAACAGGTGGCGGCTTCCCTGTGCGGGCAGGGCGTCGGCGCTGATGTTGGCATCGGCGCTGGCCCAGGCCTGTCCGTCGGCCGAAGTCACGATATCGCGGCCGTCCAAGGCAAAGAACGTCCCCTTGAACAACTGCACGCTGTAGGGTGAAAAGGCATTCAGCGACAACGGCTGGTTATCCCATGTTTCGCCGTCGTCCGATGTCAGCAGCCTGGCTTCGCCGGCCACCAGGGCAAAGACATAGAGCCTGCCGTCCTTGCAGAAAGAACGCTGCGCCGTGGTTTCGCGCAGGGCATCGAGCGATGCGCCCACCCTGTTCCACTGAAAAGCCTCGGGTTCCTGCTCATGCACGTTCACATGCACGGTATAGGCCTTCTTGGCCAGGCCCGAGTAGGAGTAGCACGTGATGATGCGGGGCTGCGTAAAGTCCAATGAGTCGGTCGTGCTGTACAGGGTGTCCGTTCCCCAGTCCGTACGGTACGCCAATATGCCGTCGCTCGATATGCTGGAGAAAACCACCTTGTCTACGTGCGTGCCCTTGGGCAGCGAGTCGGGATTGTATATTTCCTGCCTGTACTGGTCAATGTACATGGGGTAGATGCTTCCGGCCACCGTCGTTACGTAGGTCGTGTCGCGGCCGTACACGTTGACCGTCGACACCGTGCGCCTCATGTTGCCCAGGATGGCATTGTTGATGGCGCAATGGTTGCTGAGAGCGTCGGAAGAGGAAGACGATTCCTCGCTGTTGCATGACACAAAGCCTGCTGCCACCAGGAGAAGGGCGGCCAGTATGCTTGCAAACGGTTTGCTCTTATTCATATGCACAATAATGGTAAGATACAGTTTGCAAAAATACGGACTTTTTCTCTAAAATGTCCGTTAATAAGATAAAAAACGACAATTTAATTGCGGCAGACTCTTTTAAATATTGTATAAACAACGGGTTATTCCGCAAAAAACAACCCTTCGTCCCCGTCTACAGGCCCTCCTCCCCGTCATCGGCCGACGCGTCGGGGTCAGGGTCGTCGCCGTCGGCATCCATTCCCCAGCCGTCCCCGTCAGCCCCCATGTCGGGGGCTTCCATGACCTGCTCAGCGGGCTCGGCACCCTCGGGCAGGGCCTGTGGCCGTGCGCTGCGCGTAAACCAGTAGATGGCCAGCGTGGCCAACAGGATGGCCAGCACGATCAGGACCAGCGAAACGTGCATGCTCCGTCGGCCCTCGGCCTGGACGTGGTCCTGCACGGGCTGAGCATCGGCCCTTGCGCCGTGGTGGCGGCGCGGCCCGTGGGCAGCAGCCAGCTGGCAGCCGCACTCGGGGCAGATGCGGGCCGTGTCGGGTACGGACTGCCCGCAGGAGGGGCAGCTGACGCGCCCCGACAGGACGGCGGCGCTCCGGCGGCCGAACAGGTGGCCGCAACGCAGACAACGGTCGGCCTCTTCCTCCACCAGTTCCTGGCAATGGGGGCATCGCTTGCGGTACACCACGCCCTGGGGCGGCTGCTGGGCCTGAACGGCGGCGGCAGGCACAGGCGGTGCGGCCTGCGGAAGCGGCACGGCATGGCCACAGTGGATGCAGAAACGGTCCTGCGCCCCCAACGGCCCGCCGCAGTGGGGGCACAGCGTGGCCGACCCTGCCTTCTGCCCGCATTCGGGACAGAAGCGGGCATCGTCGGGCATGGGTGCGCCGCAGTTGCTACATTGCTTCATGTCGGTATCTCTTGGTTATGGGCGCAGGATGGTGCTACTCCATGTTGCTGTACTCAAGGGTGACCCTGACGGGGTCGGCCACGGAGTTGACCCCCAGGTCGCGCGTGACGCCCAGCTCATAGGTCAGCACAAAGTTGCACACGCCATAGGCCTTACGGCCGGCGGCAGGGGTGAAGTTCTGGGCCTTCCATTCCTGGAATGCCCTGATCAGGGCAGCCAGCCGCTGGCGCGCCGCCATGTCGTCGTTGGCCAAGGCCTTGTCGGGGTCGTTGCCGCTGAAGTCGGCCATCCAACTGACAGCGTGGGTGGCCGTCCATTCGGCCACGCTCGCCTTGAGGGCCCTGACCTGGGCATAGGGGGCGCTGGCCGTGCCCTCCTCCCTCATGGGCTCGGTAAAGTGCTCATCGACCAACGTGCAGTAGGTTTCGTACTTGGCCGTGGCCTCCAACTCGTCCTTCTTGTTGCAGCCGACCATGAGGAAAGCCATGCACAACACCGCACACACGACAGGGATTCCTGCTTTCATATGAATTTATTTGACAGTAAGATTAAACCACCGCAAAAGTACGACAAAAGTTTCTGATGGCAAAACAGACAGAACTTTTTTGCCCTGAGCAGCCGCATTTTGTACAGGTCCAGGCCGCCCCATGTGCCAAGCACGCGCGCCTGGCCCGCCTACAGCAGGACAAGGGGCTGCCCGTTCCGGACGGCCGCCGCTTCCCTGGATTTTTACGCCCCGTCGGGCGGCCGCTCCTGCCTTGCCGGGCGGGTTTTCAGGCCGCAGGGAAATTTTCTTGCGCCTTGGCGGCCGGACAATGACCCAGGGGCTTGCCGCCGCGCCGCATGACGCCGGCGCAGCAACCGCCATGGGCGGACGGTGGGGCACAGCGGTGCGCTTTGTCATGTATAAATTACATTTTATAATGTTTTTGTCGAAAAAATAAACAAAATATAAGTTTTTATTGTCAAAAAATTGACAAATTAAGATTTTTGTGTAATTTTGCACTCGGTAAAAAATCGAATTGTATCACTAAAACAAGAATGTAATGGCAAGAAATGCTTCGCTGCAATACGGCAGCCTGTACAGTTCCGACCATGAACACGATGCCTGCGGCATTGGCATGGTGGTCAACATCAAGGGGGGCAAAAGCCATCAGTTGGTGGAATCGGCCCTGACGGTCCTGGAGAACATGCGCCACCGCGGCGCCGAGGGCGCAGACAAGAAAACGGGCGATGGGGCAGGCATCCTCATCCAGATTCCCCACGAGTTTACGCTGCTGCAAGGCATACCCGTACCCGAAAAGGGGCACTACGGCACGGGACTCATCTTTTCGCCCAAGGATGCCCAGCGGCGCGAGCGCGCATACGCCGCCATAACGGAAGAAAGCGACAATGCGGGATTCAGGATACTGCACCTCAGGGCCGTGCCCGTGGACAGCAGCTGCCTGGGCGAGATGGCCCTCGGCAACGAGCCCGACATTACGCAGATATACCTCGTGCCCGACACCGACATGGACACCGACGAGCTGGAACGCCGCCTGTACCTGCTGCGCAAGAAGATAGAACGCCGCATTGACGACGAGGACTTCTACATTGTCTCGCTCTCGGCCAAGATTATGATATACAAGGGCATGCTGTCCAGCCTGCAGCTGCGCCAGTACTTCTGCGACCTGTCCAACCCCTATCTGACGACGGGGCTGGCGCTGGTGCACTCGCGCTTTTCGACCAACACGTTTCCGCGCTGGTCGCTGGCACAGCCGTTCCGCATGCTGGCACACAACGGCGAGATTAACACCATACGCGGCAACAGGGGCTGGATGAAGGCGCGCGAGAATGTGCTCTCGTCGCCGGCGCTGGGAAACATTCAGGAGATTACCCCCATCGTGCAGCCAGGCATGAGCGACTCTGCCTCGCTGGACAACGTGCTGGAGTTCCTGGTCATGAGCGGCCTGAGCCTGCCGCAGGCCATGGCTATCCTTGTGCCCGAAAGCTTTAACGACCGCAACCCCATCAGCCAGGAGCTGAAGGATTTCTATGAATACTACTCCATCCTGATGGAGCCGTGGGACGGCCCTGCCGCCCTCATCTTCAGCGACGGACGCTACGCCGGCGGCATGCTGGACCGCAACGGCCTGCGCCCGGCACGCTACACCATCACCAACGACGGCATCGTGACGGTGGCCAGCGAGGTGGGCGTCATGGATTTCGACCCGGCCAAGGTCATTGAAAAGGGCCGCCTGCAACCCGGCAAGATCTTGATGATCGACACCCAGGAGGGCAAAATCTACTACGACGGCGAAATCAAGCAGGGACTGGCATCGATGCACCCCTACGGCAAGTGGCTCAACGAAAACCGCATACAGCTGGAGAAGCTCAAGAGCGGGCGCAAGGTAGACAACGCCGTGCCCCACCTGGACCGGCAGCTGGTGTGCTTTGGATTTGACAAGGAAGCCATTGACAGCACCATCGCCCCCATGTGCGTGAACGGCGTGGAGCCCACGGCCTCGATGGGCAACGATACACCGCTGGCCGTGGTGAGCGACAGGCCGCAGGTGTTCTTTGACTACTTCCGCCAGCAGTTTGCCCAGGTGACCAACCCCGCCATCGACCCCATACGCGAAGAATTGGTCATGAGCCTGACGGAATACATCGGGGCAGTGGGCAGCAACATCCTCACCCCCGACGAAAACAACTGCAAGATGGTGCGCCTGCCATATCCCGTGCTGAATAACACGCAGCTGGACTTGCTTTGCAACATACGGTACAAGGGTTTCAAGACCGTCAAGCTGCCCATCGTGTTTGAAATCAGCCGCGGCGAGGACGGCCTGCGCAGCGCACTGGACGACCTGTGCCGCCAGGCCGAGGCCAGCGTGGAACAGGGCATCAACTACATCATACTGAGCGACCGCCATGTGGACGAAACGCACGCCGCCATTCCCTCACTGCTGGCCGTGAGTGCCGTACACCACTACCTGATAGCCGTGGGCAAGCGCGTGCAAACGGCACTCATCGTGGAAAGCGGCGAAATAAAGGAAACCATGCACGCAGCCCTCCTGCTGGGCTACGGAGCGTCGGCCATCAATCCCTACATGGCCTTTGCCGTCATCGATGACCTCGTGAAGCGGCACAAGGTGCAGGAAGACTATGCCACGGCCGAAAGGAATTTCATCAAAGCCATGTGCAAGGGATTTTACAAAATCATGTCCAAGATGGGAATCTCCACCATTCGTTCCTATCGCGGGGCGAAGCTGTTTGAAAGCGTCGGCCTGAGCGAAAACCTGCTGCGGAAATATTTCGGAACTGAGATTTCCACCATCGGCGGCATAGGACTGAAGCAAATTGCCAAGGACTCGATTGCTTTCCATGAGAAGGCGTTCCATCCGACCAAGGAGGAAGACCTGGACCTGGGGCTGAGCGAGGGCCGCTTCAGCTATCGCAAGAACGGCGTGCTGCACGCATGGACTCCCGAGGTCATCGCAACGCTTCAACTGGCGACCCGCTTGGGCGACTATGGGAAATACAAGGATTACACCCGCCTGGTAGACAACAAGGAGAAGCCTATATTCATCCGCGACTTCTTTGATTTCAAGCGGGCCAAGAAGGCATTGCCCATTGACGAGGTGGAATCGGTTGAAAGCCTGGTCAAGCGGTTTGTGACGGGCGCAATGAGTTTCGGCGCGCTGAGCAAGGAGGCGCACGAGGCCATCGCATGGGCCATGAACAAGCTGGGAACGCGCAGCAACACGGGCGAAGGCGGCGAGGACAGCGAGCGCTTCCACGAGACACTGGACGGAGTGTCCCTGTGCAGCAAGACCAAGCAGGTTGCATCGGGGCGGTTCGGCGTTACCACCGAATACCTGGTCAATGCCGAGGAGATACAAATCAAGGTGGCGCAGGGGGCGAAACCCGGCGAGGGCGGCCAGTTGCCTGGCTTCAAGGTCAACGAGGTCATCGCCAAGACGCGCCACTCCATCCCGGGCATCACACTCATCTCGCCCCCACCCCACCACGACATCTACTCCATTGAGGACCTGGCACAGCTCATTTTCGACCTGAAGAGCGTCAATCCGCACGCCGCAGTCAGCGTAAAGCTCGTGGCAGAGAGCGGAGTGGGCACCGTGGCCGCAGGCGTGGCCAAGGCCAAGGCCGACCTCATCGTCATATCGGGAGCCGACGGCGGCACGGGGGCTGCACCGCAGTCCTCCATGCGCTGGGCGGGCGTCTCGCCCGAGATTGGGCTGAGCGAAACGCAGCAAACCCTCTGCCTGAACGGCCTGCGCCAGCAGGTACGCCTGCAGACCGACGGCCAGCTCAAGACAGGGCGCGACATCGTGCTCATGGGCATGCTGGGAGCCGACGAATTCTCGTTCGGAACGCTCACGCTCATCGTCCTGGGCTGCGTCATGATGCGCAAATGCAACACCAACCTCTGTCCCATGGGCGTGGCCACGCAAAGCGAGGAACTGCGCCGCCACTTCATCGGCAAGGGGGAATACCTGGTCAACTACTTCACGTTCCTGGCCCAGGAAGTGCGCGAATACCTGGCCGAGATAGGCTGCAGGACCTTTGACGAAATCATCGGGCGCACCGACCTGATCGTGCTGAAGCCCACCGACAGCGAGAAATACGCCACCCTGGACTTCGGCCGCCTGCTCAGCAAGGCCGAGGGCAACGACCACCTGCGCTACGACGGCCGCCCGTACCAGGGCATCGGCGAACTGCTGGACGAGCGCATCATCGAGGACTGCCGCGAGACGGTGAAGAACCGCAACGAGAACCACTGGGAATACCTGATACACAACACCGACCGCGCCGTGGGCACGCGCCTAAGCGGCCTCATTGTCAAGGAGCACGGCACGGACTACCTGCCCGACGGCACGCTCAACCTGAAATTCCGCGGCAGCGCCGGACAATCCTTCGGCGCGTTCCTCACCGGCGGCATCAACCTGCTGCTGGAAGGCGAGGCCAACGACTACGTGGGCAAGGGCCTGAGCGGCGGCCGCATCATCATCAAGCCGCCCCACCGCCGCAACTACAAGGCCGAGGACAACGTCATCGTGGGCAACACGGGCATCTACGGCGCTACGTCGGGCGAAATCTACATCAACGGACGCGTGGGCGAGCGCTTCGGCGTGCGCAACTCGGGGGCCATTGCCGTCATTGAGGGCGCGGGCGACCACTGCTGCGAATACATGACGGGCGGCCGCGTCGTCGTGCTAGGCAGCACGGGCAGCAACTTCGCAGCCGGCATGAGCGGCGGCATTGCCTACGTGTGGGACAGGGAGCACCGCTTCGACTACTTCTGCAACATGGAGATGGTCGAGCTCAGCCTCGTCGAGGAGAGCGCCGCGCGCAACGAGCTGCGCGAGCTCATCCACCAGCACTGGACCTACACCGACTCGGCCCTGGCCCGCAAGATGCTGGACGACTGGAACCACTACGTCGAGGAGTTCATCGAGGTCATCCCCATTGAATACAAGAAAGTGCTCCAGGACGAAAAGGACCGCAAGCTGCGCGAGCGCATCGACAATATATGGAAAGAGGCCTGACGGCCGTTTGTTTAACTCAGCATAAAGATGAAGCAATCATATGGGAAACCCTAAATCATTCATGACCGTGCCTCGCAAGGAGGCAGGCTACCGCCCCATCCACGACCGCATACACGACTTCGGCGAGGTGGAGCAAACGCTCAACACCAAGGACCGTCAGGAACAAGCCGGCCGCTGCATGGAGTGCGGAGTGCCCTTCTGCCACTGGGCCTGCCCGCTGGGCAGCCGCATTCCCGAGTGGAACGACGCACTGTACAGGGGCAACTTCGAGGAAGCCTACCACATCCTGAACAGGACCAACGACTTTCCTGAATTTACGGGCCGCGTGTGCCCCGCGCTGTGCGAAAAGAGCTGCATCCTGAACCATGTCCTGCACGAACCCACGACCAACCGCGAGAACGAGTGCGCCGTGGCCGAGCGCGCCTTTATGGAACAGTATGCCGCGCCGCGCCGCATCGGACGCAACGGCAGGCGCGTGGCCGTCATAGGGTCAGGACCTGCCGGGCTGGCCGCTGCCAACCGTCTCAACTGGGCCGGCTACACGGTCACCGTCATCGAGCGCAACGAGGCCGCAGGAGGATTGCTGCGCTTCGGCATTCCCAACTTCAAGCTGAACAAAGCCATCATCGACCGGCGCATCCGTCTGATGGAAGCCGAGGGAGTGCAGTTCCAGTACGACACCGAGGTGGACATCATGAACCTTCCGACGGGATATGATGCCTATGCCGTGTGCACCGGCACGCCGCAGGCACGCGACCTCGCCGTCGAGGGGCGCGACCTCAAGGGCGTACACCTGGCCCTGGAACTCCTGGGCCAGCAGAACCGCATCCTGGCCGGACAGGACATACCCGACGGCGAGCGCATCAGCTGCAAGGGCAAGAAGGTACTCGTCATCGGCGGCGGCGACACGGGTTCCGACTGCATAGGCACGGCCCACCGCCAGGGCTCGGCCGATGTGACGCAGATAGAAATCATGCCCAAGCCCCCCGTGGGCGACAACCCCGCCACGCCGTGGCCCAACTGGCCCGTGGTGCTGAAGACCAGCTTTGCCCACGAGGAGGGGTGCGAGCGCCGCTGGCTGCTCAACACCAACAAGTTCATTGGACAGGACGGCCGCCTGACCGGTGCCGAGGTCGAGGAGGTGGAATGGCGGCCCAACCCCGAGGGCGGACGCCCCGTCATGCACCTGACGGGCCGCAAGGAGGTCATCCAGTGCGACCTGGCCTTCCTGGCCATGGGCTTCCTGCGCCCACAGCAACCCGAACTGCCCGACAATGTCTTCGTTGCAGGCGATGCCGCCAACGGTGCGTCGCTGGTGGTCAAGGCCATGGCCAGCGGCCAGCAGGCCGCACGCAGGATCGATGCCTACCTAAACGGAAAATAACCCTGTCCACTACTGCACAAAGCAGGGAGACACGGCCTTGGGGCTGTGTCTCCCTCTTTTTTATCTGTTCCGCCTGCCCCATCCCTTCCGTTCCTAGTAAGGGTCGGGGGCGGTCCGTTCTTCCCGCCACGAGGCGCAAGCCGTGCGCACATGCGGCCCAAAAGAATCCGGGCAGGGCGTAAAATTCCCTTCAATAAAGCGCAAGCGCGGGCTATCGTCCACGGCCGCCGCCAGGCTGGCCGCCACCACCGCCACCACCGCCGCTGCTGGCAGTATAGGACGTGAGAGTGACTGCAGACCCTCCTGTGACGGTGGCGTCAATGTAGCCGTAGCCGCCCCAGAGCTTCGTTCCGCTGCTGACTGTTATGCCCGACTTCAGTGTAGTAGTGCCTGCCGTGGACACTACCATCGGAGACCCCATCGTACCGCTTGACGGCACTTGGAAAGCCAGCACCAGCGAGCCATTGCTGTAGAGCCCATACCAGGTGCCCTTGGAGTAGGAGGAAGCCTGGTAGCATGACTGCGTCAGGCTGGCTCCGCTCTCCAGTCCGCTGATGCCCACGATCGTGCCGCTCTCCACGTAGAGTTGCTTTCTCCCCTCGGTGTTGGCGTCGAAGGCCACGTCGGGCGAGCCGTGGGCAATGGAGTAGGCCGTTGCCCCTTGGATGTACATGTTGCCGTTGGCGTCAATGCCGTCAGCACCTGTTGACGTGCCCGTGGAGCGTGCAAAGATGTAGCCGCCCTTGAGGTACATGTCGCTTGTCGAGTTCAGCGCATCGTCGGCAGCGGTGGAGTAGATGATGCCGCCCGTGACGTAGAAGGTGCTCTTCGACTCAATGCCCTCATGGTAGCTGCTGGAGGCCGTAACCTCGCCGCCGCTGATGGTCAGGACGCCCGTGCTCTTGATGGCCTTGGGCGATGCCGTCACGCTGCTGCTGTATGAATATTTACTGCCCGTGGTGGTGGCCGACAGCGTGCTGCCGCTGATGGTCAGCGTGCCGTCGGACTTGATGCCCTTGCCGCCCGTTCCCGTGCTCTTCAGGGTGAGCGTGCCACCGCTGATGACCATGTTGCCGTCAGCCTTCAGGCAGCCTGCACCCTTGGCATCCTTCTCGGGCTGGTCGTATGAGCCCGCACCGGTGGTGGTGACGGTAATCGTTCCGCCCGTGACGGTCATGTTGCCACTGCCGTCGTCAGAATCGGACTTGATGCCCTTGGCCGAAGCACCGCTCATCGTGACGTTCACCGTGCCGCCGCCAATGGCCACGACCCCAGCCTTGACACCCTTGGCCGTGCAGTGGTAGCTGCTGGCCGAGCTGGTAGCACCACTGTTGGTGATGGTGAGCGTGCCGGTGCTGGAGGATGTGGTGGTGAACGTTCCGTCGCAGGCAATGCCGCGCCCGGCACCTCCCGTCACGCCAATGGTGATGTCGCCACCGCTCTGGGTGAAGTTGCCGTCAGCCTTGAAACCTGCGGTATAGGAGATATCGCTGGTATTGCTAAGGTCTATCGCACCATTGGCATGGAGGGTCACCGTGCCGCCGCTGACGCTGACGTCGCCCTCGGCCTTGACGGCCTTGGCCGCGCTGGCCGTGACGGTAACGGTGAGCGTTCCGCCCGACAGGTACACGTTGCCCGAATCCTCGTCCTCGTGCTTGGCCGTCTCGCCCGTCGATGCCGTTCCGTCCACGTCGCATTGGATGCCATCGTCGCCTACGCCGCTGATGCTGATGGCGCCGCTCTCCATGAGGAAGTACTCATTGCAGCTGATTCCGTCGCCTGCGGCTGAGAGGACGTTGAGCGTGGCATTCTTGAGCGAGATGTATTCGCCCGCCTTGACGGCGTGCTTGTATTTTCCGTAGACATTGAGCGTGCCCTTCTGCTTAAACTCGGCATGGCCCTTGACGTAGAGGCAGGCTTTCTGGGCCAGGTCGGAGGCAGGGGCGGCACAGTCGGTCAGCGTATTGGTCGTGCCGGTGACGACCTTGACATTGATGCGCTTTCCGTTCTGGATGTGCACCGCCGCGCCGCTGTACACGGGCGTTGCGTTGGTCAGGGTCACGCTGTTCAGTTCGACGGTGGCCTTGTAGGAGCCCGACAGGTAGAATTCGCCGTCAGTGGAAGTTCCGGTGAGCGTATAGGTTATCTCGTCCACATTGTCGGCACTCACGCTGGCACTCTGCACCAGCTTGACGTGCGCTCCGCTGACGGTTGGCTCGACATACTGGGCCACATTGCCCGCCACCGTCACCGTGGCCGAGGTGCTGGCGTACTGAACGCTCACCTGGTTGTCGGTCACCTCGGTATTGTCGACCGTCAGGCCGCTGATTTCGCTGATGGAAAAGGTCTTGCCCATGATTGTCAGCTGCTTGCCGTCGGCATAGGTCATGTCGCCGGCCTGGGCAGCCGGAAACAGGTAGGTTACCTGGCCTACGGTCACTTTGAGCGTCTGGGCCGTTGCCGCTATCGACAGCAACAGCGCCGCAAGGAGTATCTGCAACTTTTTCATCGTATCGCTATTTTTTGGATTCTGCCATTCTGTTTCACTATGTAGATGCCCTTGCCCGGGTTGTCCACCCTGCGGCCCTGCAAGTCAAAGTACTCGCGCCGCGCATCGGGCTGCGCGTCGGTGCTGACGGCTGGGATGGCCGTCACGTCGTTCTTGGAGAAATACATCTTGCTGAGGTCGCTCAGCGTGAACGTCTGCGTGGACACGCCGTTGGCCACCAGCAGTTTTCCGTCCTGTATCGTAAATGTAATGGACTCGACGGCCAGCGACGTTGCGCCCTGCGTGCCCTCAAATGTCAGGTAGGGATAGGCGTAGCCGTCGGCCTGGGCCGTTGCGATGCCTATCAAGGCCAATACAAACAAAAATACTTTTTTCATACGCAATACAGTTTTGGGTTAAACATCATTTTCTATGGCAAAAGTACGTCTTTTGCTACTCATCATTTGTAACCAAACGGCAGAAACATTTGGCAAATTGTCCGAAAAAGGGTGAAAATGATACATATTTTGTCAAAAAAATGCAGAATTGTATTACATTTGCGCCCAAAATGTCAAAAAATGAAAGCCAACATACCCGCACGGACGGATGACCATCCGCTTTTTCAGATTGACGAACAGGTGGAACGGCAGGGCTTGGTCGTGATAGACATTACCAGTCAGCCCCAAAACAACGATCCTTACATCTCACCATATGTCATTGTCGCCCTATGCCAGCAAGGCACTGCCTGGTCTGATTATGACATGATGCCTGTGGAGTTCCATACCCACGACATGACCTTCATGCACCAGGGCCACATCGTCAAGGGCAAGGCTACATCACCCGACTACAGGGCACGGTTCATTGTCATGTCTGCCGGCTTCTTCGAGCGTTTCAAGCAGACTGACTTTGCCCGCTACCATAATCATGTCCCATACTACGACGACATTCCCGCATGCCATCTCAATGACGAACAGTACCGCCAGATGAACGAGATGTTCAACGTATTGCAGACAGTATGCATGGTGGGAAACCGATACCGTGAGGAGATGGCAATGAGTGTGCTCCGTACACTGGTTATGCTGCGCTACGAGTTCCGTCCCATCCCCGCCGTCGAACAATCCGAAACAGGCTATCACCGTCTGTCAGACCAATTCAAGGAAGCCGTCATCAAACATTTCCATGAATCGCACAAAGTCAGCTTCTATGCCCACCTGTTCAGCCTGTCGCCCAAGTACTTCTCCACGCTCATCAAGGCCGAGACAGGCATCAGCGCCAGCGAATGGATAGAAAACTACGTCACGCTACAGGCCAAGACACTGCTCACCAAGCACAGGAACATGAGCGTGCAACAGACGGCCGAACTGCTTGGCTTCAGCGAGCAGGCCGCTTTCAGCCGCTTCTTCAAGCACCGCACCGGCCTGTCGCCCACGGAGTACCGCAGCCAATGACCGCGCCGTCCCGAGCACCGATGTATGACGGGACAGACACGGCAACAATATAAAATAAAAGGAAAAGCAGAAAGAATAAGAAACCTACCGCCGCTTGCGGAAAAGGTCATGCAGGAAACCCCGCACCTTTGCGCCCTGCCTGTCGCGCTCACGCACAAGGGCCAGGAAGTCATCGCATATTTTCCTCAGGTCGTCCGTCAGGATGGCCCTGCTCCTTTCCGCCATCTCGCGCGGTATGGGGTAGCGGCACGCCGCAATGGCGCCCGCCATGCATGCTATGGTGTCGGAGTCGCCGCCCAGCGATACGGCCAGGCGTATGACCTCCTCAAAGGTGTGCCCCTCCAGGAAGGCCATGATGGCCTCGGGCACGCTGCCTTGGCAGGAGACGTCGAAACCATAGTTCCCCCGTATGTCGGCAATGCGGCGGCCCAGGTCGTAGTGGAACATTCTTTCCACATATGCTTTTATCTCCTCCTTTGTCTTTCCCGTCTTGCACAGGTACACACTCGCCGCCACGGCCTGCGCACCCTTGACACCCTCGGGATGGTTGTGGCTTACCGATGCCGTCAGGGCCGCCAGTGCCAATGCTTCATCCAGCGTTTGGGCATACAGTCCCACGGGGCTGACCCGCATGCCCGCTCCGTTGCCCCAACTGTCGTAGGGTTTGGGATTTTCCTCGTCTAACAGCCAATATACAAACTTGCCGCCATAGCCAGCATAGGGATACCGCCTGCCCACCTCCTGCATTCGCGCCACCAGGCCCTGCAACGAATGGGCTTCATCCTCCAGCAGCCACTTGGCAACGGCCAGCGTCATGACGGAATCGTCGGTAAAGGTACTTTGGGGAGTGAACAGCTCAAAATCAGTGCCGTCCGTGTTCTCAAACTCATACACCGAACCGACTATGTCGCCGACCACCGCCCCCAATATCGTGTTGCAAACCATCATCTGTCTACTATTTTTCCACAAAGGTACTCCTTTTTAGGCAATGTCCCTGCGTCTTTTTATGGCAAAAGGCCGTAACGGCCCTTTCTTCCATCCCGCTTCATCCGAACAAGACCCTAAACAACCACAGGACAACGAAGATACCCAAGGCCGCCAACGCTATCCTGGCCAGGCAACCCGCCGCCAGGCATCCACCGGCCATTGCCCCTTCGGCTGTTTCTCCCTTGTCGCCATGTTCTGGGAGCAACTTCTTTCCCCAGCACCACTGCCGGCGAGCATGGAACGGCCAGCCTTGATGCGCATGGGCCTAACTTCAAGGCCTATGGGCAGCGCTAGGCGAAGAAGCAAATACGACGGGCAGCAGATACCACTTGTACGGTTTGCGCAAAACGTTCAGGGCATTCTCGGCACGGAACAATTGCCAAAGAAGCCAGCCGTTATGCTTGCGATAGGTGTAGAGTTTCGAGCGCATCAATACCTTCAGCCGCCAATGCGACCGCTCGGTTGAGCCGCCGTGCAGGTGATGGAAATGGGCAGTGGGATAGACCATCGCCGTGTAGCCTGCCTTGGCCAGACGAGTGCAGATGTCATATTCTTCATAGTACAGGAATATTTCCGGGTCAAATCCTCCCACCGCATGAAACACGTCGGCCCGCATCAGGAGCAGCGAACCGTTGACCTGCGCAACGGCAAATGGCTCGGTGCGGTCGTATTTCTTGCGCCGAAGAAAACGCCGGGGCATAAGCCACTCCAACATGCCGTTGCCAAACAAGTCGTGACACAAGCCAGGCCGGTGCTTGAACGACGGGACGGGCCTGCCCTCGGAGTTGAGTTCCTGCGGTGTCATGATTCCCACCTGCGGATGGGACTCCATGAAGCCGATGAGGGGCGATATGCAGTCTTCGCTGAAGGTAATGTCGCTGTTGACAAAGCACAGGTATTTGCCCTCGGCCTCCGTTGCACCGTTGTCCATGCCTGCGCCGAAACCCTTGTTGACATTGCTCTGCACCAAACGACACCTGTCCCTGCATATTCTGCGGAGTTCCTTCCTTACTTCGTCACGGCTGCCGTTGTCTACTACAATGATTTCCTTCTCAAGGCCGCCCATGGCAGCCTCGACCGAACTGAGGCAACGCTCAGTCAGGTCAGCACGGTTATAATTTAGAATGATGAACGAGCACTTCATGATCTTCTCAACCATTTTTCGTATGATTCTTGTCCGTAAAAGTTTTTTTGAGGTGCAAAAGTACTCCTTTTCGCCTAAATGATGCCGCATCTTGCAGGAAATTCTCCATCCCGTGGCAGTCATACTTCTTTATTTGCCGCCCACGGGGGAGCAGACTTGGCGCAAACAGCGTTTTTTCAGACGTGCAGCCCCTCCCCGTTACCCCACCCTATCGGCCGGAAAAGCCAGGAAAGGTCAAGGAAAAAGCCGTCTGATTATCAGCTGTGGACGAGCCGTGAAAAAACTCGGGGAGTTTTTTAAAATTACTCGGACTAATTTTAAAATTACTCCCTCTAATTTTAAACTTAGAGGGAGTAAGTTGAAACCTTAGTCTGGCATTTTCATCCACCACCCCTGCCCAGGGGGGATGACAGGCCGCCGAGGGCTGGATTTTCCCAGCCACCACATGGCTTAGTACAGGATGACCTTGCGCGTCAGCCTTGCACCGTTTTCCGAAGTGGCCCTTACGACATAGACACCCTTGGGGAGGTCCAGTCGTACCTGCTCTACATACTGGAGCGAGGTGAGGACTGCACCGCCCATGTCGCAGACCTCCACCTCGGCGGCCGTCTGGGTGAAGTGCAGCATGCGGCCGCTGACATGCAGGGCAAAGGCACTGGACGACAATGCACCCATGCCCGTCACGCCGTAGGTCTGCGGAGCATATTCCTTGCCATACCCGTCCAGGATGCAGACGGCATAGCCGTAGCCTTTGCGCCGGTCGGTGGGCAGCCAGTAGGAGTTGGCATAGGTTATCCCCAGCAGGTACTCCGCCTTGATGCCGTCGCCGTCGCTGGCCAGGGCATCCTCATAGCCTATGCCCTCGGGAATGGCATAGACCGTGTAGCGCAACAGCTCATCGGTGCTGACTGCACTCCACGACAGCGTGGAACTGCTCAGCGCCAGGCCGTCCACCATGCCATGGGAACTGTGGTTCTTCCACGTTATCTCGGGCGTAAGGGCCAGCTGTCCGAACTTGTTCGTCCTCAGGTAGCTGCCCAGCCCCGTCGCATTGGGTCCGGACAAGAATCCCGTGCGGAAGAACACGCAGCCGGGCGCATTGTTCTGCGTATAGTCGCGCGAATACTGCACCTGCTGGGCATACTCAGCCCAGTCGTCAGTGGTGTTACTGTTGGCAAGGGCCGAAATGGAGTGGCTGGCGTAGTGGTGGCGGTTGAAGTGCTTGGCTATGCCGCTCCACCACTGGGTGAGCGGCCCGAAGGGGTTGGTCTTGTGGGTTGTCACCCAGTACAGCTGGGGAGAGATGTAGTCAATCGAGCCCTGCTTGAGCCAAGCCAGCGGATCGCTGTAGATGCCCGCGTATTGCCAGTCGCTCGCCCCCTGATAGGCCGTGACGCCGGCCGCCTTGGCACCGCCCGAGGCCACGCCGGCAGGACTGATGCCGAAACGTACATAGGGTTTCGTCTCCTGCACCATGTCATAGACCGCCTTGACCATGTTGTTGACGTTCTGTCTGCGCCAGTTGGCCATGGACAGCTTCGTCCCGCTGCTCTGATAGAGGGCATAGTCGCCCGCCGTGTTGTTCTCCGGCGTGCCGCTGTTGTAGAAATAGTCGTCAAACACGAGGCCGTCCACATTGTAGTTGCCAATGATTTCCTTGCATACCCTGACAATGTGGTCCTGCACTTCCTTCAGGCCTGGGTTCAGAATCTTGCCCGCCGAGGAAGTAAGTATCCAGCCCTTGTCCTTGACCTCCTTGTCCCAATCAGTGTTCCAGTCTACCGTGGCCGAACCTGCCCATCGGTAGGGATTGACCCAGGCATGCAGTTCCATCCCCAGCTGGTGGGCCTTGTTGACGGCAAACTCCAGCGGGTCCCACGCCGCCTTCTGCCCGCGCGTGCCGGTAAGGTAGGACGAGGTAGGCTCTATGGACGAATTGTACAGGGCATCGCTCATGGGACGCACCTGGAAGAAGATGGCATTGAACCCATTGTTCTTCAAGTTATTGAATATGACCGTCAGCCGCGCCTTCTGCTGGGTGGCCACCGTCTCGGTGTAGCCCTGCAGGGCCTTGCCGTTGGCATCAGCGGGCCAGTCCAGGCAATACACCGTTGACACCCATGCCGCCCTGAACTCACGCTTGGGCGCACCCTCGGCCCACACGGCCAGCGACAGGCAGCATGCCATCGCCACGCAGCACCATTTTCCAAAAGAATATCTGTATTTCATGATTCCTAAAACTTTTTGACAAAGGTAAGCATATTTTTTCACGCAGCAAAATAATCCCCGCAAAACAGGGCGGGCTTCCTCATCCCTTGAACACAGACTGATGATGGTTGCCCAGATGCTCAACGAAAACACAGTGTTCTGCCGCAACTATCTGGATAATCCAGGCTTGATGAACTAGCGCGTTTTTCATCTGGAATATGAGCGTATTGTGATGTAAATATATAGTACATGAGACGGGATTCCCTAATAGAGGGATATTTTACTTATTATTTATTTGTTTTCTTCCAGAATATTTGGTAATATAAATTATTTGTCGTACCTTTGCCATCAAATTATAGATTATGGTAAGAGTACGCTATAAAAATAAAGAAATAGAGAACCTCGTTTTGAAGAACGAGAGCACGCTTTACAAGGAGCTTTTGCGAAAGAAAGCATTCTTGAAAGCCTTGCACGCGTTCTATTCTATATTAGAAGTGATAGATGATATAAGAGATTTGATGAAATACACTTTTCTCCAGTATAAGCGGAAGGAACTTAGTTCGGTATTGATTGCCGGAGGAGACACCAACAAGAATTTGATTTTCTCAGAGAAAGAGGACGGACAGAGCATAGAAATACTCGAATTAATATAATAGGATTATGGCAAGAAAAGAAACCTTTGATGTTAGCAACATCACACATCCAGGATATATCCTTGGATTGGAATTAAAGTCACGAGGACTTACTCAGAAAGTCTTTGCGGCTCAGATTGCCATACAGCAGTCGCACCTGTCTGAAATTATTAAGGGGAAACGAAACATCACTGAACAACTCGCGGAGAAACTTGAAGAAGCACTAAACATCCCTGCTGAACAATGGAGACAGATGCAGGCCAAGTATGACTACAAGCTGAAGGCGGCAAACATGAAAGACGTTGAGGAAAGAGAAGCCGATGCGTTGCTGGCTGAGTATAATCGCGTCTATGACCTGAAAACCATTTTCAAGAGCATCGGCATAGCCATGAAATCTGCTTCGGAAAAATTGAGATTTTGCTTAGACATTCTGCGCTTCGGCACTCCTGCCGTACAATTAAGACAACTGAAAGGCTGCTATCATCGTTCAGAGAAGACTGGGCTTGACCCCCGAATGATCGCAACATGGTCAGTCCTTGCCAAATACGAGGCAGGGAGGAAGCCAGAGCCTACAGCAAAGTTTGACAAGGGCAAAATGGATGACTTGGCTATGGAGTTGAGAATTATCTTCAACGATAACCACAATACCATCAACAGGGTAGAACGTACTTTGGATGAATACGGCATCAGGTTCTGCATTGTGCCAAAGGTGAATCATGCATCTGTTGACGGATTTTCATTCTTTAGTAATGGTGTGCCCTCAATTGTGATAACAAAACGTTATAATAGGATAGATAATATGGCTTTTGCTGTAATGCACGAAGTCGGCCATCTGAAACTCCACTCATCTGAGGATGATGAAGGAAAAATCAATCTTCCCATTACAGACGCAGAGAATATACCATCAGAAGAGAAAGAAGCCAACGAGTATGCTGCAAATGCACTCATTCCAGAGAGCGAATGGAAAACTCTACCAGCAATGCCACTAAATCCTATATACATACAACGGGAATGCACTAAGTGGGCAAAAGATAACAATATTAACAAATGGATAGTACTCGGGCGTGTTTCACACATAACGGGCATGTATATGTTCAAGCCAGATGCTTCCAGAGAAATTTATTAAGGAGGAGCAAGATGAAGATATGATATTGAAAGGAACGAAAAATCCCATCCGCCCGGCAAGACTGATGGGATAGTACAGTTCGCTTGACGATTGGCGCACTTTAGTTCCATACACCAACATTGGGGGAGTTCAGCGACCATAACGCGAAGCAAAGGTACAACTTTTGCATGAATTGGCAGTGGCTCTTCAATAAAATCGTCAGAGAATTAGTATTTTTGTGAATAACTCTTAATGAAATTAACAAATGTTAGTCAATAGAGATTATCCTAAGAGCCTATTCCCTGAACTGGAGGAAGAAGCTCGCCAAAAAGCCAAAAAGGAGTCCAAAGAGAAACGGCTTGCTCTGAAGAGTGTAAATTTCGGACTCGAATATTGTAGTAACGCCATTTTCAGTGGCAAGTACGGAATACCTCGGCTAAAGCCGTATACAGACACCATTCCAGTGCAATATACGACATTCAGCAAAATCACACGGACGGGCAATCCCGATTGTTGTGTTACTGGGTTCGATTACGATTATGTGATTGACAGACTTTGGAATCATCCGGAACACTACGTTGAAGAACTTTCCCACTACAAGTGTATTGCAGAACCTGACTACTCGTTGAAAATCAATCACCCTCTGAGTATACAGATTGCAAATACATATAGAAGTCATGCCATTGGCTATTATATGCAAGAACATGGGATTGTTGTTCTTCCAAATATGTCATGGAGTTCTACAGCGTCATATGATTTTTGCTTCGATGGCCACTCAAAAGGCGGTGCAGTATTGGTATCAACCATCGGCACGATGAGGGATGAAAGGTCGAGAATGTATTTTCGACTGGGATTCATGGAAATGCTAAAACGTATTTCTCCTGATGCTGTGATTCTCTACGGAGATGTGAGCGAAGAAATTTCCTCTTGGCTGCCTAAGCAGTTGGATGTGCATCACTTTAACCATAACCGTTATAAAAGAGCAAGGAATCATGGGAAGTAGAGGCGCATTTGACAGTTCTATGGGGCGAACAGGTGGAATCCCTAAAGGGAAGAGAGAGTATAGTGAGATTGGGAAAATCGGCCGCATTAAGATAATCCAATGTGATACAAAGGATAACAATCCGACCCCGACCTATTCCAATACTGCAAATACTACATATTATTCGTATAACAAGAAAACCGGGCGCATTGAGCACATATATTACTACAAAAACCACAAGCTTGTAAAAAGTGTAGATTTCAAGAAAGGCGAGAAGCCGCACACTCACTATTGGAATTCTAAGGTAGTTGGACGTAAGAAGCATGACAAGCATAATACCCATTCTCTTAATGATAGGGACAAGAGATTAATGAACAACGCATTAAAATGGAATAAAGAACATGAAAAGTAAAGTCTTGATAGAAAATTTTTGGAATGTTGGCGATGCCAATGGTGACAAGACCCTGCGTGAGGACGAATTAGGATGGCCGCAATCTCTTAAAGAGGATGCGCAGTCTGACTATCCTGAAAGAATCTTCCGATATGTCATTGAGGAAGTAGGCTTCAACCTTGTGTTTTATTGGATAAAAGACAGAAACTTTTATGTAATAGAAACAGAAAAAGCTCCTATAGAGGTTCGTAGGCTGTATCCTAATCCTCAATGGGATGGGAAATGCGAGTTTCTAAAAGTCGGTCTTTTAGGAGAAGGAGCAAGTTCTTGTTCTGCGGGCGATATTCTTGCGACCTTTGATGACGAAGCACTCATTTGGGATAATCTGAAAATTAACGATGTCCCAATAGGTGACGTGTTGGAGCAATCCAAAATCGTTACGTGGGATTAAAATATCTGGCGAGGGTGTGTCTTATTGAACGACACACCCTCGTCAGATAAAGTGTAAAATTACTTCTTCTGCTTCTCGCCATACACCCTCTCGCAAACCTCGTCGATGCCGTCTTCCAGGATGACGGAATCCATCACATGCATGAAGGGTCCGATGTACTTTTTCAAGACAACGTTCTTAAAAAAGTGAGAAACGGGGTCGGGCTTCCTCATCCCTTGAACACAGACTGATGATGATACAATCAGAAAGCATCAGGGCAAAACCAGAAAGAAAGGCAAATGGCTATTGCCTATCTTGCTGACAGCAAAATGGAGAAAAGCATCCTTCTTACAACAAAAACAAGGTGTAAAAATCATCGTTTCAATTATTTTTCGTACTTTCGCACCGTCTGAGGGCCTTGGGCGCAAAGACTCTACATAGCGGAAAAAGCGACACTGAGCGCTTGTTTTTGGCAGCTTGAACTACCACAATCAAATCTCGTTCAGAAACAATGCAGAGGTGACGCCAACGGATGTATATGTATGTATGCAGCCGGAGTGTGCCGAGGGTACATGTACCCTCACGCACACTTTTAGGGTTCTTCATTATACATTACGTGGGTATCTTTCTCTGTTCATTCCTGCGAGAGGGCTGTGGTAGGCCTAAGCTGCGGAATGAGCAACAGCGGATACCCACGCTCTCTTTCTGCCTTGCAATTTTGACATCAATCTTATCATAAAATGGCCTTGCTCAGGGTGTCGGCAGCCAACATTAAGAAAGTGCGGCATGATTGACATAGCAAAGCAAGAGGATGAATTGCGCAGAGCATTTTATGAAACTTATCTTCCACGTATTGACAACACATTGAGCATTGATGACGTATTGACCGACTACAGCGATGGCATTGTGCGTGGGAATATCATAGAGTTCAAGGAGTCTATCTCCGACCTCAACAGTGTATTGTTCCAAACCATCAAGTATCTGTCAGCCAGGCGCATCAAAGGGAAACCCATCCCTGCCAATATCCTACTAGTCTCGCAAAAGGATACACATGCATACCTTTACTATTCCAAAGACTATCTGAAAGACATCGAAAAAGTGTACATGGGCGGCGCATCAAAGAACAATGAGGGCTATGTGTGCAGTAACTACGTTGCTCGCTATGACTACTCAGTTTCTACTGAAGAAGAAGAAATGATTCAGGTACTCCGTACCGATAACTACACACGCATACACTTGGACGAAAATTGCATTGTGGGCTGGGCCATGTCGTTCTATCAGCAATACCCAGGCGCAAGCAAGTCATCATTCATAGGTGACCAGACGGGTAAAATGCGTGTGGAGGGAGAAATACGCAAGCCTGACAAACTAAAGCCATTCATTCATCCCTACAAAGAGAAGTCAAACAAGCAGTTCCGGTATCTGATGGACAAGCTCAACGACTTCATCCAAAAGAAAGACCTCGGGGCGTTCTATACCCATCCAACATACGCCAAGAAAGCCTTGGAACTGGTGCGTAAAGCTATTGCCCGTGTGCCTGAAGGCAACGACTATGTCATCATTGACCGATGCGCCGGCACAGGCAACCTGGAAATATACATGACCGACGAAGAACTCCGTCATACCATTGTTTCTACGCTGGAGTACTACGAGTACAAAGTATTGATGGAAGTATTGGGCGATAAAACCACCATCATTCCACCAACGGAACACGAAGACACCTTCCACATGGGATTGGTTCGCGGAGCTGATGCCTTGTCAGAGGAATATGTAACAAATCCCATCATTCAGAAAAAACTTAACGACCCTAAATGCACGGTCATTCTGTTTGAAAATCCACCTTACGCCGATACGACTTCGATTGAACACCAAAAGCGGGGAAAGGGCAAGCAAACATGGAAAGACAGTTTCGTGGTGAAGCAAATGAAATACGACATTAAGCAGACAAAGTGTATTAAGGGAACAGCCACAAACGACTTGGGCAATGCTTTCATTTGGAGCGCATTCAACTATTATCTGCGTTATCCTACTGACAGCTACATCGTATTCTCACCAGTAAAATACTGGAAAGCACAGCATCTTGTCAGTAAGAAATTTGAAGAAGGCTTTGCCTTCAATCGCCGACATTTTCACACCAATATTGATGCCTGCATCATGTGTGCCTGGTGGACGAATAAAGATGTGCAGGAACAAGAAAGCCTCACCCTACATGCCTACGACCTGAACAATGATACGCTGGTCGATTGCGGCCTGCTTTCGGTGGACAAAATACATTATCAATACAGCCAAAAGTATTTCGACAAGCGTACTTTTAATAATGATCTAGAGGAGGGTATCATCTGCAGCAAAGATGGCACAGAACGCTTTGAAACAAAAACTATAAGGGTGAAGCCATTGACAAACAGTAATATTTTGGGTTATATGGCCGTCTATAGTAGCGGCTTCGACAATCCAGACAATATGGCAAGCCTACTCATCGCTGCCCGGTATGATGGCAACGGTTTCTACCTTCGTCGAGATAACTATCTTGAAAAACTCCCCATGTTTGCCGCGAGCAGATATGTGACTTACGAACGGCGATGGACAGAGCGTGGACGTGTAATGAAGTCTGCTGATGGCTATGAGTCTTTTGAGCGTGATGTTCACACAGGAAAACTCCAACAATATCTGCTGCGTTGCTTGCTATTTACGGTTCTTGAACCTCAAAATCACATGCGTACACTCATGGGTAGCGATGGGAGGAAGTACGTCAATCCACTTTGCCTTGACAATACGCATGGCGAGACACTGGCTTCAAGAGATTTGAAAGGTTTGGTACTTACCGATGAAGAACAGACATTGCTCACCCTCTGGAACAACATTCTGCAACAAGCAAGACAAACACGCAACTACAATCCTACATTCACCTATGGGCTGTACCAAATAAAGTCGGAACTAAACACCACTTACCCAGATCCTCAGACGGGTGAAACACGCTATGACTACCCCGACCTACAGGGCAACATCAAAGCACTGGCCGTGCGGGTGAAAGACTATTATCTACGCGAAATAGTACCCACCTTGTTTCAATATCAGTTCTTGAAATAGCAGCCACTCAGTCGACATAAGTTTCATTACAGAAATTCTATCCCACTGCTGGGGATTCCACTACTTCTCATTAGAGAGAGAATCTTTCCCCTTCTTTGTCACCCAAAGCCATATCACTCATGATTTGGCTAAGTCTTCTTCATTTCGCAAAATACCGATTCATTGGTATTGGGATTTTTGATTCATACGCACGAAGCAAGGTGAAGATGTCTTTTTTGAGGAAAAAGTTGTACCATTGTGCTCATGATAGAAATAGCCGTTATGACGTTAGAGGACACATACAAGCATTTGTTTCGATGTTTCTAAAAATAGGTCTCTACCGCAAAGCGGAACTGGTCGATGAAAATCCGCTTGAAGGCAGAGAGGTTGTTCTGCTCATAGAACAGGAGCATCGCCTTCTTGTAGTCGATGCTGCTGACCGTGCGGAACGAGATGGGGCAATAGCCGTGGGCTATCAGTATGGCATTGCTCGTGATGCGGGCAATGCGCTTGTTGCCGTCGTTGAATGCCTGAATGTAGGACAGCAGCACGAGGGCAAAGAGCGACTTCTCGAACACGTTGTCACGGCCGTTGATGAGGTCGCAGGTCTGCTGCAAGGCCTCGCGTATCTGGAACTCGTTGTCTATCGGGCGGTAGTTGGTGCCGGTGATGCCCACACGCCGCGTGCGGATGTTGCGGTCGACACCCAGTTCCTTGACCAGCAGACTGTGGATGTCCTCTATGCGCGAGATGGTCAGATGCTCCATATAGTCGGGATTGGCCACGATGAAGTCGAGCGTGTCCTTGTGGTTAAGCAGCATGATGGCCTCCTCCTTGGTCTTTCCGTCGGCAGTCTGTTTCTCTTTCAGCAACCGCTCCGTCTCCAGCAGGGAATAGGTGTTGCCCTCAATCTGCGACGATTTCCAACTGAGGTCAATGCCCAGCCGCTCCATTTCCTTGCGCTTCTGCTCGTCGGAAAGTGTAGAGAAGTTCTTGGCAAACTGCGCCTGCAGTCCGTTCAGGGTCTCCACCTCAGAAGTGGTGAACAGGCTGACGTGGCTCAGCACATTGGGTATCAGGTCGAAGTTGTACCCCGTGCGTCCTTCGCGCTCGTCCACTTCCTTGCTGTAGTACGCATCCAAATCTACGGGCAAGAACAGTGGCGAGGCCGTGTAGCGGGTGGCGCGTGCCTTTCCCTCCACCGAGACGTAGAACGAAGCTACCAAATCGCCGAGCATACGCTTGACGGTGGCAAGGCTGACCTCACCGGCAAATGCCTCTGCAATCTGTTTGGAAGAGCACCCCGGATGCTCGCTGACGTAGGCTAAAATCGTGTCCTTATCCATAACTGTTACTTTCTATTGGCTCACAAAGTTACAAAGATTGGCTCACATTAACTATCAAATGAGCCACTTTCTGCTAATCCTTGCACCGATTTAACAAATCTTGTCAAGATTGGGCACAAAAAGCTGTATTTTCATCAACTTTCAGCAGTCACAGCAGTGCATTATCCCATCATGTCACCTATCTATGACCCCATGTTGCGAGCCGTCCCACATACTTCTTCCTTTCTCCATCATCAAAACACCACCCAAACATTGCACACACAACCTCGTTTTGATGTTTAAGAAAGTTAAAAACGCTAAATCTTCATCTTTCACAAACTCATCAGAATTCACGTCATCACTTTTCTACCTTTTAATATGCAAGTCGCTGATATAAAACGCTTTGAAAACACGAGGATTGTCTTCTTCATTTCTCAAATACCGATTCATTGGTATTGGCCATACAATTGAATCCGTAACCTGGGCCTTGCAGGGGTCTTCATCCTGCATGTCCTAAATGACACAAAAAGTGGACATCCTTTGATTTGTTCATATACTAATTGTCCTTGTCAATTCTTTTGTTCTTCTTCTGGTGCAGGAAGCGTTTCTGTATCAGCGCCCTCAATGGGCTTAATGTAGTCAGATACCCGTTCTGGTGAGACAACAGAACGGCCAAGACGACGCTCCATCGTTTGACGTGCATCGCGGGCGACACTACCTCCCTCTTGTGCAATACGCTGACTCTCCGTCATTGTCTGAGGATTAGAATGACGAGAGTATTCCGTAGTAGCTACCTCTGCAAGGGTGTTGAGAGCCAGTTCTATGTTAGTCATGTTGTCGCGCAGATTCTCTTTTGTCAGACCTTTGTAGCGTTTATACTGTCCTGTGGTCATACCGCTCCACGCTTTGGTGAGGACGTTGGTGAGTATGGCAAAGTCGCGTGATTCGTGGATGCCGGAGCGATGCCATTCGTCCGTCAGTTCCTTACGCATCTCAATAGAGCGCATCCGTTCATTTATCCAACGGTCACTATAGCCTTGACGGCGATAGTCCTCTACTGCCATTTGGAATGTCAGTTCGGGATCTATCATCTGGTCAATACGTTGGCTGCCCAACTCCGCTAACCATTGGCGTATAGGTTCTGCGTTCCTGGAAGGGATAGACTGAATGATGCGGAAGATACCTTCTAGGTCGGCGGCTTGGGTTTTGTATATTTTCCCATCAACAGCCATCATTCGAGTAGGGGTACAAATTGTACCCCACCTGGAATTAAGTTCTGCATCACGTGCCCGCATTCGTTTGATGTACTGCCTGACATCAGCACTATCGGTCAAAACTTGTACTATGTCTGCAACAGAGAAATAGTATTTCTCTTTCTCTGCATCCCAAACGATGCGTACTTTCTTGCCCTCAAATAGCTGTATTGTGTAATTCTCGTCCACTTTACTTCCTATTTTTATTTGCTAAATTCCGATTTCTCTATTCGTAAATTTGTTTACAAAGGTAAGCACATTTTTTCACGCAGCAAAATAATCCCTGTAAAACAGGGCGGGCTTCCTCATCCCTTGAATACAGACTGCCGATGGTACTCCAAGTACTCTACCCTCGAATCATTCAAGGGAAGAAACTGAAAAAATTGATTCTCCTTAATTCCTATACGATCTCTTACCTGACGGGAAAGCCAATTGGAAATATTGACACGTTTGTCATTGCTAAAAGTAATGTATCCACGGTCAAACAACTTGTCATAGAGCGGCGAAAGAATAAAACCGTTGTTCGGGTCTATGCGCTCCTTCACTGTTGAAACAGCCCATGGTTTTATATGACTGGCTATCAGCAATGATTCTTCATTTATCATTGTAATAGGACAAAAAGGACACTCATCCAAAAGTTTCCTACGATATTCCTCCTGCCCCTCACGACCATATTTGATGGGTAGATCTTTCTTGTTGCCTTTTTTTGTTGACAACAACACTTTTTCCTTAGCTGCACCATAATTTTCGATATATGATTTCCTTTTTTCCATCTCCTCAAAATCAGCAAACAATTTTAGGTAAAAGATAGGATTTCCATTATAATCAAGACGCATGACCGATATGTACGTGACAAGCGGTAACGATATTTCCCTTATCAGCTTATAGATATCATCCGACGAATTAATATAACCACGTGAACCAGATATCTGAGACTGCTCCTTAATTATAAAAAACGCCATTTCATTGGGTAATGCGTTTATCTTTCCCATCCGTTCCGACCACAACGTTATCATTTGTTCCTTACCTCGATACTCCTGTGACGGAGAAAAATATTCAGCCTTGATGGCATTCATATATGCTTTCAAATCCTGGCGGAGTACAAAACATTTCACTGTAAATCCCTTTTCACCGAAAAAACTTTCCATTTTGAAACGAGATCCCACGTATAATTTAGCTTCACCATTGCCGTCACCCAATTTGTTTTTTGACATCACCCAGCTATCAGCAACAGTAATAGGTGTCTCAAGCGTGTCACTAAACGTAAATTTTTCTCCTCCTATTATCATATTTTTACTCCAAACTTAGTTATGTCCAATTGTTTAAGGATGGCAATCAATACATCAACAACAATGCTATTGCCTGCCTGCTGATACATGGAAGTATCTGACACCACAATCTGAAACGTATCCTTAAAACCCATCAGTCGCAGACATTCTCGTGGAGTAAGTTTGCGTATGCGGCCTTTATGCGTCACATAATTATCCACTCCTGCCCTGTGCATTTTATGCATAGACTGCAATAATGGCCGAGCTACAAGAAGGTCTGTCTTTGTTGATGTTTTGAAATTCTTAGTTCCACTCGCCAAGACGTATTTGGCGACCTTGTCTGACAAATAATATTTTTCTTCAACATCTCTCACATCAAAAATAAACTCATCAAATTCTTCATTTGTTGGTGTCAGTTCTGACTCAGGATGATAAATAAAATCTCCATGCCAATTAAACTGTTGATTACGTTTCTGACAAAGCTGTATCTCACCATTTATCTGTGTGTAATATTTTTCGCGATTTTTGTGACTGGTTACAAACTTTATACCCTTTTCTTTTAGGAAATACTTCGTATACCCGTTGGCGGAATTAAATCAGTGCATACTTAATCCTACCAATTGGCTTGTTGTTAATGTGGTTGATGTATTGCAATGCGGTCAGCGCACTGACTTTGCCAATGATTCTGGCAAACAGACCGCAGGTGTCTATCGCAT
>JAGAYF010000014.1 GCA_017940605.1 Bacteroidaceae bacterium
AAACTCGTTCATGCAAACAAAGAAAACTCACATCAGACGGAATAATAAATGAAATGAACAACCTTAGCCAAGAATGGGTATTTTCATCCCTGACAGATACTCCTACTACTCAGCAAAGGAAACAACGAAAGCGCGAACAACTCATCATTGATTTATTCCATATCATATGGACGTCCGACAATTGGACAATCAATGAAATAAAGGCCGCACAAAGTTTTTTAAATTCTACAGAACAGAACAACGATGTCAAGCTATCGTTCATTAGTGCCGTCTTCATGGGAACATATTTCTTTTTTGATCCATTAAAAACTGAATTGCTAATCAAATACGCCACGCACAAAGACCCACACATACGAACCAGAGCATTGACCGGCCTACTATTTGTGCTCAGAAGATACAGCCGTCTGCTATTCTGCATACCCGAAACCACCCAACACTTTCTACAGTTGACTCGCGAAAAAGGATTTCAGAAAGAACTTATTCATTTTCAACTTTCTGTCCTTTCACAAAACACCAAGGATATCGAAAAAAAAATAAATAACGATATATTACCTGCCATAAAAAAGAGCAACCAAACGGTTATTGATTTGGAACAAATCAACGACTTGTTAAATGAAGACGATATTCCTGATTCCATTATTAATGATGAGATAAAAGAACTTCACAACAAATTGAATGATTTGATGGAACTTCATAACAACGGAGCCGACATGTCATACTTCTCCTTTTCTCATCTAAAGAAATTTCCTTTCTTTCAATCTCCTGCAAATTGGTTTTTGCCTTTTTCCATCGACCACTCTCAACTTGACAGCAATATCATTAGTAACAATTCCTTTGTCAAATTCCTATTGGAGAACAACGAAATGTGCGACTCCGACAAATACTCTTTCTGTCTCATGTTGTCTCATTTACCCCAAGCCCAATGGGACAATATGCAAGACAGATTCAAACAGCAATTTGGAGAAAGCATGCCTGACCAAGATATTTCTACCGATATCAACATCCAAAGGCACTATGTACAAGACTGCTACAGATTTTTCATGCTCTATCATAATCGAACAGGAATTAACAATCCGTTTGAATCTGACCCATTATTGCTAAATAATCCCCTATTTGCTCCTCTTTTCATGGACAAAGACGTTCTTTTAAGGATTGCAAATTTCTGCTATAAACGAAAATTTTGGAAACAGGCTGCAGATACCTACGATTTTCTAAACCAACATTACACGTTATCACAAGAATCATTACAGATCTTCGGATATGTCTTACAAAAATTAAACAAATACGATGAGGCGCTCTTATGCTATGAAAAATCATCATTAATAAATTCAGAATCAACGTGGACATTAAAACACATGGGAACATGTTACCTCAAACTGGAACAATATTCCAAAGCCCTCCATGTATATTCCCGTCTCATGCATTTTTTTCCCGATGACCAGCATTCGCTTCTTCGTTACGGAGAATGCCTGATACATATTGGGAAACATGAAAAGGCATTAGAAGTCTTTTATAAATCGGATTATCTCTACCCAAATCATCTTTCCACACAAGAAGCCATCGGTTGGTGTAACCTACAAATTGGCAATGCACAACAAGCATGCAAATATTTTTTCAATATTACCGCTCAAAAACCGACATACAGACATTTTCTTTGGGCAGGCAATTCCTATTGGGCCAACAAGAACATTCAGAACGCATTGCATTATTACCAACAGGCTGCACACATGCAGCCTAACCACACATTTTCATTCGACAAAGAGAGTAAGGACATCTTGTTAGGATACGGCATCACCGACACCGACATTCAATTCATGCTGGACATCATCAACTTGTCCTCAACTGACCTTACATAACACGCATCCTAACTGTACATGACACACGATTGTCTGTAAAAAAAGTCCTTATGGCCCAATGAACGCAATCAGTCACAAATTTTCACTGCTATCAGGTTTAAGAGATTCTTCATCAATTAGTTTTTCACTCTTAACTCCCAGATCAACCAGCCGTACAGCCGTTGGCAAAACGCCCAACTTGCCAGACAATGAAGTATTCACATCTTCCATTTTTCCACCCATAGCCTCATAAGATTTCTGCAGGATTTCCATCTTTTTCTTCAGCGTAGTACATCTGTCCACCAAGTTTTGCGCTATTCTATATGTTTCCAATTGGTTCTTGCTTTGATCGTAATGAATCCATGCCGTTTTTATCATCGTTAGCAGCAATGCTATGTTCAATTCACCTGCCAACAGTATTTTTTTATTGAATGCATATTGCCATATAGTAGGATCAGCATAGATTGCCGCTTGGAATGCCCCTTCAAATGGAAGGAACATAACCATATAGTCAAAAGCTTTTCGTGGTGATGGGATATATTGAGCATAATTCTTACGGGCCAGTTCGTCAATATGCCGACGCACACTGCTCAGGTGAGCATTCAGATAGATATTTTTCTGATGTTCATCTTCAGCATTTACGTAATTGACATAATCGGTCAATGAAACCTTACTGTCCACGACGATATCGCGCTTGTCAGGGTAATGCAGAATGGCATCTGGCTGCATGCGTGATCCAGATTGATCGTTTTGTAGAGTCGTACCCGTAGAAGTGCGCAACGTTGTCTGCAAGTCATACTCACGACCTTGGCGCAAACCATTACTTTCCAACACATTGGACAAAATGCTTTCGCCCATGTTTCCCTGAAACTTAGGCTTGCTTGTCAAAGCATCGGCCAAACGGGAAGCCTCGTCGTTCATTGAGCGCGTTGCCTGCAACATTAGATCAATATGGTGCTTCATTTCGGCCGTATCCTTGATGCTGTTTTCGCGCGATTGGGCAATATGCAGTCGCAAGGCATCCAACTGCTGACGGAACGGCTCAAGTTGCTGCCGATTCTGTGTTTCTAATTCTTGAGCCCTACTTTTTAAAAGATCACGCGTTGCATTGTCCAATCTTTCTTTGACCAAATCCAGTTGCTGCATCCATTTTTGCTGCAATTCTGCATTTTGCCTATCATTCAATTCCAATTCACGTTGCAAAGAAGCCACCTGACGGTCCAACACTTCTTTTTGCTGACGCAAGGCATTAGTCTCATCCTTTTCTTCCTGCCTGAAAGCCTGCAAGTCATCAATGGTTGCCTGCGCTGCCTGCGAATGGCCACGCGCCTCCATGATTTTGTTTCTGCCAATGAGCCAAAGAATCAGCCCACCAAGTATCAGACCCAGCAAAAAAGGTATAATTTCCGTCAACAGCATGATATTTTCTTTATGATGAACATGTAATACGCAAAATTAGTATTTTCATTTGAGAATATCCCATTTGCCGCCGCTTTTTTTACAATAAATACACGCATCAGACGTTATAGAAATAGATGAAAATACATAAATCTATCATTTGCTTTCTGTTGCTTCTCATCGGCAACCTGCAAACTGAGGCACAAAAGGGCATTCGCATCGTTGGGCAAGTCACTGACGAGAAAGATGCCCCATTGGGATTTGCCCTCATCCAGGTAAATGGACAGTCAGCCTTTGCCATGAGTGACAACAATGGAAAATACCAAGTCAATTGCCAAGGCGGCGACAGCGTCACCTTGGTATGTTCTCTTTTGGGCTACAGAACACGCAAATACACACTGATGCAGCCGCAGGATTCCACCGTCAGAAACATGAAACTCATTTCCAAAAGCACCGAACTGGGCGAAGTGAGCGTATCGACGACCCGACGGCAGACAGATGAGATGCAACATATCAACAGCCAGCATACTAAGATGCTCCCTTCGGCCACTGGAAACGCTGTAGAAGATTTAGTGAAGACACAAATGGGAGTAAGCAGCCACAACGAAATGAGTTCACAATACAATGTACGAGGAGGTAGCTTCGACGAGAACTGTGTCTATCTGAACGGAGTAGAGATATTCCGTCCCATGCTGGTTCGCAGTGGCGAACAGGAGGGACTGAGCATCATCAACAGCAACATGGTGCAAGACATACAGTTCAGTGCTGGTGGATTCTCTGCAAAATACGGCGACAAGATGAGTTCCGTACTGGATATCACCTACAAGCGTCCAGAAAAGTTTGAAGCCACATTGGCCGGCAGTCTGATGGGAATGGATGCCTACGTAGGATGGGGAAACAAGAAATTTGCCATGATGAACGGCCTGCGATACAAGACGACACGCCTGTTGCTGGGTTCAACCGACACCAACGGCGAATATCGCCCTAACTTCCTGGACTATCAGAACTACACCAGTTGGCGACCCAACGAGCATTGGACCATCGACTTCATTGGAAACATTTCTAACAACCACTACAATTTCCGTCCCAAGGACCGAGAGACGAAGTTTGGTACGATGAATGACGCGCGAAGCTTCCGTGTCTATTTTGACGGCCAGGAAAAAGACCTCTTTCACACCTATTTTGGTTCGTTCAGCGTGAGTCACCATTTCACAAAGGACATTTCCCTGACATGGCTGTCATCAGCCTATTCCACTAAGGAGCAAGAAACCTATGATATCAGCGGACAATACTGGCTCAATGAAACAAATACGCAGACGCAACTAGGAGTGGGTACTTATCTGGAGCATGCACGCAACTTCCTCACAGCCCAAGTGTACCAAACAGGCTTCAATTTTAACGGTAAGGTAAAAAAGCACCACATACAGGCCGGATGGAATATCAAGAGCGAGACAGTCAACGAGAACAGCATGGAATGGGAGAAGAGAGATTCAGCAGGATACAATGTTCCGCAGCATGCCGACCGGCTAGCTATGATTTACAACATGCGGGCCAAGACTGAGGTCAAGAGCAACCGCATGGAAATGTATGCACAGGACACATGGAAATTTCAGAACAACATGGGGCTGTTCACGTTCAACTACGGATTACGTGCCAGCCATTGGGACTGGAACAAGGAATGGACTGTCAGTCCGCGTGCCTCATTGGCTGTCATTCCCAAGTTTGACGAAAATTTTACTTTCCGTTTTGCCACTGGCGTTTACTACCAAAGCCCTTTCTACAAGGAAGTGCGCGACACCGTCACCCAAAACGGCAACACCTCAGTACTGCTAAACAAGGACATAAAATCCCAGAAATCCATCCATTTTGTCTTGGGGGCAGACTATCAGTTCAGAATGGCCAACCGACCGTTCCGATTCTCAACCGAGCTCTACTATAAGAAGCTAAACAATCTCGTACCCTACAACATCAACAACATGCGCATTGTCTACTACGGACAGAACCTCAGTTCGGGCTATACAGCAGGCATCGACTTCAAACTCTTCGGTGAATTTGTCCCTGGCACTGACTCCTGGATTACTTTCGGGCTCATGACCGCCCAACAAAAATGGAACGGAAGAAACGTCAGTCTGCCCACCGACCAAAGATATAACCTCAACCTGTTCTTTTCAGACTATTTCCCTGGAACAGACCGCTGGAAACTGTCCTTGAAGGCCGCCTTGGCCGACGGTTTGCCATTTGGCGCTCCCCATGCCGGCCTTGAGTATCAGAACTTTCGTGCACCAGCATACCGACGTGTAGACATAGGGCTGAACTATCGCTTGTACAAGAACGAACAAAAGAAACCTGAGCCCTACTCTGTCAAGAATATATGGGTTGGTGTCGATGCTTTCAACATTTTAGGAATCAACAACGTCAATTCCTATTATTGGGTAACTGATGTCACCAACCACATGTACGCCGTACCCAATTTTCTCACAGGCAGACGGCTCAACGTGCGCTTCCTCATAGATTTTTAGTCACAAATACCGACAAGCATAGCTAACAGAAAAACCTGTTTTTCAACAAAACAAACCCTAATGATGCTTGTAATGCCATCTAAGGGCAAAAAATGTTCATCTCAGCTTGGGCAACGTACATATAAGAAACCTCGTGATTTCTTCCGGTTAGGTACTGACTACTTTCCTTGCAGTTCCTTGAGTTTTAGCATGGCATCACGGTATTGGGCCGCCTGTATGAAGTCATATTTCTTAGCAGCTTCATTCATTTTCCTTTCCAACGATTCAATCGTTTCCTTTTGGAAGTCAAACGAACCCTGTTCGTAGGCAGTTTCGCTTTCGCCCACCAAATAGTTTGGCTCACGGCTGAGTTCCTCCTTGCCCCATTCAGCGGCTATCAAGTCACTGTTAATGGCTTTCTGTATTTGTTTGGGCGTAATGCCATGCTGACGATTGTACTCCATCTGCTTCCGGCGTCTGCGCTGCGTTTCGTCAATCATTTCCTGCATACTGTGAGTGATGCGGTCGGCATAAAGGATGACCAAGCCATTTACATTGCGGGCTGCACGCCCAGCGGTTTGCGTCAGTGAGCGATTACTTCGCAGGAAACCCTCCTTATCGGCATCCAAGATGGCTACAAGCGAAACTTCGGGCAGATCCAGTCCCTCGCGCAGCAGGTTGACACCTACCAAGATTTTGATAGCACCGCTTCGCAGGTCATTAAGGATTTGCACGCGGTCCAGCGTCTTGACGTGGGCGTGCATGTAGTTGGCCGGAATGCCCACCTCCTGCACGAAGTAGGTGGCAAGGTCCTCGGCCATCCGTTGTGTGATGGTTGTGACCAATACACGCTCATCGCGCTCAATACGCTGCCTGATTTCCTCCGTCAGGTCGTCCAGTTGGTTGATGCTGGGGCGCACTTGCACCTCAGGATCAAGGAGGCCTGTAGGGCGTATAACTTGTTCCACAACGACACCGCCGCTTTGTTCCAGTTCAAATTCCGCAGGCGTTGCACTGACAAAAATCGTCTGGTGGACCAGATTCCAAAATTCCTCTTCCTTGAGCGGTCTGTTGTCCAAAGCCGCGGGCAAACGGAATCCATATTCCACCAGCGAAAGCTTGCGGGAACGGTCACCTCCGTACATTTGGCCAATTTGGCCCACACTGACATGGCTTTCGTCTATAATCATCAGAAAGTCCTCGGGGAAAAAATCCAACAGGCAGAAAGGACGTGTACCAGCCTTTCTGCCGTCAAAATATCGGGAATAGTTTTCAATTCCGCTGCAATAGCCAATGTCGCGAATCATTTCCAAATCATAGGTAACGCGCTCATGCAACCGCTGTGCCTCCAACAATTTTCCGCTCTCGCGGAACAGGGCCTCTTGCTCCACGAGATCATCCTGAATATCCCTGATGGCTTGCTGCGTTGCCTCCTTAGTGGTGAGGAACAGCTTGGCTGGATAGATTTTTATGTCCTGCAAACTGTACAGCTTATGGCCGGAAATTCCGTTCACTATGTCAATGGCATCTATTATGTCGTCCCAGAAACGGATGCGTATGACATCGTCGGAATATGCCAAATGAACGAACACGGAGTCCCCCTTGACGCTGAAATTACCTGGTTGCGGGGCAATGTCGTTGCGCACATAGACCAAGTCTACCAAGCGTCGGAGCAGGTGGTTGCGCTCCATACGTTTATCCACTTGGAGTTCAATGACATTTTCATAGAAAGCCGCTGGGTTTCCCATGCCATAGATGCATGATATGGAGGCAACCACAATGATGTCGCGCCGCCCCGACAGCAAGGACGACGTAGCGGCCAGCCGCAGCTTGTCTATCTCCTGATTGATGGCGAGATCCTTTTCTATGTAGGTGTCAGTCGAGGGCTTGTAGGCCTCCGGCTGGTAATAGTCATAGTATGAAACGTAGTATTCCACGGCATTGTTGGGGAAGAAGCCCTTAAACTCCTGATACAACTGCGCAGCGAGTGCCTTGTTGTGGCTCAGGACCAGCGTAGGCTTGTCCACATTCTTGATTACATTAGCAATGGTGAAGGTCTTCCCCGAACCGGTCACGCCCAACAGCGTTTGGGCTCTCTCGCCCTCAAGAACGCCCCGCGTCAGCTGCTCAATGGCCTGCGGTTGGTCGCCCGAGGGCTGGTAAGCGGATTGTAAGTCGAATTTTGGCATAATTTGCAAAATTACAAATAAGAATTAATTCAACACACAGTTGTCACAATTAAAATAATGTTGGTATTTTTGCGTTGATAACAAGGTATGCCCTGTTTTTCCGGCAGAAAAAATGCAGTGGACTGAGAGAAACCGTCATATTAAGATGATTCTGGTGGCCGTGGCTTTGGTTATAGCGGCCTTGTTCCTCATATTCTCCCATTATCTGGTGCAGGACCTCAAGCGCGAAGCGTCCGACAAGATGGAAGTATGGGCCGAGGCCATGCGAACCATTAAGAATGCTGACGAAGACACCGATTTGGATTTCGTGTTGCAGGTCATCAACAACAATCACACCATACCCGTGGTCGTCCTAAACGCAAACGGCGACGTAGACCAGTTCCGCAACATCAAGCTGCGCTACGATACCCCTCAGGATTCCGTCAAAAAAATCGGGAACGTGGTAAAAAAAATGAAATCCGAGGGATATTCCATCCGCATCAACTACGGCGAAGACAGTGTCAGCACGGCGAAGCCCGAATACATTGACATCCTGTACGGAGACTCGCTAACGCTGAAGCAACTGGCCTACTACCCTTTCATTCAGATAGCCATCCTCACCGTATTCATCCTGATTATCGTCGTAGCCCTGCTGAGCCTGAAACGCGCCGAGCAGAACCGCGTATGGGTCGGCCTTACAAAGGAAACAGCGCACCAGTTGGGCACACCCATCTCGTCATTGATGGCCTGGAGCGAAATTCTCAAGGAAAACCACCCTAACGACCCCATCCTTGATGAGATGGACAAGGACGTGAGCCGCCTGAACATCATTGCCGACCGATTCAGCAAGGTCGGCTCTCAGCCCGAAGTGAAGGAAGAAGACCTCAAGGAAGTGATTTGGCACGTCGTAAACTACGTGTCCATGCGTTCGTCCAACAAGGTCCAGTTCGTATGCAACCTGCCCACGGTGAAAGTGACGGCCAACCTGAGTTCAGCCCTGTTTGAGTGGGTCATAGAGAATCTTTGCAAGAACGCCGTCGACGCCATGTCGGGCAAAGGCATGATTTCCATTGTCGTGCATGAAATTACGGGGATGATCATCATTGAAATATCGGACACGGGCAAGGGCATTCCCAAAAACAAATTCAAGACCGTGTTTGCGCCGGGATATACAACCAAGCGGCGCGGATGGGGATTGGGCCTGTCGCTGGCCAAACGCATCATAGAGGAATATCACAACGGACGCATTTTCGTGAAGTCTTCTGAATTGGGCAAAGGTACGACGTTCAGGATAGAATTGCCCAAACAAGGGTGAAAAACCCATGTCGCAATGTGCATGCTTTCAAGCAAAAACTGTAATTTTGCACATTGAAAACATAAAACAAGTAACAATACACAGAATATGAGACTTATAATTAAAGAAAACTACGATGCAATGTCCAAATGGGCAGCCAATTACGTAATTGACAAGATTGCAAAATTCCACCCGTCGCCCGAACACCCCTTTGTGCTGGGCTTGGCAACGGGCTCATCCCCCGAAGGATTCTACCGTGAGATAGTAAAGGCATACAACGAGGGAAAAATCAGTTTCAAGAACATCATAACGTTCAACATGGACGAGTATGTGGGCATTCCCGAGGACCATCCGCAAAGCTACCACACGTTCATGTACGAGAACCTCTTCAATCATGTGGACTGCCCCAAGGAAAACATACACATCCTCAATGGAAACGCGGCCGACCTTGAGGAGGAATGCGCCAATTACGAGCGCCAAATTGCCCAGGTAGGCGGCATTGACCTCTTCTTGGGCGGCATCGGGGCCGACGGACACATTGCATTCAACGAGCCTGGCTCTTCATTTGAGAGCCGCACACGCGTAAAGACGCTGACCACCGACACACGCATTGCCAACAGCCGTTTCTTCGACAACGACGTGAACAAAGTGCCCAAGTACGCAATGACCGTGGGCGTGCGTACCGTGATGAATGCCAACGAAGTGCTCATCGTGGCCAACGGCCACAACAAGGCACGTGCGCTCCAGCACGCCGTTGAGGGAAGCGTTTCGCAAATGTGGACCATCACCTGCCTGCAAATGCACCGCCATGGAATCATCGTCTGCGATGAGCCTGCAGCCGAGGAACTCAAGGTAAGCACCTACAAATACTTCAAGGACATAGAAGGTAATCAATTATAATTTGTTTGTTCATCTGTTTGTGCGCGGGAAGTGACATATTCATTTCCCGCGCTTTTTGGTTTCGCCAATTCAAGATAAGGAAACAACAGCGTACCTACATACAGGACATTTACAACTATCCGCAAAAAAGTTTTCGCAGACATCCATATCATCTGCCACATGGCATTGGGATGGTGCTCGCGCCTTATTTGCCCTTCCTTGCCCCGACTGGTTTCCCATGTCATGGGCTAAGGACGGACAATGGGGCGTAAAACCTGCTCCAATGCGGCCTGAAAAATGGCAGACAGAGCGCAAAAGTCCGGCATGCAAGGCGTAAAAAAACGCGCTTTCCCCCTGCCTGCCCCAATGGATGTCACTGCGGCAGACGGGTATACAACGCCGTAAAGCTACAAATAGAAATCGGCCGTCAGCTGCTGGTAGGCCTGGCTACGGCTACCGTCGGGATCGAGCAGGCACAGTTCCGAGGGGTCGCAGGCCACGGGCATGCGCCCCAATTGCAGGAGGACACGCTTGGGCGGCTTGTCCGGCCTGGTGCGGACAAGGGTCTTGCGCTGCACATGCAGGCCCATCACCCACGCATCAAAGGCAAAGCTCTCCCCTACCTCGCAAGGCAGGATTACTTCCAGGATGCCCTGCGGCTTGAGATGCTGCAAGGAAAAACCGACAAGGCCTTCCAGAAAACGGCGACTGCCGCCGCGCGCCACATCGCGCCCGTGCGTTGCGGCAGGAAGGGTGTCCTGATAGAAAGGTGGGTTGCTCACTATCTCATCATACATGCCATTCGTGTGCCACGCAGTAAAGTCGGCGCAATGGGCCTGCAGGCGATTGCCCCAAGGGGAAAGGGCAAAATTGTCCCCTGCCTGCCGGGCCGCTGCGGGGTCGATGTCCACCGCCTGCACCTCGGCCTGCCCGTTGCGCTGGGCCAGCATGAGGGCTATCAGGCCCGTCCCCGTCCCTATGTCCAACAGAAGGTCACCCTGGGCCTGTGCCCACGCGCCCAGCAGCACTCCGTCAGTGCCCACCTTCATAGCGCACTGCGACTGGCTGACTGAAAACTGCCTGAACCGGAAAACGTCTTTATCCATCTCAGAAAAAATGGAGAATACAGTGCCTTTTCTGCATCCTCCACTTGATATTGTCTCTGCGGGAAGCCTTTACTTCGTAATCATGTCAAAGCCACAATAGGGAACAAGGGCCTTGGGAATGCGTATACCCTGCGGCATCTGGTTGTCCTCAAGCAGGGAAGCCACAATGCGGGGCAGAGCCAGGGCCGAACCGTTGAGCGTGTGGCACAGCTCAATCTTCTTGCCGTCCTTGCGGTAGCGGCAATGCATTCGGTTAGCTTGGTAGGTGTCGAAGTTGCTTACGGAACTTACTTCGAGCCAACGCTTCTGTGCTTCGGAATAGACCTCGAAGTCGAAACACAACGCGGCCGTAAAACTCATGTCACCGCCGCACAGGCGCAGTATCCTATAGGGAAGTTCCAGCTTTTGGAGCAGCCCTTCCACGTGGGCCAGCATTTCCTTGTGCGACTCGCGGCTGTGCTGGGGCGTGTCAATGCGTACCAGCTCTACCTTGGAAAATTCGTGCAGGCGGTTCAACCCGCGCACATCCTTGCCATACGACCCTGCCTCGCGGCGGAAGCACTCAGTGTAGGCGCAATACTTGACGGGCAGTTCTTTCTCTTCGAGAATTACGTCACGGAAGATGTTAGTCACGGGCACTTCGGCCGTCGGGATAAGGTAGAGGTCGTCCACCTCGCAGTGGTACATCTGTCCCTCCTTGTCGGGAAGCTGGCCCGTGCCGTAGCCTGATGCGGAATTGACCACCGTGGGCGGTTGTATCTCACGGTAGCCCGACTTGGCCGCTTCGTCAAGGAAAAAATTAATCAAGGCACGCTGCAAACGTGCGCCCTGCCCCGTGTAGACGGGGAAACCGGCACCGCTGATCTTGACCCCGAGGTCGAAATCGATTAGGCCGTACTCTTTGGCCAGTTCCCAGTGAGGTTGGGCATTTTCGGGAAGCGGAGTTTCCGTACCTCCGGTTTTTTCCACGACATTGTCCTCGGCCGTCTTGCCCTCGGGCACGTCATCGTAGGGGAGGTTGGGAATTGTGTAGAGCAATGCGCGCAGGCTGTCCTCAGCCTGTTCCTTTTGGGACTGCAGGACCTTGCTTTGCTCCTTCAGTTCGGCCACTTGGCACTTTACGGCCTCGGCTTCCTCCTTTTTGCCCTCGCGCATGAGCTGGCCTATCTGCTTGGCTATCGCATTCTGCTGCGCCAGGTTGTCGTCCAACTGGGCTTGGCAGCGCTTACGGTCGCCGTTGATGGCAAGGACTTTTTCTATTTCTTGTTCCGCATGGGGAAAATGTTTCTTCTGAAGACCCTTGATCGTACCTTCTTTGTCTTCAACAATCTGAGAAATTGTAAGCATGGGCGTGATATGTTTTATTTGTTGTTTAATTATGCTAATGTGTTCTTATCCATTCGTATATTGGAGGATTCCCTTCATGGAATGTTCATGATTTTGTGCAGTTGCAGGGAAATGCGCCACTGCGGATGGGCCTTGCAGTACTGGATGCAGGACTGCACAAGTTCTTGGTTGCGTCGGGCATTGCCCGTGTCGCACGGCTGGAGGAAATAGTGGTCGGCAGGAATATTCAAATGCCCTTCCACCCCGGATGGGTTCGTGTACACAACTTTTACCTCATTGGCCCTGGGCTGTACCACGGGCACATGGGGATAGACCTCGGTCTTGGGCGAAAGCGTCACCCAGTCTATCGCATCGGGCAGCGCATGTGTCCCGTTGGTCTCGGCCGCGATGTACTTATCTTGGGAATGCAACAGGCCTACCAAGGCATCGTCAACACAAAGGGAGGGTTCGCCCCCCGTCAGGACGACAAAACGGGCGGGATAGCCGTTTACCTGCTCCAAAATCTCCTCAGCGGTCATATTTTGATGGGAAGCGTGCTGCGTATCGCAGTAGGGGCATTTCAGATTGCAGCCGGAAAAACGCACAAACACGGCGGGCCGGCCGGCATGATACCCCTCGCCCTGAATACTGTAGAATATTTCATTGACAGGATATGTGCGGGGTTGCCGTTCACTCATCTTCTTTTTCGTATATTGCGGTATTCTTCTCCGATTCCTGGAACTTGACCTTGTAGCAATGGGGAATGCGGTCGCATATCCACCTGGCCAAATTCTCAGCCGTCGGGTTGAACTCCACCCTGTCGTTAACCATCTGATGATCCAGCAAATCCTTTACCACACGCTTGATGTCAGAAAAATCAATCACCATTCCGTTTTCGTTGAGCTGCTTGCTCTTGCAATATACCGTAACCACGACGTTGTGACCATGGATGCGCGTACATTTGCTCTCGTAATTCAAGCTCAATGAATGGGCCATCGAAACTTCTATCGTCTTCTTAACGTAATACATGCTTCGCGTATTTATTTGAAATTATTCTTCTTGGAAATGGGTAGCACCGCGCAACAGATGCCGCAGGTCACTGACCAACTCCTGCGTCTCCTGCAACGTATTTAGGTACAGCAAGTCGATGCGCACGTTGCTGTCGGCATCACGATAGTTGTTTTCGTCCTTGTGGCGAATCTCAGTGATGCGCTCCTTCAGGCGGTCGCCCTCCGAAAGGAGCATTTCCACCTTGCTATAGTCCTTGTTTGTGAAGACTTCGACGCTTGTCTCGAACATTTCCACGACTTCGTCACGCAATGGCACGAACTCGTCAATATATTTCTGAGGCAACGGGCTGAAATTATTGTCAACGTGCTCGACAATCGGGTCACACATGCGCTTCAAACAGTATCCAATCTGACTGATGCTGTTGCTCTGCATATGAAACCAAGTGTTCTTCTTCACCGCATCGTAGTAGTCAATTTTTTTCATGCCCACGATCTGCTTTCCGCGGTATTTCTTCCACAATGTCTTCTGATCGTCTATGTTCAGAACGCTCTGGCGCAGTTCTTTTATGTTTTCGCGAATCAATCCTTCGGTAACCTGCATGAATATCTGCTTGGAGTTATCCAGCATACTGACAACAGCGATTCTTACGTGCTCTTTCAGCAGTTCCAATATGCGCATTTTGTCCTCCGTCCGCACCATTTCCTCAAATATGCCGTCTCCCTTTTCCTGGCTGTCCCTCTGCTTGGTGTGCCGATGGCTTCTGAACAGGATCAACACGACAAAGAAGATGACTGACACGACTGCGATAAAACCGCCGAAGTACAAAATGCTCGTTATTATGAAACAAAGCATGAATGCTGCGCCGGCCGTCAAGAACCACCCACCGACCACCGAAATGACTCCCGTGATACGATAAACTGCGCTCTCGCGCCCCCACGCACGGTCGGCCAAAGAACTACCCATGCCTATCATGAACGCCACATAGGTCGTACTGAGCGGCAATTGCATGGACGTACCCATGATAATCAGCATACCCGACAGCACCAAATTGACAGAACCACGCACCAAATCGAATGCCACCTCCTCTTCCGCGTTGGTAACGACAGGGCGCTCGAATCGGCTGTTCGTCCAGTCCTTGACACTGCGCGGAACTACGGCAAGCAATGTGTTTGTGGTGTTCATTGTGGCCCTTACCAGGCGACGCGACAGACGGGATGAGCTAAAAATTTCGTCTTCCTCTTTTTGGCTGCTCAGGCTTATGGATGTTTCCATCACGCGCCGCACCTGCTTGCTGAAGAACAAGGAGACAGACATGATTACGCCCGACAGAATCAGGATATAAAGCGGCGTGTTGGACGATTCCGTGAGGCTTGTCATCAAATACGTCGTTGCATTGTGGTCGCCATGGGCTGCATAATCCTGGAATGAGGACAAGCCTGCCAATGCCACGCCTATAAAATTCACCAGGTCGTTTCCGGCAAAAGCCATGCAGAGGGAAAACGACCCGAACAGGACAATCAACTTAAATACATTGATTTTCAAAATTTGCAGCACATGAATAACGACCAGGCTTCCCAGCAGCAGCCCCAGCATAAGGTGTCCGCTGTACAGGCTTATCCATTCCTTGGCCGCCGCAGACATGAAAGACGCCTGCCCAAAGCCTTTAGCCAACAGGAAATAGGTAATTGAGGTGATTGACACTGCCCCAAATATATCCACCGCCGTGCGCGAGTGCCTATTCTTGTCAAAAGTAAAAATGACACGGGTTATCCACATCACCACCGTGCCCACGATGAAAGCAATGGCAACACTCAGGAAAATGGCCATGATGATACTCAAGACCTTATCGGTGTTTATCAGCATGCCGTAGCTCAAAGTGTCGCTGGCATCATGTGCAATCTTAAAGATGGCCAAGGCCGTGCTGCCGCCAAAGAGTTCAAAAATCATGGAAACCGTCGTACTGGTAGGCAGTCCCAACGTATTCAGCAGGTTTATCAGCATAACGTCCGTACAGACGACCCCCAGGAAAACGCACATCACTTCATTCATGTAGAAATACTGGGGCTGGAGTATGCCATGCCGCGAAATGTCCATCATACCGCTGCTTGTCGCCGTCCCCACAATGATTCCCAGGGATGCAATCAGCATAATCGTCCGGTATGAAGCCGCCTTCGCCCCCACTGCCGAACTGAGGAAATTCATATTGTTGGCAGTCCCCACATTCAGGTCGAATATGGCCAGGGCCAACAAGAAAAACACGATGATGATATAGATAGGTTCCATGACGGTGGGTTGTGAGTCTATTTTGCTTAGTACATCCTGAAACGTTGCGGGGTTTCCTTCGGTGCAGCTCCCTTGTCAGTACGCTCAAACAGCATCTTGGCGGGCAGCTTCACCCATTTTCTGTTCACCGCCTTGCGCAGATAGTTCGTTCCCTGCACTTCATATTGCAGATGCAGCGAATCAATCTGTGTCAGCAGCAGTTGTTGGTTATCAGCTCCCATTTCATTCGACAGGAATAGGGTTGCCTTGTCCTTGTGCCTCTCAAACGTGGTCAAGAACCAAGTCTCGTGCAGGTCTCCCTGAAGATAGCCATTCATCCTGCCCAAAAATTCATAGTCGGGAACAACCAAGGTTGTATCATACAAATCCAATTCCAGCCGGATGTTCCATTTCTTATTCACATAGCTGCCCTTGAACGGCAGGACATCCTGTGCCGCCGCCACCATGGCACATGCCATGAGCAGGACAAACAGCAGACGGCCTTTTTTCATGGGGCAACCTCCTTTTGTTCGGGATTGAGGTAGAAGATGAGCGTCGTTGCGCCAATCGTCAGCACGCTCTGTTCCTCCATGTACACGCGGTCGACATCCTTCAGTATCTCATTTTGGTAGAATGTTCCCGTATTGCTGGGCGCATCGCGCAGGATAAACCTGAGCCGCCCCCTCTTGTCTTCCTGTACCGTAATGATGCAATGGGTGGTGTCAATGCTGGGGTCCAACGTCCTGAATGAGGCATTGGCCTGCGAGCCTTTCACGTAGCGCCCCACGACATTCTCTCCCATATACAGCGGAATGGTCTGCCGGTTATGGAACTGGTTTTCCACCACCGACAGGAAGCCCAGCGGCACACGGTCATCGTCGGCCTTGGGCAGGAGTTTTATCTTGAAGGTCTTCTTACAGTCGGGGCAGCCGAAGATCAGTACCCTACCTTCGGGGTAGGCCGTTTCGTCAAAGGTGATTGTATTTCCGCATTTGGGACATCTGACTTTCTTCATGACCCAAAAATCATTATCAGTTTATTTTCAGAACCCACGCCTCGCTGAACTCGTCGCTGACTTGGCGCAATTTGCGCAGGGCGTTGTAGGCATCATTTTCCGAATCGTATGAAGAGTAGACCACGCGCAACATGGTTTCGTTCTGCCACAGGCGGCCTTCCTCCAGCCCCCTGTGCTTCAGCTTGTCCACCAATATCTGGGCGTTTTTCTCCATCACCATGCTGGCCAGCACGATGGTATAGTGCGCCTGGGCCTGCTGCACCTCCTCTTCCGGCTGCACAGTGGCATCCACGAGAGCTTCCTCCGCCATCTGTCCGGCCTTGCTGTCCGTGGTATTCTCTGCAACAACCGGCCGTTCGTCTTCCGACACGGTGGGCACGGACTTCCTGAAGGATTCATAGGCATTGCGGAACGCCGATGTCACCGGAAAGGAATACACCGCGCCGTTGGCCTGCGTCAGCTTGCCCTCCTGCTGCCAGGCAGTATCGCTCACGGGGGTCGATGTCAGGAAGAACAAGCCCACTGCACCGACAAAGATGGCTGCATAGCGCATCAGCCTGCGCCCCCAGCGCACGGGCTGCCTGTCATCGGCAGCCTCGGCTTCATCATCGGCCACAGGGTCATTCCCAACGGGTTGCAGCACAATGTCTTCTTGCTCCCGTACATGCACTGCAGGCTCAACCGCACTTTCAAAACGGACATCCACGGCATCCAGCCCGTAAAACTCGGGCGAAGCCACACCGCCCTGCGACGATGGGACGAATTGCAGCAAGCCGTCGGTGTTTCTCTCCAGAGTACCCAGGTTGCCTACCGTCCACTGCCCTGTTTCGTTCAGCTCCTGCCGTACCTGGTCCACCTGCTTGCTCAGAATGCGCAGGGCCTCGGGATAGTCGGTATCGCAGGTCTGCATAATGCTCTGCACCAACAGGCCGTCGTTGACCTTCAGCTGGGCATTGAACCCCACGGAACGATATGGCGGATAGAATCGCTGCCCGTCATCCACATAGGCCTGTTCCTCGCGCACGACAAATCCTCCCAATTCGGGCAAAATCACGCAATCGTGCTCCAACAGAAGGACTTCTATGTACTTAGGCAAATTCATACTGCAAAAGTAACGAAATTCATTGACACCCACAAGACATGGGAACAGTTTTATTTGCCACCAGCGAAAAAACTGCCGCTCCATACCCTACCGCACGTTTCCTGAGGCCGTCCCACCCCATGGGTTCACCCACTGGACAGGAAGAAGCTGAGGCCACATCAACCATGGAACAGTGAATCTGCGGCACAACGACACACCACGCGTGCCATTTGCTTCCGCACTGGGGCGAAAGTCGCGTTTTTACGCCTTGCCGGCCCATCTTTTGCGCCTTGCGCTCATTTTTTCAAGCCGCACAGGCACAACTTTTACGCCTTGTTCCGGCAGGCTGGCCGCAACAAGGCTGGCAGACAAAAGACGCAGGATGTCATGGACACATGAACTGAGGACCGTCAGTCTTCTTTTTCCTTGTCCATGTGGAGGATGGGGAGCGTAATGTGGAAGCGGACGGCCAAAATACGGATGACAAAGACGGTCAGGCCCGTAATGATGCCGTTCAACTCGTTGCCCACGCCCAGCAGGGCGCACACATGGAAGACCACGCCGCCCACGACACAGGCTGTGGCATAGATGTCCTTGCGGAAGATGAGGGGCAGTTCGTTGAGCAGGACATCGCGCAGGATGCCGCCCGCAGCCCCCGTGAGCGTACCCATGAAGATGGCCACCCAAAAGGAGAAATCCAGCCCTATCGTCTTGGTAATGCCCGTAACGGTGAACAGGGCCAGCCCGATGGCATCAAAGAAAAACCATGTGTTGTTCTGGCGCACCATCTGCTTCTTGAACAGGATGACCCACACCAAGGCGATGGCCGAACAGATGAGGTAGAACGGATTGGTCATCCAAAAGGGCGTCACCCCCAGGAACAGGTCGCGCAGCGTACCGCCGCCGATGGCCGTGGTAAGCCCCACGACATACGCTCCGAACCAATCGAAGTTCTTGCAGGCCGCCAGGCGGATGCCGGAAATGGCAAAGGCCAGCGTTCCCACGAAATCGAAAATCTGGAAAAAGGTTGGAAACTCAAAAGGTATCATCGTCTGCCGTCATTGGGTGGGAAAAAGGCGGTTGCATCATTGCTTGGAGGGTTCAAACCTGAAGTTCCTGACCCCTACCAGGCGGTCGTAGCGGCTTCCGCGCTGTGCGTAGTACACAAGGATGGTGTACTCGTTCTCCGTCTGGTAATAGTTTCCCTCGGCAGGCAGGTTGCTGCCGCACGACCGTCCCTGGGGCAGAAACAGGTACTGGTAATTGTAGTAGCCCTCCTTGAGCAGGAGCGTTGCCTCATAGCCGCGGGCCTCGGCATTGTACTTCATGAGGCAGTCATTGGTGTAGTTCCAGTTGGTCAGCGCACCGTTGACATAGAACACGCCGTCAGTCTCGGGTTCATGCTCCAGGAAGAAATGAACCAGCACATAATCGGCCTCGTAGTCGTCATCAGTCCTGTCGGTGGCCGAGACATAGTACATTCCGTCGCGTTCCTCGTCGTACACATAGTTGGTGCGCACCTTGCCGGGGAACAAGGTGGCATGGTAGTAGGGACGCACCCAGCGCAGGTTGTCAACGCCCATCATTCCGAACTTGAGATTGGTCATTTCAAACTTGCGGAATTCGTTGCCTGCGGGAAAGATGAGTTCGGACACCCTGTCCCACCTCACATCGGAGGGCGTAACGTAGTCGGCCTTGGGGTTCATGGCCGCAGCATCCCACCGACCGTTCTGCACGACCACCAGCTTGATTTCGCGGGAGGGGTCATGCACCCCCAGCTGCTGCGTGTTGAGCTGCACCTTGACCTGCTGATGCTCTTTGTTCCAATCCTTGTCCGTATTGGTGGTCACCGTCGCATTGACCGCGGCCTTGGGGTCTACCACGGAGAAACAGAATTGGCACACCTCCTTGCGGCTGTCATCATCCAGCACGCAGATACGGTAGTTGCCCGAATAGACGACGCCCATCCTGCTGTTGGGGAAATCAAACTGGTAATGTGTGTAATCGACCGTGGTATTGAGACTCTCCTTGTAGTCTTCAATGGGGATTTGGGTTTCCGTTCCGCGCAGATAATCGGACTCGAAAATGCGCACACTCTTCTTCCACTCATAATCGCAGTGCTCCACGCGGTAGATGTACCGCCGGTATTCCTTTTGCAGGTCATCGAAGGAAAATTGCAGCCTTTCCCTGCTGCCCAATTCAATGACCGGCACATTCTGTTTCTCACCATCCTTTTGTATCTGCATGGTACGGATATCGGAAGAAAGGGCCTGCATGTTTTGAGCCTGTCCCGACACAGAAAAGAGGGGAACAACGAAAACGATGCCGAATTTTAAATATCTCATTGATTGTTTATTCCGTCTTTTAATTCAATGTTTTCTTCATTGGCTGCCTTAAGGCGTTTGCTGAAGTCGGAGGCAAAAATAAAGTCATTGAGTTTTTGATTTTTGCTGTCCATAATTTCCGCGTTGCACCCCTGCCATTCCTTGTAACCCTCGCTGAGGAAGAGGATGTTCTCGCCGATGCCCATTACGGAATTCATGTCGTGCGTGTTGACAATGGTCGTCATGTTGTTTTCCTTGGTCAGTTCAAATATCAACTTGTCAATGACCAACGAAGTCTTGGGGTCGAGTCCCGAATTGGGTTCGTCGCAGAACAAATACTGAGGCTGCATGGATATGGCACGGGCAATGGCCGCGCGCTTCTGCATGCCGCCGCTCAACTCCTCGGGCAGTTTGTCGGCAGCTTCGCCCAGATTGACGCGATCCAGACAGAACATGGCCCTGCGCTTGCGCTCCTTGTAGCTGTCGTTGGAAAACATGTCCAATGGAAACATGACGTTTTCCAATACGGTCATGGAATCAAACAAAGCAGACCCTTGGAAAAGCATTCCCATGCGGCGGCGGAGCAACGTGCGCTCATACTTGGTCATTGTCACGACATTCTCAGCATCGTAGAGGATTTCGCCCTCATCGGGCTGCAACAAGCCGACGATACAATTCATCAGCACGGTCTTACCGCTGCCGCTACGGCCGATTATCAGGTTGGTCTTGCCGCTTTCAAAGACGGTGCTGATGTCCTTCAGTACTTGTTTGTCGCCAAAAGCCTTCTTGATGTGCTGCAATGTGATCATGATGGATGATTATGAGAGTAATTGTGTCAAAAACGTGTCGCTGAACAATATCAGGATGCTGCTGCTCACCACGGCATTGGTGCTGGATTTCCCCACCTCGACTGCGCCGCCCTTTACGTTGTAGCCGTAGTAGGAAGACACACTGGAGATGATGAACGCAAAGAAGACGGCCTTGATGACACCCATCCAGAAGAACCATTGATGGAAATCGTACTGCATTCCCTGCGTCAGCTCAGCCACTGTCCCAATGTGACCTATGTAAGCCGTGGCATAGGCCCCCAATATGCCTGCAACGACACTGAATATCACAAGGATGGGTATCATTGTAATGAGTCCGAGAATTTTAGGAAGTATCAGGTAGTTGGCCGAATTGACACCCATGATTTCTAAGGCATCTATCTGCTGCGTTACACGCATCGTACCCAACTCAGAGGCAATGTTGGACCCCACTTTTCCACTCAGGATGAGACACATGATGGACGAACTGAACTCCAACAGCATGATTTCGCGTGTTGCATAGCCAGGCACCCACAATGGCATCCACGAACTTTGGATATTCATCTTGAACTGGATGCAGATAACCGCCCCTATGAACAATGATATCAACAAGACGATTCCTACTGAATCAATGCCTAACTGATACAGTTCATTCAAATAGCGCCGTCCAAACATTCTCATCCTGTCGGGCCGACGAAACACGCGTCCCAACATTTGAAGATAACTTCCAAAGGCAACTAACCACTTATTTACTACCATTACCAATGTTTAATTAAGTTCTATTGTTCTTCCAGCCAACCTGCTGCGCTCCGCTTCAAAACAAATACGATGACTTTCAACACTGTCACTAATGGCAGAGGGCAGATGATGCCTGCTGCCCCGTATGGCCTGAACGAACTCCTCCATGATTTTCAAATCAGCACCACCATGGTAGGGCTGACTGATTACACCGGAAAAATCAAAAGTCTCCTGACGGCGTTCCCTGAAATAGGTCACTTTTACTTTCTGTTCGTCAGATTCTATTTCCCCATTTGTCAGACGGATACTGATTTGACGATTGTCCTGTTGCGTAAAGATGTCCATACTTAGGCTGATAGTCACCCCGTCTTCCATCTCCATCATTACGGCTTGCTGATCCACAACATTATTGTCGCAATGGAAAACACAACGGCCCAGCCGGCCGTCCTTTAGCTCCTGACGAATGACATCGTCGAGCGTTTTGCCGTCGGGGACATCGAAATTACTAATCCAATCATGCCTTTCCAGATAGAGATTGACGGCAGAATAGGGACACGAAGGCTCTACCTGGCAATGGACACACCTTTCGGCACTTCCCGCAGGCGCATTGTCCTGCCTGAACCACCTGAGTCCACCAAACGAACTTATTTTTCTGCATCTTCCTTTCGTTATCCACAACAGAAAGTCCACATCGTGACAGCATTTTGCCAAGACCATTGGATTACTGGTCTCTGCCCTGTTCCAGATGCCACGGACGTAACTGTGCGTTGCCCTGTCAAGCCCTACTCGCTCTATATGGTTGATTGATATCAGTCTACCCAGTGTACCTCCATCTATTAATTCCTTGATTTTGATGAAACATGGATGGTATCTCATCACATGGCACACACAGACAATAAGGCTCTTTTCCTGTGCAACCCGAGCGATGTCCTCACATTGTTCAATGGTTTGGGCAATGGGCTTTTCCAACAGGACATGATAGCCTCTTTCCAATGCCATCATACATGGCCGATAGTGTTCGTCGTCGGGTGTACATATCAACACCGCATCCGCACTGACTGGCCGCTGGAAGAAATCTTCGTAATCCTTATATATATTCTGCCGAGTAATGGCAAAACGGGTTGCCATTGCATTCCTGCGAATGGCATCCCGTTCTACGATTGCTACAAGCTGAACTAAATCTGGGTGTTGCTCAACGTAATGCATATAGGTTCGCATCCTATTGCCCGCGCCGATAGCAACAACAGATATTGGCTTTTTCTTATGGCCGGAAACGGTATCTATTGATATCATTTCTTCTTCAACACCTTTTTCTTGGCTGTATTTTTACTTTTACTTAAATCCAATATTCTGACATTGCGGAACTTCACTCCCGCTCCGTGTCCACAGAAACTGACATAGCCCTCGGGGTTGAACAATCCAGGGTGGTTCTTGTGGTCAACAGTGTATGGGTTTTTCTTTTCGCCATTGGGAGCGACATTGTGACCTTGGCAAGCCTCACGGATATTGCCCTCCAGAATCACATCTCCGTTTACGGTAACCTTTATATCATCGCCAACGATGCGAATTTCCTCGGTATTCCACGTTCCCAATTTACCAAACTTCACATGCTTGGGAACAATGATTCCATATACTGCTCCATGCTGCTGATAGGGCTGCAATCCTTTATATATAGGATCATCATGGTCCAATACCTGTATTTCCATTCCGTCATAGGCAGCATCCGTCCCAATATTCGTGCGTATTCCGATACCATTGTTCACACCAGGCTCTACAAAACAGAATTCAAAACGATAGACAAAGTCGCTGTACTTCTTTTTGGTATAGAGGTTACCCGTTCCACCGTATTTAGCGCTTACATATATGTTTCCATCCAATGGAACGTAGTCTGTCGTGTTACCTTGCCACTTATCCAAGGAACGTCCGTCGAACAACAACTCAAATCCTTCCTTCTGTTCTTCTTCTGTAAGCGTATAGATAGGCGTTGACGGCAATTCCTTCACATTTACATTGCGTACCGAAATCTTTCCAGACTCACTGATGATTTCAACTACGCCTCTGTCAGCGACAGGTTCGTCTCCGTTCGAGATAACAAAGTTTGTTACAACGGTTTCACCATTATTCTTTACTTCCAAACGGTCATTTAGTACTTTTACATACAAGTTATTCCAACCATTTTCATTTACCTTGACTTGAGAACTTGTCTTGCTCAGCTGTACAACGTCAACCTCTTTTCCTATTTTAATGACTGGCTGGTTTCTCACGTACAATGTCGCATTTGTACCAGCATATTTCCAGTCAACAAACATTTCAAAATTCTCGTATTCCTTCGCCGTCTGAATTCTCGTTCCTTCAGCACCGCGCATTACCTCAACAAAGCCCTCTTTCTGATCAGATTTTGCAAGCATGCCGTTCAGTTCATCCACTGCATAGCCAGCATCGGCATCTGTCTGGGCCTTGAAAATATCGCGAGCTTTTTCAATCATCTTTTTCGCATCATTTCCGCTTTGCAATTCGGGCTGCTTACTCAGGATCGCCTTCACCGTATTGGCTGCCTTTTCCTTGGCTTTCTTGTTTTCCATGTATTTTGCGGCCAAGGACAGAGCCGGCAACGTCCTACTCTCAGACAACGCACTGACCAACTCATTCGTCACCTTTTCTCCGGGGTTCAATTCCAATGCACGACGATACAATAAATATTTTTGTATCGGATTATTCGAACTTTTCTTGACGAGCGTCCTGTAACGGTTCAAAATCTTATCCTTATCGGCGGCATTGACAGAAGCCAAATTATACAACACCTCTATCATTTCTGAATTGTCCACTTGCAACAGGCTGTTAAACGCTTCCGATTTATCACCTGCTTTTTCATATTCCTGCTGCAGCTTTTGAATCGCGCTATGCGTACCTGCCTGGGCCAATAATGGGTAGTACAAGGAAGGTTTAGAGGCTGAAGCCATCCTGCCAGAAACCATTGAATATTGCTTGTCACCTGTTTCGTTGGCGATTGAACTCTTGGCCGCCGCCTGCAAACTCTTTGCCTCTGCCCCTTGGGTCTTTTCCATCAAGTTGCACAAGTCATTGAAATTTTCGCTTGTGGCAACGCCGTTCAATGCCTTATACGCAGCCGCCTTTGTAGCTGAATTTTCCGATTTCGTCAAGTTCAACACCTGACCGTATGCTGCATGAAGACGGCGTACCGAAGCCAAATTGAGCGATTGCTGTTGAATATTGGCATCAGATGATTTCAAACCCTCCAGAACGCTGTTGCTGATATCACCATTGAATGAAAGCAACGCCTTGCTTGCGTCTTTTGCATATCCGCCTTTCAGGTTATTCATCAAGGCAGCCAGGGCCTTCTCACCGCCAATCTTTCCTGCCGCCTCAATTGCGGCACGCGTCAATACGGAATCCTTTCCATTCTGAGCATTCATCAAATGAGTCACCATGTCAATCTGCTCTTTCCTATGATGATTCCCTAACCAGCGAACCACATCCGTAGCAGCCGGACCATTCAGCTTGGCAGCCTTGCCGGCAACCAATGGATAGATGCTTTTATCAGTCGTTGCCTCCGCAAAGTCCAAGGCCGTGTTACGATACTGCGCACAAGGATCTTTCAATGCAGACAATATATTCTTGGCAGCATTCTTTTTGTCATTCTCCAACAGCAATTTCAATCCGGCGCTACGCAAAGCAGGACGCTTGTCCTTGGTTAATACCTTGGCAACCTTAAGAGCCTCATTCTTATACTTGCCTGTGGCCAACAACTGGAGCAGACAATCCGTCGCCCCCGTGGGTTCGTCATTGTATTGCTTGGCAGCAGCAGCTTGTTCCAACGCAGCCAAGGACTTCTCCCCGCCACATACCGTCAATGCGTTGTACACGGCAGCCAATGTCTTATCATCAGCGCCCTGCGTCCAACCAAGCAAGGTCTCCTCCACACCTTGGAGTTTCTTGACATAGGCCAAATAGGCCAACGACTGCTTATCGCCCGACTGGCTGTTGATCAGATTCTTTATCGCACCATCCGTTCCGGCAACAACGGCAAGTCCGTTCACGGCAAACGTCTTCAAGTATTCATCATTCAAATACTGTATGAACACAGGGGCGTCATCGGTCGTTGCAATCTTCTGAAGTTGCGACAGCAGGAAGGCTCTATTGACCTTATCCTGGCATTTTTCTATACCATCCTTCAATCCTTGGCAAACACTCTGGCGCAAAGCACTGTTCTTCGCCTCGCTCACATAGCTCACCACGCCATCAATGGCATATTCAAAGGTAGCATTCTTTCCCTCACTGGCAGGAACGAGGCCTGCACAGAGCATAGCCATTCCCTTTTGGCCCGTAGCAGCCAGTTCACCCATCAACTGCCTATACGCCTTGGGAGTCTTTGTCGGCAACTGTGCCAATCCGTCCTGTACAACTGTCTCAACCGTGCGGTTGCGGCTATCGGTCTGCGCATACAGGGGCATGACCACCATTTGCAAGCACAGCCATCCTAATATATATATGTAGCTTATCTTCTTCATTCTATAAAATCTTTGATAGTTATTCTTTTACGACGCAAATCTCATCAAATGCTCCACGGGCCTCTCATGGGTTGGTCTATCAAGGCATTGGCAGCATCATCGCCAATGAACGTCTGCGTCTTGGGGTCGAATTTCAGTTGGTCGCGGCCCAGGCGCAGGGCCACAGCCCCCATGTTGACCAAGGTACAGCTGTGATGGCCGTTCACCTCGTTCAAAGCAAATTTCTGGCGCGTCCTTACGCACTCGAGGAAGTCGGTCCGCTGCGGCTCAGGGTCTGGATATTCAGCCAATTTGTTCATAATATCGGGTATCGTGCATTCAAAGCCCTTGTAGACCTTGCCTTTCGGTCCTTCTATGTACGCAGTCTTGCCCTTGCTCTCATATCCCTCGCCCTCCAGGACGATTTGGCAGCCATCCTCGTATGTATAGGTAATCTTATGCCATATCCCTACTGCGTCAGGGTGCTGCTGGGGGGCATCCACCTCGACTTTCACGGGGAAGTCATTGTCCTTGCCCAACAAATACTGGATGGGGTCCAGGTAGTGCTGCCCCATGTCAGTCAAGCCGCCGCCATCGTAGTCCCAGTAGCCTCGGAACGTCTGATGCACGCGATGAGGATTGTAGGACTTATAGGGAGCGGGGCCCAGCCAAGTGTCATAATCCAATTCGGCAGGCACATTCTCAGGCTTCAGGTTCTCCTTACCCACCCAATAGAACTTCCAGGTAAAGCCAGTCGTACCCGACACGACCACCTTCAGGGGCCAGCCCAACAATCCGCTGTCCACTAATTTCTTGAGCGGGCTGACCGTCGTTCCCAGCCCATAGAACGTGTCCTTAAACCTGAACCAAGTGTTCAAACGGAACACGCGGTTGTATCGCTGCACGGCCTCAATGACGCGCTTGCCCTCACCGATGGTGCGCGTCATGGGTTTCTCACACCAGATGTCCTTTCCGGCCTTGGCAGCCTCGACTGCCATCAGTCCGTGCCAGTGAGGCGGAGTGGCTATGTGCACGATGTCCACGTTCTCGTCCTTTATCAGGTCCATGAAGTAGCTGTATTCCTTCAGGCGCTCGTTAAATTTGCTCTGCGCCAAGTCCTGCGCCTGCTTCAGGTGCTTCTTGTCCACGTCGCATATGGCCACGAGCCTGTAGTGTTCGTCACTGGTAAAATGGGAGGTTGACTTGCCAATGCCGCCCACGCCAATGATGCCTTTGGTCAGCTGATCGCTCGGGGCAATGTAGCCCTTGCCGCCAAGAACCCTGCGAGGCACAATGGTGAAAAGACCTAATGCACCCGCTGTCTTCAAAAATGTTCTTCTGTTGGTTTTCATATCGTATTTTATTGTTTTCAATCCAAGATTCTCTTCACGTAGATGTCGCGGTAGTACACCTTGCTGCCATGGGCCTGCAACTCAATCTGCTCGACAGGGAAGATGGGGCGGCTGCGATCCCAGTAATTCTCCAGCACCACGTTGTCAACGACCTTCACGCCGTTGAGGAACACCGTGACGCGCTCCCCTTTCATGATGATGTGGAAGCTATTCCAAATGCCCACCTTGTTGTCGGCCACGACGGTCGGCTTGTCGGCATGCTTCTTGTTGTTGTACAGGCCGCCCGAGCCTACCTGTGCGCCCACGTTGACGCGCGCCGTGTCCCATATCTGGACCTGGGGCGTGCCCCTCAGGTAGATGCCGGCATCGGGCTCTTTCCCGGCAGGGTCGAGCATCCAGTCGACATACATTTCAAAGTCTCCGTACTGCTCAATGGTGCAGATGTTGTCGTAGCCATGACCCACATAGGCCAGCAATCCGTTTTCCACCTTCCAGTCCTGGCGCATCACCTCGTCGGCCTTGACCTGCTTCTGGGCCAGCTCGACTGACGACATCTGTGCCCGCTTGATGGGATTCTCCACCAAGCCCTTCCATCCCGTCAGGTCGCGTCCGTTAAAGAGACTGACGAATCCGGTCTCATTGCTCGGCATGCGCTCCAGGTAAGCCACGATGTCGCGTCGGGTCTTGCCCCCTACCCTGGTCTGCGCCTTGCGCAGCAATTCGCGCACATTGGCACCGGCATAGTCCTTGTGGGTAAGGCCAATCTGGGCCACTGCCCGGGCTGCGGCCTTGCCCACCGACTTGTCGTCAATCAGCCGGCCGGCCGTCATCAGGCCAATAAACGTTCCGCCGTCGCCTATCTTCTTCAATATCTGCTTTTTTTCCTTTCCCGACTTGGCTTCATCGAGCGCATAGCGCAACTTAATCAAGTCGTTCTCGGGGGTCTTGGGCCCCAGGTTATACGTCGTGTCGGCCGTTGCCCTTGCTACGAAAGACACCAACACGGCAAGCACAAAAAACTTCAATCCTGCGGTTTTCATTTCTATCTATTTGTTTACAATTTAAGTTCTTACGGTGGATACAGACGCACAATAGATGCAGAACGTCCTTATTTTTCGTTTCAAAGTTAAAACTATTTCAGGAAATAGGAGTCGTTTTTGCAAATAAATGTTCAAAAATATGCCCGATGCCCATTCAAAACGACTGCACAGAGGAACAGGATTTTCCTCACTCAGGCAAACGCCGAAACTGCAAGGCGCAAAAGACCGACGAATGCGGCCTGAAAAATTTTGGGAAAGGCGTAAAAACCTTGCAAACAAGGCGTAAGAAAACGCGATTGCCCGACACACCTCAACGAAAATCTGCACCGTTCAGGGGCATGCACATGCATGGCCATTCCTCACGGACTTTCAAGACCTGTGCAGGCCGTGAGAGGACGCGGCGGACAAGCCGCGCGAAACCTCAATGGGCAAGCAAGGATTGCCAAGCCGCCGCCAGCATGACGAAAAATGCAGAAAAGTGAGATAATTGAACAGAAATTCACTAACTTTGCAGGCAAAATAATTGTGATACCATATATAATTAGCATACAAATGGAACAAAACTTACTGAGAATAGCCATCCAGTCAAAGGGAAGGCTCTATGACGACACCATCGGCCTGCTGAAGGAAGCGGGCATCAAGATAAACCGCTCAGAGCGTGCCCTGCTGGTCAGAAGCAACAACTATCCGCTGGAAGTCCTCTACATGCGCGACGACGACATACCCAAGACCGTGGCCGAGGGCATGGCCGACGTGGGCATTGTGGGACTGAACGAGGTTATGGAAAAGGACGAGAACATCAAAATTGTGCAACACCTGGGGCTGAGCAAGTGCCGCCTGTCGATTGCCATTCCCAAGCATGCCGAATACACAGGGCCGCAGTGGTTGGACGGAAAGCGCATTGCCACGTCCTACCCGCACATCCTGAAAAAGTTTCTGAAGGAACACATGGTCAAGGCCGACATCTATGAAATCACGGGTTCGGTGGAGATTACGCCGCGCATCGATTTGGCCGACGCCATCTTTGACATTGTCAGCTCGGGCAGCACGCTGGTCACCAACAACCTGTTGGAAGTGGAGACGGTCATGGAGAGCGATGCCGTGGTCGTGGCCAACAAGAAGATGAGTACTGACAAGCGCAAGACGCTGGACGAACTGCTGTTCCGATTCCAGGCAGCCATTGACGCGCAAAAGAAAAAATATGTCATGATGAACGCCCCCAAAGCCAACGTGGAAAAAATCCTGTCCATCATGCCTGAAAGCATGAAGAGCCCCACCATCATTCCGCTGGCCGACAATGAATGGTGCAGCATACACACCGTGCTGGAGGAGAAGTGCTTTTGGCAAATCATAGGCGACCTGAAGAAAGCCGGTGCGCAGGGCATACTGGTTGTCCCCATTGAGAAGATGGTTTCCTAACATTCGTCCCATTAATATATGTATACAGCAAAATATCCCACCGAGGCGGAACTGCAACGCCTGCTGGAACGCCCCGCATTCGATGTCAGCCAGCTGTTTGACACCGTGGGAGGCATCATGGATGAGGTGCGCCGAGGCGGCGACACGGTGCTCAGGCAACTGGAACTGAGGTTTGACAAGGCCAACCTTGACCAACTTTCGGTCAGCCCAGGGGAGATGGACGAAGCAGGGAAACTGCTGCCCGATATCCTCAAGGAAGCCTTGCATCAGGCCTACGGCAACATCCGTGCGTTCCACGAGGCACAGCGTTTCAGGGAAATCGAGGTAGAAACATGCGCCGGCGTCATTTGCCGGCAGAAAGCCGTGCCCATCAACAGGGTCGGCCTGTACATTCCGGGCGGTTCAGCCCCGTTGTTCTCAACGGTACTGATGCTGGCTGCGCCGGCCCAGATAGCTGGTTGCAGGGAGGTTGTCCTTTGCACGCCACCGTCGGCCGATGGCCGCGTCAACCCCGCCATTCTCTATGCTGCCAGCTTGTGCGGGGTGAACAAGATTTTCAAGGTAGGCGGTGCGCAGGCCATTGCCGCCATGACGTTTGGCACGGAAAGCCTGCCCCGCGTTGATAAAATCTTCGGTCCGGGCAATCAGTACGTCATGGCAGCCAAGCAATTGGCCACGCTGCACGGAGTGAGCATCGACATGCCGGCAGGACCAAGCGAGGTGGCCGTCATAGCCGACGAAAAGGCCCACCCAGCCTTTGTAGCCGCCGATTTGCTGAGCCAGGCCGAGCATGGCCCTGACAGCCAAGTCATTCTGCTGAGCAACAGTCACGCTTTGATGGAACAGGTGCAGCAAGAGGTGGAACGCCAGTTGGAAGCACTGCCGCGACGGGAGATTGCCGCCAAGGCATTGAAACACAGCGTGGCCATCATCACCCATGACTTGGACGAAGCTATTTCCATCTCCAACAGGTACGCGCCCGAGCACCTCATCCTTGCCGTTGAGGATTACCGAGGACTCGCTGACAAGGTGACGTGCGCCGGAAGCGTCTTTGAAGGCAAGTGGAGCTGCGAGAGCGCCGGCGACTACGCCTCGGGAACCAACCACACACTGCCCACCAAGGGCTATGCACGCTCATACGGCGGTTTAAGCCTGGACAGCTTCGTGCGGAAAATGACATTCCAGGAACTTAGTCCCGCAGGGATAAGGACCATCGGCAACACCGTTGTGGAAATGGCCAACAGAGAGGGCTTGTACGCCCACGGCATGGCCATGCAACTGAGAATCGATGAAGTAAACAGTAACACAAAATAACAAACGCGCCACGATGAGACCGCTCAACCAATTAGTAAGACCTTGCATACAGGCTTTGTCGCCTTACAGCTGCGCCCGAAACGAATACTCGGGCCACACTGCCACCGTCATGCTGGACGCAAACGAAAGCCCCTACAACAACGAAATTAATAGGTATCCCGATCCGCTGCAATGGAAGCTGAAAGAGAAATTGGCCGCAGTAAAAGGGGTCGACAAGGAGTGCATCTTTCTGGGCAATGGGAGCGACGAGGCCATTGACTTGGTCTATCGCATTTTTTGCAACCCGGGAAAGGACAATGCCGTGGCAATCAGCCCCACTTACGGCATGTACAAGGTCTGCGCCGACATCAATCAGGTGGAATACCGCCCCGTGTCGCTCAATGACGACTTTACATTGGACGCTGACAGGCTGTTAAAGGCCGCAAGTACCCATACAAAAATCATTTGGCTCTGCTCGCCGAACAATCCCACAGGCAACTGCCTGCAGACCGAGGAAACAGAAAAAATTCTCAGGGCATTCGACGGGAT
>JAGAYF010000015.1 GCA_017940605.1 Bacteroidaceae bacterium
AGATGTTTGAAAATCAAGAAGCCTTTGATGAGTTAATTGAAAAATTGAAAGAACTGGATATCCACGAAGAAGTGGTCTTGATTCCTGCTGTTGTTGGATTGAATGAAAACAAAGCAGATATCATACAACGTGAAATAGGAAAGCGGGTTCGCCTTGTGGCAACGCTTCCGCCATCTTTAGGGGGAGTTAGGATTCAAACGTTGTTAAGAAGGCGCTTTACTTCACTTGGTGGTATTTTCTTAAACGGAGATGTAGTCAATGGCGGTGTCATTAAAGATGGAAAACTGTTGAATGTTAAAACAAACAATCTTCCTGATGAAGAACTTGTGGCAGATCATTATGTGTTGGCAACGGGTTCGTTTAAGAGTCGCGGTTTAGTTTCAAATTATAATAAAGTGTCAGAACCTATTTTTAATTTAGATATTGATGCTTTGGCAGAAAGAAAGGATTGGACAAAAGACAATGTCTTTGAGGCACAGCCTTATTGGTCATTTGGAGTAGCCACGGATAATCATTTTAACGTAAAAAAAGAAGGTCACGTCTTGAGTAATTTCTATGCAATAGGATCTGTCTTGAGTGGTCATAATGCTATTAAGCAAGGTGACGGAACAGGAGTAAGTGTAATCAGTGCCATGGCTGTAGCCGATAATATCTTAAAATAAACAATTATGTCAGAACTTCAATTACTCAATATCAGTGAGAACGATTTGGAGAAATGTCTCAAATGTTCAATATGTACCGTTTATTGTCCAGTTTCAAGTGTAAGTACAGAATATCCCGGACCTAAACATGCAGGACCTGATGGTGAACGCTACAGAATGAAAGATGCCAGATTCTTTGATGAAAAGGCATTAAAAATGTGCTTAAATTGTAAACGATGTGAAGTGGCGTGTCCCCAAGGTGTTAAAGTAGGCGATATTATCCAAAGCGCACGCATAAAATATTCCAAACACAAGCCGGGATTACGTGAAATGCTTCTGGCTAATACAGATGTGATGGGCAAACTTGCAACTACAATGGCTCCAGTTGTTAATGCATCTTTAACATTATCTCCAGTCAAGGTGGCAATGGATGGAATGCTTGCAATAGATAAGCATCGCACTTTTCCTGCTTATGCCAGTCAAAAATTTGAGACTTGGTATAAACGTTATGCTGCAAGTAAGCAAGAACAATATAAAAATCATGTCAGTTATTTCCATGGATGTTATGTAAATTACAACTATCCCCAACTTGGAAAAGATTTGGTAAAAGTAATGAATGCCATTGGATATGGAGTCCATCTGTTGGAAAAAGAAAAATGTTGCGGAGTTGCATTAATCAGTAATGGAATGCCCCAACAGGCAAAGAAGCAAGGTGAAGTCAATATGGCATCCATGCGCAAGTCTATAGGAAAAGGATGGCCAATAGTGACAACCAGTAGTACTTGTACTTTTACGATGAAAGATGAATACGAACATTTGTTGCATATAGACAACAAAGATGTTGTTCCTTCATTAGGCCTTGCAACAAAATATATCTATCAATTGCTGGAAGATAAAAATGTTAAGTTGGTGTTTAAGAAAGATTTCAAGAAAAGAGTAGCATATCATACTGCCTGCCACATGGAGAAGCTTGGTTGGGCTATCTATAGTGTGGAATTGTTAAAGATGATACCTGGGCTGGATTTTGTCATGCTTGATTCAATGTGTTGTGGAATTGCAGGTACGTATGGTTTTAAGAAGGAAAACTATCCAGTGTCACAAAAGATAGGTGCGTCGTTATTCAAACAAATAGAAGAAGCTCATGTTGATGCTGTTGCGACAGACTGTGAAACATGTAAATGGCAGATAGAAATGTCTACAAATACACAGGTACTCAATCCAATATCAATATTAGCCGAAGCTATTGATGTTGAAGCAACAATGGCATTGAATGTATAGTAAGTCATGAAAGAAAAAAAGTATATCCTTGCATTGGATCAAGGGACGAGTAGCAGCAGAGCCATTATCTTTAATCATACTGGCGAGATATGTTCTGTCGCACAGAAGGAATTCACGCAGATATTTCCTCAATCGGGTTGGGTCGAGCATGACCCCATTGAAATATGGATATCTCAATCATCGGTCATAGCCGATGCGATGAATAAAATCAATCTCAATGGAAAAGATATAGCAGGTATAGGGATTACCAATCAGCGTGAGACGACAATCCTTTGGGATAGTGAAACAGGAAGACCAGTCTATAATGCAATTGTATGGCAAGACAGAAGAACATCTGCCTATTGTGATGAATTGCGACAGCAAGGTTATACAAATGATATAAGAAAAAAAACAGGTCTTATCATAGATGCATATTTCAGTGCAACAAAAATTAAGTGGATATTAGACAATGTTCCTGGTCTTCGTGAGCGTGCGGAGTCTGGTAAGCTGAAGTTTGGCAATGTTGACAGTTGGCTTCTTTGGAATCTGACTAAGGGAGAAGTTCATGTTACAGATGTTACAAATGCCAGCAGGACCATGTTATTCAATATTCATACATTGCAATGGGATGAAGAGCTGCTGTCGTTGTTCAATATACCCATGTCAATAATGCCAGAGGTAAAATCATGCAGTGAAATATATGGATATACCAAAATATCTACTCTTGACAATGAAGTTCCTATCTGTGGTATGGCGGGTGATCAGCAGGCCGCACTCTTTGGACAAATGTGCCTTGAAAAAGGTGCAGCCAAAAATACCTACGGAACGGGTTGCTTCCTAATGATGAATACAGGAAATACTCCAGTAATGTCTCAAAATAACCTATTGACAACAATCGCATGGAAAATAGGGAATGAGACTGCATATGCCCTGGAGGGGTCTGTTTTTGTTGCAGGTTCTGCTGTCCAGTGGCTGCGTGATGGATTAGGAATAATTAAGTCGTCTTCAGAAGTTGAGGAGTTGGCCGCTTCTGTTCCTGATTCCGGAGGTGTTTATTTCGTTCCAGCATTGACGGGAATGGGCGCTCCCTATTGGGATCAATATGCCCGAGGTTCAATAAGTGGGATAAGTAGAGGAACAACTGCGGCACACATAGCAAGGGCAACATTGGAAGGCATTGCTTTTCAGACATATGATATAGTAAATGCTATGATGTGTGATACTAAAACTGAAATAAAAGGTTTAAAGGTCGATGGTGGTGCATCTCGCAATAACTTGATGATGCAATTTCAGGCAGATATTCTCAATACGGAAGTCGTGCGTCCTAAAATTACGGAGACAACTGCTTTAGGCGCGGCATATATGGCAGGATTAGCTGTTGGCTTTTGGAGTAATTTGGATGAATTGCGCCAACAATGGCAGGCTGAAAGTCGTTTTATGCCAATCCACGCTCAGACGGAAGCAATAGCTCAAAGCAAATCAGGGTGGGCTGATGCGATAAAACGAACATTAACAACAAAGTAACAAAATAAAATTTAATGATATGTTAGAACCCCAGTTGTTTCATAATTGTTTGTTGGAATTCCTAGGAACGTTAATCTTGATTTTGATGGGCGACGGTGTATGCGCCGCTTGCAGTCTGAATAAGTCCAAGGCCCAGGGAGGTGGTTGGATTGTCATTGCCATGGGATGGGGATTGGCCGTCATGTGTGGCGTTTTTGTTGCTCATGATTCAGGGGCACATCTAAACCCAGCAGTATCAGTGGGGTTGGCTATCTCTGGATGGTTTCCATGGTCTCATGTCTTGCCGTATGTGCTAGCTCAAATGGTAGGAGCCTTTTCAGGGGCTATCTTAGTTTATATGATGTATAAGGATCATTATGATGCAACACCTGATGGAGATACAAAATTGGGCACTTTTTGTACGATGCCTGCCATTCAAGGTCACAAGATGCGCAATCTTTTTGCAGAATTCTTAGGTACATTTGTTTTGGTTCTACTTATTTTATGCATTGCAGACAAGAACTACCACAATCCTATGAATACAGGTGGAGTAGGGGCTTTCCCCGTTACATTTATAATTGTAAGTATTGGTATGAGTTTGGGAGGTGTCACTGGCTATGCCATCAATCCTGCTCGCGATTTAGCACCTCGCGTAGCTCACGCCATTTTACCAATCAAGGATAAATGCGGCAGTGGATGGCATTACAGTTGGGTGCCCGTTGTAGGTCCATTGTTAGGTGCATCTTGTGCTGCTGTTATTGGCTTCCTTTTTGGTTTGTGTTAGAATAATAAGAACAACAAAATATGAAACTGAATTTTTTATCACCTCCTGCTTATAAAGCAGAACAGTCTGGCCCTGAAGCAGACAAACGCTACAGGGCTTTGCGTTGGCAAGTCTTTTCGGGCGCTTTCATTGGTTATGCGGCATTCTACATTGTTCGCAAAAACCTCTCCATGGCAATCCCTATGCTTGAACCCTTTGGCATTAGTAAAGGTGAGTTGGGTACAGTATTGGCAATGAATGCTGTAGCCTATGCTCTTTCAAAATTTTTAATGGGTTCGGTAAGCGACCGTAGTGATGCGCGAAAGTTCCTTCCCTTAGGACTTGTTCTTAGTGCGCTGGCTATGATGTTTATGATAGTGCCCATTACGGGTTTTGACTTGGCTAATCATCCAGAGAATAAGACATGGGCGATTCTGTTGATGGGTATCTTGAACTTTTTGGTAGGGTGGTTCAACGGTATGGGTTGGCCTCCTTGCGGCAGGGTAATGACCCATTGGTTCAGTCAGACAGAAAGAGGTACTTGGATGTCTTTTTGGAATTGTGCCCACAATGTTGGTGGAGGCTTAGTAGGTCCTATGGCTACATATGGCGCGGTTTGGTTCGGTTCTTGGTTCTATGGTAGCCAAAGTGAATTATACTTTTTGGCGGGAACGTTCATCTTTCCTTCGGCGGTAGCCATTCTCATCGCCCTGTTAGCTTATTGTTTGCTACGTGATACGCCACAAAGTTGTGGATTATGCAGTGTAGAGAAATGGCGTAACGATTATCCTAAAAACTACAGTGAGAAAGCAGAAGAGGTCCTGTCGACCAAAGACATCTTTTTTAAGTACGTATTTAACAATAAATTCCTCTGGTACATTGCATGTGCCAATGCTTTTGTCTATATGGTGAGATATGGTTGCTTGGATTGGGCTCCGACAATACTTACTGAAAAAGGAATTGACCTGAAATCAGCGGGATGGGCATATTTTGCCTTTGAATATGCTGCCATACCAGGAACGATTGTGTGCGGATGGGTTTCCGATAAGTTGTTCCATGGCCGTCGTGCACTGCCGACAATCATATTTATGAGCTTGGTGACGTTGTTCATCATTATTTATTGGATGGCAGGACAGAATATTACATTAAATTTAATCGGTTTGGTCGGAATCGGATTCTTTATTTATGGTCCGGTCATGTTGATAGGAGTTCAGGCTTTGGATTTAGCACCTAAAAATGCGGCAGGTACGGCAGCCGGGCTGACGGGCTTTTTCGGCTATTTCTTCGGAACGGCCATTTTGGCCAATACATTGATAGGCTATGTGGCTGATTCGGCAGGTTGGAATTGGACCTTTGCCTTGTTCTTGGCTGCATGTGTATTGAGTATCTTGCTGATGGCTTTGACATTGAAGGAAGAAAATCGGACAGAGCAGAAATAATAACAATAATGATAATAAATAAGTTATGAGTAGCACGACAAAAAAATCCTTTATGTATTGGCAGTGGCGAACGATCATTACAACGATGATAGGTTATGCACTGTTCTATTTTGTACGTAAGAACTTTTCTTTTGCCATTCCCGGCCTAAGCGCAGAATATGGAATAACTAAGACAAGTTTTGGTATTATAATGACAATTGTGACAATCGTATATGGTGTGTCACGTTTCCTCAATGGTTTCATTGCAGACCGTTTGAATGCCCGATATCACATGGCTGTCGGTTTGTTGCTTTGTGCCATCGCCAACTATGCCTTTGGCTTCGGTGCTGACCTTAGTTCTTTGATTACAGGTCAGACGAGCGGCCCGCAGTTTACTAATACAATGGTCTTGATTTTCGGTGTCATCTTGATTATCAACAATCTATTCCAAGGAACAGGATTCCCTCCTGTTGCACGTTTGCTGTCTCATTGGATTCCTGCCAATGAATTGGCAACCAAGATGTCTATTTGGAACACTTCTCATTCCATTGGTGCAAGTTTGGTGGCCATACTTTGTGGTTATGTAATGGGTACATTGGGTGTTAACATGGCTGCCAATCCAGAGATTGTGGCCAATATAGCAGCACATCTTCATGTCGATATGGCTGATGCTGCCCGTATGCAAGGAGTATTGGAATCGGCTGCCCATGTGGGAGCTTGGCGCCTATGTTTCTGGATACCGGCCACGATAGCCTTGGTGGGTGCTTTGGGTATCTTTATCTTCTTGCGTGATACGCCCTCCTCTGTTGGTTTGGCCGAAATTCATGAAACCAATAAGAAAGGCAAGGGTGCCAATGCCGATTACAAAGACTTTATTCGTCGCAAGGTATTCCGCAACAAATGGATTTGGATATTGGCCATAGCCGATTTCTTTGTGTACATCGTCCGTTTTGCTGTTTTGGACTGGGGCCCCACTTTCCTTAAGGAAGCTCGTGGAATGTCTTTGGCCAATGCTGGTTGGACTGTGGCTGTATTTGAAATCTTTGGAATTATAGGAATGTTAGTCAGTGGTTATGCTACCGACAAATGGTTGAAGGGCAAAGCTCACCACACATGCCTCTATTGCATGGTCGGTGTGGCCATCTTTATGACAATATTCTTGATGCTTCCTCACGGAACGACCATGTTCTGGATGGTCATTGTCTTGGCAATGGCAGGCTTCTTTATTTATGGTCCGCAGGCCTTGATAGGTATTGCGGCAGCCAATCAGGCTACCAACCGTGCAGCCGGTGCTGCCAATGGCTTGATAGGTATGTTCGGATATGCCAGTGGCATTGTCAGCGGCATCGGTGTCGGTATCTTTGTCGACCTAATGAACAAGGTAAATCCTGAAAAGAGCTGGGATTATGTCTTTATGGGCATGATAGGTATCGCCATTATCGGTATTTTTGTATTCATGCTGATGTGGAATGCCAAGGCCGACGGCTACGATGAAGAACATGCAGGCGAAGAAGTAACAACTAATTAATTCAAATACAAATATGGAAACAACGCTGAAAGAAAAATTGGCCCGTATCAAGCATGTAGCGCTTGACATGGATGGAACGATTTATATGGGTAATACCATATTTCCCTATACGATTCCATTCTTGAATAAACTGAAGGAACTGGGCATTTCCTATTCTTTTTTAACCAATAATCCATCTAAGTCATTGAATGACTATTTGGCAAAATTGGCAAAAATGGGAATTCAGGCTACGGCTGAAGAGATGTATAATACGACAATCGCTACAATAGACTATATCCATGCCCATTACCCTGAAGCCAAGAAACTGTTCCTGTTGGGTACGCCGAGCATGATTTCCCAATTTGAGCAAGCAGGCTTTATATCAACGACTGATGACCCTGATGATGTACCCGATGTCATTGTTGCTGCATTTGACATGACGTTGGTTTATCCCCGTTTGTGCCGTGCTGCATGGTGGATATCGCAGGGTATTCCCTATATTGCTACCAATCCCGATCGTGTTTGCCCAACCAATGAGCGCACCATCCTCGTGGACTGTGGATCTATATGCAAGTGTCTGGAAAGTGCCACGGGGCGTCAGCCTGATATCACGCTGGGAAAGCCTGACCCCAACATGTTGGTAGGTATTCTCCAGCAGAAGCATCTGCAGCCTGAGCAAATCATGATGGTGGGCGACCGTATCTATACCGACATCAAGATGGCTCAGAATGCCAATGCCTTTGGTACGTTGGTCTTGTCGGGCGAGACGACGCTTGATGTGGCTAACAGTGCGCCCAATCCCCCCGACTTTATCTGCGAAAGCATTAAGGAGTTGGGAGAGTTGCTGGAACAAGCTCACAAATAAAGCCATGAAAACGGACAATCCCCTGTTGTCATTGGCGGCAAGAAGGAGGGAAGGTATTGCTTCGGGCATACCATCCTATTGCAGCAGCAACCCTTTCGTGATAGAAGCGGTTATGCAGCAGTCCAAACGATTTGATGATCATGTGTTGATTGAGGCTACTTGCAACCAGGTCAACCAGTTTGGCGGATACATAGGTATGACACCCTCGCAGTTCCGTGATTATGTCTTTCAAATAGCCGATGACATTGGCTATGACAGAAGCCACATTATATTAGGAGGCGATCACCTGGGGCCTCAACCCTGGAAAGAACAACCTGAAGCCGTGGCCATGGCTAATGCGTGCGAATTGGTTCGCCAATTTGTGTTGGCTGGATACCAAAAGATCCATTTGGATACCAGTATGCGCGTGGGTGATGACAATGTGGACCAGCCCTTGGGTGACGAAGTCATTGCCCGGCGTGGCGCGCAACTGATGGTAGTGGCTGAGGATGCTTTCATGCAGTTGAAAAGCCAGAATCCTGACGCTGTTCACCCTGTATTTATCATTGGAAGTGAAGTCCCTATACCCGGTGGAGCACAGGTGGAGGAGGAAATGTGCGTTACCGATCCCCAGGATTTTGAGAATACCATACAGGCATATCAGAATGAGTTTGAAAAAGCAGGTATTGCCCACCTTTTCCAATATGTCATAGCTGTAGTTGTTCAGCCTGGCGTGGAATTTGGCGATGCTGATGTACATAGGTACAACCCTGCGGAAGCCATGGCACTTTCATCGAAGTTGAAAGACTATCCCAACTTGGTCTTCGAGGGCCATTCCACCGATTATCAATCTCCCCAGTCACTGAAACAGATGGTGGAGGACGGTATAGCCATATTAAAGGTTGGCCCAGCCCTGACGTTTGCTGTTCGTCGTGCCTTGTTCGCATTGGCCAAGATGGAAAATGAATTGGTTACAGACGAAAGTAGGCGTTCGCATTTCATTGAAGTGCTGGAACAAGTCATGAATGACAATCCCAAGGATTGGCTCAAATATTACAAGGGAACTCCTCAGCAGCAATCCCTGAAGCGTAAGTACAGCTATTCCGACCGTTGTCGTTACTACATGGGTGTTCCGCAGGTCAAGCATGCTATTAAGACACTGTTTGACAATATGGAACAAGTTGATATACCCATGGGAATGTTGGAACAATATATGCCTTTGCAATATATCAAGGTACGCGACGGACATCTTTCCGTCCTTCCGAAGTCGCTTGTTATTGATTCCGTTGTTCAAGTGATTGATGACTACAATTATGCTACTAAGTATCATTTCATGACAAGCAGTGCCATGGTATAGGATAGTAGATGATTGATACATAGTGTTTTATTAGAAAGACAAGGGCGCGCATCAGTTTCTCATGTGTGCCCTTGTCTTGTTTTTATGGCAGGTGATGAAAATAAAACAGCCTTATTTGTCAAACATTAGTCCGAGTAATTTTAAAAAACTCGGGGAGTTTTTTTAAAAAAGTCCCCGAGTTTTTTCGCATAGGTTGCTGTATGAAATAATGCACAAGCCTGCAAGAACAAACTTTTGTCCCTATCGACCGCCGTTAATCAATGTGCCCTGCTGAAGAATGGGAATGGAGTCGTGCTTGTCGGTCGTGCTTTGGGAAGTGCTGTCGGATGCGGATTCAACAAGTTGGAAAGACTGAATGGTCTTGATGCCGCATGTGGCAAAATATTTTTCCAATTTTCCTGTAATGATAATGGCGCGATGGTGTAGCTCGGGATGTTCCATCAGGTTCAGTGTATTACGGAAATAGGAATCCTTCTCCAATCTGACAGGAAAGCAGTTGTTGCCAACCGTTTCGTAGCGGCTGGAGGCCAAAAGAATGTTTGTGCTATTGGTAAAAGGCGGTTGAAATTGTGCCGAAGCCAATTGTGTGCCTGTGGCAGTACCCACGATGTAGCCTTTTATGTGGATTGTGGTGTCTTGGCCGTACTTGAATATAGCTTGGGCTTCTTCAATGGTGTGGACAGTCATTGTAGAATCGGTAATGAGGATGGGTGTGTCAGGCTGTGTGGGAGATGCTGGCTGGGTGAAATCCTGTCGTTCGCATGCTGCAAGCAGGAGTGCCAATAGCATGGGGAGGGTGTAAATAAAGTAAAATTTCATGCGAACTTGTCAATGGATGTGCAAATATACAAATGCTTTTGTGTTCCGTCGACGTTGTTTTGTGTAATTTTGCATCAAATTTATAGAATCATGGTAAAATGGTGCGTGCTGATCGTTGTCATTATCATATTTTGCTTGTGGACGTTGCATGACAGGGTGCAGCGTGGCAGGAAAAAACAAAAGACGGCAGTCAATCGCAGCAGGCGTAAGTTCCTTACAATGTCGGCTTCCCTCATGCATGATGAAGGCACGGCTGCATTGGCAGGCAAGGTGGCTGGCGGCGTAGCGGCTGTGACGGGTAGACGCAATCCTAAGAGTAAGGTGCGGTTATTGCCTGCCGGAGCGGTGAGCGAAGAACATTTTTTGTCGAAATGTAATGCCTGTATGGCCTGTGTGGAGGCATGTCCGCAGCATGTCCTGGAACCTGGGATGAGTTTGGGCGAAGGCATGTCCATGCGATTGAACTTCCGACAAAACGGTTGCCTGGAAGATTGTGTGAAATGCAATGAAGTATGTGCACCAGGAGCCCTGACGGCCATTTCGACAGAGGATAAAAAAACAATACAGATAGGCCATGCTGTCTGGGTGCGCGAAAACTGCAAGGCAGCTCAGGGTGAGGAATGCACGGCCTGCGTGGATGCCTGTCGTAACAAGTGCATTGAGATGATACAGAACGGCCGGCATTTCTATCCTATTATCAGCAGTGAGCATTGCACGGGATGCGGAATGTGCGAGGCCCATTGTCCTGCCTCACCGCTGAAGGCCATCTATGTGGAGGCCTTTCAGGTGCACCGTGAAATCATGGGGTAGGATGTTTTCAGGAAACAAAGCGGGTAATTATGAAGTTAAATCTAACCATAAAGAGAAGAACCATGAACAAGAAATCGCTCATCATCGTACTGCTTGCCCTCGTATCGCTGGCAGGGCAGGCACAAGAAGTCAATCCGTTCCTTTCGTTTATCCAAAGGCAGACGGCAAAACCATTTGACTACGTCACGCAGAAATTAAAGATGTATAACGTGGTTTCGTTGGGTGAAGACCATTGGGTGAAAGACCACATGCAGTTTCTGGCAGACTACCTTGACTACATTGCAAGCGACACGACATTCCATATAGACGCACTTGCATGGGAAAGCGGCAACAGTATAGACCAAAAGAAGGCAGACACATTGATGAGGTCGAAAACCTTTCGTGAGGACTTGGCGCTTCAGATACTCCGCAACGCCGCTGATACATACGGATGGCCGTACAAGGAAGCCATAGAGGACATCAAAGCTTTGTGGCGATACAACAAAAAGCAGGAAAAGTTTACCCGTTTACTCTTGCTTGACCCTCCATACATGCTGGAAGTGCTGGATGGTGAAAGATATGAATATACGTTGAGCCGCGACCAGTCCACGGCCAACAAGATTGCAGGCTATGTGGGTTGGAACATGAAGGTTCTCTACTATGCTGGCTCTTCGCATACACAGCGCCAGTTCCATTATTCCTACAACACGGAATCGGGGATGTACCATGTCCAGGCTACCGCAGGCAAGATACTGTCCATCCTCTATCCCAACAGAGTGTTTTCCATCAAACTGTGGGGTGGTTTGATGGAAAGCTACGGCTACGTTCCTGCAAAGGATGATTACCGTTGGGAGCGGTGCGGCGACGGATTGGCCGATGAAGCATTCCGTCGGAATGATAACCGTCCCGTTGCTTTCGACATGGCGGGCAGTCCGTTTGCCGACATCAAAGTATCGGACTTCTTCCATTTCAGCTATACTGAGCAGATGCTGAGTAGGACAAACGGCAGTCCATTTAGGGAAACCGAAACGATGGGCGATCGCATTGATGGCATTGTCTTTTTCCGTCCGGTCAATGAGTTTTCCATTCCGCACATTGAGCCCAAATTGTTTGACGACAGTTTTGTCGAGCGCATAGGCAAGCGCACCAAGGGCGAGGTGAAGACATGTAGCGATGTGTACCGATACATGAAGAAAGCCCATCCTGTATTGGCCGAAGAGGCAGACAAATATATAGAAGAAAAATAATCAATAAACTAAATACAAAATAGAAAAGGCATCTGCCATATAGGCAGATGCCTTTCTATGATGACAAGAAAAAGATTTTGTGACTAAAATTGTGCATCGGCCTCCTGGAAGATGGCATTTACCCTGTCGATCGTGGCACGGCGGAATTTTCCAGGTTCTTTCAGGAACTTTGTCTTTGATTTGTTGAATGCTTGGCTGTCTGTAATCCAATCTTCGGCCTTGAGGTACGAACCACCGGTCTCGCGCTCGGCCTCATATCGGTAGGATAGGTTGTTGATGGTAAGGAGTACGGTGTTCTCCTGAACGTCAATGGTCATTTGGTAGAAGAAGTCGGTCACGTCCTTTTCCCACGCGCGCAACTTAAATGCCATTTCTTCTGCCATGCTGGCAATGACTTTGCCTTGTTGGGCATCGGCAACGGTGATTTGGGATATTTCGGTCTTTTGAGACTGCTCAATCAAATTTTCTGCAAACTGCTGTGCCTTCTTCATCAAAGTTTCCTGCGACACTCCCTTTGTTGTTATCTTCTTCTGGAAAGTGACAATGCCGTCCTTGACAGGAACTTTGCCCGTCCAGTACTTGGCTTTGTCGTCGTTCAGTTTCTTTTCGGCTTTTACCTTCCGGTTGCTTGCTCCTTGGCGCAGAACGTTATCATTGGCGTTCTGAGAAAAGCTAAACGCGGTAAGGCTCATGGCCAGCAGTAATAAAAATATTTTCTTCATCGTGATAAGTGTTTATTTCAAGGCAAAAATAGGATATTTTGCGGATATGGATGCAATAAAAGGCGTTTTTCTTTGAAAAAAGTGATGTTTTTAATGGTTGTGCGCCGTGCTGTGCGCTACAATCCTAGTTTTTCCAATATCTCGCGGCTGCTATTGGCAATCGTTTGGCCCAATATGGTGTTGGAGTACATCTTGTTGCGGAAGACAATGGACAAAGCCTGTATGAAAGGCAGGGGCTTTATATTCGCCCGCTGGTTAATGATGACGTGAAGCTGTTGCGGAATGGCCTCCAACGTGATTTCGCGCGCTCCCCAAAACGGATCGCCGTCCCTGTGCAGGTATCCCTCGCCTTGGCGTTGTATCTTGAGCTTCCTGGTCTGAAACATTTTTACGTTGCCCTTGTTGGGGAGCGTCCCGTTAAGGAATTGGATGGCCAGGATGGGGGCTTCCACAAAGTTGAACGGCTCTATGATGGTGACGTCCAACACGCCGTCATCCATGGAGGCCTTGGGGGCAATGTAGGCATTGTTGCCGTATTGAGAGGCGTTGGCACAGGTAATGAGGAAGGCCTTGTGTTCCGAAACGTTCCCGTTTTCGTCCTCCAGGAGGTAGGTCTCGGGTTTGTAGTTCAGTATTTCGCGCACGGCATTCTCTACATAGGAAAGCGGACCGCGCTTCATACTGCTGTCGAACTTGGCACTGATGTAGGCATCAAATCCCATGCCGCAGGTACAGAAGAAAGGCAAGCCGTTGATGCGTCCGTAGTCGATGGCCTTGACTTGGTATTCATTGATGAGGCCTACTGCTTTCCTGTACTCTAAGGGGATGTGCAGGTGACGCGCCAATCCGTTGCCCGAACCGCAGGGAATGATGCCCAGCGCCGTTCGTGAGTTGACCAGGGAGCGTGCAATTTCATTGATAGTCCCGTCGCCCCCCACGGCAACCACTGCATCCATTCCGTTCTCAACTGCCATGGTCGCCATGACGGCTGCATGGCCGCTGTATGAGGTGTATTTGATGCGCCAGTCAAAGCGCGAGGAGTCCATCGTGGATTCGATGGCTGTCTCAATCAGGTGCTTTGACGTGCCGCCCGATATAGGATTGATGATAAACAGGATGCGTTGTCTTGTATCCATATTCCTTCCCATTAGGGACTGCAAAGATAGTGATTTTCTCGGTAAGTTTCCATCCTGTTTACCATAATAAAATTATAAAGTCTCCTTACTTTAAAATAAGTTGTTTTTATATCCTTTTTTTGACTTTTTGTAGCAAAAATGAACAATTTATTTTGACATTTCAACTACTTAATGTATCTTTGCAGCCTGATTTGTTGTGAACGTATAATTTGAGATATAAAACCAATATGGGATTATTACAAGACAGGCTCAAGCAATACACCCTTCCGCAGCAGTATATGAAGATGGGAATCTACCCATATTTCCGTGAAATAGGCGGCAAGGAAGGAACGGAGGTAAAAATGGATGGCCATGACATCCTAATGTTTGGCTCCAATGCTTACACGGGCTTAATTGACGATGACAGGGTAATCGAAGCCGCAAGCAAGGCACTGCATAAGTACGGATCGGGCTGCGCAGGCTCCCGATTCCTGAACGGAACACTTGATTTGCATGTCCAACTGGAGAAAGAGTTGGCTGAGTTCATTGGAAAGGATGAGACGCTCAGCTTCTCGACCGGCTTCAGCGTCAATGCGGGTGTCATAGCCTGCCTGACGAGCAAGGACGACTACATTATCTGCGACGACCGCGACCATGCTTCCATAGTTGACGGCCGTCGTCTTTCTTTTTCCAAGCCATTGAAGTACAAACACAATGACATGGAGGACTTGGAGAAGCAGTTGAAGCGCTGCAACCCCGATGCCGTTAAGCTCATTGTGGTCGACGGCGTCTTCTCCATGGAAGGCGACTTGGCCAACCTGCCCGAGATTATCAGGCTGAAGCATAAGTACAACGCCAGCGTGATGGTCGACGAGGCTCATGGCTTGGGCGTGTTCGGCCGCCAGGGACGCGGTGTGTGCGACCATTTCGGATTGACCGACGAGGTGGATTTGATTATGGGAACGTTCAGCAAATCGCTGGCATCCATTGGAGGATTCATCGCTGCCGACAGCAGCATCATCAACTGGCTGCGCCACAACACGCGCACCTATATATTCAGTGCCAGCAACACGCCGGCGGCCACGGCTGCCGCGCTTGAGGCGCTCCACATCATACAAAACGAGCCCGAGCGCATAGAAAACCTGTGGAAAGTGACCAACTATGCGCTGAAACGCTTCCGCGATGCCGGCTTTGAGATAGGAGAGACAGAGTCTCCCATTATTCCGCTCTATGTTCGCGACACAGAGAAAACCTTCATGGTGACCAAGCGCGCGTTTGATGAGGGAGTGTTCATCAATCCCGTTATTCCTCCTGCCTGTGCCCCGCAAGACACGCTGGTTCGCTTTGCTCTCATGGCCACCCACACGCAAGAGCAGGTGGACCGTGGTGTAGAGGCCCTCATCAAGGTGTTCAAGGAAATGGATCTTTTGTAAAGGATATTCATATTGCCTACAATGAAAATCCCGCACATCTGTGCGGGATTTTTTGTTTGTCCAGGGCCATGCACTGCATTGTCCATGCAGGACCATCCTGCGTGAGTCCGCGAGGCAATGGTGTTATGGGCAGTTTTGTCGCCTTGTTTGAAAATTATAGTGCCTTGTAGGTGTGCTTTTTACGCCTTGTCTGAGAAATGAGAGGCCGCGTTCTCATTCTTTTGCGCCTTGCACAGGAGGATTGACCTTGGAAATATCACGGAGGTGCTGAATCGCGGACGGAATATGGCATTCCCGGGCAGGAGGAACGGTGCTTGTGGGGCGGCTGATGAGGAAAATATAGGCTAAAGTAGGCGACGTGATGGATGGAAATGGAAAACTTTTTGACGACAACGGATTCCGCAGGGTGATTTCCTGGGCAAAACACGCGCTTGTTTGCTCAAAATAATGTAATTTTGCACAGACTTTGAATTTCTATATCTGGATAAAATATGAATAAGAGTGCTTTACAAGTGGCAAGGGCAAACTATCAACCCAAATTGCCCAAAGGTTTGCAGGGAACGGTTACCCTGAAGGAAGGTGCGCCCACTCAGAGTGTGGGCGACCAGGATGAGATCAAAAATCTTTTTCCGAATACTTACGGACTGCCATTGGTGGAATTTGTCCCCAGTGCCGATGGTAAGAGCGATGCAACAAATACAAGCGTCAACGTGGGCGTGATCCTTTCCGGCGGCCAGGCTCCGGGCGGACACAACGTTATCAGTGGTTTGTTTGACGGCATCAAGAAACTGAACCCCAACAACAAGCTCTATGGATTCCTGCTGGGTCCCGGTGGCCTGGTGGATCACAAATACGTGGAACTGACGGCCGAAGTAATTGATGAGTACCGCAATACGGGTGGTTTTGACATCATAGGGTCGGGCCGTACAAAATTGGAGGAAGTGGATCAGTTTGAGAGCGGCCTCAAAATTCTGAAGGAACTCAACATCAACGCTGTTGTCATCATTGGCGGCGACGATTCCAACACCAATGCCTGCGTGCTGGCCGAGTACTACCTGGCTAAGGGTACGGGCGTACAGGTGATAGGCTGCCCCAAGACCATTGACGGCGACCTGAAGAATGACCAGATTGAGACCAGTTTCGGTTTTGACACGGCCACGAAGACTTATGCCGAATTGATTGGCAATATTGAACGTGATGCCAACAGTGCCAAGAAGTATTGGCACTTCATTAAGCTGATGGGCCGCAGTGCTTCGCACATCGCATTGGAATGTGCCTTGGAGACGCAGCCCAACATCTGTCTCATATCGGAGGAGATACAGGAAAAAGGCCAGACACTGGACGATGTGGTGACCTATATAGCCCAGGCTGTTGCCGACCGTGCTGCCGAGGGCAAGAACTACGGCGTGGCCCTCATTCCTGAAGGCCTGATTGAGTTCATTCCTGCCGTGAAGAAGCTGATTGCTGAGCTGAACGACCTGCTGTCTTCGCCGGAATATGCTGCCGACGCACCGGCCGACCGCATTGAGTGGCTGAACAACAAGCTTTCTGCCGAGAATGCCCCCGTCTTTGCCTCGCTGCCCCGTGCATTTGCCGAGCAGCTGACGGGCGAGCGCGACCCTCACGGCAATGTGCAGGTGTCATTGATTGAAACTGAGAAGCTGCTGTCGCAGATGGTGGCCAAGAAACTGGAGCAGTGGAAGGCTGAGGGCCGGTTCAAGGGTAAGTTTGCTGCGCAGCATCACTTCTTCGGCTATGAAGGCCGTTGCGCCGCTCCTTCCAACTTTGACGCCGACTATTGCTATTCGCTGGGCGTGAGCGCATCGGAACTGATTGCCCGCGGCAAGACGGGCTACATGGCCATCGTGAAGAACACGACCGCACCGGCCGACCAGTGGGTGGCAGGCGGTGTGCCCATCACCATGATGATGAACATGGAGCGTCGCAGCGGCAAGATGAAGCCCGTTATTCGCAAGGCGTTGGTGGAATTGGACGGCGCACCGTTCAAGACCTTTGCTTCGCAGCGCGATGAGTGGAAGAAGAACACCTGCTACCTCTATCCCGGACCCATTCAGTATTGGGGGCCGAGCGAAGTGTGTGACAAGACGACCGAGACACTGCGCCTGGAGCAGCAGAAATAAAGAAATAGGGTGGTACGTCGCCTCAACGCAGGTGATGCACCGCCGATAGTACCGTAGAGACACCCCAAGCTTTTTCCAAGGTGTCTCTACTTTGGTTAAGAAAATGGGACTGATTGACTTAAAACGTGCAGAATACAAATTGAGGCAGGTGGGCCATGCGTGGTTTCCCGTGCGTGCGCCCAAGTGGCTGCAGTGGCTCTTTGCTGTCCTGACGGTCATGGTGTATGGCTTTGTGTTCTATCATTTTTTCGTCAGTCCCCTGTCCTTGAGGTGGAAAGGCCTGTTCGGCGATACCTTTCCGGCCGGCTATTCCATCCGTGGCATTGACATTTCCCACTATCAGGGGCGTATAGACTGGAAGAAGCTGAGACATGCATTGCTGAATGATGAACCAGTGAGCTTTGTCCTGATGAAAGCCACTGAGGGAACGGATTTTCTGGACGAATATTTCCTCAGGAACATGGAGCAGGCCAAGGACGCGGGCTTTATCTGCGGTGCTTACCATTTTTTCCTTCCTTCAGAACCTGCCGAGGCGCAGGCAAAGTACTTTATTGAGAATGCGCAGCTGGAGGACGGCGATTTTCCGCCTGTGCTGGATTTCGAACACAGGGGAAGGCTGACCGCCCAGGGGGTGAGGGACGCCGCCCTTGCGTGGCTGAAAATCGTTGAGGCACACTACGGCGTGAAACCCATTATTTATACCAATTATAAGTTCAAATTGGCCTACTTAAGTGACACCCTGTTTGATGCGTATCCCTATTGGATTGCCCATTACTATGTGGACAGCCTCAAATATGAGGGAAAATGGAAACTGTGGCAGTACACGGACAACGGGCAGTTGGACGGCATAACGGGGAGGGTGGACTTCAATCTCTATAATGGCTCCATGTACGACCTTCACAAGTTCTTGATTGGCCATAGGGAGGAAAATGAATTTTATGAAGAAGAAGAGTAACGTTAAAAATTGAAAGGTATGGCAGCACCGTTGGCAGAACGCATGCGACCTACGTCGCTGGACGATTATATCGGGCAGAAACACCTGGTGGGCTGCGATGGCATCATCCGAAAGATGATAGAGTCGGGTCGTGTGTCCTCGTTCATCTTGTGGGGCCCGCCTGGCGTGGGCAAGACCACGCTGGCCAATATCGTTGCCCACCAGTTGAAAGTCCCTTTCTTCACATTAAGCGCAGTTAGCAGCGGTGTGAAGGATGTACGCGACGTGATAGAGAAGGCACAAAAGAGCCGTTTCTTCAACAGTGCCGCTCCTGTGCTGTTTATTGACGAAATCCACCGCTTCAACAAGTCGCAGCAGGATTCCCTCTTGGCGGCAGTGGAGAAAGGAGTGGTCACGCTGATTGGTGCAACAACGGAAAATCCGTCCTTTGAAGTCATTCGCCCGCTCTTGTCCCGATGCCAAGTCTATGTATTGAAGAGCTTGACGCACGAAGACCTGCAGGAACTGCTGAAACGGGCCATAGAAAAGGACGAACAGCTGTCGCGGCGTACTGTAGAGGTGAGGGAAACCGACGCACTGTTTGCATATAGCGGTGGTGACGCGCGAAAGCTGCTGAACATCATTGACTTGATATCCTCGTCGGCCCAGGAGGACCAGCCCATTGTCTTTACAAATGAGATAGTGGCCAAGGAATTGCAGCAGAACCCACAAGCGTATGACAAGAACGGGGAAATGCACTACGACATCATCTCTGCTTTTATCAAGAGCATTCGCGGGAGCGACCCAGATGCCGCCCTGTATTGGTTGGGCCGCATGGTGGCTGGCGGTGAAGACCCAAAATTTATTGCACGCAGGTTGGTAATTTCGGCAGCCGAGGATATAGGGTTGGCTAACCCGAATGCCCTGTTGCTGGCCAATGCAGCGTTCGACGCCGTGGATAAAATTGGCTGGCCAGAGGGCCGAATCCCATTGGCAGAGGCGACAGTGTACCTGGCATCAAGTCCTAAGAGCAATTCGGCCTATCTAGGCATTGGGAAAGCGCTGCAAGTGGTTGACGAAACGGGCAATCAGCCTGTGCCGCTCCATCTTCGCAATGCGCCGACGGAGCTAATGGGAAAATTAGGCTACGGAAAGGACTACAAGTACCCGCATGATTTTGCGGGAAACTTTGTGGAGCAGCAATACTTGCCGGATCATTTGAAAAATCTGAGGTTGTGGAGCGCGCAGGACAATCCAACGGAGATGAAACTGCGCGAAAACCTGAGGAATAAGTGGAAAAACCGTGAATATTAGGCTTACCGAATGACTGATTTAGGCTTTCTTGACAACTTGAACCCCTCCCAACGCGCCGCTGTTGAGTATGTGGACGGTCCTTCCCTGGTAATTGCAGGGGCAGGCTCTGGTAAGACGATGGTCCTTACGTATAAGATAGCTTACCTGCTGAAATTGGGATTCAAACCCTATACAATCCTTGCGCTGACCTTTACAAACAAGGCCGCAAGGGAGATGAAGGAGCGCGTGGCCCAATTGGTGAACATCTATGAGGCGAGTTCGCTGCGCATGGGGACGTTCCATTCCATTTTCAACAGGATATTGCGTCGCGAGGCAGGTGCAATCGGTTTTTCTCCCAACTATACGATATACCAACCCTCCGATTCCCGCAGCTTGGTCAAGAGCATCGTGAAGGAAATGGGCCTGGACGACAAGGTATACAAGCCTCAGGTGATTTGCAACCGTATATCGGAGGCCAAGAACGCCCTTGTCTTCCCCAATGAGTACTTGGCGAGCCAAGAAATCAGGCGGCATGACAGCTCTGCCAATATTCCACACGCAGGAGAGGTGTATATGGCCTATTTTCACCGTTGCCATCAGGCCAATGCCATGGATTTTGACGACCTGCTGCTGTATACCTATTTCTTGTTTGAGAAATATCCCGAGATTTGCAGCCATTATGCCCACTTGTTCCAGTTTGTCCTTGTCGATGAGTACCAAGATACCAACTATGCCCAGCATAAGATTCTTGGCCAGCTGACATCCGTAAACAAAAAGATATGTGTCGTGGGCGATGACGCGCAAAGCATCTACAGTTTTCGCGGAGCGAAAATCGAGAACATCCTGCGTTTTACCCAGGAGTATGAAAACGCACGTCTGTTCAAGTTGGAATTGAACTACCGCTCCACACAGAACATCGTTGGGGCGGCCAACAGTCTGATCAAGCGGAATCAGCGGCAGATACCCAAGAGTATCTACAGTGAAAACGAGAAAGGCCGTCCCCTGTTGCTGCGCCGTGCATACAGCGATGTGGAAGAGGCCGAGATCGTCTGTAATGAGATTCAGAAATCCTGCCGCCACGGCAACATTTCCTACAGCCAGGTGGCCGTACTGTACAGAACGAATGCCCAGAGCCGCATATTCGAGGAATCGTTGAGGAAACACGGCATCCCATATCGCATATACGGCGGTTTTTCCTTTTACGACCAGAAAGTCATCAAGGATGTGCTGGCCTATTTCCGCTTGATTGTCAATCCCAACGACGAAGAAGCGTTCAAGCGTATCGTAAATTATCCTACGCGCGGGTTGGGCGATGTCACCATAGGGAAAGTCCTTGCAGCCGCCTCGGAAAACAATGTCAGTGTCTGGGAAGTGATGGGCAACCTGGCTACATATAATTTGCAGGTCAATGCCGGCACGCTGAAGAAACTGGAAAGTTTCTGTCATCTTATATCAAGTTTTTCCCAGCAGCAGGTTGATGCCTACGAATTGGGCCAATTGGTGTTGAAAGAGTCCGGAATCATGGCCGAGGCCTATCGGGACAATTCCGTTGAGGGCAAGGAAATGCGCGACAACCTGTCAGAACTCCTGAACGGCATGAATTCCTTCGTCGAGATGCAGCGCGAGACGGGCGATGAGGAGAGAATATCGCTGTCCGACTATCTGAGCGAGGTGGCCCTGCTGTCCGACACCGACGATCCCAAGACCGAAAACAAGGACATGGTGACGCTGATGACCGTCCATGCCTCCAAGGGACTGGAGTTCGACATGGTCTTCATCGTAGGCATGGAGGAAGAGCTCTTTCCCAACATGCAGACGCTCTATTCCCAGCAGGAACTGGAGGAAGAGCGCCGGTTGTTCTACGTTGCCATTACCCGTGCCAAGAAGCAATGCTTTCTCAGTTGCGCCAAGTCGAGATTCCGCTTCGGAAAGGTGGAGTTTTTCCAGCCCAGCCGTTTCCTTACGGAGATAGACCGCCAATACCTGCAGGACGACAAGCCAGCCGCCTCTGCAGCGCCTTTCGACAGCAGGCCCAAGGCTTCCCAGCCCAACAAATGGCAGGAACTTTTTGCCTCACGCCCAGCCGAGAAACCCATGCGCAGGGTAGTGGCCTCCAACCACGGCAGCGATGAGGAAGAACCCCGTTTAGACTCCGTCCTGATCAACGGAATGCGATGCACGGTGGGGAGCAGGGTCGAGCATGCCAAGTTTGGCATTGGCGAAGTCGTTGAACTGTGCGGCCCTGCCGATGCCTGCAAGGCCACGGTACGCTTCCGGAACGTGGGAGAGAAGAAATTGTTGTTGAAATATGCCAAGTTAACCGTCTTGTAAAGCACTAAAAAATCATAAACCCCATTCATGTCAAGAAAAAAGAACCTTCCGTTACTGGAAAACGTTACCATAACCGACTTTGCTGCCGAGGGCAAAGCCTTGGCGCGCATCGATGGCATGGTCATCTTTGTTCCCTTTGTCGTGCCAGGCGACGTGGTCGATTTGCAGGTCATTAAGAAAAAGCACAGCTACATGGAGGCCAAGGCCGTGAAGTTCCATCAATACTCCCCATGGCGCGTGCAGCCCTTTTGCCCTCATTTCTCCGTGTGCGGCGGCTGCAAGTGGCAGACGTTGGCCTATGCGAAGCAGTTGGAGTACAAACAGCAGCAGGTGGTGGATGCGCTGGAGCGAATAGGCAAGATAGAGATTCCCCAGGTCAGGCCCATCATGGGCGGTGAGCACCAGCAGGAGTACCGCAACAAACTGGAGTTCAGTTTCAGCAACAAGCGTTGGCTGACCGAGGCTGAGATAGCACAGGAGGTCCGCTATGACGACATGAATGCCGTGGGATTCCACATACCCGGTGCTTTCGACAAAGTACTGGACATTACGGAGTGCCGGTTGATGGGGAATTTGCAAAACCGCGTGCGCAATGGTCTGCGCCGCTTCGCCGTTCAGAACGGCTTGTCCTTTTTCGACCTGCGTGCCCAGACTGGATTGCTGCGCAACCTGATGTTCCGCACGTCCAATTCGGGCGAGACCATGCTGCTCATCCAGTTCCACATGGAGGATGCCGGGCAGGAGCAGCAGGCGCAGGCGGTATTGAAGTACCTGGACGAGACATATCCCGAGATAACCACGATTGTGTGGGTGAATAACCTGAAGTGCAATGACACGGTGGGCGATTTGGACCTCCAGGTATACAAAGGACAGGGATTTGTGTACGAAATGATGGAGGACCTGCGGTTCAAGGTGGGGCCCAAGAGCTTCTACCAAACCAACAACGAGCAGGCCTACAACCTGTACAAGGCGGTGCGCGACTACTGTGGCCTGACGGGCAGCGAACTGGTGTATGACCTATACACCGGCACGGGAACGATAGCCAATTTCGTAGCTCGCCAATGCCGCAAGGTGATAGGCATAGAGTATGTGCCCGAAGCCATTGAGGATGCCAAGGAAAATGCCCTGCTCAACGGCATAGGAAACGCTGAATTCCATGCCGGCGATATGAAGGACGTGCTGAACGACCAGTTCATAGCCGACAACGGCCGTCCCGACGTGCTGATTACCGACCCGCCCCGCGTGGGAATGCACAAGGACGTGGTCGACGTCATCCTCAAGGCGCGCCCGCAGCGGGTGGTATACGTGAGCTGCAACCCCTCTACGCAGGCACGCGACGTGGCCCTCATGAACGAACTGTACAGGGTGGTCTCCATCCAGCCCGTGGACATGTTTCCCCATACCCAGCACATTGAAAACGTGCTGCTCATGGAACTGAGGGACGAGCCGCTGACAAAAGACTGACGCAACGCCTTCTGTCATGCACACCACCCATCAGTACAATTCCTCGCTGGCCAGGCGCATGCAGCCCTTCATCGAAAAAAACGATTGGCAGGGCTTGGTGCAGTGCCTGGACCGCATGACCCACTCGGAGTTCCGCACGGCGGGGCTGATGCTCAGCCAGAACATCCTGCCTGCCCTGGACGAGGAGCGCTTCTGGGCCTGTTTTCAGGTGCTCTATGGCACAAGCCCCAAGGCCTGGCTGGTAACGCTGCTGAAATCGGCGGTGGACATGTATGCCGACGGTCGGTTGCAATTTGGCGGCGCGGTATTTGACGGCATGTGTGCGCTGATTGTCGACGAAGAGAGGAAAATAGACGAGCACAAGCTGTTGCAGATGTTGCTGCCCGTGCTCAAGACACCGCAGGAGGTGGTGCAGCTGTTGGCGCAACTGCACCTGGATGACTCGCAGCGGGCTATCCTGTACTTGCTGGAGCAGGACACGCTGCCGTGCAGCTATGTGCTGTTCCAACAACTGAGGCGGCTGGACCATGAGCCCGAACGACTGTCGCTCTACTGCGCCAAGCTGCTGCAGAAGGGCAGCGGGCGCGCGTTCAACCTGGTAAGCATTGTCAAGAACTATTTTGACCTGCCCCAGGTGAGGGGCACGTTTTCGCTGAAGATACCGCCCTATGAATTGTCGCGGTTGGAAACATCCTATGACGAGTTCCTGCGCATCATGAATCGCATTTGAATCATGGTGTCGGGCCGAAAAAGTTTTTGAATATGTCTGAAAATCAATCAGTCCCGGGCAGAGTGGAAATATGAGGCCCAAGAATGGTCTTTTACGCCTTGTCTGAAATTTCTTGCGCCCCGTTTACCGCCCTTTTACGCCTTGTCGGTCCGCCTTTTGCGCCTTTCCGTTTCACCGGTGCTTGATGGGGTGGGGTTGTGCCCGTTGGGCAACCCGTGCTGACTGGTGATGGGTGGCCGTTTATGGGGCGTGGAAAAAATATTCATTCAAAAGAACAAACAAAAACAGCGGTTGTCATTGCTACATCAAAAAATATTTGTATTTTTGCACGCCAATTGTAATGTGTGATGGCTTATATATTCAATCTGAACACAATGCACGCCCCAAAGGCCAAGCTTCAGTATCACATTGGAGACGAATTTTTCCAGTCGAAGGACTATAGTCTCGTGAAGGGCGGCGATGTCGATGTCAGCATCACGATAAACAAGGTGGGCAATGCCTACGGCGTCAGGCTGCACCTTGACGGCAAGGTGTTTGCCAGCTGCGACCGGTGTGCAGACGACTTGGATGTAGAAGTGCATTCGGACAATGAGGTCAGCGTCAGGCTGGGCACAGCCGAACAAGTGGACGAAGATGTCGTGTGCGTGGATGAGCGCGACGGGGAGTTGGACCTGGAACCCCTGATGTACGACTATGTCATCCTGTCCATGCCCGCACGTTGCGTGCACGGGGAAGGGCAGTGCAATCCTGACATGCAGGCGCAGTTGGACCAGTATCTGGTGAACACCGACGAAGATTTGTAGATTAAACAACTATATTAAAATACATTAAACACTAATAGAAAATGGCACATCCTAAAAGAAGACAGTCAAAAACAAGAACCCTGAAAAGAAGAACCCACGATAAGGCCGTAGCTCCCACATTGGCCAAGTGTGCACATTGTGGCGAATGGTACGTGTACCACACCGTATGCCCCAGCTGTGGTTACTACAGAGGCAAACTTGCTGTAGAAAAGGCCGTAGCCGAATAACAGGCATCTGGAAATGGGTAAACTTCATGCAATAATAACGGGCATAGGTGGATATGTGCCCGATTATGTGTTGACCAATGACGAACTGTCGCAGATGGTTGACACAAACGACGAATGGATCATGACCCGCATCGGGGTCAAGGAGCGCCGCGTACTGAAAGAGGAAGGACTGGGCAGCGGATACCTGGCCAAGAAGGCCGTAAGACAACTGCTGGACAAGACAGACGTTGACCCCGACACGATAGAGGGCGTCATTTGTGCAACCTGCTCTCCCGACTACCATTTTCCGTCCAACGCATCGGAAGTGGTGGAGGAAATGCACTTCTCAAAGGCCTTTGCCTATGACCTGGAGGCTGCGTGCTGTGGCTTCATCTATGCCATGGACACGGCATCCTGCATGATTGAGAGCGGACGCTACAAGAGGCTGATTGTCGTGGGTGCGGAAAAAACGACTTCCTTTGTAGACTATACCGACAGGTCGACATGCCCCATCTTTGGCGACGGCGCAGGTGCCGTGCTTGTGGAGGCAACCGAGGAAGACCTTGGCTGGCAGGACAGCATCCTGCGCACCGATGGTTCGGGATTCCAGTACCTGCATCTTCCTGCCGGCGGATGCGTGCATCCTGCCACGCACGAAACGATAGACGCCAAGATGCACTTCATCCACCAGGAGGGTCGCACCGTGTTTAAATATGCGGTGACGAACATGAGCAACCTGACGGCCGAAATTGCACAGCGGAACGGTTTGAACAAGGACAACCTGGATTGGATTATTCCCCATCAGGCCAATGTGCGCATCATACAGGCCGTGGCCAATACGCTGGAAATGCCAATGGACAAAGTGCTGGTGAACATTCAGCACTATGGCAACACAAGCGCGGCCAGCCTGCCCTTGGCCCTGTGGGACTTTGAGAAGAAGCTCAGGAAAGGCGATAAAATCATTCTGACTGCTTTCGGAGCAGGATTTGTGTTCGGATCGGCCTATCTGAAGTGGGCGTATGACGGAGCAGAAAAATAATTGTAAATAGGAAACCGTTCTTATAGAAGACACATAATCAATGATTCCTGCTCCTCTATGAACAAGTAGAGAGGCGGGAATCTTGAGTTTAGAAGTAAAATGGGAAAGTGATGGCATATAAGTCAGGATTTGTGAACATTGTGGGGAATCCCAACGTGGGGAAGTCCACACTGATGAATCTGTTTGTCGGAGAGCGCATCTCGATTGCCACGTTCAAGTCGCAGACGACGCGACATCGCATCATGGGCATCCTGAATGAGGACGACTGCCAGATTGTCTTCTCGGACACCCCTGGCGTCCTGAAACCGCACTACAAGTTGCAGGAGTCCATGCGCGCATTCAGCGACGAGGCATTGGTGGACGTTGATGTCTTGGTCTATGTGACCGATGTGGTGGAAACGCAGGAGAAGAATCTTGATTTTATTGAGAACGTCAACAAATTAAAGCAAATACCTAAGATAGTTATCATTAACAAGATCGATCTTACCGACCAGCGTGTGCTGGAAAAATTGGTCGATGAGTGGAAAGACCTCATTCCCGATGCCGAAATCTACCCTGTGTCTGCCAAGGCACGGTTTAACGTCGATCGGGTCTTGGACAGGATCAAGGATTTGCTGCCTGAGAATCCCCCGTATTTCGATAAGGACCAGTTGACGGACAAGCCCGTGAGGTTTTTCGTCTCAGAAATTATCCGGGAAAAGATTCTGTTGTATTATGACAAGGAGATTCCCTATTGCGTTGAGGTGCAAGTAGACAGCTACAAGGAGTCGGACGGATTGGTAAGGATTGAAGCAATCGTCTTCGTGGAGCATGAGAGCCAGAAAGGCATTGTCATCGGCCATCAAGGCGTTGCGTTGAAGAAAATATCAACCGAAGCGCGAAAATCCATTGAGAAATTCCTTGACAAAAAGGTATATATCCGTATCTTTGTCAAGGTAAAAAAGGGTTGGCGCAACTCAACGAAGGAATTGAACCAATTTGGCTACAAACAAAACAGTTAAAGAATAATTTGACGATGGGAAACATTGTTTCAATAGTGGGAAGACCCAATGTGGGCAAGTCAACGCTGTTTAACAGGCTGACTAAAACGCGTCAGGCAATAGTGAGCGAAATTTCGGGCACGACGCGCGACCGCCAGTACGGCACGGTGGAGTGGAACGGCCAGACTTTTTCGCTCATTGACACGGGCGGTTGGGTGTCCAACACCGATGATATCTTTGAAGATGAGATACGCAGGCAGGTTAAGATAGCTGCCGAGGAGGCTACGGCCATTCTGTTCGTAGTTGACACGATGACGGGCGTCACTGACATTGATAACGAACTGGCAGATATCCTTCGGAGGGTCAAGAAGCCCGTGCTGGTTGTTTCAAATAAGACGGATAATAACAATCTGCAGTATAATGCGGCCGAATTCTACTCCCTGGGATTGGGCGAGCCCTATTGCGTCTCGGCTCTGTCGGGCAGCGGAACTGGAGACTTGTTGGATAAATTGGTAAAACTGTTTCCCAGCGAAAGTGATGCTGAAGAGAACGATGGTTTGCCGCGTTTCGCTGTCGTCGGTCGCCCTAATGCGGGCAAGAGCAGCCTTATTAATGCCCTTGTGGGGGAAAATCGCAATATTGTGACTGACATTGCGGGCACGACACGCGATTCCATTGACACCCGATACAACAAATTCGGGATGGATTTCAACTTGGTCGACACCGCAGGCATCAGAAAGAAAAGCAAGGTGAGCGAAGATTTGGAATTCTACTCGGTAATGCGCTCCATCCGCGCCATAGAAAATGCCGATGTCTGCATCCTGATGATTGACGGCCAGCGAGGCATTGAGACACAGGACCTAAACATTTACCGTCTCATACAACAGAACAACAAAGGGCTTGTTGTTTTTGTCAACAAGTGGGATGCCATTGAGGACAAGAGCCCCAAGGCCGTCAAGTACTACGAACAGACCATCCGATCGCGCACTGCGCCCTTTACGGACTATCCCATTTTGTTCGGTTCGGCCCTAACCAGCAAGAACATCTTCCAAGTGCTGCAGGCTGCCGAGCAAACCTACGGCCGCATGAAGAAAAAAATCAGTACGTCCAAGCTGAATGAGGAGATGCTGCCCCTCATCGAGGCCTATCCGCCGCCATCGCTCAAGGGCAAGTACATAAAGATAAAGTACTGCTCCCAAGTCCCCAATACAAAAGTACCTACTTTTGTGTTCTACGCCAATTTGCCGCAATATATCAAGGAACCCTATGCCCGCTTCCTGGAAAACAAAATCCGTGACAAGTGGGACTTGAAGGGTACGCCCATCAAGTTGTTCTTCCGTCAGAAATAGATGAAATACATACTCTGCTTGTTCCTCACCTTGCTCCTATTCGTGGGCTGCAAAAGGTCGGCATCGCCTCAATACGACCAGGCTACCGATGTAGCCGTGAAGTACGTAAATCTCATGGAACAAGAAAAATACGACGATTTGTTAAAGGATATTGTTTCCTGCGACAGTGCCTCTGATGTCTATAGAAGCAACATGCGGACGTTCCTGAAACAGTTCGTGAGAAGCAAAAAGAAAACCCACGTGGGCCTGAAAAAAGTGGAAAGCCTGAAGACCGACATACCCCAGGCTGCCAATGCGGTTGAAGTATACCTAAAACTGACCTACCAGAACGACAGCACCGAACTGATATGCTTTCCCATGATTTGGGACAAGGGCCGCTGGCGTTTGCGCTGATTAAGGATTTTTATCATTCCATTTAGAAGCATTTGTCTGCCAATGCGTATTTTTGTAGACCAAATAAAATGAAATCGGCCATGATTAAGAAATGTATTTGCCTCGTCTTTTGCCTGATGGCAGTGGGTCATGCCCTTTCCCAAAAGGAGTACAAGACCCTGCGTACCTATATTAAAAAAGGCGGAAACCTTGCCCAGACTATGGCAGTCGTCCAAGCAGCTGAGAAGGACGACGAATTGAAGGATGATCCCGAGTTGTACTTCCTGGCCGCCTGTGTGCAGCGCAAGGCCAACGATGCGGAGAATACCAAGATCTACCTCAAGCAGGCCTACGATACGGTTTCTTTTTTCAACACGACCTACGGCATGTTCGATTACCTGATAAAATGTGACCAGAAGGACCAATTGCCCGATGCCAAGGGGAAGGTGAAGATCAGGTATCGCTCGCGCAGCTACAACATCCTCAAGGATTACTATTCCAATATATATAATGCCGGTTTGTTCTTTACGCAGAAAAAGGATTACCAGAATGGCAGGAAATTCTTCTCCATGTACATCGATGCCGCCAGCACTCCCATCTTCGAGAAGGACCACCTGCTGGAGAATGACAACATGATGCCGCGCGCCGCCTTTTGGTGCATGGCCAACAGCTTTGAACTGAAGGACTATGCCAATGTGTTCAAGTACTCCGACCTGGCTGCGCGCGACACGGCCAACACCGACCTGTATTTGCAGTACCGCGCCATATCCTATGCCGCGTTGAAGCAGATGGACAACTATGAAAAGGAACTCCTGCGCGGCATGAAAGAAGAGCCCAACGACATGTTCTTCTTTACCAACCTGACCGATTACTACAACTCCACGCACAACTACGCCAAGTCGCTGTCATTGGCCGACAGCATGCTCCAGATGGATGGCCGGAAGAACATTTACAAATTTGCCAAGACCGTAGTCCTGTACCATCTCAAGGACTACAATGCGTGCATCAACCTTGCCACCGAGGTCCTTGCTGCCGATTCGGCCAATGCCGATGCCTATTTCTACGCCGGCAGCAGCTACTTCAGCCAGGCCGTGGAGATAGACGACAACATCAAGCCCAACATCAACGCCAAGGAGTATGCGGCCCAGAAGTCACGCGTAAAGGAGATCATGAAGACCGCATTGCCCTACCTGGAGCGATACAAGGCACTGCGCCCCGACGACAAGGACCGCTGGGCACCGTTGCTGTACCGCACCTACCTGACATTGAACATGGGCAAGCAGTTTGCCGAGATTGACAAGCTCCTTTTGCAGGAGCAGGAGGCCCAGAAGAAAAAATAAATGACCGGAAAAAGCGGGTATGTATGGAAAAATGATTATTTTTGCACCATCAAACCCCATGCGATAGTAGCTCAGTTGGTAGAGCATTGGCTTCCCAAGCCGAGGGTCGCGAGTTCGAGTCTCGTCTGTCGCTCAAAATGGAAGAACAACAATCATCAAAATTATTAGTCCGACAGAAGCGATCCAAGGTTTTGGGTGGAAATCATATTGGATGGTTTTCATGGGATTTTATTACCACATCAAAATCCTGCGTCCGCATCAGTATGCGTCGGAAAGGCTGATGGCTATCGCCCATTCCCCTCATTTCTGCCTATGATGTCGTGTGAAAATGGTGGGTTGGTCCTTCATCGGAATTTTACGCCTTGTTGAACGGGTTTTCAGGCCTTGCATGAAATTTTTCAGGCCGCGTTTGCGGGGCTTTCGCGCCTTGCGCCATCGCTTTTACGCCTGTTTTGTGTGCGCTGTCCTGACGTGCCTTCCTTCTTGGGGCTCGTTGGTGGCGGCGTGTGCCCCGCGTGTGTCTTCATGCGGCGGAATGTTTGGATATTACACATAATTTTCGTAATTTTGTGCGTGCTAAATGTTGAATCATCTGATAAGAAACACTGATTGTATGATGAAGAATAGAGTGGTGGGCCTGCTGAGTGCCGTTGTGCTCAGTGCCATGTTTTCGGTTCGTGTGGGTGCGTTTGTCGTGGGCGGCATCAACTACGAGGTGCTGAATGACACCTCCGTGGCGGTCATATCGCTGTTGGAAGGTCACTATGAGGGCCACGTTGTCATTCCCGAACACATCCGGCACGGGGGCACGACCTACACAGTGACGACCATCAAGTCGCTTGCCTTCTGTGAGTGCACCGAAATGCTGAGCATCCAGTTTCCTGCCACGCTTACCTCCATCGGGGGGTACACCTTTGAGCAATGCACGGGCCTGCGCAAGCTGGTCTTCCCCGATGCGCTGGAGACCATCGGCGGCTACGCCTTCAATGAGTGCGCCTGCCTGGAGGAAGTGCATTTTGGGCGCGGCCTCAAGACGTTGGGCAATGAGTCTTTCTCCAACTGCCTGTCGTTGCGTGCGGCTGTCCTTCCTGACGGGCTCAAGTCCGTTGGGCACTATGCCTTTGCGGGATGCCGCAGCTTGCAGGAGGCCATCCTGCCGCCGTCCGTGATAGCCCTGGGCCGCTATGCTTTCTATGGTTGCCCGCGGTTGGCCCGTGTGGTCCTGCCTGCTTCGCTCCATCGGTTTCAGGAGGGTACTTTCCAGGGATGCACCACCCTGCAGGCTGTGCAAGTGCCGTATCGCCGGCCGCTTGAGGTGATCAGTAATACGTTTGATGCCGCGCGTGTCACCATCCATGTCCCCTCAGGGTGCAGGGAGGCCTATGAAAAAGCCCCCGTTTGGAAAGATTTTAGGGTGCTGGAAGAATAAAACGTCTTTCCCTGATAATTTTAAGTAACTCGGGATTATTTTTATAAATGACTTTCTGTCTCAAAAATGACGGAAAGCCAATTGTTCCACTTGCGGTATAATGTGTAGATGTCCCGCTTGGATGATGAACTTGGCGGGGGAGGGCGAGTACCTGTCCTGAGTAATAGAAAAAGTGGGGGTTCAGGGTTCCATGACCAGGCGGAAGCCGTTGTTAAGAAGCATGCTTCCTGTGGCATCGTAGCTGCGGTAGGTGGTACGGCAACTGTTGTTTTCGCCCAACCAGCAGCCGCCGCGCAGGCATCGGTAGCCGCCGTCGGATGGTCCTTGCGGATTGTGCTGCGCCTGGGTGGGGTATCTGCCATACCAGTCGGAACACCATTCAAAAACATTGCCGCTCATGTCGTAGAGGCCCAGTTCGTTGGGCTGCAATTGGGCTACCTCATGGGTGCTGCCGCCCGATGAGAAGACATTCCATGCCACATCGGCCACGTTGTCGCTGCCACTGTATCGGTAGCCACGCGAGTGGCGGCCGCCGCGTGCTGCATATTCCCATTCGGCCTCGGTGGGCAGGCGGAATTTGCGGCCCGTGAGTGCGCTCAACTTTTGCATAAACTCATCAATGGAGGCAGGAAGTACGCGTTCAATGGGAAAATTGCCGCCCACACGGTTGTTGGCGGTGTTGGCTTTCTTTCCCATGACGGCTATCCACAGTGCTTGTGTTACCTCGGTCTGACCAATGTAGTATTCGTTAAGGGTAACCTGATGGACAGGGCGCTCAGAGGCATAGCCGTCTTCGCGTCCCATGGCAAAAGTGCCGCCCTCGACCTTGATCATCTTGAAAGGTACGCCCTCTATCTCAAATGATTCAAAGGGAATGTCGGGAACGACTTCCGTTTTTTGCCCCGAGGCCGTTTGGGTGTAAGGCGGAGTGAAGTAGTGGTGGCAGTTGCGCCCCACGTTGGTTAGCTGGTTGTTGGGAATGCCGTGGCGACCGGATCCTTGCTCCATCAGTGTCTTGAGGTCGGCAAAGTAATGGGTGTAGACGGCGCGCGGCAGGGCGTGATGGCGGTGGCAAACGCTGGCGGCAAGGCCTACGACTTCGCCCATCATGGCTGTGGTGCGCATGACGCGCACAGAGCCAAGGGCAATGTGGGTGACGCTGATGTCGCGGCCGGCCATAAAGAGGTTGTCAATCTTCTTCGTGTAAAAGCAGCGGTATGGAATGGGGCTGAGGGGTACTTCTTCCTGTACGCAGATGCTCTTGAACTCGCGACCAGGGAAGAACTTGCTGTTCTCAGGCTCGGGATAGTGCAGGTCAATCGTCCATGAGGAGGTGGCCGTCGCATCATCGTAGATTTTATTCTCTATGATGTCGGTCTCTGTCATGACATAGTCGCCCACCAGACGGCGCGACTCACGCTTGCCACTGACATGGGATACCCAGCCCAGCTGCAAGTTGGCATATTTTTGTTTATCGGCGCAATGGTTCTTGAGATAGGACCAATTGGCGTAGATGACCAACATGCCGTAATCGCGTATTTGCTCAGCTTCGCTGATTTGGTCTTTCATCATGCCCGTCTCCCACGTCCACATTCCCTTGGTGACCTGTTGAACGCTTTCCTCCGTGAAGTTGCATCCGTAATTGAATTCAGGGAAAGGCACAGGCTGCGCTTTTTTCTCGGAATTCCACTGCAAGGAAGCTCCCAGCACCATGCGGTCGCGTTGGTCGGGTGCGCTTTGTTCGCCAAAGTCGGATTTGCTCTCGCGTCCTACCATGTATTCTGCCCCTGCCATAACCCCAATGTTGCCGTCGCCAGTGCAGTCGGCAAAGAGAGGGGCGTTGAAGCGCGTGAGAATACCATTTTCAATGCCACGCCCAATGACAGACTTGATGTGAAGACCCTCTTGTTCTACGCGAATGATGCGTGTCAGCGTAAAAAGGGAGATGTTGCTCTCGGCCTTGACGATATCCATCTTTCGGTCGTCGGCATAATATTCCTCGGGCATGGCATTTCCTTTGCGTGTGGGGGCAAATTCCTTGAGCAAGTTGCCCAAATTGGGGTATGGCTCGCAAGTGATGGAGCCTCCCAACTGCACACGAACCTCACTGGAATTATTGCCGCCCAGTACGGCGCGGTCTTGTATGAGTGCTACCTTGAGACCTTGGCGTGCTGCGGCCACGGCAGCGCATATGCCAGAATATCCACCGCCCACGACGACAAAATCATATGTTCCTCCTTCCTGTATGTCCTCATAATGGGGAATGAGACGGCGGCGTAGGACCTCCATGTCCTCTTTGTCCGTGTCGAGTTTGGTCAGTGGCTTTGTGGAAAGCAGGATGGCATCGGCGCGGCCCTCGAATCCCGTGAGATCATGGAGGGCAAGGGTGACATGGCCCTTGTTGAGCCGTTTTTTGCCAGCCAGTTGCCATTGCCATGTCTGTCCTGTTGCTCCCAAGGTGGTGGCGAGTGGTTCGCCGTTGACCTTCAATTGGAAACGACCCGCTCCCTCTTCATTGGAAAACGGGGCGGTCCAGTTGTATGTGCGCACATAGATGTAATAGATACCCTTGGCGGGAATGTCAACGGCGGTTTGTGCGTCGGCAACGGGGATGCCTTGTCCATGAGCCAGCAGGTAAGGCGAACCCATTTGGTCGACAAATTGCTGGTCGACGGTCCATCCTCCCTTGTCGCGGAAGGCCTCGGTTTCAACAAGCAGGCTTCTGGCAGTGCCAGTGAGTGAAAAGAAAACTGCCGTGGCGGCAAGGAGGAGGGACGGTTTCATGTTGTTAACTATATAAGGAAAAAGGTTACTTGATGTTGCCTACTTGATGGAGATACTCTGCTATTTGGACGGCATTGAGAGCCGCTCCCTTGCGAATTTGGTCGCCCGTGAGCCACAATGTAATGCCGTTGTCGTTGGCAAGGTCTTTCCTGACGCGGCCGACATAGACATCATCTTTTCCAGCGGAATGGAGCGGCATGGGATAGACGTACTGCTGCGGATCATCCTGCAACGTTACGCCCGGGGCCTGGGCCAAAGCGGCACGAACTTCCTCGACCGTGAGCGGTTTCTCGGTCTCAACCCACACGCTTTCGCTGTGGCTGCGCAAGGAAGACACCCTGACGCAGGTGGCACTGGTCCGCACGTCGCTGTGCATTATCTTACGCGTCTCGTTGAACATCTTCATTTCCTCCTTTGTGTAGTCATTGGGGGTCATGACGTCGATTTGGGGAATGACGTTATAGGCTAACTGGTGGGGAAATTTCTGAATGGTCTGCACGTCGCCTGTTTCCAGCAATTCCTTGTATTGTTGTTGCAATTCGGCCATGGCTGCCGCGCCGGCACCGCTGGCACTCTGATAGCTGGAGACGTGAATGCGCTTGATGTGGCTCAGCTTTTCAATGGGCTGCAGGACTACCACCATCATGATGGTCGTACAGTTGGGGTTGGCAATGATTCCGCGCGGACGGTTCAAGGCATCCTGGGCATTGCACTCGGGAACGACCAGGGGAACGTTCTCTTCCATGCGCCATGCACTGCTGTTGTCTATCATGACTGCGCCATAGCGCGTGATGTCTTCGGCGAATTCCTTGGATGCGCTGCCGCCGGCGGAGACGAAGGCGACGTCAATGTCCTTGAAATCGTCGCCGTGCTGCAATAGTTTGACGGTATATTCTTTGCCCTTGAAGGTATAAGTCTTTCCAGCGCTGCGGGAAGACCCGAAGAGCGTGAGTTGGTCAATGGGGAAATTGCGCTCGTCAAGGATGCGCATGAATTCTTGTCCTACGGCGCCGCTTGCGCCTACGATTGCTACGTTCATAATGCTTGAATACTTGAAATTTGTTCTATTCAAGTGCAAAATTAGAACATTTTGGTAACATTCAGCCCCTCGGCAGAGCAAAAATGCCCAAAAGGAAGCCGATGTTTCAGAAAAAGTCGTACTTAATGCCGAAGCAAAGACTCAGAATGTCGCCTAATTTCAAGTAGGAGTTGGGAATGGCGCTTACCAAGTACAGGTCGTTGGTGCTTAGCTCATAGTAGAGCGAAATGCTGCTGATGCGCCGCCGCTTTTGCATGGGAATCTGGTAGCGAAAGCGTTCGCCTACAAAGACATTGCTCCTGACACTTGTGGAAAAGCCATAGTAGCGCTTGGGGTATTTGGAGGGTTGGCGCGACCAGAACTCCTCGCCAAATACAGTGTTGAAGAACAAGCCGCAGGAAAGCGGCTCAAACTGCCAATTTCCGTGCAACGTAATGCGAAAGGGAATGTATCCCTGCTTGATGGTCATGGTAAGTTTGCTGGTACGTGTGTCATAGGCGGGCAGGAATCCGAACATGAGGTCGGTTTCCCAAATGCGCCGCTGCTTTCCGTAGTGCCACCCCATGCCTGCCGACAGCAGGCCGATGCTGCCGGCGTACTGCAGCTTGACCTGCGAAGGGATGAGCCCATGCCAGAAACGATTGTAGCGTTCAATGCGCTTGCGATAGATTTCGTTGAGTAGCAGCACCGAGTCACTGTCATGATTGAGGTCATCGGCTGCCCATGCTGCGGCCGTACCCATGCCGTGCGAGGGCAATGCCAGGCTCTCGCCACGTTCCTGCGCAATGGCAGCAGTGGTCAACGGCAGCAGAAGTAAGATGAGGATGCTATATCTTGACAGCTTCATAAGTGTAGGTGTCGCGTGTGATGGTGAATACCAGATACGTGCGTTCCTTGGCGCAGGCACATTGGTAGTAAGGAACACCGCCCTCGAATGGGTATTCAATGGTCGTGTGGTGGTTGTGTCCGCAGATGCAGAACTTCAAATTGGGGAACTGGTTCAGGCTGTACTCAAAATAGTCCAATACGTTGTTGTTGAACTGCTCGCTGCCGGGTTTGGCATGCATGGCCACCACGGTCTGTACCGCGTTGGGGCAGAGGTTGTGCAAGTCAGTCTTGATGTATTCAAAATCGGGTACGGCAATGGAGTAGTCATATTCAAAGGCATTGGTGTTGAGGCACAGGAAATGCACGAAACCCGCGTCGAAACTGAAGTTGACGTCGCCGTACAGCTGTTGATACACGTCCTCGCCCGTACCCAGGCAGTCGTGGTTGCCGATAAGGCAGACATAGGGCATGGACAGCTTTTGGTAGATGTTGCGCATCCACAGGAATTCCTTGGTAAGGCCAAAGTCGGTATGGTCGCCGCAGTGGATGACAAAGTCAATGTCACCCCGTTGGTTGATGGCTTTTATTAAGTCTTCTGTATCATCGTACCACCGTTGCGTATCTGAAATTTCGGCAAAGCGTATGGTATCCTTGTCGGCGCACAATGCCTCTATCTTACGGATGTTTTCTTGGGTCAGATGCCTTGCGCCGTCCAGGCGTCCGTCATAGGGGTGGTACTCTATGAGGTCGCATGAGGTCACCCCAATGCAGATGAAGAGGATGGCCAAGAGAAACCTGGGATGTAGAGGGTAAGGCACTCGTTTCATGGTTACAAAGTTACGCATTGATTTTCTAATATCATTGTGTTTCAGTGAAGTTTAAGTGGTCTGTTTGGAACTTTTTCTGTTCCTTTTTTCTTTTTCCTCTATTCAGATGGTGCGTTCCTTACGACATGGAAGGAAATCCTGTTGCCCATGTTCCCTCTACGGGCAAGGCGCAAAAACTGCTCCAATGCGGTCCAATAAATTTCCGACAAGGCGTGCCGTTTCGGCGTATGGGGCGTATAAAATCACCTTTCTTCCCCATATGGATGAATATGGTCCTTTTCGCGCGGTGTCATGAGCCGCCTTGATGGTCCGGATTGTGTCTTTTGAAAAATGTCTTACCTGATCTTCTGTCTTCACCTTTCCCCCTCCTTGTTCTGACGTGAGGGACAGCTGGTTTGCCCAACCATCGGGACTGATGGTGTGCTTTTCCTTATGGTTGGCAGCCGCTGCGCGGTTTCATCTTCCCGGCTTGGCCAGTCGGCAAGCCATGGCATGATGTTTTTTCTTGGCAAGGAATAGGGGAGTGGGCATATCTTTTTTATATCTTTGCATTTTGATTGGTATTATGATGCCTTGTGCCCTATGACAAAAGATGAATTGCTGCTGAGAATCCGCGAGGGTGGGGAACTGACGCGTGAGCATCAGCTGAGGCTTGTGGCCCTGCTGAGTGTTCCTGCCATTGTTGCGCAGGTCTCCAATATCCTGATGAATTACATTGACGCTGCCATGACGGGGTCGCTCGGGGCTAACCCCAGTGCAAGCATAGGGCTGGTTTCTACGACGCTGTGGCTGTTCTGGAGCGTCGTGTCGTGTGTATCCACGGGTTTCTCTGTCCAGGTGGCGCATCGCATCGGGGCTAATGACTTCAGGGGCGCACGTGATGTGCTGCGCCAATCCATTGTGTCGAGCATCGTGGTCAGCGTGCTGACTGCGCTCGTGGGGGCGGCCATTGCCTGGCAGCTTCCCGTGTGGCTGGGAGGCGAAGAAGTGATACGCCACGATGCCACCGTCTATTTTCTGATATTTGTATTGGGGATGCCGTTGGCCATGATGGACATGCTGGCGGGCGCAATGTTGCGTTGTGCCGGCGACATGAAGACACCCAGCGTGGCCAACATAGTAATGTGTGTGTTGGACATCCTGTTTAACTTTTTCCTCATCTTTCCGTCGCGTATGGTTGAGCTAATGGGACACCCGCTGTGGATTCCCGGTGCAGGATGGGGAGTTGCCGGTGCGGCCGTGGGCACATGCCTGGCCGAGGCTGTCGTGGCGGGCTGGCTTATGTGGTACGCCACGGTCAGGAGCAAGGAACTGGCGTTGTGGCAGGAAGTGGGCAGTTTCCTGCCTACGAAGGTTACGCTCAAGAGGGCATACGGCATAGCTGCGCCCATGTTCGTGCAGCGCGTAGTGATGAATGTAGCCCAGATCGTCAGTACCATGATTGTTGCGCCCCTGGGCGCAGTGGCAATTGCGGCCAATTCGTTTGGTATTACGGCCGAGAGCCTGTGCTACATGCCGGGCTATGGCATAGGAGAGGCCGCAACGACCCTGGTTGGCCAAAGCCTGGGGGCCGGACGCAAGGACCTTACGCGCCGGTTGGCATGGATGACGGTGTGGGTGGGCATACTGGTCATGACGCTCATGGGGGCGGTCATGTGGCTGGGCGCTCCGTGGATGATGGACTTGTTGACTCCTGTGGAAGAAGTGAGGAGGCTTGGCGCAGAGTGCCTGCGCATTGAGGCGTGGGCCGAGCCGATGTTTGCTGCCTCGATAGTGGCCTACGGTGTCTTTGTCGGCGCTGGCGATACCATGAAGCCGGCTGTGATGAACCTGGTGTCCATGTGGGCTGTCCGCATTACGCTGGCGGCAGTGCTTGCTCCCACGATGGGACTGCACGGTGTGTGGATTGCCATGGCAATCGAGTTGTCGTTCCGCGGCTTGATATTCCTGGCGCGGCTGAAATGGGGCGGCTGGATAAGGGAACTCAAATAAAACTGACGGGATTTAACTCAACAAGATACCAACGGAAAGTAGGATTCCGAAGATAAGCATATTGCGTGACGTGAGTCCCAGCACCTTGTTGAGGGCACGTCCTTCACGGATGCGGACCATCTTGTTCCATGTTTGGAAGTGAAGGGGTAGGTACAGCAACGGCAGAAGGATGGACCATCCCTGATGGGTGATACACAGGAGCAGGGGGAACAAGCAGCCTGCTATTCCCGTTATCAAATACTGGCGGTTGCCAAAGGTCTCTCCAAAGTGTGCAATGAGTGTACGTTTGCCCGATATGCGGTCGGTGTCGCGGTCGCGGTAGTTGTTGACGATAAGCAAGAGGTCGATGATGCAGCCTACGGAGAGGGAACAAACGATGCTCTCCCAATGGAGTGTGCCGCTGACGACAAAATATGTTCCCATGACAGGGACGAAACCGAAAAACACAAAGACCAGCAAATCGCCCAGCCCCATGTAGGAAAGTCGGGTGGTGTAGAGAAAGGCAAACAATACGCACGCTGCCCCCAACGCAATGAGCCATGGACTGCTCCACAAAAGTACGGTTGCTCCCACGGCGCAGGCGGCTGTGACGACAAGGGCAATTCCCATCTTCATCGCCTTGGGGGTAATCCATCCTTGAGCGCATGCGCGCTCTGGGCCTAAACGGTCGGACCTGTCAGTGCCTCTCAGGAAATCGTAGAGGTCGTTGATGAAGTTGGCAGCAATTTGCATGAGGCAGGCAAAGGCAAAACAGAGCGAGGCAGGCCCAATGGCATGATATCCGTCGTGCCATGCCAATGCTGCACCGACCAATACGGGAACGCATGCCCCCGTCAGTGTCTTGGGCCTGGCTGCAAGCATCCAGGCCTTGCATGAGTTGGGGCGTACTTCGCTATACATATATTATATATAGGAAAGGAGAAAACTGTCGGTCTAATTGAGGAAACCTAACAGGACACCGGCTGCCAATGCACTGCCAATCACGCCCGCCACATTGGGCCCCATGGCATGCATCAGCAAGAAGTTGCTCTTGTCGTATTCTTGTCCTACCTGATTGCTGATTCGGGCGCTCATGGGGACGGCAGAGACTCCGGCATTTCCGATGAGCGGATTGATTTTCCTGCCTTCGGGCAGGAAAACGTTCATGAGTTTTACGAAAATGATGCCCGAGGCCGTCGCAACAATAAAGGATAGTGCGCCTATCAGGAAGATGAGCAATGTTTTTGTGGTCAAGAACTCACTGGCTTGGGTGGAGCAACCTACTGTAAGGCCAAGCAGAATGACAACGATGTCATTGAGTGAAGTGCTGGCGGTCTTGGCCAAACGCGTGGTCTTTGTGCTTTCCTTTAGCAGGTTGCCGAAAAACAGCATCCCCAATAAGGGAAGCCCTGACGGGACGAGGAATGTTGTCATCAGCAATCCCATGATGGGAAACAGGATGCGTTCGGTCTGGGACACATGGCGGCCGGGTTTCATGCGTATGGTACGCTCTTTTGGGTTGGTGAGCAAGCGCATGAGCGGCGGTTGGATGAGCGGAACGAGTGCCATGTAGGAATATGCACAGACGGCAATTGCCCCCATGAGGTTGGGGGCTAATTTTGAGGAAAGGAAAATGGCCGTTGGGCCGTCGGCACCGCCAATAATGGCGATGCCGGCAGCCTGATTAGGCTCAAAACCCATGGCCAGTGCCAGCATATAGGCGGCAAAGATGCCAAACTGGGCAGCGCCGCCTACCAATAATAATTTGGGGTTGGACAAAAGAGCCGTAAAGTCGGTCAGCGCACCGATTCCAAGGAATATAAGGGGCGGATACCAGCCGTTGACAACGCCCGAGTAGAAGAAATTCAGTACGGAGTTGTCTTCATACAGGCCTATCTCCAATCCGATGGCCTTAAAAGGGATGTTGCCCAGGATAATGCCGAATCCGATGGGTACAAGCAGTAGTGGTTCAAAATCTCGCTTGATGGCCAGGCGCAGAAATATGAACCCTACGAGAATCATAATGTAATTCCCGTAATATCCGCAGGCAAATCCGGTAAATGTAAGGAAGTCGGCAAGTTTGGTCCCAATGAAGGCCCACAGACTGTCCATAGAAAGAATTTCTTATCCGATGGTAAGCAAAACAGTTCCCTCCATGACGGAGTCGCCCTTGTTTACGTTGATGGATGTAACCGTTCCGTCACATTCTGCCGTGATTTCGTTCTCCATTTTCATGGCTTCCAGAATCAGAACGGCCTGTCCGTTGGTCACTTTGTCGCCTACGGCCACCTTGATGTCGTTGATGACACCTGGAAGTGGGGCTTTGATGGGAGTTCCGCCTGCTGGAGCTGCGGCTGCAGGGGCAGCTGCAGGTTGTGCTGGGGCAGCGGCTTTGGGAGATTCAGTTTTGGACTCTTCTGCCTTGGGTGCTTCAGCCACGGGTGCGGCTACGGGGACAGCTGGCTGGGCTGGGGCGGCCGGAGCGGCGGCTGAGGCTGTACCATTCTGAATCTCTACATCATATGATGTGCCATTGACTGTGACTTTGGCCTGATTCCCTACAACGGATTGGATGTTGACGGTGTATTCAACGCCATTGATTTTGTACTTGTATTCTTTCATCTTGATTTTATTTGTATTCAGTTAAAAATTCGTGTTTGTAAAGCCGAATGCCTTGGAATTCCATTCCGTGGGCTTGTGTATAATGGTGATGATACCGCTTTCCTCATCGTGATCGCTGTTGCTCACACAATTGCTCAGGGCCAGGGCAATGAGGGCGGCGTGCAGTTGTGCCTCGGGGCTTTGTGCCGCAGCACCGGTTGCGCCTTCCCATTTCAGGGATGAGGCATCGCTGCCGTCAAGCACCAATTCGAGGTCTAGGTTTTGTGATTTTATTCTTAATATACTCATCGCAATTTTGTTTTGTGTTGGTTCAGCCAGCATGTTGGCTGCTATTGTTTCAATGTGCGTTCCTGAAGTTCGCGCCCGTGGTCGTTCCATCTGTTACCGCCCTGTCGGCGTATGGTGATGATGCCGCTTTCGGGGTCGTGCGCCTGGCTGGAACTGTATTCATGCAGTGCCAATCCAATGGCTACCCATGTGGCATCGTTCTCACTCAGATCCAAGCTAATGGCGGCCATGGTCGCTGCGTCGGCAGGGCTGGCTGCGTGATTTCTCGGACCGTGACGGTAGATGTCGTAGGCATCGGAGATCTTGCTGAACAGGACGAAAACGATGAAAAGCAAGAGTATGCTGCCGAAGACGATACCCATGGCCATCAGGGACAGGGCAACCCCATAGGGGTCTTTTTCTTTGAACTCGCCCACCTTGTCTCCTTTTTTGTGAAAGTTGTCATTGGCGGCCTTGGGGGTGATTTCGTCGAAGGAGCATGCTTTCCATGTCCGTCGGTTCTTACTTTCGTCGTAGAAACAGGCCCATGACTGGTCCTTACCCAATGTGGGGGGTACGGTGACCGAGTCAAGTAAAGTCTCGCCGTTGCCATCGTAGAAGGCAATGAAGTTGGAACGTCCGCCCTGCAGTACAAAGTTGAGGTGCAGCGTTCCCAGGTTGGTCTTGCCGTCCGCAAAGAACACAATCTGTTGGCGTGGGCTGACCTTAGTCTGCGGATCGCCGATGGCAATGGGGCTCATCATGCTGATGCGCTGTGCTGCCGTCAACGTTTCGTCCAGAACGGCGGGGTTGTCGGTCAGATAGCATCCGCCCAGGTTGATAGAACTCCAGGAAGTATTGGTAATTTCAATCCATGCCCCCCTGTCACCGTATTCATCGGTGAGTCCGGTGGTGTTTTCCACGAGAACCTCGCTTATCTTGAAGTGTTCGTTTCCCTGTCCCCAGGCATGTTGTGCGCTGAGGCCCAGAAGTATCGATACCGTCAAGGTGAGAAACCTACGCATGTGGCAGAAAGGCACGGATGAAGGCTTGATTACAAAGGAATGTTGCCGTGTTTCTTGGCTGGTCGGCTTTCGCGCTTGGTGGCCAGCTCTGCCAGGGCGCGGCAAATGCGGAAGCGCGTGTTGCGCGGCTCTATCACGTCATCCACGAATCCGTAGCTTGCAGCCTGGTAGGGATTGGTGAAGAGGTCGTTGTATTCCTTTTCCTTTTCTGCCAGGAACGCCTTGGGATCTTCGTGATCCTTGGCTTCCTTGGCGTAGAGGATGGACACTGCGCCGCTTGCGCCCATGACGGCCATCTCTGCGCTGGGCCATGCATAGTTCAAGTCGGCTTTCAGCTGCTTGCAGCCCATGACGATGTGGCTTCCGCCATAGCTCTTGCGTATGGTGACGGTTACCTTGGGCACTGTGGCCTCGCCGTAGGCAAATAGGAGCTTGGCTCCGTG
>JAGAYF010000016.1 GCA_017940605.1 Bacteroidaceae bacterium
CGGCACGGCCGCGCTGCCGCGGGCCGCACCGCCGGGCCGCCGTCCTCCTATACATTTAAATATATAGGGCCGCGCCCCCCTCATGAAGGTTCTCCCACCACCTGCGCCGACCGCCCGCACGGGCAAGGCGTGAAAGGTACGCCCCCGCGGCCCAAGAAATTTTGGACAAGGCGCAAGGCATCTGCCTGCAAGGCGTAAGAAACGCGCGCTTGCCCCGTAGAGACGCTGAATGGACCTGCGCCCCGCCCGCAAGCCGCCCACGGTGAATGGAATGCAGCCCAAGGAGGCGTGTTTGAATAAATATTCTGCCGCCCATGCACCCCACGGCATGACAAAATGCAGTTTTCCTGCCCCCAAGAGGGTAAAAATCCTGTTTTTTACCCCTTTTTCATGGCAAAATGAAAGAACATGCACCCCCGTGAATGGACGGAATGGCAAAAAGGTGTTATTTTTCATAAAAAACACGCCCTTTCACTAACTTTTGTCATGTTTTCGTCACATTTTTTAGCTGAATTATCGTTTTTTCGGCCGAAATGCAAAAAATTATTCAAAAAATATTCGTGAAAACAAAAAATAATTCATACTTTTGCAATTCCTAAAACTGTATGGGTGGAAAAGTCGTTGCGCCCCAACGCCCGTCCGCACCCCCGCAGCCGCAGGAAAGAAGGCCTACGCCGTGAGGCACTGGCCGATGCAACAAAAACGAGAACATTACAGCAAAATCATTAACTGAAAGTATAACTTTAATTTTTAATTGTTCAAAAAGAGAGATATGAAAAAGTTCATGCTTATTTTGGCCTGTCTGATGCTGACGACAGGCATTGCAATGGCTCAGTCATCTCGCAAGGTCATGGGTGTCGTAGCCTCAGCCGAGACAGGACAACCCATTCAGGGCGCCCGCGTCTTTGTGGACGGGACGACCTATGGTGCGATTACTGACGCCGAGGGAACCTTTGTCATTCCCAATCTGCCCGCCAAGTACAAGATGCTGACGGTGTCCTTCTTCGGAAAGCAGACTGAGAATGTGGCTGTTTCTGCCAAGATGAACGTACTGCTCAAGGACAACCAGCAAGTGTTGGACGAAGCAGTGGTCATCGCCTACGGTACTGCCAAGAAGTCTGAGTTTACAGGTTCTGTGGGTACCATGAAGAGTGACAACCTGGAGAAGTTGCAGGTATCCAACGTAACCAACGCCCTGGCCGGCAACGTGGCCGGTGTGCAGGCCCAGAAGTCCAACGGACAGCCGGGTACAAGCGCCACCATCCTGGTGCGCGGCGTCGGTTCTATCAATGCAACGGTGACTCCCCTCTATGTAGTGGACGGCGTTCCCTTCGAGGGCGACATTTCCTCCATTCCCTCACAGGACATCGAGAGCATCAGCATTGAAAAGGACGCTGCCGCCAGCGCGCTCTACGGTGCACGCTCGGGTAACGGCGTTGTCATCATCACCACCAAGAAAGGAAAGCAGGGCAACGCCCGCGTCACCTTCGACATGAAGCTCGGCCAGAACAGCCGCCAGATCAAGAACTACGACGTGCTGCAAACCCCGGGCGTATACACCGAGAAAGTATATGAAGCCCTCTACAACGGCTACTACTACAACAACGGCCAGTCGGCCGCCCAGGCTCACCAGAATGCCAACAACATTCTCATGAGCGGTAGCGCCGCCGAGGGTGGCTATGGCTACAAGATCTACACCGTACCCGACGGACAGATGCTCATCGGCACGAACGGCAAGATCAACCCCGCCGCCACCTTGGGCTACAACGACGGCGAACACTTCATCACGCCCGACAGCTGGGACAAGAACACCTTCCGCAACAGCCTGCGCCAGGAGTACAACGCCAGCATCAGCGGCGGCAACAACAAGCTGGCCTACTACGCTTCGTTCAACCACCTGAACGACCAGGGTATCATACAGAACTCTGACTTCAAGCGCTACTCCTTCCGCACCAACGTGGACTACCAGATCAACGACTGGCTGAAGGTGGGCACCAACGTGGGCTACACCTACACCAACAGCCGTTATCCTGACGAACAGACGACCACCAACTCGAGCGGCAACGCATTCAACATTGCCTACACCATGGCTCCCGTCTATCCCTTCTGGATTCGCGACACCGAGGGCAACATCATGCGCAACGTGCAGGGTAAGAAAGTCTATGACTACGGTAACCGTGCCTACGGCGTGATGGACCGTGCTTTCCAGCCCGGCTGTAACCCCGCAGGCCAGTTCGTCTATGACAAGGAGATGTACCTCATGGACATCTTCAGCATGAACAACTATGCGCAAATCACCCCGCTCAAGGGCCTGACCATTACCGGACGCATGGGTGTGAACATCGACAACACGCGCTACAACTTCCTGGGTAACCCCTACTACGGCCAGAACGCCGAGACCGGCGGCTATGCACAGCAGAGCCACAGCCGCACACGCGGTACGGACTATCAGCTGTTGGCCGAGTACCGCACCACCTTCAACGAGGTGCACCACATGGGTGTCCTGGCAGGTTATGACGGCTACAGCTGGACCGACGACGAGTTGGGCGGCTACGGTAACAACCTGTACAACCCCAACAGCTATGTGCTCTACAACGTCATTGACGGCAAGAACCACTATGGCTACCACAACGAGTACTCCACCCAGGGCTACCTGTTCCGTGGGAACTACGACTTTGCCGACAAGTACTTCGGCTCATTCAGCATCCGCCGCGACGGCAGCTCCCGCTTCCACAAGGACAACCGCTGGGGTACGTTCTGGAGCGCCAGTGCCGCATGGATGATGACGCAGGAAGAGTTCATGAAGCCGCTCAACTGGCTGGATGAACTGAAGGTGCGCGGCAGCTTCGGCCAGCAGGGTAACGACAAGCTGGGTACTTCCACACCGTACTACTATGCCTACGCCGACCAGTACACCATGACGGGTGCCAACGGCGTCTTCAGCGACGGTACGCTCTACTTCAAGGGTAACAAGGACCTCAAGTGGGAGAAGAGCAACAGCTGGAACTTCGGTTTCGACTTCTCGGTGCTGAAGCGCAAGCTCTATGGTAGCGTGGAATACTACAACCGCCAGACCAGCAACATGCTTTACTTCAAGACCGTTCCCGGAACTTCGGGCTACACCACCATTCCGATGAACATCGGCAAGATGCGCAACAACGGCGTTGAGTTCGACCTCAACTCCGACCTGGTGAAGACCAAGGACGTGGCCCTCACGCTGAACTTCAATGCCACCTTCCAGGGCAACAAGATCCTGAAGCTCCATCCCGACCTGAACGGCGAGTGGATTGACGGAAGCCGCATCTACAAGGAAGGCAAGTCCATGTACAGCCTCTACCTGACCAAGTGGGCAGGCGTGGCTCATGAGGATGCCACTTTCACCTATCAGGCAAAAGATGACGACGGCAACCTGCAGGACAAGACCGTTTCCGTACAGGGCGGCGAGGCACTGTACTGGGCCAAGGACGATGCCGGCAACGAATACAAAACCAACAACTATAGCACGGCTTACAACACTAACCGCAAAGCTACCAAGAGCCTCCTGCCCAAGGTATACGGCGGTTTCGGTGCCACCATTACGTTCTTCGGCTTCGATGCCAGCTTCCAGATGGCCTACTCGTTGGGCGGCAAGATTTACGACAGCGGCTATGCCAGCTTCATGCACAGCGGCAACACCAACTATGCCGGCCAGAACTGGCACAAGGACATCCTCAAGTCGTGGAGTCCCAGCAATCCTAACTCCAACATTCCCCGCGTAGACGCTCAGGACACCTATGCCAACAGCACGAGCGACCGCTTCCTGGTGAGTGCTGACTATCTGAACCTGAGCAACGTCCAGATTGGCTACACATTGCCCAAGTCACTGACCAACCAGCTGGCCGTACAGAAGGTAAGGGTTTACGTGGCCGGCGACAACCTGTTCCTCCTGAGCAGCCGTCGCGGACTTGACCCCCGTCGTTCCTTCGTCAGCTCATCCACGCTGACCTACTCCCCCATCCGCACCGTCTCCGGCGGTTTGACAGTTACATTCTAAAACCAGAAAAACTGAAGAAAGATGAAAAAAATATATAGATATTTGTTTTTAGGTTTGACGGTGTTGGCCTTCGGTTCTTGTACCGACCTGGACACCGCTCCCCAGGGCCGCTATGTAACGTCTACCCAGAAGTCGGACGTTGCACAGGCCGACCCCTCCAAGGCTGAAGCCAGCGTAAACGCCATCTTCTCCCGCGAGAACACGGGCATGGCTTACTCTGAGGATCACAACGACTTCGGTTTGCCCGCCATCTTCATCATGGCCGACACCGACGGCTACGACTACGTGAGCGAGCGCATCGTATACAACTGGTTCTGGCACGAGCTCTCCTACCACAGCCACCGTTTCACCGACGGCGACAACAACTTCCAGTGGAACACGCTCTATGCCATCATCTACAACAGCAACAACATTGCTGCCCTTGTGGACGATCCCACCACCGTCGAGGCTTCCGATCTCCAGTTCTACCTGGGTCAGGCCTACGCCATGCGCGCCTACGCCTACTGGTGGCTGGCCCAGCGCTATCAGTTCACCTACAAGGGCCACGAAGACGACCCCTGCGTGCCCATCGTCACCCAGGAGAACATGGGTAGCGTAGGTGTTGAGGGCTGCCCCCGCGCCACTGTGCAGAAGGTATACGAGCAAATGAAGAGCGACATCGACATCGCCATCGACTTGCTGGGCAAGACTGAGAAGGTACGCGACGACCAGCGCTACATCAACAAGCAGGTAGCCCTGGGTATCCGCGCCCGCATCGAGCTCTACGCCGAGCATTGGGAACAAGCCGCCGCTGATGCCAAGGCTGCTCAGGAAGGCTTCACGCCCTACAGCATTGCCGACGTTTCGCAGCCTGGCATGAACACCCTCGTGGGCAACACTTCCTTCATGTGGGCCGACGTGCTGGCCGAGACCGACCCCGTCGTGACCAGCGGTATCGTGAACTGGTCTTCCCACACCTGCAGCTTTGCCTATGGTTACACCATCTATGGCGGCTGGCGCAGCATCAACAAGAAGTTGTTCGACCAGATTCCCACCACCGACGTGCGCAAGGGCTGGTGGACCGATGCCGACGGCAACAGTCCCAACATCAGTGCCACGCAGAAGAGCTTCCTGGTATCGCGCGAAGCACCTGCCTACGTCAACGTGAAGTTCGGTCCTTACCAAGACCAGATTACCAACTCGCTGAATGCCCAGCCCATCCCCATGATGCGCGTCGAAGAGATGGTGCTCATGGAGGCCGAGGCCACGGCCATGGCCGGCAATCCCAGCCAGGGCGCACAGATTCTTGAGAACTTCGTCAAGACCTACCGCAACCCCAGCTACACTTGCACCGCCACCACGGCCCAGGCCGTTCAGGAAGAGGTTTACTTCCAGCGCCGCATTGAGTTGTGGGGCGAGGGTCTCTCCTGGTTCGACATCAAGCGTCTCAAGAAAGCCATGGACCGTCGCGGCGGCGGCTACGTTTCCACCACTGTTATCTTCAACATTGCTGCCAACGATCCCGTCCTGCTGTACCAGATTCCCGAAAGCGAAATCACCAACAACGTTCAGATTTCTGCCGACCAGAACAACCCCGACATTACGTTGCCTACTGCCGTTCCCGATGAGGATTAATGGTATGTACACGCTATTCAAGAATCATTAAACAAATGAAATTTTGACAATGAAAACAATGAAATATTTCAAATCAATGATGATGCTCCTGGCCGTAGGCGGTCTGTTCGCTTCCTGCGACCCCGATGCTGAAAGCTGGACACCCGGCGAAGCTCCTGCCGAGGGCAATGCCTGCATCTACATTGCCGACAAAGTTACCAATACGGTGGAGGTTGACCCCTCCGGCGACACCAGCTTCGACATTACCCTGGCACGTCCCGACTCACTGAGCGAAAACGAGTCGACTGTCAACATCACCGTGCTTCAGAACGACGACGATGTCTTCACCGTGCCCGAGACGGCCACCTTTGCTGCCGGCGAGACCAAGACGACCGTCAACGTCACCACCCAGAACTACACTCCGGGCGAGGTATACACGCTCCAGATAGCCGTTGCCGGCGACAATGTGAACCAGTATACCAGCGAAGGTCTTCTCTCGGCCACCTACAACTTCTCCGCACTGAAGTGGGAGACCTACAAGACTGGCAAGGGTTACATTGAAGACAATGGCTTGTTAGCAGCTCTGTGGGGCAATCAAATTACCCCCGTCTTGCTTCAAATCAGCAACATTGAAAAAGCACAGACAGCCACTGAGACACGCTACCGCTTTGCATCGCCCTACTGCGGCGTGGCCACGGCCGTGGATGATAGAAACGCCTACGACTACTATCCGTTCAACGATCCTGAAAACATCGTTGCAACAGGTCTTGTCTATACCATTACCATCACCAGCGCCGGTGCTGCATTCCAGGGCTTGTGCTCCTTGGGTATAGACTACGGCTATGGCACACAGGCATTCAACTCACAAGCACGCATCACTCCCAAGGGCGATGTCCTGACGTTCCCTGCCAAGAGCTTGGCCGTATTTGACGACGACGGCGGTGTATACAGCACGACCGACATCGTAGTCTACCTCTCCGAGGAAGCCTATGACGCAGCCCATGCCAAGGCCGATCCTGCTCCCGAAGAGCCAGCCAGCGACAAGTAATCCTGAAAAACACATTTTTTCATAACATTCATTTTGCCCTCTCCCCCGCGTGGGGGAGAGGGTTTTACTTGGGCAGCAGGGCCAGCCGCCCTCCTGGTCCTTGACGACGTGCCACCCAGCGCACGTTCATTCTGGCCCGCAGGGATGAACAACCTACGCCATGGGTGATTCCAATGTCGTAACTCAGACATGCCATTTCTCTCTCATTGGAAAGTAAAATGGGCATAGCATCATGTTAAAGTTTGTCATACCCGCAACACTTCGCGGAAAATCAGTAACTTTGCACAAGTCAAATTCATCTGATTGTTGCATCATGAACGATAATTTAGCCATACAACTCTTTGAGGGTAAAAAAGTCCGCATCGTATGGGATGCAGAGCAGGAGAAGTACTATTTTTCTGTAACGGATATAGTGCAGGTCTTAACGGATTCTGTGAATCCACGTGATTACATAAAGAAGATGCTTAGACGTGACCCAGAGCTGAAATCCAAGTGGGGGACAATTTGTCCCCCTGTTGAAATGCTGGCTTATGACACAAGGTAGGAGGGAGAGTCGGCAGGCTGCACAAGCAGGAGGCCAGATTGCGAAGAACACCCGCGATGACTTGGAACGTCAACTTGGTCGGACTGTCATATCATCCGAACGCGCCTCTGACTATATCAAACCTATCGAAAGTAAGAATGCTGAGGCACGACCACTTCCAGAAGAAGAATAACGTTTAGGAAACATCTGGAAAATACCCTTGCCCGCTGGTTATAGACACTTTTTTGCGCTATTTCCAGCGGAAACATACAGAAAATCCCCCTTTTCCGCTGGTTATAGCCACTTTTTTATCGTATTACCAGCGGAAATTAGTATTACGCAGAGTAAGGTATGACATTACTCAGAGTAAGTTTAAAATTACTCCCTCTAATTTTAAAATTAGTCCGAGTAATTTTAAAAAACTCCCCGAGTTTTTTTGAGCAACTAAATTCCTCCTCCAAGTTGGTGGAAAGTTGCTCCCCTAAGATAGGGGAAGATTTCATTAGCTAAAGGTAGTTGCTCCCCTAAGCTAGGGGAGCTGTCGCGCAGCGACTGAGGAATGTGTTTCCCTAAGGGGCGTGTGTACAAGAAGTGACTGAGGAGTGTGACGGTGAGCCACCGCAGGCATTGCGCTGCGCCTTGAGAGTTTGTCCCTATACTAGAGACACACCCCCCCCGAGAACTCCTCCCCTAAGATAGGGGAGGTGACGCGAAGCGTCGGAGGAGTATGACCTTATCATTATATATGTTCCGGTATAATATAACACACTCCATCGGCCCTACGGGCCACTTCCCCTAACTTAGGGGAAGAGTTCCGCGGTTGCTGGCAAAGTTCCTGGACAAGAAGGGAAGCTCCCCCTCCAAGTTAGTGGAAAGTTGCTCCCCTAAGCTAGGGGAATATTTCATTAGCTAAAGGTAGTTGCTCCCCTAAGCTAGGGGAGCTATCGCGCAGCGACTGAGGAGTGTGTTTCCCTAAGGGCGTGTGTACAAGAAGTGACTGAGGAGTGTGATGGTGAGCCACCACAGGCATTGCGCTGCGCCTTGAGAGTTTGTCCCTATGCTAGAGACACACGCCCCCGAACCTACGGCTCACCCCCTCTAACTTAGAGGGGGAATTGTCTTGTACATGATAATGATAACTCCTGAGTTAGGCACACTCCTTCGGCCCTGCGGGTCACTTCCCCTAACTTGCGCGTCGTACCTTTTGGGCCTCCTGCTAACGCAGACGTAGCCCGGCACAACTTGCGACTCACAAAAGTTCGGTTAGGGGAGGGAGAGTGCTCTCCTACAAGCTCGTATGGCTTGTGCTTCATCAGGGAAGCAACTGCCCTATTTTGGCTGCCTGTGCTTGAAAAATATCGTGCAATTGAACTCCTATTCATGATTATTCGCTACCTTTGCAGAAATAAACATTCCACACAACGACTATGAACATGAAGCGTTACATTCCATTGTTCCTCTTGACCCTGCTGGCATGCCAGGAAACAATGTCCCAAAAATTTGCCACCATCAAGCGTGGCGACAAGGAAGTGTTTGCCTTCCGCGTCAGTCAGGCCGACACGGTCCTGTTTGTCGATGAAGCCGACACGACACGCTACGACTACGCCGCCATGCAGGCCCAAAACGACAGCCTGATGCGCCGCACGCAGCAGTTGGCGGGGCTGATCAACACCGACGAGCACACACTGTACACCGGAAAGTGGGAACAGAAGAGCTTTACCGCCACAGGACTGTCGGACAACAACGCTGCCAACCGCGTGACGATGCATGACGTGATAGCCGTGCCCTACCTGAACGCCAAGATACGGTTCAAACTGCCCCCCAACTACCTGGCCGGCGTGCGGCACGCCGCATTGGCACGCGACCTGTCCACGAATACCTATTGGTTCAAGGACGGAGACAGCATGACCTTTGCCGCCAACGACCGGTACTACCGCATATCGCTGGGTCACTATGAGAATAACACGCAATTGGCCTGCCCGCTGGACAGCGTGCTGAAGTTCATGGCGGACGGACGCATGCAGTTTACCTATGAACCCAGCGACGGCCGGAGCACCATTGCCCGCAATACGGATTGCCAGGCGTATGCCGACACCCTGGCATGGGATGCCAACTGTGTGCGCATCCTGCACACGAGCGATGTGCACGGCGATGCGCGGCGATATGAGAATTTCTGCCAATATGCCGACTACCTGGGGGTGGACATGAGCTTTGTCACAGGTGACCTGGTGGCCTACAACTCATCGAACGGGTGTGACTTCATATCGCGCATTACAAAAAAATACCACACGCCCACCTTTATCTGCGCGGGAAACCACGACGTAAACGGCCTGACCACGAATGAACAGATCTACAACGCCGTCATCAAGGACATGGCCGAGACCTACCAATACAAGTGTCCCAAACCCAACATTGCGACGCAGCCCTACTACCACTACGACATGCCCGACAAGAAACTGCGCATCATCTCCCTCAACCTCTACGACGGCGGCCACCCCAACAACACGGGTACGATATGTTCCATCTACCAGGCACAAATCAATTGGTTCATCGGCCTGCTGAAAGAACTGCTGACCGACCCCCAGTATGAGGGTTACGGTGTCGTGGTACTCATGCATGCGCCCGAGAACCCCATCCTGTGGAAGAATGAGTTGAGCGCCTTCCGCCAGAAGACACTGGGCTACTGGGAAACACACAAGAATATCAACGGCACGCCCATCACGCTCATCATCAATGCATTCATTGCCGCCACACAGGGCAATGAATCGCAGGCACGCATCAACAAGATATACTACTGCACGGACTACCAGAGCAAAATGACGACGGTCAACTACACGGCCGACTTTACGGGCAAGGTAAACTCGAACGTGGAATTCATTGCCTACTTCACAGGCCACGAGCATGAGGACCTCATAGGGTACTACAGCGCCTACGACGGCACTTCCAACAACCGATACAAGCAACTCATCTCTGACGTGACGTGCAACATCAGCATTGACGGCACGAGTGCCTATCCCTACCTGACCGACCCCTGCGACCTGCCGCGCAATGCGGGCAGCATTACGCAAGATGCATTCAACTACTACGTGATAGACCGTCAGAACAAGGTGCTCAAGGTGGCCCGCATAGGCAGCAACTACTCGACCGACAAGCGGGAACGCAAGACAATGGTCATTCCCTACAAATAAACATGGCGGAAACGGCGCAGCATTCCCTCCTGCCAAGGAGGAATTAGGGAATCATCCTGGGGATGTTTCCCCCAATAGGGCACGCACCATCGACCTGACAAACACCTTCCCCAAAAATAGGGAGGTGACGCAAAGCGTCGGAGGAGTATGGCGGTGAGCTACCGCAGGCATTGTGCTGCGCATTAAGGGAACACTCAATAAGCGAGACACACTCCATCGGCCCTGCGGGCCACTTCCCCTAACTTAGGGGAAGAATTTTTCCCATACAACAAAGTTTCCCTCAAGCTTAGAAGGAAAGTTGCTCCCCTAAGCCAGGGGATCTGTCACGAAGTGACTGAGGAGTGTGACAGTGAGCCACCGCAAGCATTATGCTGCACCATAAGAACACGTCTGTATGAGTGACAGTCCTTATGATGAAGCAAAGAACCGTGTCTTTTTTACTCGACTGTAAAATAGATGGTGTCGCTTTCGGTCCTGCCAATGCCATTGGCGGCGTAGGCGATGGCAAAATAAGTGCCGAGGGAAAGCGTGTCTATCTGCGACTGGAACGTCATGTCGGGTTCATCGACTGCCAATGAGTGGCTGGCCGTGTCATTGCCCCAGATGAAACCGCAGCCCAGGAGCGAACTGTTGTGGCTTTCGCCGACGCTGCCCGTCAGTATGCAGGTCGTACCGCTGACGGCGGCTTCAATGCGCACGTCCTGGGGGGCACGCGGCTTCTCATCGGTGCGGTCCTGCCCTGCACAGGCGGCCATTAGGGACACGATGAGGAGAAACAGCAGGAATGGCATGGGTTTCATCATGGCTGGATGGTGATATGACGGTGCAAAGTTACACATTTTTAGGTTTGTCAGGGGATGTTGCGCACAAATATTACGCTGCCTTGCGCCGACGGAACAGCGTGGTGAGGTGCAGTCCCAGGCAGGTGAGCAGTCCATTGAGCATGAGCAGCTCATAGCCGAAATGATAGCCCGTCCAACGGGGTACACAGACGGACAGGACATAGCACAGCACGGGGGCAAGGAGGGCAATGACGGGAATGAGGCGGTCGACAGGACGCTTGCGGCACAGCAAGCCATAGGCAAACAGGCCCAGCAACGGTCCGTAGGTGTAGGAGGCCATCACATAGACGGCATCGATGACGCTGGTGGAGTTGAATGCGCGGAAAAGCCAAGTACACAGCAGGAAAACCATGACCACGGCAAAATGGACCATGCGCCGAATGTGCCGGACGTGGCCATCGTCCTGCGGAAAGCGGCGTTCCAGCCACAGGATGTCGATACAGAAGGATGTCGTCAGGGCCGTCAGGGCCGAGTCGACGCTGGAAAAGGCGGCTGCCGTGACTCCCAGGACAAACAAAAGGGTGACAACTGGGCCGAAATAGTTGGCCTGTACCAGTGTGGGGAGCAATTCATCGCTCTGGGCAGGGATAGGGAGGTCCTGAAAGTGGCAGAACTGATAGAGCAGCACGCCCAACGAGAGGAAAAGCAGGTTGACAGGAATGAAGCAGAAGCCATAGGAACACATGTCCTTCTGGGCATGGCGCAGGGTGCGGCAGGTAAGGTTCTTCTGCATCATGTCCTGGTCCAGACCCGTCATGACAATGACGATGAAGATACCGCTCAGGAATTGTTTCCAGAAAGACTGGCGGCACGACCAGTCATCGAAGACAAAGACACGGCTCAGGTCGCTCTGGGCAATGGTGTGTACCATCCCCGACAGGGACAGGTGCATACTGCTGCCTATCATCCATAGCAAACCGACCAACGCACCTAACATACACAGGGTCTGGAGCGTGTCGGTGTAGACCAAGGCCAACAATCCGGAACGCTGGGTGTAGAGCCACACCAGCAAGAGCAACAGCAGCATGCCAATGGCGTAGGGAATGCCCAGCGGGGCAAAGATGAATTGCTGCAAGACCGCACTGGCCAAATAGAAACTGGCACAGGCACGCGCCAACTTGCTCAACAGGAAGAATGATGCCCCCGTGCGATGGGCCGACGGGCCGAAACGCTCCTCCAAATAGCCATAGATGGAGGTCAGCCGGCGGCTGTAGAAGACAGGAAGCAGGACAAAAGCCACCAGGAGGTAGCCCAGGAAGAAACCCATGCACATTTGCAGGTACGTCATCTGCGTCAGTCCCACATAGCCTGGCACGGAAATGAAGGATACGCCCGAAATGGATGCCCCAATCATGCCAAAGGCCACCAACGGCCACGGTGAACGCCCATTGGCACGGAAGAAAGCACCGTTTCCCTGCTGCGAACCGCGCCCGACAAGGCGCGACACGAGGAGCAGCAGGGCAAAGTAACCGACAAGGGCGGACAAAAGGACCGTGGGAGACAACATCACTCTACTTGTTTCAACTGGTTTTCTGCGCAATACGAATGCACGCATGCAAAATTACAACAAAAAGGATAACCACACCCTTTTTCCGATGCGGCATTGCAGGGGAAATTGGTAAAGATTCGTACATTTGCAGCCTATCATATTAACATCAAAACACTTTTGCGATGAAAAAACTATTCTTGATTGTGTGCCTTTCGGCACTTTCATGCTCCTTGGCCAACGCCAGGGAAGACCTCGTTTTGAGGAGCGACATCGATGGCCTGGTAATTTCAGAAATCACCGCAGGCGACGGCGAGTACAGTGCCTACGTCATTCAGTTTGACAGCACCAAAAAGTCCCAGCTGCCAGCCATCGACCTCAACAAGAGATACTACATCAAGCTGACAGGCGGCATGCTGTCGGAAGGTGGAGGAGATGAGTTTGACTTAGGGGAATGCGATATCAGCCCGTGTGAATTCACATGCAACTTTGCCGTGAGAGAATCGAGCCTGGAAGGACTGAGAATGGATGGAAACTACATTGACTACACCGAACCTGATGAATGCGACTGCTTGGATGAGGTTATTACCTGCACCTGCCATTGTGGGGAGATGTCGGCAACTGGGGACGGCCTCATTAGGTGTACCTGCCATGACGTGATTTTCTACATCAACGACCAGGACGTTATTGATGCGTTCGATGGATACTCCTTTGGAATGAGAATCTACGAGATCATCACCGTAGAGGACTGAGAACAGCTGGACACAGACATAAACAGGAAGATGTTCCCAACTTCCGCCTGACGGCCTGCACCTTTCCGGGTGTAAGCCATCAGGCTTCCTTAGGACGGACGGCACGGATGGGAAGCAAATACGTGTACGATTGTGCTACTTTACCTCTATACACACCTATATTGCTCACACCGCTGCCTATTCCCTTACCGGCAAGATAGTAGTGGCGATAATCATCAATAGAATACAGCGGTTCTATAACATTCGGTTTGGGAGTGTTGTAGCGGAATACAGTCATCCCCTCCCCGCTCCAGAAAAACGGCAGGTTGGCATATTCAATCACCATTCCATAGTTTTGCCAGTAGCCCGTACAGGGCAGGAATAGGTTGTTGCCGTTCGGGCCGAACACCAGGTAACCGCTCATGCCGCGGCGGGAGCCACGCTGCCAGATGCAGCGTTCCTGCAGTTCCTTGATCTCATTCACCGTGGGCAGGCAGCAGGGAGGCCCCAGACGGACACGGGCAGCATCGTACCGCGGAGAGCCACATATAGAAAAACCAGGGGAGTCCCACGTCACCTGCCGTCTCATCATATCTAATTCAGAAGGTATATTCTTTATAGCCCCAGGGTTCACTGCCCCCCAGGCATAGTAGCCGCCGGTAGACTCTGGGTAGGCTGCACCCAAGTTCCTGTTCGACCAAAAGCAGCTCAGTCCCAAATCCACCCAATCAGAAGACAGGTCAAAGTCATCGCCCCCCTTGGTACGGAAACTACGCACCCGACCGTAGAGGACACTGTCGCCCACACGCGCATACGAGCGGTAGTAGTACACCGTCTCACACTGAAGACCCCCGAAAGACACATGGTAGCCTCCTCCCGACCCGTCGGCGACCACGCCGTCGGTCGAATAAAGGAACTGACCCGTGACAAAACCGGATGAGTCCGTACTGTACTCCACACCGGCATCGGAAGCATCGCCCGACACGGAACGGGTGAAGGCATCGAGGCCCACCCAGTTGACGGTCACCTGCATGTAGCTAAGCTCACGCACGTCGCCCGTCTCCAACGAAGATATGTCGGACGCCGACTGGGTCGTGAAGCTGCGAATCTCACCGCACTCATAGGAAACGGCATGGAAGCGCTTTATCTCATTCGAACGGGTGGCAGCACGGTAGTAGTAGGTCGTATTGGGCAGAAGATTCTTCAGCATGACCGAGTAGGTCTTGCGAGCACCGTCCTCGCCGACCATGGTAAACTGGCCCGGACTGCCTGAAAAATCCACGCGCCCCACACCGGGGGGATATTCACCGACCGGCGGAGACAGAAGGCTGGAGTCGGATGAATAGAGTATGCATACGTCATGGTACACCTCCTTGTTCGTCCGCCGCCCGTAAGTACCCGCCGTGAAGACGGTGTCAAGAAGCTCCTCGTACACATCCATGCATACGAATGCGCGCGTATACAGGGTCTCCACTTCCTGACCCGTGCGCGAGATGTTGGACATGGAACGGGTACGGAAAGACATCACCTCGCCATACTCCGTACCTGATGCTGTACGAAGGAAGCCACGGTAGTAGTAGGTCGTGCCGGGAACGCAGGTGAGCGTGTAGGAAAGATGCCGGCCGGGCTGGCTTGCGGGAAGCCACTCCAGGGAAACGGAAAAGGAAGCGTCCAGTGAATACTCGATACCGGCCGCATAGGTCACCGTGTCGGAAGGAAGCATGTCGGGGTTCACCCAGGCATGGAGGGTTGAGGAAATGAGGCCGACATCGGTGGCACTGCCTGTCACGACCAAGGCACTGCGCGTCACGTCCTCACGATCGTCGTGACATGAAGCAAGAACAAGCAGGAGCGGAAGAAAAAAAAGAAACAGGTTGTACTTTTTCATACGGGCACGGGTGATAATAGACAAGGCAAAGATAAATATTCCCCTACACATGAACAAGATAACCGCAACTTTTTTCATGGGTATTGGAAAAGATTCGTAACTTTGCACCGTCAACGCACGAGACAGGCTTTTATCAATAAAGAATATTTATATTCATCTCACTAAAAACATTACTATTATGAAGGATTTGAAAGGTACAAAGACAGAAAAGAACCTGCAGGATGCATTTGCAGGCGAGTCACAGGCACGCAACAAGTATTCCTACTATGCCAGCAAGGCGAAAAAGGATGGCTATGTACAGATTGCCAACATTTTTGAGGAAACGGCCAACAACGAAAAGGAACATGCCAAGATGTGGTTTAAGTATCTGCACGGCGGAAGCGTTCCCTCTACGGTAGAAAACCTGGCTGATGCCGCAGCCGGCGAAAACTTTGAGTGGACAGACATGTATGACCGCATGGCAAAGGAAGCCGACGAGGAAGGTTTCACCGAAATTGCAGCAAAATTCCGCATGGTGGGAGCCATTGAGAAGGAGCATGAAGCCCGCTATCGCAAATTGCTGAAGAACATTGAGGATGCCATCGTATTCAGTCGCGAGGGTGACTGCATTTGGCAATGTGCCAATTGCGGCCACATCGTCATTGGGCCGAAAGCACCCGAAGTATGTCCTGTGTGCGACCATCCGCAAAGCTATTTCCAAATCAAGGCAGAGAATTATTAGCAGCCTGAAGTCCTGCGCATGGGGATTGTACCATCCTTCCTACTGAGATACTTCGTCTTGTAGGGGATACATTTATAATAGAGGGGCGTTCAAATGATGATTTGAACGCCCCTTAAACTTGATTCCGTAAGCAAATGGCTATGGATTCTGCTCTATGGTTATTGTCTTGAAGATATCGCCTGCCGTCATGAGCAATGATGCACGCCTACGAAGACCTGTCTCGTTGGGCTGCGTTTCCAATAACAGCCAATTGGCATTTCCCTTGGGAACAACAGCGGTAAACCAGTCTGCCTGCAAGGTATCGAATGGGTATAGGGGGACAATGGCGCGCTCACCCGAACGGCTGTCATTGCTATAGGCATCGGCAATCCACCAATGTTTATAGTTTTTGACCTGGCACGAATCCATACCGCCATCGGAAGGAAACACAAAAGCGACCTTGGTGATTTTCATTTTAGTCCATTTGCCATCATCAACTGACTCACTTTCACATGCAGCAAGCATGAAGCAACAGGTTAGTACATAAAACAAGAAGCATTTCTTTGCCATAACTGTATTATTTTGTTTTTTACAGGGCAAAAGTAATGTTTTTACTGACAATGGGACGATTGCCTAAGCCACAAAAAGAGATATTCAACCATTTTTAACAGGCCTCATGCCGCTCATTTGACGAAATCGGCCTATCTTCGCAACCGACAAATCAAATATCAAGATGAAGAAAACAACCATTCTTTTATTGGCAATCGGCTTAACCATGGGCAGTTGCACATCGGGTGAACAATTTCATGGCGTAATGGCCGGCGGTATGCTGGGCGGCGTGTTTGGTTCAAGCATAGGTGGCCTGTTGGAAGGGCCAAGGGGAAGCCATGCAGGCAACATAGTGGGCACGGTCATAGGAGGGGCAGTTGGGGCTGCGGCCACCGCACCCAAGACGCAGAGAAAAGGCAGCTCACGATATGACGATGACGACATTGACAGCTACAACCGTAGGAGCAAGACGCAATCGGCCTCCGAGGCAAGAAGCATAAAACAGGAATACAGCGACCTGCAGATAGAGAACCTGCGCTTTATTGATGACAACAACAACCGAATCATTGACGCAGGGGAATCATGCAAGATTGAATTTGAAATACACAACAAGGGTAATGCCACTATCCACAACATTGCCCCTGTCATAACGGCCAACGACAAGAACATCATCATTTCGCCTACCGCCATTGTGGCCTCCATTGCCCCCGGAAGAGGCGTACGCTACGCGGCAGAAGTCTATGGGAAGCCCAAGTTGCGCACAGGCGAGGCCGACTTCAGGCTGGGATTTGCAAAAGGAGACCTCATCTACACCGTACGCACCTTCCAAATCTCAACACAGGGAAGATGACATAGGCCATCCTTCCCCTGACCCATACACAGAAAAAGAATGGGATGCCCCATGTGGTAAGGCATCCCATTTTGCAACCTCGATATTGAATCTTTACACAAACAAAAGGACGGTGGTCTTCGACTTGTGTAACGGTTGTGCAGAGTATTTAATTGCTTAATCGCCCAACTTGGCCTTGATGAACTGACGGTTCAGGCGGGCAATGTTGGCAATGCTTTCATTCTTGGGGCATACAGCCTCGCAAGCACGCGTATTTGTACAGTTACCAAAGCCCAGTTCGTCCATCTTGGCCACCATGGCCTTGACACGCTTCTTGGCCTCCACCTTTCCCTGGGGCAGCAAGGCGAACTGGCTGACCTTGGAAGACACGAACAGCATGGCAGAGCCATTCTTGCAGGCAGCTACGCACGCACCGCAACCAATACAGGTGGCACAGTCCATGGCTTCATCGGCATCTTCCTTAGGAATCAAGATAGCGTTGGCATCCTGGGGTGCACCGGTGCGGATGGAGATATAACCGCCGGCCTGCTGTATCTTGTCGAATGCAGAACGGTCCACCATGCAATCCTTTATCACGGGGAAAGCTGCGGAACGCCATGGTTCAACGGTGATGACATCGCCATCGTTGAAACGACGCATGTACAACTGACAGGTAGTAGCCCCTGTCTCAGTCTTGCCATGGGGCGTACCATTGATGTAGAGCGAGCACATGCCGCATATACCCTCACGGCAGTCGTGGTCAAACACAAAAGGTTCTTTGCCCTCGGCTATCAGTTCTTCATTCAGGATATCCAGCATTTCAAGGAAGGAGGTGTCGTCGGGTATGTCGTGCATTTCGCGCGATTCGAAGTGGCCTTGATCCTTCGGGCCATTCTGCTTCCAATATTTAATTGTAAATGAAATATTCTTTGCCATGACTTAATTCTTATAGTTACGGGTTTTTACTTCAATAGCTTCATACTTTAGCTCTTCCTTGTACATGACCGGAGCTTGGCCTTCGCCCTGATATTCCCAGCAAGAGACATAGAAACAATTCTTGTCATCGCGCTGTGCCTCGCCGTCTTCTGTCTGGTGCTCCTCGCGGAAGTGACCACCACAGCTTTCCTCACGGTTGAGGGCATCGTAGGCAATCAGTTTGCCCATGGTGATGAAGTCTTCCAGACGAATCGCCTTGTCCAGCTCGACGTTCACGCCTTCCAGCTGAGGAACGAACAAGTTGGTGTCAAATTCTTTCTTCAGCTCATCGATCAACTGAAGGGCTTTCTCCAATCCTGCCTTGTTACGGGCCATTCCCACATATTCCCACATGATGTGGCCCAATTCCTTATGGATGCTGTCAACAGAACGCTTGCCTCCGATGTTCATAATGCGGTTAATGCGGTCCTGCACCGCCTTTTCGGTTGCCTCAAACTCGGGAGACTCGGTGCTGAAGCGGGGAACGGTGATTTGGTCGCTCAGATAGTTCTGTATGGTATAGGGCAAGACAAAATAACCATCGGCCAAGCCCTGCATCAAGGCCGAAGCACCCAGGCGGTTAGCTCCGTGGTCAGAGAAATTGCACTCTCCTGCAGCAAACAAGCCAGGGATGCTGGTCTGCAACTCATAGTCTACCCAAAGTCCACCCATGGTATAGTGAATGGCAGGATAGATCATCATGGGGTTATAGTACTTGACACCATTGATTTCCTTGACAAATTCGCCGGGATTGACATCGGTAATCTCCTCATACATGTCAAACAGGTTGCCGTAGCGCTGGAGAACGATGTCCAAGCCCAGACGGGTGATGGCCTCTGAAAAATCCAAGTAGACGGCAAGTCCCGTATTGTTGACACCGAAGCCTGCGTCGCAGCGTTCCTTGGCGGCACGGCTGGCCACGTCGCGGGGAACCAGGTTGCCAAATGCAGGATAGCGACGCTCCAGGTAGTAGTCGCGGTCCTCCTCGGGAATGTCAGTCGGCTTGATTTCGCCGCGCTGCAGCTTCTCGGCATCTTCCTTCTTCTTGGGGACCCATATGCGGCCGTCGTTGCGCAGGGATTCCGACATCAGGGTCAGCTTGCTCTGCTTGTCGCCATGGACAGGGATACACGTAGGATGGATCTGCACGTAGGCAGGATTGGCAAAGTAAGCACCTTTCTTGTATGCAGCGATGGCAGCAGAGCAGTTGCAGCCCATGGCATTGGTGGAAAGGAAGTACGTATTGCCATAACCGCCCGTAGCCAGGATGACGCAATGGGCAGAGAAGCGCTGCAACTCGCCATTCACCAGGTTGCGGGCAATGATACCGCGGGCACGGCCGTCAATGATAACGACATCCAGCATTTCGTAGCGTGTATACAGCTCCACAGTGCCTTCGTGCACCTGACGCATCAAGGCACTGTAAGCACCTAGCAGCAATTGCTGGCCTGTCTGGCCCTTGGCATAGAACGTACGGCTCACCTGGACACCGCCAAAGGAGCGGTTGGCCAAGAGGCCGCCGTACTCGCGGGCAAAGGGAACGCCCTGTGCCACGCATTGGTCAATGATGTTGGCACTCACTTCGGCCAAGCGATAGACATTGGCCTCGCGGGCACGGTAGTCGCCGCCCTTCACTGTATCATAGAACAGGCGATACACAGAGTCGCCGTCGTTCTGGTAGTTCTTGGCAGCATTGATACCGCCCTGGGCGGCAATGGAGTGGGCTCGGCGGGGGGAATCCTGGATGCAGAAATTCTTTACCTTAAATCCCATCTCGCCCAACGAGGCAGCGGCACTTGCACCTGCAAGTCCCGTTCCCACTACAATAATGTCAAGTTTGCGTTTGTTGGCAGGGTTCACCAGTTTTTGGTGCGCCTTAAAGTTGGTCCATTTCTCAGCAACAGGCCCAACGGGTATTTTAGAATCGATTGTAGCCATTCCTAAAAATCTTTTATTATCCTAAGTTAAACAATCTTTTTGTCAGCAAGCACCGCCGCAGAAAGCAAATTTCAACACAATGACAAACATGATGGCTATCACGACCGTCGTCCACACAATGCCTATCTTCTGCCAGCGCACCAGCCAAGTCTTGCCGCTTGCGCCCAACGTCTGCATGGCACTCCAGAAACCATGGCTCAGATGGAACCAAATGGCAGCCAGCCAAACGATGTAAAGTACAGCAAACACGGGATTGCTGAACGTCTCGCAGATGTAGGCATAGCCATCCGATGCCATGTGACCACCCATCAAGGGATCGCCAATCAGTTCGGCAAACATCATGTTGTACCAGAAATTAAACAAGTGGAGCAACAGGCCCAGGCAGACAATGATGCCCAGGACGAGCATGTTCTGCGAAGCCCATTCCACCTTCTCCGGCTTTGAGGTCACGGCATACCGTGAGTTTCCGCGTGCTTTCCTGTTCTGCCATGACAGGACAAAAGCATACACGACATGAATCATCGCCAATGCTGCCAAGCCAACAGTAGCCACAACGGCATACCAATTGGCACCCAAGAACTCACACACTGCATTGTAGCCCTCCTCGGAGACCAGGGCCACAGCGTTCATGCAAGCATGAAAAGTCAGAAAGAGAACCAATGCCAAGCCTGTAACCGACATAATGACTTTCTTTCCGACAGAAGAATTAATTAACCACATAAAATTGATACAAAAATTTAATTATTAATATTTTATTATTCTTAGCATGAAGAAATATACCGAACTTGGCCCACAATGTCCGACCAGACAATGCATCATTCACCAAATTTCTTGCCAATATCGGCCTCCACAAGGGGTCTTACAACATGCAAAAATACCGCTTTATTTCGTTTCCACAAAGCATTTTCCCATTTTTCATGCATCCTCTTCCTTTATAGCCAACACCTTGCCGCAACAAGAATCTCCCCACCCTGCACAATGCTGGATGAGGAGAGCAGTATTTTCGCAATGGTCACTCTGTACCTTTCGCTTTTTCTTATTATCCGATAGTGTATGGCCCAACAGTCTCTCAGTCATGGACCTTACGCCCACCTTGCCAGGCGGGAAAAGCCGGCAAGAACCGCTTCCGCCGATCCGCATGAAAAAACTCGGGGACTTTTTTAAAAAACTCCCCGAGTTTTTCAAAATTACTCCCTCTAATTTTCAACTTATAGGGAGTAAGTTACAACCTGAGTCCGAGTGGCACTTCAGGACCGCGCCCGCCGTTGTTCGTCAGGGCATGAGGCGGGGTCTATCTCACCCACACCTTGCGTCCGCCATGGATGTAGATGCCCTGCTGCGTGGGTGCGCCCTGCAGCTTGCGGCCATTGAGGTCGTACCACGGGGCGTTGCCTGCCTCACTTGCACCGACGGCCTGGATGCCTGTGAGGTCTTCCTCCACAATGTTGAAGTCCTCCCACACATCGGCCACTTCATACAGCACCTTGCTGCCCAGGGGCACATGAAGCGTGGCTGCAATCGTTATAAAGCCAGATTGGTTCGTGTGAGTTCTAAAGCTAGACTTTTTCACCTTCTGAGGTACTGGAGACAGGTTATAGATGTCTGTTAACTGCGTGCAAAGCTCAAATGCTGACTCACCGATGGAAGTTACAGTGGATGGAATAACCAAACTGTTCATCCAACATCCTCTGAAGGTATAATCTCTGATGGCAGTGACCGTGCTGGGAATAACCAGATTCTTCACTTCCTCTCCGTTCAAATAAAGATGATGAGCTCTTGTTAAAGGATTACCCTGAAAATCAATATCACACCATGACTCAAGATCAGAAATGTCTACCCTGACAAAGTTGCCACAGTCATTAAAACTAGCAACAAAATATTTCACCGACTTTCCGATTGTCAAACTGGTTAGGTTTTTCCAGCCATCGAAAGCCCCAAATTCAATGCAAGTTACGGAATCGCCCAGTATCACCGTCTTGACATTTTTAAAATAAGGAAACCAGCATTCTTTCGAACTAGAACGTTGAGGTATCGTGTCGCAATTCAGCGTCATGTGGTCTATCTTGATGTCTCCTTCAAACGCATTATAATCAATTACCCGGACAGGACACTCAATGGTAATACTTGTCATGTTGGAGCAATCACCAAAGGCATAACCGCCAACGGAAGAGACCGAAGCAGGAATAGATATGCTTGACAGGTCACACCCAGCAAAGGCATTAAGCCCGATAATGGTGACGGAATCGGGCAGGGCCACTCCTGATAGGTTCACACAGTTGGCAAAGGCATTGTTTCTAATCGCCTTGAGTGTTTTCGGCAAGGACACCTCCGACAATCCGAAGCACTCCTCAAAAGCCGACTCTCCAATGGATGCCAAAGCCTTGGGCAAGGTGACGCTTCTCAGGTTCTCGCAGTGTATGAATGCCGTTGCCCCTATTTGGGTGACGGTGTCGGGAATAACCACTTCGGTGACTTCCTGTCCGTTCATATATAGATGGCGTGCATAGTACAATGGGTTGGACTGATCGCTCTTGAAGTCGATGTTGCACCATTGACCCAAGTCTTCTATCTCCACTTTCTTTATATTGTAACAATCCCGAAAAGCTTCATATCCGACGGCGGCTATCGACTTGGGGATGCTGATGCTTTCCAACTTCGGGCATGTCGCGAAGGCAAAATCGCCAATGGTGGTCACGGTGCTGGGTATGGACACGCTTTCCAGGTTGCGACAGTTGCGGAAGGCTGAGCCGCCTATCTCCGTAACCGAAGCAGGAATGTCGATGCTGGCCAGCCGTTTGCAACCTTGGAAAGCACCATAGCCTATGGAGGTCATCTGTTCGGGCAGGGAGACTTCCGTCAGGTTCAGGAAGCCATCAAAGGCGTAAGTTCCCAGACTGGTCACCGTGTATTTATCCCAATCGACCGTGACAGATTCCGGAATGCTGACCTTGCCCGTATCCATGCCCTTGATTACCTTGGCCGTCCTGTCCTTCCTGTTCAGCAGATAGGTGATACCGTCCACCTCCTTTTCTATTTCCGTTACAGCGGGCTGTTGGTAGGGTACGTCTTCCACGATGTTGGTAAAGTTCTTCCACACCTTGGCCGCCCGATACTTTGACTTGCACCCTGCAGGTACATACAATATGGTGCTTTCATAAGAAGAGCCACTTGGGTCAGAAACACTAAAGTATTCAGACAGATCCGTCCCTACGGTTGGGGGTGTCGTGGCCGTTATGCGAATGGCAGCCAGATACGTGCCTTCATTAAATATAGGACCATCAATCGTTTTCAAGGAAGCAGGAAGCTCTATATACTTCAAATTTTTGCAATTCGCAAAAACACTCTTTCCGATGGTGGTGACAGAATTAGGAATGATGACTTTACTGATACTTGAACTCGCAAACAGCCCATCCTCCATCTTGGTTATCGAACTGGGAAGTTCCACGGCGTCAAGATTTCCGCAATGGGTAAAGGCATTTTTCCCGATGGAGGTGACTGAATTGGGTATCTTTATCGTAGACAGGCCACCATCATAAAAAGCATGGTCCTCGATGGTAGTGACAGTATTGGGCAGGACAACCTCCCTTATGCCAATGGCAGTCATTCCATACGAGCCAATGGAAGTAACCGACGGGGGCAATTCCACCGTAATGTTGCCATACGGCGGACGAGAGCCCACAGTTATGAAACCCGAATTGTCTTCGTAGTACAATGACGCAAGGGCACTGCTCTGCTCTATCTTGCTGGATGTCCCTGCAAGCTTGGCTTCCGACAGGTCCAGGTACAAGTATCCTGTCCTTTGATAACTGTATTTGGTCAGGAGGCTGAGCATATCGGCATCTACTGTACCCCTCACCTTTAACCTGAAACATGGCTTCATGTCGGAATCTTCCTTCTGGATTTCAGAGAGGAACTTATCCAGCGTGCCGTCGGATTGGGATACGATGGTCTCCTCGGGCTGCCATCGGCCTTCAGGACAAGCCACAGTAAATGATGTGATACGGTAACCTGAGTTCTTCGTCTCGGGCCATGTATAATATCCATCAGCTGATCCACCCCATCCCCAGTTGAGGTGCAGCAGACCGCTCCTGTTATAACCATCGGCCACCAACAGGTGACGACTCCCACGAGCACCATTACTGGAAAGTGCATCGACAAGCAAGGGGATACCTTCGGACAACGGGGCATACGCCGCGTTGGTCGTAAGGAGATTGTGCGTTGTATATCCGAAATGGTGCTTCAGGTTTCCAGGTATGATGTTGGCACCGCTTGCACTAGACTTATACTCCATGTTGACGGCCATGCCGCAGGCAAACATCAGGTTGCTCACGGCCTCACGCTCTTCTTCCGAGCAATCAGCAACAAGATATGAAGTTGCATTAGCTACTGCAAGCGTCACGTATTCATCCCTCATGTTTGCCCAGTCAAACCGTGTGTGACCAAAATCATAGCTCAGCAACGTAGTAGATATGTCGCTATGATTCATCTTAAAAATGTTTATACCATATCCGTATTCAGGTTGCTTGAAGTAGTTCATTACTTGGGCCAGGGCCGTGGCTACACAACCCGTAATACTCCTTGACTGGCTTCCATCAGGCTCCTTGAACATGGGACACTTGTCATTGTATGGGAAAGTTTGATTCCACGTGGTTGTAACCAACGGTTCAACATAGGGCTTGGCCCATGAGGGCACTGACGGTATATTGTCGGCTTCCAGCATGGTATTCTCCTGCGACAGCAGGCTGTCCATGAGGGTCATGTAGCAGTCGAAGGCATCGTTGCGCCCATGGCCGAACCGCGTGTCGGAGTAACCCACCACGGCATTGAATCGGTCGTCGTTGGCAATAAGGGCAAAGCCGCCCTCGTCAGCACCCACCACGGTCAGGCCTTTCTGTCGTTTCAGTATCTTGAGTGACTGTGTGCCACTCAACGAGCGCGACTGGGCCACCGACGTGTTCTTCAGTGCTCCTGCCGCAGCTGTCATGATTTCGTCATTGCTCCTCTGCCGTGCCAGCATGGGCAGGGCCAGCAGGCAGGTAAGGAGCAGTAGCAGTGTCTTCTTTTTCTTCATGTGCATATCTTTCTTTTTATGGTTTTGTTGGTTTCTGTCTTTTCTCTCTCTTGTTTTCTTCTTCATCATTCTCAGCCCCTTGACCGAAGCGAGCCGTAAGATAAGCTTACGAGGCCCGTAATAAGATAAGGATACGGTAGCCGTAACCTTATCTTACGGTCTCGATCAAACGGGTATAGGCAACCGGCCTACCTTATCCGCACCTTGCGTCCACCATGAATGTAGATGCCCTGCTGCGTGGGTGCGCCCTGCAGCTTGCGTCCGCTCAGATCGTACCACGGGGCGTTATCTGCCTCACTTGCACCGACGGCCTGGATGCCATCGGGGGTTTTCTTGGTAAAGTACCCCGTCTCAGGGTTGGCCATGCTGACATCGGTCTTTGTCTCGTCATACGGGACTGCCCCCATAAGCTTGGAACAGCCCTTAAACATATCCCCAGACGTTTCTGCCGTCCATGTATCGTTGCAATAGATGGTCGCCAGGCCGGAACAATCCAGGAACATATATCGCATGTTGGTCACCTGAGCCGTATTAAAATGGCTGAGGTCCAAGTTGGTCAGGCCGGAACAGGCATGGAACATAGCCTGCATATTGGTCACTTTCTCTGTATTGAAATGGCTTACGTCCAAACTCGTCAAGTTGGGACAGCTGCCGAACATGCTCCACATGTCGGTCACATTGGCCGTATTGAAGTTGCTCACATCAAGACTCGTCAGGGCGGAGCAGTCCTGGAACATAGACTTCATATCGGTCACGTTAGCCGTATTGAAGCTGCTTACGTCTAAGTTGGTCAAGCTGGAGCAGAACGCGAACATGCTCGTCATGCTGGTCACTTTCTCCGTATTGAAATGGCTTACGTCCAGGCTCGTCAGGCCAGAGCAGCCGCTGAACATACCCACCATGTTGGTCACATTGGCCGTATTGAAACCACTTACGTCCAAACTCGTCAGGCCGGAGCAACGCTCGAACATACTGCCCATGCCAGTCACATTGGCCGTGTTGAAGTGGCTCACATCTATGCTTGTCAGACCAGAGCAACCACCGAACATGCAGCCCATATTGGTCACCTTCTCCGTATTGAAATTACTGAGGTCAAGGTTAGTCAGACCGGAGCAATGACCGAACATGAGGAACATGTTGGTCACCTTTTCCGTGTTGAAATGACTTACATCAAGGCTCGTCAGACCGGAACAGCCATAGAACATGCTTTGCATGTTGGTAACATTGGCCGTATTGAAGTTGCTCACATCAAGACTCGTCAGGGCGGAGCAGTTCTGGAACATAAAGCTCATGTCAGTTGCATTCTGTGTATTGAAATGACGCACGTCCAGGTTCGTCAAACTCATGCAATGATTGAACATGCCGGACATATTGGTCACATTGGCCGTATTGAAGTTCCTTACGTCCAGGCTCGTCAGACCGGAGCAGCCCTGAAACATGCCGGATATATCGGTCACATTGGCCGTATTGAAGTTACTTACGTCCAAACTCGTCAAGTTGGGGCAGCTGCCAAACATGCCCGCCATACTGGTCACCTTCTCCGTGTTGAAGTGGCTCACATCAAGGCCGGTCAGAGCAGCACATTCACTAAACATGGCATGCATGTAGGTCACATTGACCGTATTGAAGTTACTTACGTCCAAGTTGACCAGGCTGGAGCAGCCGCGGAACATAGCCTGCATCTCGGTCACATTGACCGTATTGAAGCTGCTTACGTCTAAGTTGGTCAGGCTGGAGCAGAATGCGAACATGCTCGTCATGCTGGTCACTTTCTCCGTATTGAAATTACTGAGGTCAAGGCTCGTCAGGCCAGAGCAGCCGCATAACATACCCACCATGTTGGTCACCTTTTCCGTATTGAAACCACTCACGTCCAGGCCTGTCAATGCCGAACAACCATAGAACAAGTAATTCATGTTTGTCACATTCTTCGTGTCAAAGTGGCTTACATCAAGGTTGGCCAGTTTGGAGCAACCGTAGAACATGTAGCACATGTCTTTCACTTCCGAGGTGTTCAGATTCTCCATCCCCTTGATAGAGACAAGGTTGTTACACATCCAAAACCACGCAGCGCAACTGGTGGGACGGGCCGCCCTGAAGGATTCGTCAAACACCACCTTGGTAATGTCCGACAGGTAGTCATGCCACGCATTCTTTCCTGCGGCAAGAAAATCCGTACTTCCCACGTCCCATGAGGTCTTGCCGTCGGGCATGAATTCGCCGTAGCGGAACGTGAGCGTCTTTGTGGCCTCGTCGTACTGGGCGTAGGCAATCGGTTTCATGGTGAAGTACCCCGTCTCGGGGTTGGCCATGCTGACATCGGTCTTTGTTTCGTCATACGAGACTGCCCCCTTCAGGCTAGTACATCCTTCGAACATGCGATTTGAATAATTTGCCGTCCATGTGTCGTTGCAGTAGATGGTAGTCAGATCGGAGCAATAACGGAACATGGTAGCCATGCTGGTCACTTTTTCCGTGTTGAAATGACTTACATCAAGGACGGACAGTTTGGAACAGCCAGAGAACATGCTGACCATGCTGGTCACCTTGGCCGTATTGAAATGGATCAGGTCCAAGTTGGTCAGACCGGAACAACCCGAGAACATAACATTCATGCTGGTCACGTTTGCCGTGTTAAAGTTGCTCAGGTCCAAGCTGGTCAAGCCGGAACAGCTGCTGAACATGCCTCCCATGCTGGTCACCTTGTCCGTATTGAAGTGGCTTACGTCCAGACTCGTCAGGCCGGAACAACCGGCGAACATACTGGCCATGTTGGTCACCTTCTCCGTATTGAAATGGCTTACGTCCAGACTGGTCAGGCTACGGCAATAGTGGAACATAGAGGTCATGCTGGTCACTTCCGACGTGTTCAGGTTCTCCAAGCCCTCTATGGCGGTCAGCTTCTCGCAGCCATAAAACCAATAGGCACAACTGGTGGGGCGGGCATCTTGGAACGAGGGGTCGAACACGACTTTTGCCAACGTTTCCCATATCTCTTCCCAATGCTCTCTGTATGTAGCGGAGTTTTCAGTATTCCCCATGTCCCATGAAGTCTTGCCATCGGGCAGGAACACACCGTATTTGAACGTAATCGTCTTGGTGGCTTCGTCGTATTGGGCATAGGCTATCGGTTTTATGGTGGTGAAGTACCCCGTCTCAGGGTTGGCCATGCTGACATCGGTCTTCGTGGCATCGTAGGCGACAGCCCCCTTCAGGCTAGTACATCCTTCGAACATGCGATTTGAATAATTTGCTGTCCATGTGTCGTTGCAGTAGATGGTGGTCAGGCTGGAACAGCCTTTGAACATTTCGACCATGTTGGTTACCTTCTCCGTATTGAAACCGCTCACATCGAGGCTCGTCAGGCCGGAACAGCCTTTGAACATTTCGACCATGTAGATTACCTTCTCCGTATTGAAACCGCTCACATCGAGGCTCGTCAGGCCGGAGCAACCACTAAACATAGAGCTCATGCCAGTTGCATTCTGTGTATTGAAATGACTCACGTCCAGGCTGGTTAATTTGGAACAACCATAGAACATATCTTCCATATACTTCACCTTTTCTGTGTTGAAATGGCCCACATCCAGGCTCGTAAGGCTGGAGCAGTTATAGAACATTCTGTTCATACTAGTCACCTCCGACGTGTTCAGGTACTCCAAGCCCTCTATGGCGGTCAGCTTATTACAGCCAAAGAACCAAGAAGCACAACTGGTGGGGCGGACATCCTGGAACGAGGGGTCAAACACGACCTTGGTAATGCTGCCTCCTCCATACATAAGCAGCCACTTATATTCGGCATTTCCCTCTGCAAGCCATGAGGTCTTGTTGTCGGGATTGAATCCGCCGTAGCGAAACGTGAGCGTCTTTGTGGCCGCGTCGTACTGGGCATAAGCCACCGCGTCAGCCAGGGTGCGTGCCGGCAGCAGGGCCAGCAGGCAGGACAGGAATAAAAAGGTAATTTTCTTCTTCATAAATCTTCTTTTAAATAATTGATATTAAATGTATTATTTTGTCCTCTGATTCCCTCCCCCACAAGGAAGCACTCCTTCAGATACAAGGAAGCACTCCTTCACGGGCAAGGAAGCACTCCTTCAGATACAAGGAAGCACTCCTCCGGCCGGAAGGAGTGCTTCCTTCTTCCCCGGGCAC
>JAGAYF010000017.1 GCA_017940605.1 Bacteroidaceae bacterium
CGCTCCTGTACCACAAGAAGATGCGCTTGCGCGGCGATGAACTGAAGATGATTCCGACCTGGAAACCCGACCGCTTGTTTGAGCAGGACTCGCCGCAGAAATACTGTAACTATATTGAGGAATTTTCAGCCGCTACCGATATCGTCATCCGGACCTATGGGAACTTGCTTGAGGCCCTGCGCAAGTGCCATGCCTTTTTCCATTCCCAGGGATGCCGCATGTCAGACCTCAGCATCGACCGATTCTACGTGGCTGACTATACGTTGCCCGATGTGGATGAGGTGTTCCAGAAGATTCTCGCGGGCAAGTCCTTGTCGGATCAGGAACAGACGAAGCTCAAGGCCGCCATATTGATGGAATTGTGCGAGCTGGATTACAAATCAGGCTGGACGCAGCAATTCCACATTGGCGTTCAGACCGATTTGAACAGCACCATGTTCCGCCTCCTGGGTCGCCACCGTGGATTTGACGGGATGAATGACCTGAACATGGCCGACTCAATGGGCAAGTTCTTCAACCGCGTGTTTGAACGCGGACTGCTATGCCGCACCATTGTATTTAACCTGAATCCAAAGGACACGGAAATGTTTGCCGTCATATTAGGCTGTTTCCAGGACGGCTCATTTGCCGGCAAGATGCAGTTAGGCCCGGCTTGGTGGTATCTAAATAATGAAATGGGCATTCGCCGTCAGATCGACGCCCTCTCAACGCACGGCTTGCTGTCACGGTTCGTCGGCATGGTCACCGATTCCCATTGTTTTCTTTCGTACTGCCGCCACGAATACTTCCGGCGGATTCTCTGTGACGTGCTGGGGCAGGACATAGAGAGCGGACGTCTGCCCTCAACCGAGATGGAACGGATTGGAGCAATGGTAGAGGATATTTGCTTCAATAATGCGGTGAAATATTTTAATGGATAAATTTTGCCAATTGGAAATGAATCAATATATTTGCAATTGGATTTTCAATTGATGGGAATTATGAAAATAAAAAATCTTCTTTTCAGTCTCGTGTTGGTGTGTGTCAGTCTGTCAGTCGGTGCGCAGAATAATTTGACCCTTGGCGTTCAGAACAAAGTCCGCTCAACTTTCTGGGGATTCAGTTTCGGATCGTCCACAGAGCAATTGCAGAAAGCGTTAAAGAATGCAAGGCAGGAATGCATTGTAGACGATGGCGACATCTACGTTCAGGACGTGGAATTGGTGGGATCAACCTTCAAGACGGTTGCTTTATTCTTCTCGCCGCTTACGGGAGGATTCTACAAAGTGGTAGGCTCCAATAAATTTGACAACAAAAAGGAGGCGATGGCCTTTTATAATCAGACCTTGGCCAACGTAAAGGAGTTCTATCCCAAAGTTCAGCAGCTGAGTGACCCTTCTCCGGCCGATAAGCGTTGGGTATATCCCGACGATGAGAACGTATTTTCCCTGGAGTTGCTCTCCTTGAAAAAGGATGCGGGGAAAATCTATTATGTCAGGGTGAATTTCTGGAATATCGTGGCCCAGGAAAAAATCACTGAGGCAGCAGGAAAATAGGAAATCTGTGTGAAAATGAAAATTGAGGGGCCAAAATTGGCCCCTCAGTCGTAAAAATGGAGGTGAATAGGTATATTTTCAATCATGGGGCGCTGTTGTTGGAACGTCGGGCCGATGGCGGCTACGCTCTTCCCAATGACAACACGGTAGAGTTGGATGCCGAACTGCCTGTCCAGCATTGGGGAGGTGAAACCTTTGTTGCGGCAGAAATGGCCGCGGGATCAGAATTGCCGGAAACATTGGAATTGATCCCGCTCCGCGCCACGTATGCCTTACTGCCCTTGCATGTATATCGCTTGGCAGAAAAAGCACGCGAACTGCTGGATTGGAATCGTGAAACCTTGCATTGCGGTCATTGCGGCGCGCTTCAGGAATTTCGGTCGCCCATCAGCAAATTCTGTCCTCAATGCAAAACCGAAACTTGGCCTAAGTTATCGCCTGCCTGCATTGTTCTGATTGAACGCGGCGAGGAATTGCTGCTGGTCCAGTCGCGCGATTTCAAACGGGAGTTCTTCGGACTGGTGGCAGGCTTTGTGGAAACCGGTGAATCCTTGGAGGAATGTGTCCGCCGCGAGGTAAAAGAGGAAACGCAAATTGAAATAAAAAACATTAGGTACTTCGGCAGCCAGCCGTGGCCCTTTCCGCGCAATCTTATGATTGGTTTCTGGGCAGAATATGCAGGTGGGGAGCTTTCTTTGCAGGATGCGGAACTGCGCAAGGGGGGGTGGTTTCACCGAGATGCCCTTCCCGCCATTCCCGAAAGGCCCAGCATAGCCCGCCAAATGATTGACGCGTGGCTGAAAGACAAGCATTCCATTTAAATATTTGCAAGGGCAAATTGCAGAAGACGGCGCAATGATACGCTCCGTTTGGGAAAACTTTCGTATTTTTGCAAAAATCTCTGGATGAGCCTTAAAAAAATCTTGCTGTCCCTGATTGTCGGTTTCGCGTTGGGTAAAAGCATGTGGGCAAGCCCTGCTTTTCCCCGCAAGATGGTTGTTTCGCAGCCCAGTGGTGCTTTGCTTGAGCTGTATCATGCCGGGGATGAATCACTGCACTATTGGAGAACTACTGATGGCCTTCCCGTCGTTCAGGACAGGGGGAAGCGGTGGTGCTATGCGCTGTTGGAGGCCGACGGCCTTGTTTCCACTGATTACGAGGCCCACAATGAATTGGAACGTCCCAGTGAGGAACAGCGGCAAGCGGAGAAGATAAGGCAGGAATGGCTTCAAGTGCGCCAAGCGCCCTGTTCGTTGCAAAAATATGGCTTGGGTACACAGCAGGTGGCCAGTATCAACGCCATGGGGGCGTATCATGTGCCCATTATCTTGGTCCAGTTTGCCGATGTACGCTTTACGGAACAATGTTCTCTGGCGTTTTATCAATCCCACTTCAATGCGGAAAAATACAAGGACGAAGGCGGATTTGGCAGTGTCCGCGACTATTTCATTTCCCAAAGCGACAGTTTGTTCCAACCCGAGTTCGACATCATCGGGCTTGTTACATTACCGAACGCATTGGCCTATTACGGCGGCAATTCGGGCGGTTCCGACATACGCAGCGCAGTCATGGCTGCCCAGGCCATAGACAGCATGGTGGCACGGGGTTTTGATTTCTCACCCTACAGCACAAACGGAACGCGCGTCCCCTTTGTGGGAATCGTCTTCGCTGGTTATGGCGAGCAGGTCAATCCAGAACATTCCGAAGCCATTTGGGCGAAATACTTGTATACTTTCAGCCATACCAATAAGGGGTATACGTTCTCGACTGCACTCATGGTGAACGAACTGGCCGATTATGAGGGCGGCAATCCCCAGCCTGACGGAATAGGCACATTCTGCCATGAGTTTTCCCATGCAATGGGGCTGCCCGATTTCTACGCCACGAATGGCATCAGCGTGTTTGGCTTGGACTACTGGGACTTGATGGACTGGGGACAGTACCAAAACAACGGCCGACGACCGGTAGGCTATTCGGCCTACGAGCGAATGTTCATGGGGTGGCTTCAACCGATCACGCTGGGCCAGGAAAAACAATATGTGGAACTCTCTCCGCTGGCGGGACAGGCGGGTGTGCGCTCCGTGCTCATACCCAACACACACGATGCCAGCCAGCACGAATACCTCCTGCTGGAAAACCGCACTTCCAGCCCCTGGTTCTCCCCCAGCTATGGGGAAGGCATGCTGGTGTACCATGTAGACTACAATGCCACCAATTGGGTGAAGAACCAAGTCAACTGTGATGCCTCGCGGCAGGGGATAACCATCCTCCCTGCCGATGGAAAGCTGACCCCCTCGGCCTATGTGTCGGACGGAAAGATGTGTTACGCCACTGCATCCGACTATCAGGGCGACCTTTTCCCCGGTTACAGCCAGAACAGGGAACTTTCGGCCCTGTCTGTCCCACCGGCCGTGGCCCATGTGGGCGATTTCTTTACGCAGAAGCTGACACAGATAACCCGCAGGGCCGATGGCTCGGTGACATTCTGCTATCAGGCCGACGGCATCCTGAATCAGCCAGCAAGCCTGGCCGTCAGCGACGTGACGGACCATGCAGCGCAGGTGTCGTGGATGTCGGTCGACCATGCCGAGGCCTATTGCGTCGTTGTCAGGCTGCAAGAGACCGTTCTGTCGCGCGATACGGTGACGGAGACGGCCTTTCTGCTATCCGATCTGCAGCCTGAGCAAAACTATTCGGTAGAGGTGTTTGCACTTGCCGCCGACTACATTGATTCCCCCTTGGCCCAGGTCGGTTTCACCACCGTTCCGCTGTCGGCCCAGGCCCTTAGGGTGAAGAATACCTCCTCTGCGTGGGCCATTTATGACTTGCAGGGCCATCCTGTGGGTGAAGTCCGGCATCCCGATGCCCTGGACGGCCTGCCGCTGCCGCAGGGAATCTACATCCTCCGACAAAATCATAAAGCAATCAAGATAATCATTCAATAACTAAAGTAATTAAAAATGAAAAAACTTATTTTTGTGGTTCTTGCAACCTTTTTGTTCTCCTTGTCCGCCCAGGCTCAGGACGTGAGCCAGACGGCATCATCCATTCTCAGCAGCGTACTTTCCAAGAAGTCTGCCAAAAAATCCTCGTCCACGTCGACGAACAATGTGGTCAACTCCATCTTCAACTTCCTCACCGGAACGAAGGATGTGTCGGCCAACAGCCTGGTGGGCACGTGGGTCTATTCTGAGCCGGCTGCGGCGTTTGAAAGCAACAACCTGCTGAGCAAGGCAGGAGGTGCGGTCATAGCCAACCAGTTGCAGAACAAGAGTGCCTCGGCCTTGGCTAAATATGGCATCAAGCCCGGAGCAATGAAAATGACGTTCTCGGCCGACAGCACGTTCACCTGTACCGTGGGCAAGAAGACGCTCAGCGGCACCTATGCCGTGGAGGGAACGGACGTGCTGTTCTACAAGGGTGGCGTGAAGGTGCTTTCATCCAACGTCAACCTCAAGAGCAGCAGCATGCAGCTGACTTTTCAGGCCGACAAGCTCCTGACGTTTGTCAAGTTGCTTAATGGAATTTCCTCCGTCAGCTCCAGCCTGAAACTCATTACCACATTGGCCAACAACTACGACGGCATGCAGCTGGGCATGCAGTTTGCCAAGGAATAGGCTTCGGCCGAAATTTCCCTGGGGGTGGCAAGGCAGCGTCGTTGGCGCGGTGTTGCCACCCTCTTTCCTTTTTAAATATATAACAGGCTGCTTTCGGCAGGCGTGATGATGAATGACTGCCTGCTTGCTGCCTCCTCCATGCCGCTTCCTAGGGTAAGCGGACCGATGCACCCATGCATGGAAAAACGCCGAGGCTTCATGCGTGGACCTGCAAGGCGCAAAAGACGGACGGATGCGGCCTGAAAGATTTTCTGCAAGGCGTAAAAGATGGGGCAACAAGGCGTAAAAGACGGCTTTGTCCCTGCTGGGGGTAGAACTGTCTGTGTATATCTGATTTCCTGATGTTAGGGAAGCCTCGTCAGGCTGTCGTGCAAGATGCCTTTCAGATGGTCCAAAATGGGAATGGCTTTCGCCCTTTTGCTGAAGGAACTTGCGAAAATGATAAAAAATGCACGTTTTGCTTGATTCTGGCAGGCCATAGTGTCCAAAAGTGATTTTTTTTCCGTAATTTTGCAGCAATTTTGTATAGTCAAACTTTGAATCTTTTAAAATATGGCAGATAGAATCAGACTGCGTAAGGGTTTGAACCTCCATTTGAAAGGACAGGCTGAACGGCGTTTGGATGATGTACCCGTAAAGGGCATCTATGCTGTATGTCCAGACGATTTCTATGGTTTGAAGCCCAAAGTGACCGTGAAGGAAGGAGACCATGTACTGGCAGGCGATGTCCTGTTTGTGAGCAAGGCCGATGAGCGGCTCAAGGTTGTCTCTCCCGTCAGCGGAAGTGTGGTGGCTGTTGTCCGTGGCGACCGCCGAAAACTGTTGAGGGTCTGTGTCGAGGCCGATGCCGCGCAGCAAGGGCGGAATTTCGGACGGCTGGACCTGGATGGCTGCGGCGCACAGGAAGTCAAGGACTTGCTGCTGGAAAGCGGGCTTTTCGCCTATTTCAGGCAGCGGCCGTATGACATTGTGGCCAATCCCGAGGATACGCCCAAGGCCATATTCGTGTCGGCATTCAGCACCATGCCCTTGGCAGCCGATTTCAATTATGTGCTGTTGGGCCGCGAGGATGATTTCCGTGAGGGGCTGAAGGCCTTGTCCAGACTGGCCACGGTGCACCTGGGCATATCGCCCGAACAGGAGGTCAGTCTGGGTGGCATGCCCCACGTCGTCACGACCGTGTTTGACGGACCGAATCCCGCAGGCAACGTGGGAGTCCAAATCAGCCATGTGTCGCCCGTCAACAAGGGAGAGGTAGTGTGGACGCTCGGCGCGGAGGAGGTCATCTTCGTGGGGCATCTGATGCACACGGGACAGGTTGACCTGACCCGCGTCGTGGCCTTAGCGGGCTCGCGTGTAAAAGCACCTTCCTACTACAAGACGCAGTCGGGAGTGGCCATTGCCAGCCTGACATCTGACCTGCTGATGAACGTAGGCCACACACGTCTCATCAATGGCAATCCGCTCGTGGGCAAGGTCGTTGCGGCCGATGGCTTCCTGAGTGCCCACGCCACCGAGGTGTGTGCCATTCCCGAGGGAGACGACCAGGATGAGGTTTTGGGTTGGATAATGCCCCGTTTGGCCCAGTTCTCAACCCGCCGCAGCTACTTCAGTTGGTTGCAGGGCAGGCGCGAGTATGATTTGGACGCGCGCATAAAGGGCGGTGAAAGGCATATTATCATGAGTGGCGAATATGACAAGGTCTTGCCCATGGATATTTTGGGCGAGTACCTGATTAAGGCCATCTTGACCGGCGATTTGGACCGCATGGAGCAACTGGGGCTGCTGGAAGTGGCGCCGGAGGATTTCGCCGTCGCCGAATTTGTGGATTCTTCCAAGTTGGAATTACAGCGCATCGTGCGCGAGGGCTTGGATTTGTACAGGAAGGAAATGGCATAACGCATAGAGAAAATGATGAACAAGACAATAAAGAAATGGTTTGATAGGACGCGCCCCCTTTTCAGTGAGGGCGGCAAGCTATCTTCGTTGCATTCCGTCTATGAAGGCATGGAGAGCTTCTTGCTCGTCCCCAATGCAACTTCCAAGGTGGGTGTGAGCGTGCATGACTCGATAGACAGCAAGCGCATCATGAGTATCGTGGTGATAGCCTTGATACCTGCCTTGCTTTTCGGTATGTATAATATAGGATACCAAAACTATGCTGCCGCAGGACAGGCTGGGACTTTCTGGCAACTGTTTGGCTATGGCTTCCTGGTGCTTTTGCCCAAGATTGTCGTTTCCTATTTGGTGGGACTGGGCATTGAGTTCATCTTTGCCCAAGTCAAGAAGGAGGAAATCCAGGAAGGCTATCTGGTTACAGGCATGTTGATGCCGTTGATATTGCCCGTGGAGACACCTTTGTGGATGATGGCGGTGGCCATCGCCTTTGCCGTCATATTTGCCAAGGAAATCTTTGGCGGAACTGGCATGAATTTTGTCAATGTCGCCTTGGTGGCCCGTGCTTTCCTCTTCTTTTCCTATCCAAGCAAGATGAGCGGCGACGCTGTCTGGGTGGCCAAGGATTCTGTACTCGGATTGGGCCATGTGCTGCCCGACGGATACACCTGCGCAACGCCGCAGAGCTTCGTTAAGGCCGGCGAGGCCATCCCTAACTTGACGCTGAACGACATGATTACGGGTCTTATCCCTGGCAGTGTGGGCGAGACGAGCGTGATAGCCATATTGATTGGCGCTGTCATCCTGTTGTGGACGGGAGTGGCCAGTTGGAAGATTATGTTGAGCGTGTTTGTGGGCGGAGGTTTGACAGCAGTCCTTTTTCAGTCGGCCCACATGACTTCCATTGAGTGGTATGAGCATCTTTTGTTGGGTGGCTTCTGCTTCGGTGCGGTGTTTATGGCCACTGATCCCGTGACAAGTGCCCGCACAGAGCCCGGAAAATACATTTATGGCTTCCTTATCGGGGTTGTGGCCGTGGTCGTCCGCGTAATGAACCCAGGCTATCCCGAAGGAATGATGATGGCCATTCTTCTGATGAACGTATTTGCGCCTACGATTGACTATTGCGTGGTTCAGCGCAACATCAACCGCCGAAGGAAGCGCGGACAGAAATGAAAAACTGCAAAAACGAGAACTATGAATACCAATAAAAATTCCTATACCATTCTGTATGCGTCCGTCGTGGTGATTGTGGTGGCTTTCCTCCTTGCTTTTGTCAGTAAGGTGCTTGAACCGCAGAGCAAGGCCAATGAACGCATCGACAAAAAGAAGCAGATTCTGGCTTCCTTGAACATTCGCGGTTTGCAGAACTCAGAAGTCGAGTCCAAATACAAGGAAATCGTGTTGCGTGATGCCATTGTAGACGCGCAAGGCCGTGAAACAGCCGCAGGTGACCGGCAAGACCAGGACGGATTTGCCCTTTCGCCGAAAGAAATCGGCAAGGATAGGCTGCCAGTCTATTATTGCAAGGTTAACGGTGAAGAAAAATGGGTCTATCCAATGTTTGGCAAGGGTTTGTGGGGCGGAATATCTGGCTATCTTTCCCTGAATGCCGACAAGCGGACCATTTTCGGTACTTATTTTACGCATGAAAGCGAAACGGCAGGCCTTGGGGCGCGCATTACCGAGCCATGGTTTCAGAATCAGTTCATGGGAAAGCGTATCAGTAAGGAAGGTTCGCAACAGATAGATTTGACTGTCGTTAAAAACGGGCAGGTGCAGGATTCCGAAGTGCAAGTAGACGGTATAACCGGCGCAACGCTGACAAGCAATGGTGTAAATGACATGCTACAACAGAGTTTGGCCAACTATAGTCGTCAATTAAATTTAGACAAGTAAGAATTATGGGCAAAATATTTTCCAAAGAAAACAAGGCGGCTTTCCTTGAACCGTTAAATCTGAATAACCCCATCGCTATCCAGATATTGGGCATCTGTTCTGCCCTGGCAGTGACGGCACAATTGGAACCGGCCATCGTCATGGGCCTTTCAGTGACCGTGATTGTGGCTTTCAGTAATCTGATCGTTTCCTTGCTTCGCAAGACCATACCCAACCGAATCCGCATCATAGTTCAGTTGGTGGTAGTTGCAGCCCTGGTAACCATCGTCAGCATGTTGCTCAAGGCTGTTGCCTATGACGTAAGCGTTCAGCTTTCCGTCTATGTCGGACTCATTATTACCAACTGTATTCTCATGGGCCGCCTTGAGGCTTTTGCCATGACGCATGGCCCTTGGGCCAGTCTGCTTGACGGCATAGGCAGCGGATTAGGCTATGCGTGGATACTCGTTGTGGTCGGTTTTGTGCGCGAACTGCTGGGGTCAGGCACATTGTTCGGCCTGCGTGTCATCCCTGACCTGTGTTACAAGGCAGGATATGTCGATAACGGCATGATGGTCATGCCTGCCATGGCCCTTTTCCTGTTGGGGGGCATTATTGCGCTGCATCGTTATCTGAATCGTAACAAAAACATGTAAATTATAATAGAAGGTTTGTTATTATGGAACATGCATTGAATCTTTTTATACGTTCTATCTTCGTAGATAACATGATCTTTGCTTCCTTTCTGGGAATGTGCTCCTACTTAGCCGTTTCCAAGAACGTGAAGACATCCTTTGGGTTGGGAATAGCGGTCACTTTTGTGTTGGTCGTCACCTGTCCCGTCAATTATTTGCTGCAGACGCGCGTCCTGGATGGGGGAATTGCCGGTCAGGATCTGACATACCTGTCATTTATCCTGTTCATTGCCGTCATTGCGGGCATTACCCAGCTGGTGGAAATGATAGTTGAGCGTTTTTCTCCCTCGCTCTACAATGCGTTGGGCATATTCCTGCCGCTCATTGCGGTCAACTGTGCCATCATGGGTGCTTCCCTCTTCATGCAGCAGCGCATTGGGCTGCCCGAAACCAGTTCGCAGTATATCGGTGGCGTGGGCGATGCTGTTATCTATGCCCTTGGGTCGGGCATAGGCTGGCTGTTGGCCATCGTAGGGCTGGCTGCCATTCGCGAAAAGATGGCCTATACAAATGTGCCCAAGGCTTTCCAGGGATTGGGAATAACCTTTATCACCGTAGGTCTCATGGCCATGGCATTTATGTGTTTCTCCGGTTTGAAAATATAAGTATTAGCAATGGACGTTCATTTCATTTTTTCAAGTATAGCCATCTTTTGGGCCATCATCATTGTGTTGGTCGTGATATTGCTGGTGGCCAAGCGTTATCTTCTGCCCAGCGGTAAGGTAAACATCACGATTAACGACAAGGATTCCTACGAAGTTTCGCAAGGACAGAGCCTGCTTTCCACATTGTCCGAGGCCGGTGTCCATCTTCCTTCGGCTTGCGGCGGAAAAGGGTCTTGCGGCCAGTGCAAATTACAGGTTGTCGAGGGAGGTGGTGAGATATTGGATGTGGAAAAGCCCCATTTCTCCCGTCAGCAAATCCGTGACCATTATCGCTTGGGTTGCCAGTGCAAGGTAAAGGGCGACCAAAAGATTAAAGTTCCTGAGTCTGTCCTCAATGTCAAGGAGTGGGAATGCACGGTCATCAGCAATAAAAACGTCAGTTCCTTTATCAAGGAATTTATTGTTGCCCTTCCGCCGGGTGAACACATGGATTTTGTTCCTGGCTCGTATGCCCAGATAAAGATACCGGCCTATGAATGTATTGATTATGACAAGGATTTTGATAAGTCAGACATAGGGGAAGAGTACCTTCCTTCGTGGGAAAAATTCAATATTTTCTCTTTGAAGGCCCACAATCCCGAAGATACGGTCAGAGCTTACTCCATGGCCAACTATCCTGCCGAGGGCGACCGAATTACATTGACCGTGCGCATTGCCACTACGCCCTTTAAGCCCCGTCCTGAGGTAGGTTTCCAAGACGTACCCACAGGCATCGCCTCATCTTACATCTTCAGCCGTAAGCCGGGCGACAAGGTCATCATGAGCGGCCCATATGGCGATTTCCATCCCATCTTTGACAGTAAGAAGGAAATGATTTGGGTCGGCGGCGGTGCTGGCATGGCCCCCTTGCGCGCTCAAATCATGCACATGACTAAGACGCTCCACACACGCGACAGGGAAATGCACTACTTCTACGGGGCTAGGTCGCTCAGCGAAGCTTTCTTCATTGAGGATTTCCATGAATTGGAGAAGGAATACCCCAACTTCCATTTCCATCTGGCCCTTGACCGTCCCGACCCCTTGGCCGATGCGGCAGGCGAACCCTATACGGCAGGTTTTGTGCACCAGGTAATGTATGAAACCTACCTGAAGAACCATGACGCTCCCGAGGACATTGAATATTACATGTGCGGTCCAGGTCCGATGGCCAAGGCAGTCATTGGCATGCTGGACAGTTTGGGCGTAGACCCCGAGTCCATCATGTTTGACAATTTCGGATGATGTTATTTTTCATATATGTGAAGGATTGTCCCACCATGTTTTATCATGGTGGGCTTTCTTTTTTATGACCTATGCCGTTCTTCCATATTTCATGGAAAGACATTTTCCCTATGTGTCCCTTTGTGTGTAGGTCATAGGTGATAGTTTCTTTCAATTAATACGCTCCTTTTTTGCTATTACTCCGTGTGATTCTGAAATTTCTCCCTCTTATTTTATTTTCCGTCATGATGAAATGAACTTTTCATCATGACGGAATGAACTTTTCATGCGCATGAAATTATCTTTTCGTCATGATGGAAAGAGAAATATTTCGTACTTTTGCAGAACTTACCCCGAGTAATCATTAAAAAATAGAGAGAAATAACATTTTTAGTATGAAGAATAAAGTTTTAATCATGTGTTTTGGACTCTTTATGGGCTGTGTGGCTATGGCTCAGGAAGTCCATTTTTCAACCCAAAAGATTTGGGACAACGGAACATATAGTTCCTTTACCTCCTTGCTGAAGTATCAGGGCCGTTACTACTGTACTTTCCGTGAGGGGGAGAGTCACATATTCGACAAGGACGGCAATGCCGAGGGACGCATCCGTGTCATTGTGTCGCAGGATGGAGTGACATGGGAGTCTGCCCTGTTGGTGGGTGAAAAAGGGGTGGACTTGCGCGACCCCAAGCTAAGCGTAACTCCCGATGGGCGATTGATGCTGAGCATAGGCGGTTCTATCTATCGTGAGCGCAAACTGATGGGACATGTACCTTATGTATGTTTCAGCAAGGACGGCCGCAAGTTTGGACGGTTGCATCGTGTAAAGGTGGAGGGTGAGGAACAGCACAAGATGGACTGGATATGGCGCACCACATGGCATGATGGCGTGGGGTATACAGTGAATTATTTCAGCAGCAAGGAAGCAGGCAAGGGTGGTGGTCTCAGTTTGATGTCCACAACCGATGGTCTGAAGTACAAATTGCTGACGGAATTCTCCATTCCCGACTTTCCCAACGAAAGTACCATTCGCTTCCTGCCCGATGGACGCATGCTTGTCATGGTGCGCCGCGACAAGGGCGATGCCATGGGCTACTGGGGCGTAAGCCGTCCGCCCTATCAGGATTGGGAGTGGAAAAAGATGGAAATGCGGCTGGGTGGTCCTGATTTTGTCGTGCAGGATGAGCAGAACATATTGATGGGTTCGCGCACATACTACATTCCCTCACGGCATAAAATGGCATTGTACAAAGGAAGGTTGGATGGCCATTTTGAAGAAATGTGCATCCTGCCCAGTGGCGGCGATTGCAGCTACCCTGGGTTGTTGGTCGAGGGCAATGAACTGTGGGTGAGCTACTATTCCAGCCACGAGGATGGCCGAGCCCGCATCTATCTGTCACGCATTCCGCTGGATATGTTGAAGTGATGGAAGTTTTGTAGGTAAGAATACAAAAAAGGTGACGGGAGACTCCCTTTGTTCCCTAAAAAATAATACGTTACAGTGAAATGATTAAGATTAGAACAATATGAGCATTAATTATGATTTTTACCAGACAACGGGAAAGTTAGCAGACGAGAATGCCATGCATGTACGTCCCGTCAGCAATCAGACAATAGACACGCAGGCATTGGCCGAGCGCATACAACGCAGTTCCACGGCCACTGTAGGTGACGTAAAACTGGTGCTGGATGCCTTGTCCGTGGCAGTGAAGCAGGAGTTGCTGAATGGCAATAAGGTGCATATTGACGGATTGGGCTACTTTTCTGTATCCATGAAAGGCACGGTACGGCAAGGCAAGGCAGGAAAACTGAAATTGAAGGAAGCCTCGGTGCGTAGCATCCTCTTTAAGCCCGAAAAGCAATATGTCCAGCAGTTTGCCGAAGCCAAATTTACGCCACTGCCTGCCCGGGGGGCTCGTCCTGCCGCTCCGGATGACACTTCGTTGAGCCAAGTGCTGGAGATTTTGGCCCGCGAGTGGGGAAGTTTTACCACCAAGGAGTTCTGTCGGGCTACGGGGTGGTCGCCCACCACTGCCTATCGACGGCTAAAGGAATTGGAAGCGGCTGGAATGGTGGCCAACCATGGAACAAGAAGTACGTCACTGTGGCATTTGTGTAAATGAGTCGGTTGTGAATATAAATGTTTTTTCTTATAAAATCTGAATATTTTATCAATATTTTTTGTGTCGGTATGAAGAAATGTTTGTAACTTTGCACCGCAAAATAGAAACTTGGAAAATTAGAAATGAATTCAGATCCTATTAAAGTGATGTATGCCATTGACGAGCATACTAAATATTCAGAAAAAATATGTCAGCTGATCTACGAATCAGCGCTGCAACGTGGGACAGGAATAGCCAAGCGTAGTCCTGAATACATCTCCCAAAAAATAACGTCGGGCAAGGCAGTTGTTGCATTGGACGGAGAACGTCTGGTGGGTTTCAGCTACATTGAAAGTTGGGGGCATGATGATTTTGTGGCCACGTCGGGTTTGATAGTCGATCCCGAATACCGTCATCGCGGTCTGGCTGCACGTATCAAGGACAAGACCTTTGAATTGGCGCGCCACCGCTTCCCCGATGCAAAGATATTCAGTATTACCACATCCTTGCCCGTGATGAAACTGAATACACGCTTGGGATACAAGCCCGTCACATTCTCGGAACTGACTGACGATGATGAATTTTGGAAAGGTTGCGAGGGATGCAAGAACTATGATGTCCTGCAACGGAACGACCGCCTGCGCTGCATATGCACGGGCATGCTGTTTGACCCCAAAGACCCTGCGCAGAACCAATCCAGGTGGACACCGTTCATTATGAACGTCAAGAACAGGATGAAGAACCTGTTTTCCGTAAAGAAATAGGAATATTGAAGTTGACAAATAGACATATACATATATAATAATATGGAAAAGAAAAAAGTAGTGGTGGCCTACAGCGGCGGTTTGGATACTTCCTATACCGTTATGTACCTGGCGCAGGAAAAAGGCTATGAAGTCTATGCTGCATGTGCCAATACGGGAGGCTTTTCTGAGGAGCAGCTGAAAAGGAATGAAGAAAATGCCTACAAATTGGGGGCAAAGGAATATGTAACCCTGGATGTAACCCAAGAATATTATAGCAAGAGTTTGAAGTACATGATTTTTGGAAATGTATTGCGCAACAACTGCTATCCCATATCGGTTTCATCAGAACGTATTTTCCAGGCAATTGCCATTGCCCGATACGCCAATGAAATAGGGGCAGATGCCATTGCCCATGGAAGCACGGGGGCAGGCAATGATCAGATACGGTTTGACATGACGTTCCTGGTGATGGCTCCCGGTGTAGAGATTATAACGCTTACACGCGACAAGGCCCTCAGCCGCAAAGAGGAAGTGGACTATCTGAATGCACATGGATTTACGGCCGATTTTACCAAGTTGAAATATTCCTACAATGTGGGAATTTGGGGAACGAGCATTTGCGGTGGTGAAATATTGGACCCCGCGCAGGGACTTCCCGAAGAAGCTTATCTGAAACACGTAACCCGACAGGAGGAATCTTTGTTGAAGATTACGTTCAGGAAAGGAGAAATCGAAGCTGTCAACGGAGAACATTTTGACGACAAGGTGCAAGCCATCCAAAAGATTGAGGAAATAGGCGCAGCCTACGCCATAGGTCGTGACTGCAACGTGGGAGATACCATTATTGGAATCAAAGGTCGTGTTGCCTTTGAGGCTGCAGCACCCAAACTGATTATAGAGGCACACCGATTGCTGGAAAAATCGACGTTAAGCAAGTGGCAGCAATACTGGAAAGACCAATTGGCCAATTGGTATGGCATGTTCCTGCACGAAAGCCAGTATCTGGAACCCGTAATGCCCGATATTGAAGCCATGCTCACCAGTTCGCAGCGAAATGTGAACGGTACTGCCATCCTGAAACTGCGTCCCTATGGGTTTGAAACCGTAGGTGTGGACAGTTCCGACGATTTGCAGAAGTCGAAGTTGGGCGAATATGGTGAAATGCAGCGTGGCTGGACATCGGATGAGGCCAAAGGCTTCATCAAGGTGCTGAGTACTCCGTTAAGAATGTATTACGGAATACATAAGGACGAAGAAAGATAAGCAGGTGATATGATAAAGGTAGGCATAATAGGCGGTGCGGGATACACGGCAGGAGAATTGATAAGGATATTGCTCCATCATCCTGGTGCGGAAATCGTCTTCGTGCATTCAACCAGCAATGCCGGAAACCCCTTGACGGATGTTCATGGCGGATTGCTGGGGGAAACGGACCTGAAGTTCTCGGCTGAGATGGACCTGAATGCCGTTGATGTCTTGTTTATGTGCTCCGGACATGGAAAAAGTACGGAGTTCTGGCAGCAACATAAAGCACCTGCGCATTTGAAAATTGTCGATTTGGCCCAGGACTTCAGGGATGAATCTTGTGGCTACGTCTATGGGTTGCCTGAATGGAAGCGGCCGATCATCGAGAAAGCACAGTATGTAGCCAATCCTGGGTGCTTTGCCACGGCCATTCAACTAGCTTTGTTGCCATTGGCCCATTCCGGTAAACTCAGGGGTGACGTTCAGGTGACGGCAATCACGGGTTCAACGGGAGCGGGGGTTAAACCATCGGCAACGACCCACTTTAGCTGGCGCACAGACAATTTGTCAGTGTACAAGGCGTTTGAACATCAGCATTTGTTGGAGATAAACCGTACCATTCAATGTCTGCAACCTACATTTGAACATGAGATCAACTTTGTTCCTATGAGAGGCGACTTTGCCAGGGGAATATTGGCGGCTGTTTATACGGAAACAGAGTTGGGCGAAGATGAGGCACGGCAGCTTTACAAAGAATTCTATGCAGACGCGGCCTTTACTTTCGTGTCGGAAAAGAACGTGGACCTGAAGCAAGTGGTGAATACGAACAAGGCACTGCTGCATGTTGAAAAGCATGGCCGTCAATTGTTGATTGTGTCGGTAATTGATAATTTGTTGAAAGGAGCATCGGGCCAGGCAGTCCAAAATATGAACCTGATCTGTGGATTGGATGAGAAAATGGGACTCCTGTTGAAGCCCAGTGCGTTTTAAGATAGTAGATGATGAATTTGTTTGAAGTATATTCCTTATATAATATCGAACCCGTAAGGGGAAAAGGATGCTATGTCTATGACAAAGACGGAAATGAGTACTTGGATCTTTATGGTGGACATGCTGTTATTTCGATAGGACACGCACATCCACATTACGTAGAGGCCATTGCCCATCAAGTCAGCCAGTTGGGCTTTTACTCCAATTCCGTGGAGAATTCATTGCAACAGAGATTGGCGGAAAAATTGGGCCGGATATCAGGTTATGATGACTACCGATTGTTCTTATGCAACTCAGGTGCGGAAGCCAATGAGAACGCTATGAAATTGGCATCGTTCCATACGGGAAAAACCAAGGTGTTGGCTTTCTCAAAAGCCTTTCATGGGCGAACATCGGGAGCGGTGGCGGTAACGGACAATCCAAAGATTCAGTCCCCGTTCAATGTGACGCCGAACGTGGAGTTTGTTCCCTTGAATGACATTGAGGCTGTTGAGAAAAAATTAGCTTCAGGAGAATTTGCAGCGGTCATCATAGAAGGAATACAAGGCGTGGCCGGTATCCAGTGTCCTGACGATAATTTTATGCAGCAACTGCGTGAAGCGACAAAGAAGTACGGAGTAGTGCTGATCTTGGATGAAATACAATCGGGCTACGGCCGTACTGGCAAATTCTTTGCGCATCAATATGCAGGCATACGCCCTGATATCATCACTGTGGCCAAGGGTATAGCAAATGGATTCCCCATGGGTGGAGTAATCATCTCTCCGATTTTTGAAGCCAAGCCTGGGATGTTGGGAACCACCTTTGGCGGAAACCACTTGGCTTGTGCTGCTGCCGTTGCCGTGCTGGATGTCTTTGAACAAGAGCGTCTCATAGAAAATGCCCATGCTGTTGGTGAATTTCTCTTGGCTGAATTGCGGAAAATGAAAAAACTCAAGGAAGTGCGCGGACGCGGTTTGATGATAGGAGTGGAGATAGATGGTTCAGGAAGTGAGATGCGAAAGAAATTGCTCTTTGAGAAACATATCTTTACGGGCGGTGCGGGCGTGTCGACGGTGCGTCTTTTGCCGGCTCTGTGCCTGCAGAAGAGCGAAGCAGAACGTTTCCTGGAGGCTTTTAATGACTTGTTGGAATAAGAATATTGAGCAAAATGAAAAAATTTTTAGGTGTACAGGATATAGGTGACCTGAAACAGGCCGTAAAAGAGGCTTTTGAGGTGAAGAAAAACCGCTTTGCGTGGGACAGGATGGGTAAGAATAAGACATTGCTCATGATTTTCTTTAATTCCAGCCTGCGCACGCGCCTAAGTACGCAGAAAGCGGCCATGAACCTGGGTATGAATGTGATGGTTCTGGACGTAAAGCAAGGCGCATGGAACTTGGAAACGGAACGCGGTGTCGTAATGGATGGAGACAAGGCGGAACACCTGCTGGAAGCCATTCCTGTGATGGCATCGTACTGCGATGTCATAGGCGTGCGCTCTTTTGCAAAATATGAAAGCAAGGCGGATGATTACGAGGAAAAGATTCTGATGCAATTCATTCAGTATTCGGGCAAGCCTGTGTTCAGTATGGAGTCGGCTACGTGCCATCCATTGCAGGCTTTTGCCGATTTAATTACGATAGAGGAATACAAAAAACAGGAACGTCCCAAGGTGGTCCTGACATGGGCTCCCCATCCGCGGGCATTGCCTCAGGCTGTTCCCAACTCCTTTGCGCAATGGATGAATGCCACTGATTATGAGTTTGTCATAACTCATCCAGAAGGATACGAGTTAGCACCGCAATTTGCAGGCAATGCGCGTGTGGAATATAACCAAGACAAGGCGTTGGAAGGAGCTCATTTCGTCTATGCCAAGAACTGGGCGGCCTATGCAGACCCCAATTATGGAAAAATATTGAGCAAGGACCTTTCCTGGACCATTGATGACAAGAAAATGTCGCTGACGGATAATGGATATTTCATGCATTGCCTGCCGGTGCGCCGAAACATGATTGTTACGGACTCTGTCATTGAGTCTCCGCAAAGTTTGGTCATTCCCGAAGCGGCCAATAGGGAAATTTCGGCCCAGGTTGTCCTGAAAAGATTCCTTCAAACCATTTAGTATGGCCTTGACTGTTGTAAAAATTGGCGGCAACGTGATTGACCATCCGTCTATGCTGAGCCAATTCGTGAAAGACTTCTCCCAGCTTCCCTCTCCAAAGATATTGGTTCATGGAGGAGGCAAGATAGCTACGGAACTGTGCAAGAAGTTAGGCATCGAAACCCAAATGATTGAGGGCCGGCGCGTGACGGACAGAGAAACATTGGATGTCGTTACGATGGTCTACGGGGGATTGATAAACAAAAATGTCGTGGCACAGTTGCAGTCCGTGCAATGTAATGCAATCGGACTGACCGGTGCGGATGCAGGTATCCTTCCAGCGATGCGCCGTGCCCCTCGGCCCATCGACTATGGCTATGTGGGCGACATAAAAATAGATGAAGTCAGGTCTGAGACCGTTAAACTGTTCTTGGAAGCTGGCATCGTGCCTGTTTTTTGTGCGCTGACACACGATGAGCAGGGCAGCGTGCTCAATAGCAATGCCGACAGTGTGGCATCGGCCGTTGCCGTGGCCATGTCAAAGCTATATGAGGTAGAGTTGGTCTATTGCTTGGAGTTGCCGGGCGTAATGCAGGACATCGACAATCCGGAATCCATGATAGAAGAAATAGATCAGGCGAGCTATGTCCGATTAAAGGACGAAGGCATTGTCAATAAAGGAATGATCCCCAAGATAGACAATGCGTTTTCTGCCATAAGGCAGGGTGTCAGCCGCGTCATCATCAAACATGCAAAGAACCTCACAAACAATACGGGTACGACCATAAAATGAGTACATTCCTGTGGCAGCAAAAGATGGTGATGCATATAGCAAAATCCTGTTCTTAGGATCATGAAACCAGCTTTCCCTAAATATGACGGATGCCGCTTTGACAAAACAGGTAATACGATAAAGACATTCAAAATAGACAAATAAATAGCAGAACATGGCAGCTGCAAGACTGAATGCCCAAGATGCGGTTCAATTGTTGGAAAAATTGATAGCGATTCCCTCTGTTTCGCGCAACGAAGCGCAGACGGCGCAGATGATTTGCTCCTTTTTAAGGGAGAATGGCGTACAGGCAGCCATGCATTTCAATAATGTGTGGGCCAAGGCGGCGCAATATGATAGCAGCAAGCCTACGCTGCTGCTGAATTCCCATCACGACACGGTGAAACCCTCGTCGGCCTACACCCATGACCCGTTTCGGCCGTTCCTGCAGGACGGAAAACTCTTTGGACTGGGCAGCAACGATGCCGGGGCTTCGGTTGTCTCGCTGTTGGTCACCTTCTGCAATTTCTATGATGCCTCGTTGCCCTTCAATCTCCTGTTGGACATTTCGGCCGAGGAGGAAGTCATGGGTGAACACGGCATTCGTGCCATGGTCCCTTTCTTTCAGGAAAACAACATCCCCATAGACATGGCGTTGGTGGGCGAGCCCACGGGAATGGATGCAGCAGTTGGCGAGCGCGGCTTGGTCGTGCTGGACTGCACGGCCCACGGAAAGCAAGGCCATGCGGCCCGCAACGAAGGCATCAACGCCATATACAAGGCCATAGCCGACATAGAAAAACTCTCCCATTTCCATTTTGACAGGGTCTCTTCCTTGTTGGGCGACATCAAGCTGACGACGACCCAGATTGAGGCCGGCGTGCAGCATAATGTAGTGCCGGATACCTGCAAGTTTGTCGTGGATGTCCGTACTACTGACGCCTACACCAATGAGGAAGTTGTTGAATTGCTGCAACAGGCATTGGATTCCGATGTCGTGCCGAGAAGCACGCGCATCAGGGCTTCGGCCATCCCGGAGACGCACCCCATGGTGCAGGCTGCGCTTCGCTTGGGGCGCAAGACCTATGTGTCGCCCACGACATCGGACATGGCATTGATGCCGTTCACCTCAATGAAAATGGGCGTGGGCCAGTCGTCGCGTTCCCACTCGGCCGACGAGTTTGTGCTGGTCAATGAGATAGTGGAGGGAGTGGAAATATATGATAAATACATTAAAACATTGGCAGATATTTATGAAACTTTGGGATAAAGGTTACGAGGAAGATGCGCAAATCGATGAATTTACCGTAGGCAACGACAGGCAGCTCGATTTGCAACTGGCAAAATATGACATACAGGGTTCGATGGCCCATATCAGGATGTTGCACAGCATAGGCCTGTTAAGGGCCGATGAATTGCAGCAGCTCCTTGCTGCGCTTGAGGAAATCCTGCACACCGCCGAGGACGGAACTTTTGTCATTGAGGACGGAATAGAGGATGTTCACTCGGAAGTAGAGTTCCTGCTCACGAAAAAACTGGGCGATGTGGGCAAGAAAATCCATTCGGGGCGTTCGCGCAATGACCAAGTGCTGGTCGACCTGAAATTGTTCATGCGCGACGAACTGAAGGCCATTGCCGGTGCGGTCAAGGACCTTTTTGACGTGCTGCAGGCACAGAGCGAGGCACACAAGGACTGCTTGATGCCAGGCTATACGCACATGCAGATAGCCATGCCGTCATCGTTTGGGCTGTGGTTCGGTGCGTATGCCGAATCGCTGGTGGACGATATGCACATGCTGGCCGCGGCCTATCATGTGGCCAATCAGAATCCGCTGGGTTCGGCGGCCGGATATGGTTCTTCCTTTCCGCTGAACAGGAGAATGACAACGGAATTGCTGCACTTTGAGACAATGAACTACAATGTGGTGGCGGCCCAGATGAGCCGTGGCAAGACGGAACGCGCCGCGGCCTATGCCATTGCCTCCGTGGCCTCTACGCTGGCCAAGTTTGCCATGGACGTCTGCCTCTTCATGTGCCAGAATTTTGGCCTGGTGTCATTGCCCGACGAACTGACGACGGGCTCAAGCATCATGCCGCACAAGAAAAATCCCGACGTGTTTGAACTGATCAGGGGGCGCTGCAACCGATTGCAGGCCGTACCCAACGAAGTGTCGCTCCTGACGACCAACCTGCCGCTGGGCTACCAGCGCGATTTGCAGTTGCTGAAGGACATCCTCTTCCCGGCAACGACCGAAATCAGGAAGTGCCTGAACATGGCCAAGTTCATGGTGGGCCATTTGCAGATAAACAAGGATGCCATCAACGACAAGTTGTATGATTATCTGTTCACCGTTGAAGACGTGAACCGCTTGGTGCTGCAGGGCGTGCCGTTCCGCGATGCTTATAGGGAAATAGGCATGCAGGTGCAGCGCGGAACATATAGTCCTACGCGCCAAGTTGAACACACCCATGAGGGAAGCATAGGCAACCTGTGTACACAGGAAATTGCTGGGAAGATGCAGGATGCTTATGCGCAAATCGTAGGTAATAAGCAAGATATATGATTTTATTTGTGCGTTGCTCCTGATTGTGATGGTATCATGATCAGAACAATTCAAGGCACAGGATTTCCCAAGGGCATATGCCTGGGCCGGCAAGGCGTAAGAGGTGCGCGATTGCGGCCTGAAAAGTTTTGCCCAAGGCGCAAGAGTTGGGCAAACAGGGCGTAAAAATCCGTGTTTGTGCCTTGATGGCTTAAGTTTCTGTCCCTAATGCAGTTAAAAGCCTGTGTGAGGGTGGCTGCTTCCTGAATGGCTTTGCTTGTTTCTCCGTGGACAAAAATAATGAGACCCGACATTGAGTCGGGCCTCAAGTTGTATAAGGAAGTATGACGTTAGAGAATTCCTTGTCCCATCATGGCTTTTGCCACTTTCATGAAGCCGCTGACGTTAGCGCCCTTGACATAGTCTACCGTGCCGTCGGTGCGCTTTCCGTACTTGACGCATTGGTCGTGAATGTCGGCCATGATTTGCTTCAGCTTGTTGTCAACTTCTTCGCTCGACCAATTGAGGTGTGCGGCGTTTTGCGTCATTTCCAATCCGCTGACGGAGACGCCGCCTGCATTGGCAGCCTTGGCCGGACCGTAGAGGATGCCTGCTTCCTGGAAGACCTTGATGGCCTCGGGGGTGGAGGGCATGTTGGCTCCCTCGGAAACGGCGATGCAACCATTGCTGATCAAGGTGCTTGCCTCGTCGCCGTTGATTTCGTTTTGGGTGGCGCTGGGCAATGCAATGTCGCACTTCTCGCCCCATGGGCGTGCGCCTTCCACGTACTTGACGCCGTACTTCTCGGCATATTCCTTGATTCTGCCGCGGTACAGGTTCTTCAGTTCCATGACGTAGTTCAGCTTCTCGCGGTCAATGCCGTCGGGATCGTATATGTAGCCGTTGGAGTCGGACAGGGTAACCACTTTTGCGCCCTCCTGTATCAGCTTGTCTACCGTGTATTGAGCCACGTTGCCCGAGCCGGAAACGCACACAACCTTGCCCTTGAGCTCAATGCCGCGGGTCTCGAGCATGTGTTTCAGGAAGTAGACGTTACCATAGCCCGTAGCCTCGGGACGGATGAGCGAGCCGCCGAATTCAAGGCCCTTGCCCGTCAGCGTTCCCGTGTGTTCGCGCGTCAGTTTCTTGTACATGCCGAAGAGGTAGCCTACTTCGCGGCCGCCTACGCCTATGTCGCCAGCGGGCACGTCGGTGTCAGGGCCGATGTTGCGCCACAGCTCGGTCATGAAGGCCTGGCAGAAACGCATTACCTCGCCATTGGATTTTCCACGCGGGGAGAAGTCGCTGCCTCCCTTGGCACCGCCCATCGGAAGTGTGGTCAGTGAGTTTTTGAACGTCTGCTCAAATGCCAGGAACTTCAGGATGGATTCGTTTACCGAAGAGTGGAAACGCAGGCCGCCCTTGTACGGGCCAATGGCATTGCTGTGCTGGATGCGGTAGCCGTTGTTGGTCTGTACCTTTCCGTTGTCGTCTACCCATGTAACGCGGAACTTCAATATTCTGTCGGGAATGCACAGGCGTTCAATGAGGTTGGTGGCCTCAAACTCGGGATGCCGGTTGTAGACATCCTCAATGGATTTCAAAACTGCGGTAACGGCCTGAATGTATTCGGGTTGGCCGGGAAAACGCTGCTTAAGTTTTTCAACTACTTCTTCTGTTTTCATATTTAATTGTGTTTACGAATGGTTTTGCATTGCAAATTTAAGAATTTTCGCTGATAATAATTGCTTTTTGTAAGAAAAAATGAAGAAAAACTTTCGTTTTGTTGAATTTTTGGGTGCTTTTCCACTTTTTGCGGCAAACCACTGTCGTCAATTTATGCGTTTCCTGGGAGAATGGCAGTTGTTTTACTTTATTTTTATTTAAGCATGGGTTGTCAATTGTAATGAAGTATTAAGAAACTCCAGTGTTGCCAAACGATTTCCCAATTCCGTCTTATTCTCCAAGGAAATTCGTACCTTTGCAACCAATAAACAAATTCAATAAGTCGGAATTTATATGGATAAGGCTGCTCCTCTTTGGAAATGGATTCTTTTGTTTGTCCTTGCTCTTGTATTGGGTATAATGGGTTATGGACTGCTGCAATCATTGGCAGGGCTTGTAAATAATCCAATTCTCACGTTTCTTGGTGCGACCGTGTTGCTGGTGCTGTATTTCTTTGCCGTCAAGTTGATAGAACGTACAGAACCGTCCGACCTTCCTGCTGAAAGAATTGCCTCTGACCTTGGTCTTGGCCTACTTATCGGGGCAGTTTTCATTTCTTGTGTTGTGGGGCTTATACTTGCTTTGGGATGGGCCAACATTGAACCTGCTCACTTTACGTGGAAGAACCAGTTTTCAGCATTTATGCTGTTTTTTGCAGTAGCGGTAGGAGAAGAGATTCTCTTTCGGGGCATTTTGTTCCGCTGGATAGACGAACGTTGGGGGCTTGCTTATGCTCTGCTGGTATCGGCTGTCATCTTTGGTGCAATGCATATCGGTCAGCCCGGGGCAACTGTTTGGTCTTGCTTTGCCATAGCTATTGAAGCGGGGTTGCTGTTGGGTGCTGCCTATAAGTGGTCCGGAACTTTGTGGTTGCCAATCGGTATCCATTGGGCGTGGAATTATGTTCAGGGAGACGTTTTTGGTGTAGCGGTTTCTGGTTCTGATGATGCACCGACCTTTTTCAATACGATAATGAGCGGCCCAGATATTATTACTGGAGGCTCTTTTGGGGCAGAAGCATCCATTATAGCTGTCATTCTGGGTGCTGCTCTGTCCGCCATGTTTCTGTATCTGTATTTTAGGAAGACTAAAAAAGCAGGAATGGCTTAGTCATATTGAGGTAGGTGGTAGAATGTTATATTTTCTGGAATAAGGTTAAGCGAAAGCCATAATGATATATTGCTTCCATCGGCAAGAAGATTCTTAACTTTGCAACCTATAAACGAATTCGATAAATCGGAATTTGTCAACGAAGACTATTAATTACACTTTATGGGTCTATAGAAATCTTCCCACTTCTTTGAATCTGAGTAATATGTTTTTGATTCTCCAAGCACAGTTCCGAAATATAATGTATAGTTGGCAGAATCTATCTGCTCGTAATAATAAGGGGGATTGCTCTCGTC
>JAGAYF010000003.1 GCA_017940605.1 Bacteroidaceae bacterium
ATGCGATAGACACCTGCGGTCTGTTTGCCAGAATCATTGGCAAAGTCAGTGCGCTGACCGCATTGCAATACATCAACCACATTAACAACAAGCCAATTGGTAGGATTAAGTATGCACTGATTTAATTCCGCCAACGGGTTAAAATATATTCCGCAAAACCTTAATAACTTTTTTGTTTATTAAAATTATTCGTCGCTATTTTTAATAACTTTCCCTCTTTTTGAATAGCTGACAGCATGGGAATCCCTGAATAATCCAAATTTCAATTATGGCGAATTCGCCACAATTAAAGATAAATCAGGTCTCAACAATTTTGCGACTACAGCCTTCAGGGAGTGTTTAGGCACTCCCTCCTTAAATTCCCATTCCGCCCCCTCACATCCACCATCCCGCCACCGTGCACCACCAGTCCGACCAGTCCCACAGGCCGCCCCACATCCTGTCCTTCAGCTCCAGGCAGCACGCAGCCACCAAGCCCGCATACACGCCCGGCACCCCCGCGCGGCCCGCGACGGACAGCGCATGGTCAAGCGCATGCACCGCCCCAGCCCCGACTCACCCACCGTCACCCTCTCGTCCGACAACCCCGACCATCCGCCCTTCACCCTCTACACCGACGACATCCTCACCGTCTACCGCCTCTGCTTCCACATGACCCTACGCACCCTCTGAACACAAGGCAGCTCCCCTAAGCTTGGGGAAAACTCCCCCTCTAAGTTAGAGGGTAAAAACTCTTCCCCTAAGTTAGGGGAAGTGGCCCAACGGGCCGAAGGAGTGTGCATAACAGGGGGCGTGTGTCCAGGATAAGGAGAGTGTCCCCCCGCAAAAAAAAATCCGGAAATACTTTGATTTTTCCTCGCTCGTTTCAAACAAAATCCGTACCTTTGTATTGTCAGCAATGAGAGCTGACAAGAGGCCCATCCGAAAACCTCAGACAGAGTAGGAAGAAATGAAAAACCCAAGACCTATTATGGATTTACAGATTTTATTCAGGGTTTTGGTGCTTATGTTCAAGATAAGAATCTGGATTTAGCACCCAGGGAGGGCAGGAAGGCTGCCCACCCCCTTGGGTTTTTCATGCGCAAAGATACAAAAACCGACACAAACATGGAACAAGACAAGCCCAAAAAATCCACATGGGGCGGCGCACGCCCAGGGGCAGGCCGCAAGCGCACAGCCGTCAGGACCTACGAGTTCTACGCCCTCCCCCAGGTCGACGACATCCTGCAGGCCGTCACCGGCAACCGCTCCCAGTTCATCAACCAGTGCATCCTCCGCGCCTGCCAGGGCAGCGACGAAGCCACCGCAGCCACAGCCGAGGAAAGGGACACGGAAAAGTAAGGTCCAGGATAAAAAAAATGCTCCCCTAAGTTAGGGGAAGAGGCCCAACGGGCCGAAGGAGTGTGCCCTGAACAAGGCATGCGCAGTTGCTCCCCTAAGTTAGGGGAGCTGTCACAGAGTGACTGAGGAGTGTGTCCTTATCAGCCCAACGCTCTGAACATCTCGTCTACGTCGCCGTATACATCCTCCCTTGGGTACTCCTTGCGCGTCACCGCCGCCCTGACAGCCGACCGCGTTACTCTGTTCGTTTTCCTGTGTTGCGTCTGCATGTTCATCCATACCTGGGCAGGGATGTCCAGGCCCTTCTCCAGGGCCACGGCCATTCCCAGGGAGATGCTGCGCTTGCCGTTCACCGTCTCGCTCAGCACCGACGGCAGCATGCCCGTCAGCGCGCAGAGGTCCTTCTGCGTCATGCGGCGCGCATGCAGTTCGTCCTTGATCAATTCGCCGGGGTGTGTGGCGACAAATGGGATAGTGGTTTCCTTACTCATAGTGTTTCGTTATTTCTTTTATCAAAGCATCCACCACAAAGCTCTCTTTGTGCCGACCGTGCAAAGGTAGGCATACTTTTGGGGATGATTAGCATTTTTGCGAATTATTTTTCCTATATCCTCCCCAGGCGGTCCATCAGCCTGTCATACGACTGCTCCACCGTCCTGTCCAGGATCTTCGCATACGCCTTCTCCGTCGTGCGCGAAGACGAATGGCCCAGCACCTTCGCCACCACCTCGACGGGCATACCGCTGTTCAGCAGGATCATCCCCGCCGTGCGCCGCGCGTAGTGCGAGCTCACCGGCTTGTCGATGCCCGCCCCCTGGGCCACCACCTTCAGGTAAGCATTGTACTTCTCGTTGCTGATCACCGGCAGCCGCCATCCGTACCGTTCCAGGATGTCCACCGCCTGAGGCAGCAGCACCACGTAGTAGCCCTTCCCCGTCTTCACGCGCTCACCGCTCAGGATGTACCGCCCGTCCCTCTCCAGCACCTTCTCGCGGCTGAACGCCGCCATGTCCGAGTAGGCCAGCCCCGTGTAGCACTGGAACAGGAACAAGTCCCTCACGTTCCGCAGCGACACCGTCGGCAGCTGCACCACCGCCACCCGCCGCAGTTCCTCCTCCGTCAGGAAGCCCTTCATCGGCCCTTCCCCCCTGTCGAAGTGCAGGGCCGCGTAGGGGTTGCGGTCCGTCAGTTCGCGGCGTATCGCCTCGTTGATGTACGTCTTCAGCAGCCGGTGGTACGTATGGATGCTCGCCACCTCCAGCGGCCGCCTCTCGTGCCTGCCCTTTGTGTAGGTCGTGCCGTGCAGGAAGTCGTCAAACCGCAGGACGTTCGCCTTCGTCAGGTCCTCCCACTCCACCAGTATGCCGCACCTTTCCAGCATCCTGGGCAGCTTCCTGTGCATCCGCCGCGTCGTCTCCCTGATGTCGTGCCTCGTCTCGATGGCCTGCGTCACCCAGTCGATGAACGACCCCCGCCTGGCCGCCGCCTGTCCCAGGAACGCCTCCATCTTCTGCCATGTGAACGCCTCCCCCCGCCTGAGCATTCCCGTCAGGTAGTCGTCTATGTGCCCCTTCATGCCGTGCAGCCGCTCGTTCAGTGCCACGCATTCATCCGTGTTGCACACGTGGTGCTTCTCATGCCACTGGTTCTTGTACACCTTCACGCCCGTCGAGACGTACTTTTTCTTTCTCTCAAAAAGGATTTCAATCTGCACCAGGGCCTTCTTGTCCTTGGTTGCCGTGTGCTTGCGGTCGAATACGAACCGCGTCGTCGCTGTCTTCATAGGTTTTTCTTGCTGTAAAAATGGTAGAACACCAGGGTGAACATTGGTAGAACAAAATTAGTAAAACCCATGCTATTAGGTGTATTTTTGGTAGAAAAAATTTTCAGAAACCAATTTAAAACCAATATATAATCAGTTGATTTTCTACCCCTTACGTTGCTTTCCCCTCAAAATAGCTGTGACTTCGGCGGGATTCAAACCCGCGACCTTCGGAACCGGAATCCGACGCTCTATTCAGCTAAGCTACGAAGCCATTCGGGACTGCAAAATTAACAATTTTCCCTGAACGGGACGATATTATCGATAATTTTGTTGCCGCAAATAATGCCAAGTCCCATTTTCTGCCCCTATTCGTAGCGAATGGCTTCGATGGGATCCATATTGGCTGCCTTTTGTGCAGGAAAATATCCAAAGACAATGCCAATGAGCGTACATACGGCAAAGCTGACCAATATGCTCCACAACGGAATACTTGTGGGAAGGTGGAAGAAACTGCACGCCAACGTACCCAAATATCCCACAAGGAGTCCCAACAAACCGCCCGTAATGCTGATCATGATGGACTCCAGAAGGAACTGGTTGCTGATGTCGAGCCCGCGTGCACCGATGGACATGCGAAGACCTATTTCGCGTGTACGTTCCGTAACGGAAACAAGCATGATGTTCATGATGCCGATGCCCGCCACCAGGAGCGAAAACGCTGCCGCAACGACAAGGATAATGGTGATGGTGTCCATGGTGCTAGACATGGTCTGCATCATTTCTTCTTGTGAGCGTATGGTAAAATCATTCTCAGCATCGCCGCTCAACTTGTGGTTGGTGCGGAGTATCTGCGTCAGTTCCTCCACAGCGTTCTCAGTCATTTCTTCAGTCAGTGCCGAACAGTTGATGGAACTCAGATAGGTCTGGGCCAGCACACGCTTCATGACCGTCGTGTAGGGTGCGATGATGAGATTGTCCTGATCCATTCCAAACGAGTTGTAACCCTTGGATTTTAATACGCCTACGACACGCAAGGGAATGGACTTGAAGCGAATCGTCTTGCCCACGGGGTCCTGACCGTTGGGGAAAAGTTCATCGGCCACGGTCTTTCCGATAAGACATACCTTGGCATTCTTCTTGACATCCTCGTCGGTAAAAACATCGCCGTCCTTGACCGCCCATTGTTTTATCTCCATATACTCGGGAGTCTCGCCGTAAAGCGACGTTGACGTATTGTTAGCGCCGTTGATGGCCTGTCCCGACGATGTTACCTCGGGACTTACGTTGGATATGTAGCTCTTTTGCGACAATATCTTCTCGTAGTCGTCAATCTTGAGGGTCTGCATGGCACTGGGGTCGCGTCTGACACCGCCTCTCCATTCTGCACCGGGACGAATCATGATAATGTTCGTTCCCATCTGCGATATGTTCTTGCGAACGCTCTCCTTGGAACCCTGGCCTATGGACATCATGATAATTACGGCTGCAACGCCGATGATAATACCAAGCATGGACAGGAAAGAACGGAACTTGTTGCTCCAAATGGCACGCAAGGCTATTTTAAATAGGTTATAGAAATTCATAATTCAGGTATTTTCAGTCATCAACGGGTTTTGGAAGCTGCGCCAATGTGTCGGCCGCAGAAAGTCGGTCGGCATTAATTTCATCACTGCGAATTTTGCCGTCACGCAATGTGATGTTGCGACTGCTGTACTTGGCTATTTCGGGATTGTGCGTTACGAATATGATGGTACGACCTTCCGCATGGAGTTTTTGGAAGAGAACCAACATTTCAAATGATGTGCGGGTGTCCAAATTACCCGTGGCCTCGTCAGCCAGGATGACGGCAGGATCGTTCACCAACGCACGTGCTATGGCCACGCGCTGCATCTGACCACCGCTCATTTGGTTGCTCTTATGGTACAGACGATCGCCCAATCCCACTGCTTCCAGGGCCTTGATAGCAGCTTCCCTGCGCTGGCCGGCATTGTATCGTTTGTTGTACATAAGGGGAAGTTCCACATTTTCCACGCTGGTCGTCTTTGGCAACAGGTTGTAGCTCTGGAACACAAAACCTATTTTTTGATTTCTCAGTTTGGCACGCTGCCTCTTGCTCATGGTACGAACCGAAACCCCATCCAAGTAGTATTCCCCACTGGTGGGCGTGTCCAAGCACCCCAATTGGTTGAGCAATGTGGACTTTCCTGATCCCGAAGTACCCATGATGGTGACGAATTCCCCTTCGTACACCTTGAAACTGACACCGCGTAAAGCATGAACCGTCTCTGCACCGACGATAAAGTCACGTTTTACGTTATCTAATTCGATGATAACTTTGTTTTCTTGCTGTTCCATTATTGCAGCATTGACTAACAAATTATTTTATTTTGTATTTCCTCCCTTTGCCCCATTTTGGTTGTTGCGGTTACGGTTGCGCGGCCCGGGCATGAAAGGATTGGAATTTTGATTGTTGGAAGAAGTTTCCTGACTTACGGCAACGACCTCAGTCAATATGTCAGTGCCTTCATTCAGACCGCCCAAAACTTCCGTCAACGTACCATTGGTTATGCCCGTCTCAACAGGAAGCGCCTTAAAGGTATTTCCCTCTTTGACCCATACCTTATTCCTGGCCTCGATGTTCTGAATCACTTCATCTTTCTTGAGCAATTTTTCACTGGGACTGAATCTCAGCGCCTTGCTGGGGATTGCCAGGACATCGTGCTTCTCTTGGATGTAAATTGTAACATTGGCCGTAAGACCCGGCTTAAGTTTCAGATCGTCATTCGGGGCAGAAATGACTACCTCATAGGTTACGACATTGCTTTCAGTCGTTGCCTCCTGGCGCACCTGGGTAACGTTTCCATTAAATACATCATCGGGAAAAGCGTCCACGGTAAAGGTTACGCGCTGCCCTTCTTGCACACCGCCTATATCGGCTTCATCGATATCTGCTATGACACGCATGTCGGTAAGGTTCTGCGCTATTATAAATAAGGTGGGGGTCGTCATGGCAGAAGCGACCGTCTGGCCTTCTTCCACCTGCTTGCTCAGCACAATACCGTCAATAGGCGCCGTAATAGTGGCATAGCCAAGATTTGTACGCGCCTTGGACACATTTTGCTGTTGAACATTCACTTGTGACTGGGCTTGTTGGTAGCTTAACCTTGCACTTTCAAAATCATTGGCACTTACTAACCCTTTTTCATAAAGCGTCTTGTAGCGATTATAGTTAGATTCCTGATAATTCAAGTTACTCTTCGCATTCGACAAGTTGCTTTGCGCACTCGTCAACTCACTCTGCAGATTTGTCCTGTCCAATTCTGCAATTACCTGGCCGCGCTTGACCACACTGTTGTAATCAACATAGATTTTACTGATAATACCACTGACTTGAGTACCAACTTCCACCTTTGTCACAGGTTCAATCGTTCCCGTCGCAGTAATTGTCGTCGTAATGTCTTTTTTCTCAACTTTTGAAGTAACGTAACTCGTCGTTGCCTTCTTTCCGCAGCCCACCATCAGCAATGACAGACCCGCGATTGCACATATGCCATAAAATGCACTTGCTCTCATATTTATTAATTCTTTATATTTTAGTTCTACAATTTAATATTCTGTCCTTCATAAAAGCGAAGCATCGACAAATTGTATAAAGCCGTATACTTGCTTTGGAGTAATTGTTGCTGAGCAGCCAACAGGTTATTTTTTCCCGTCGTTAATTCCACGATGTTCTTCAATCCCAGGTTGAACTGCTCACTTACCAAATCATAGCTCTCCTTCATGCTCTTCACATTCGTCTTTGCGGAAAGATATTGCTGCTGGGCCGCCGTTGCCTGAAGCCAATAGTTTTCTATCTCAGTATAAAGTTGCTTCTCAGTGTTCTTCAACTGAAGCTCATTGCTCAGCGTAGACAACTTAGCACGCGCAACTTGATTCCTAGTCTGTTTTTGGTCAAAGATAGGCACGCTTAGTGTCAATCCCAAGGTATTGCTCCAGTTGTTCTTCAACTGCGTCCCAATATTAGTGTGGATACCGCTCGAATTACTGCTTCCCATTGATGCGCTCATCGTGACAGTCGGCAAATATCCCGCCTTGGCAATTTTTTCATCCAACTTGGAGGCATCAATGTTCAACTTCCCGCTTTGAATCTCGGGCCGAATGCCCAGTGCATATTGATACACGGCATTCTTGTCAGGAACAGGCGCAAGCACACTCGGTTCCAGCACATCGGGTATCGCAACATTGAATGCTTCGTCAGTGTGGATTTCCAGCAATTGCTTGAGTTGCAATTTGTAGTTCTCCAATTGCAACTGGGCACTCACCAAAGAATATTCATCCTGCGTGACCTGCGCTTCCAACTGCGCCACATCAACACGCGCCAAATTGCCAACATTCATCATTTCCTGAGCTCGGTCGCGCTGCAACTTGGAAAACTTGACGATTTCGCTGTCCACTTTCACTGCCTCATACTCATAAAGTATCTGAACATAGAGCTGGGCTATCTGCTGCTGGATGGTATTTGCACTTTGGTCCGTCTGCAAATCTGCCAACTGCTTGGCCATTTCATTCTTTTGGATATTCTTCTCACGACGCCCACCGTTCCACACGGTCCAACTTGCATTGATTCCATAATTGCCGTTATAGTTCGTCTCCCTTGAGGTTGTAGTCATCGTGCCGTTGGTAAGATTGATCGTACTCTGGCTGAACGGTCGATAGCCCACATTGTGGTTGGTACTAAAATTCACATTAGGAAGCCACTGCCCTTTTGCAGAATTGATATCCACTTGGTTTTGGGCCGAGGTCACACGGTTCTGCTGCAACGTTATGTTGTTAGCCAACGCATAATCAATACATTCCTGCAAAGTCCAAGTCTTTTGCGCAGCACAGGGCTTCAGGACACTTGAAATTATCAAGAAAATCAGCAATTTTCTCATCTTATCTCTACTATATAAGGTTTGATTCTATA
>JAGAYF010000018.1 GCA_017940605.1 Bacteroidaceae bacterium
ATTAAGTTATTTCTATTTAGTTAGAACATTCCGTGATGTACCATTCAATGTTACTTCGACAGATACTAGCGTCGGTGTACGCGAGCCAGTTGCTGCCACGTCTTCGGAGGAAATATTGACATTCTTGATTAATGATTTGGAATCTGTTAAAGATAACGGTATGACGAATTACGGTAATAATGTTGACAATCGGGGTCGAATTACTCGTAATGCAGTATACACATTATTGGCAGACTTATATTTGTGGAGGGCTGCAAAGAATGCTTCGGCAGATTCTGCTTCAAAGTATCCTGGGCAATCAGAACAGGATTACTTAAAATGTATAGAATGTTGTGATTATGTCATCGCGGCCATGAATGAATTGTTTAGGCGTGAAGGACAAGAACACTATGGCTCAAATAATGTTTCGTTAATAGAATTACCGTTGTTGGTGACTTCAGAAATTGGTCGACTGGAAGAGATTCCATATAATTCGATTTTTGGTAGTAAGAATTCATTAGAGTCGATTTTCGAAGTCCAATACAGTGCAACTGGAGGTTACAATAATGTCGTCCCTAAATATTTAGGAGGATGGTCTTCAGGACGTTATGCAACTGGTGATTTTATGCCATCAGGTCTTTTTAGTGAAATATCAAATCAACCTGATAATACAATAAATGCGTACTCGAAGACAGATCTTAGAACCTACGAGACATTCCAATTTAGATCTGTTGGAGTTGATGTGCCTACTAATTTTGCCAAATATATAATGACTTCTGTAACTACAGAAAACGCAAATGATTTGACAGCAAATTCAGTTAAGGTAACGTATTCAGGTCAACGCCAAACTGATTTTTGTGATGCGAATTATATTATATATAGGGCTTCTGAGGTCGTTCTGATGAAAGCTGAGGCAATGGCTTGTATATATAAGAGAGGTGATGCAGAACTATTTGAGGCGTTTAATTTGGCGACAGCTGTGTTTAATCGATCAAATCCAAAGATAGAGTCCTCCAATTCATTAAAATATGAGGATTACAGTGATCCTTCTCTTCTGTATGATTTTATTTTAAGGGAACGTCAAAGAGAGTTTTATGCTGAAGGCAAGCGATGGTTTGATCTTGTAAGATTAGCTTTACATGATGGAAATACCAATACGATGTTAGGCTTATTAGGAGTTAAATATCAAACGAATGCTAGTGCAATAAAAGCAAAAATGGCAACGTTGAACTCATTATATAGTCCCTACTATAAAAATGAAATGAAGGTGAATACACTACTTATTCAAAATCCAGCGTGGCCGGATAATGAAACAAGTGAGAGAAACTAAATGTTTCCAGTCAATTAAATAGTTTTAATATTCAGAAAGAAATAACTATGAATAGAAAATATAGAAATTTATTAGTAGGATGTATATCTGGACTAATATTATTTACTGGCATAGTCGCTTGTTCTGATGATCATTTTGATGTTAAGCAAGGAGTAGGGCAGAACCCTACGGCTAGTCTGTGGGATAATATATTGGCAACACACCAATGTGATTCCTTTGCATTAATTCTCCAAAGGACATTAGTGAAGAAAAGAGATTATGGAACACCAGTCACTTTGACATATGATAAACTGCTCAAGTCTTCTAAGATAATGACAGTGTGGGCTCCCCAAGATGGAAGCTATAATGCGCAGTATTGGTTAAACCAATTGGATAATGGTAAAAATGAATTGGTAGAACGTGAATTCGTCGCTAACCATATAGCATACTTTAATTATAACGGGAGTTATCCTGTTGTAAAGCGAATTATGTTGGCAAATGAGAAATTTGCAACCTATGATGATTCGACAGCCATCAATACATTTAATGATATTCCTATTTCGGAAGAATATAAAAATGTTCCTTCTACAAATGGAACTTTGCATCTTCTTAATGGAGTTTCATCGTTTACAAGCAATCTCCGTGAACTAATTGAAAAATATGATGAGTTGTCTTCATTATATGAATATATTGAAAGTAGGGATACTATTATTTTCTTGGAAAGTTCAAGTACTCCTGGAACGACAATTAATGGTGAAATCCATTATGTTGATTCGGTTTTTTATGAGTATAATAAGATGCTTCCACGTATTGCCGAAAATGAGGATTCCATATGTGCTGCTATTTTCCCATCTAATGCTGCATGGGAAGAAGCCCTAGAGAGGATATCAAAGTCATACAACTACAAAAATCGTTATGGCTATAGGGAAAACACCGATGAAGGACTGTCCAATATGGATACTATTAAGGCAGACTCTGTAAGTGATGCAAGGACTAAGCTGGCCATATTCAATAATATGTTTTATAGTCTTTATGAGCAACCTGGTTTTGATATAAAAAATGCATCAATTGAATCAGTTGGCGAATTCTTTAGGACATGTGACTCATTGCAATCTACGGTTTATTATAGTACAACAGACTTGTATCATCAACATGAACCAGATTGCAGGCAGTTGACTGAAGGAAAAGACCCAATTTATAAGGCAAGTAATGGCTATGCATTTATAACAGATAAGTTTAATTTCAAGGCGAAAGATTCTTGGCAGTATGATATTACGTTTGATGGAGAAAATTCTTGGTATGTAAATCGTCCTGCTACGGAAAATACATTTAATGCTAATCCTACAGGACAGACTATGTATGTTACAGAAGGTACACGCAACCCGTATATTTCTGGTGTTGTTCGCGGTGATGCTTATCGTTCTTTTACTTCTGCTACACCTCAAGCGGCTACGACAGTATCATATAATATACCAAATGTGTGTTCGGGTACATATGATATTTATGTGGTCCTTTTGCCCGAAAGCATGTTAGACTCATTGAATACTGATAATAAATATAATTCATTTACAGCAACGGTGGCTTACGACTTTGACGAAAAAGGCAAAGCTACTGGAACTTATACCTCACCGTCGAGTTTCGTTAATGATCCTACAAAGGTTGATACAATACTTCTCTTTGAAAACTTTAAATTTCCATATGCATATTATGGTTTGCCAGTGGCAAAACCATATATAACATTAATTTCGGAAAAATTAAATAGTGCAGCAAAACGTAGGATAATGACAAGTACATTCAATATTGATTGTTTTATATTGAAGTCTAAGGATGAATAATAGTATTGATATAAACTGTTAACAATGAAAAATATTAGCATAAATAATTTCTTAGGCAAAGTCATAGGTATAGGTTTCTGTATATTTTTCTTTACAGGAAACACCTCGCTTTGTGCTCAAGACGATGTAACAGAAGATACATCAGAGGAAGTACAGGTAGTAAAGAAACCAGTACACAAGCAGCAGTTGCCTGTTTATGAGATGAAAGAGGTTTCGGGCCGGATATTGGATGCGGCAACCAAGAACCCTATTTCGGGTGTTCGTGTGCAAGCATTAGCTGATGCTCGTTATTCAACCATGACTGAGGAAGATGGACGCTATAAATTATCCGTTCCTGTGTTTACGACAGCATTGTTCATCTCAACACCTGAGTACAATTCTGTGCAGCTCCCTATTAAAGGTGGTGAACAAATAGTAAATATGTATAGTTCAGTATTCCACTCTTTTTATAAAGATGGCAATACAATATTTACAAACAAGGATGTGTCAATATCCGACCCATCTTCAGTGACGGCTGAAAGTGAGATTGAAAATTTACTTGAAGGAAATGTTCGTACAATGTCTCGAGGTGGAATGCCTGGACTTGGTGCTAACATGATGATTAACGGTATTACTTCATTAAATGCAGTTAACCAACCTTTAGTGGTTGTTGACGGTGTAATTTGGGATATGCAGTATGATCGAACAAGTTTGCATCAAGGTTTCTTGAATAATGTATTAAATACAATTGATGTTGAGGATATAGAAAACATTAAGGTTCTTAATACAGGCACGTCCATTTATGGTGCCAAAGGTGCAAATGGCGTAATTGAGATTACAACCAAGCGCGGTCGCAATAGAGCTACTCGTATTCAAGCTCGCATATATGGAGGTTTTGAGACAAATCCCTCTACGATTGACGTGATGAATGGTCCACAATTTAGAAATTACATATCTGATATCTTAGGTACATATGAACCTTCCAACGGTTCTGATGTCTCAACGGCATTGCGCAATATCTCCAATCAGGGATTTTTGAATGAAGATCCCAACTATACGTTCTATGATTTGTATCATAACAATACTGATTGGCAAAAAGATTTGTATAAGACATCTTTCACCCAGAATTATAAAGTCAACGTACAAGGTGGTGATGATGTGGCACTCTATGGTCTTTCCTTGGGATATACCCAGGCAAATGCTACTGCAAAGAAGAACGATTTCAGTCGTTTGAATATTCGTTTTAACACCGATATCAATCTGTTTACAAATGTCTTTGCGTCATTTGACATAGCATATTCAAAGGTTTCATATAACCTGAGAGATAATGGATGGGCTAGTGACTACAGTACTTCCAATATTTCTTCGCCCAATGTGTTAGGACTGATAAGCGCCCCCATGATACATAAGTACAGTCATGTCATTTATTGGGATGAGGCCGCAAACATGAATAGAATCTTCCCTTCCAATAATGTATATTCGGGAAAGAACTATTCAGCCAGTGATCCTCTTTATCCGTTTAACTATGGAGTGAATTATGGAACTGAGGCCTTGGCAAATCCCTATTGGATTCTTTTGAATGGCCAAGGTGACAACAAAAACTATCAAGACCAAACACAGTTCATGCTGAACTTTAATCCTCGATATGAGTTCCATAAGAACTGGACGGTAGGTGATCGTTTCAGCTATGCCATGAACCGTACGAGCGAGATGTATTATCTGCCTAAAGATGGAACGCCTTCGAAATTTGTGGAAGGATTGGGAAATATCACATCTGCTATTAAATCTCAGTTTGGAAGTGAAAGTTCTATTACGAACAACCTGTATCTTAATTTCAAAAAGCAATTTGCCGCTCATTCGTTGAATGCTTATGCCGGTTTCCGCTTGAGTTCTTTTGATTATGCTAATACGTACGCTCGTGGATACAATAACTCAAACGATAAGATGCCGAACTTGAGTTATTCATTGCAGTATCTTTCTTACGGTGGTACAAATGATAAGTGGTTGAACTTGGCATACTATGTAGATGCAGCCTATAATTACAAGAACTGTTATTTCTTAAACGGAACTGTAACAGCAGAATCTTCATCCCGTTTTGGTAAGAAGACTGAAGAGGGTATTAAGATGTTTGGAGTTAATTGGGGGCTGTTCCCCTCTCTCCAAGGAGCTTGGTTGATATCTTCAGAACCTTGGTTTAAGTCCAATATGGTTAACTACTTGAAGTTGTCAGCTGGTTATGAGGAGTCTGGTAATGATAACATTGATTATTATGCCAGCCGCACCTACTTCGCCAATGAAAAGTTCTTTGATAGGGCAACTTCTCTCCGTTTGGCAAATATTGCTAACTCTTCCATTCAGTGGGAGACCACTCGTCGTTTCAATGTTGCATTAGAGACAAATGTGTTCGACAATAGATTGAACTTAGGTGTCAATGTCTATCGAAGCGTAACTTCAAACTTGCTTGCCAAAGAGAATCTCAATTATGTGGCTGGTCTTCCCACCATGTGGGTAAACAATGGAGAACTGCGTAATGTGGGTGTGAATGTAAATGTGAATGCAATAGTGCTTAACACAAAGAAATTCCACTGGGAGGCAGGCTTCAGTATTGGCCATTATGACAATGAGATCACAAAATTGCCGACATCTGAGTTAGTATATTATAATTTGGATGCCAATGGCAACCGAAATGGCGTGTACCGTACAGTAAAAGGATACACGACTTCCATTTACGGCGACAACAATGTACTTACCAGTGTAGGTAAGGCAGCAGGCGTTTTCTATGGCTTCAAGACAGCTGGTGTCTTCACCACGGATGCTGAGGCATCTACTGCAGGCCAATATGGCTATCTCAGGTATCCCACGGGATACGCCGGTGACCCCTATCGCAATTTCAAGGCTGGTGACGTTCATTTCATTGATCAGAATGGTGACGGATGGATCTCTGATGCAGATTTAGTACAGATAGGCGATCCCAATCCTGATATTTTTGGTAACATCTTTACCAAATTCAATTTGAAGAACTGGACATTGGATGTTATCTTCAAGTATTCATTGGGCAATGATGTGTTCAATTACCAGCGTTCAAGACTGGAGCAGGAGAACAATTTGTGGAATCAGTCCACGGCTGTTTGCAACCGTTGGAGCTATGATGGCCATGTAACAGACATGCCTCGTGCTGTCCTTCCCTCAAGTTCCGAGTGGATAGACAATGAGCGTTTCTCCGATCGTTGGATTGAAGATGGTTCTTTCCTGAAAATGAAAAAAGTCCGTCTTACGTTCGACCTTCCTGTCTCCCTCAGTTGGTTGCAGGGTGTACGTGTCTGGGGTGAAGCCAACAACCTCTTTACTTTGACTAAATATCACGGAAGTGATCCTGAGGTCTCTGCTTCCAACAACATCCTTTACCAAGGTATCGATACGGGAATGCTCCATACTTCAAGGAGTTTCAACTTTGGTGTTACTATTAACTTGTAAAATTTGCAGCGATGAATAAGAATAAATCATTTATTACTTTATTAGTTTGCATACTATCTCTGACACTTTTGGGCTCATCTTGCTCCGATATGCTTGAACCCAAGATGGATCGCTATGCTCAGGAGAATAGCTATGTAAAGGACTCTGTCTATTCAGCCTTTGGTATTCTGAAGAGCATTCAATCTGTTGCCGAGCGTTCCGTCATCTTGGATGCTTCTCGCAGCGACTTGGTTGCTTCAGGTACATACACGACTGATTCTATCATGCAGCTCATAGATTTCAGTGAGACGGAAGATGGTTCATGTAAATTGCTGAATGTTGCAGACTTTTATCATATCATAAATTCCTGCAATTATTATATAGCGAATGTAGATACCGTGTTCTCCAAGAATGGTTACGCTGAAATGAAGCGTGAGTATGCTGCCGTCCAGGCTATCCGCGGTTGGGCATATTTGCAATTGGTGCGTCTGTACGGAACAGTGCCTTTTATCACAAAGCCGATACGCAGTACCTCAGATGCTAATGAGCAAGAGAAGTCTGCTCCCTCTGCTAACGCTGAAAACGTCGCTGACCTTCTGATTGACGCTGGACTGTTGGATGCATACACTATTCAGCGTTCGTTGGGATTGCCCAATTACAGCAACATCAATAATGGTGCGTCCACCTATGCAACCACACAGTGTTTCTTCCCTGCCCAGTTGATTTTAGGTGATGCCTACCTCATGCAGAATAAGTATGATAAGGCTGCAGAAATGTACTACGACTATTTTGACCGTTACTATTCGGCCAATAACAACAACACTTATTACAGTGATGTCAATGCCATGAGAACGCAGGGCGTCATTACGGGCTACAACATTGTTGCTACACAATGGATGAACGCATTCCGCAATAATGCCCGAAGCGAGAAGGTCGTTGTTTCCGTAGGAGCAGCCAATTCATTCTTTGGTCAGGTAATGACTGACGTTCATCACATTTACGGATTCTCTACGAGTTCCCGTCAGGGTGGATCTGGTGATGAGACAAGCGGTTCTACTTCCGTTACGGCTTCTGAGGAATATCAGCAAATCCTGCCGTCTCAGCAGTACATCTCCCTGAACCAAAATCAGAAATTCAACCGTTACGAATATGACAACGAAGTCATGGTCCGCGAAACCATCGAGGGCGGTGATGGCCGTCTCTATGCCACTGCTCCCACAGTAGAGTTCCGCAATGGCAACCAGACCCGTATTATCGACAAGTTCACACCGGTACAGAACAGTGCAATCAGTTCTCTGAACACAGTACATGCCTCTCCCAACAATTTCAGCATGGTATATGAAATACCGCTGTACCGCAATCCCCAGATTTGGTTGCGTTATGCTGAGGCCATCAACCGCATGGGCTTCCCCCAATTGGCTTTCGGTGTGCTCAAGGATGGTTTGTACAATCAGAACCTGCCTACTGTTCGTCGCAGCGACCTCAATTATTACGCACTCGATTCTACGCGCGACACCATCGGTATTGTTGTTTTCGATACCATCCCTGTGACATCAATAGATCCTGCTACGGGTGATACCCTTTCCTATGATTCAATAGCATGGAATCTCTACCGCTATGCAGACGGCTATACTCCTGATTCGTCTAAGATGAACGTGCCTTCGTTGGTTGCTCCAATAGCACTTTCCGGCGGTATGTATTATGTGACGTTGGATGAAATGCTCAGGGCCGAGAATTATTCTTTCCTTGACTTCAAGAAGAATACCGCTTACAATGTGGCAGGTCTCACCAACTCGACTCCGGCGTCGCGCTATGGTATTCACGGACGTGGTTGCGGTGTCGTAGCCGGTAAGTACGATACCATCTATACCTATGCTAAGATGGTGGCCAAGAAGATTGCCGAGAACTACGCCCGCGAAAACAACCTGAGCTATGCCGACCAGTTGGCCTATGAGGAAACCCTGCACAGTGGTGACACCCTCTTGGTCACTGACAAGGATCTTATCATCAACGCCGTTGAGGACCTGATTGTTGACGAGGGCGCTCTTGAGACAGCGTTCGAGGGCTATCGTTTCGGCGACCTCATGCGCATTGCTTCCCACAAGGACAACGGTGTCCAGTGGCTGGCCTGGAAGATAGCCCGTCGCGACTACAACGTGACCGACGATGCCCAGCAGAAAGACGAAGCCCTGTACAGCAAGTTGCTGAACAAGAACAATTGGTTCTATACCTTGCCTAAGAAATAATATTTAGGGTGATACATACTGCGTGCCCCTGCCTTTTTACGAAGGCGGGGGCTCGTCTTTTGTGTGCGCGTCCGTCTGCCATCGGCCCAGCTCGGTGCAATGGCGGGCTGATGCGGCTTATGCCGACAGTGTCATTGGTGCAATGGCGGGTCGGTGTGGCTTCGGCTGACGGACAGTTGGCACAGTGTGTGCTTGCATGCGCCGGTGTCCATGTCGGGCCGTCCTTGTTCGCGCCATTAGGCCGTGCTCCATCAGCCGTGGCGGCCCATGCCCCTTGGGCTGCCGCCGCCATGTCGTCATGCGCGGCCCTGCCACAATGGGAGGGCTTTGTCGTTTGACGAGTAAGTGCCAAAAGATGAGCGATGCCCGTCCTATTCTTCCTTTTTCAGTTCGTGGTCAATCCTGAAGACCGTGTAGCATTCCAGCAACGCCCCTATGGCCATGATGGCCATCCATTCGTTGTGCTGCAGGTAGCCCAAGTCCAGCCTGTTGGCTATCATGGCCGCCCCTGCCAGCATGAGTGCCACTGCCCCCAGTATTTGCTGGCGTCTCAGCCGCCTTATCGTGATGCTCTTCCCCTCATATCGCTGCCCCATCTGCATAGCCCCGAAGCACAGTGCCCCTGCGCAGTAGGCGACAACGGGCCACCACTTTCCGTTGGGCCACATGACCGCTCCGGTCAGCAACAGCAGGCCGCCTGCCGTGAACAATCCGCTTTGCCATCGGTTCAGTTCCTTCATGGGGGTGGTTGCTTTCAGTTCTTAAAGATGTAGACGTCCTCGTTGGGCTTTTTCATGAAGTACCGCTCGCGGGCCACCTTTTCAATGGCCTTGGGACTGCTGTCCAGTTCCAGCAGCGTCTTGGTGTCCCTTTCGTATTGGTCTTCATAGTTGCTGATTTCATCCTGCAGGTGCATGATTTCCTTGTGGTGGAGAAACCTGTGGTAGAAGCTGTTCCTGTCTGCAAAGCCAACTACGGCCACAAAGATGACGATCGTCACGAAGAAAGCGTGGCGGCTGATGAAATTCCAAATGCCAAGGAGGACTCGTTTCACTGTAAATGGGTTTATTCTATGCAAAATTACGGAAAAAAACCGTTTTTTATGTATATTTGCACCGCAAATCAAGATATTTTTTCACAGCCATGCAATCCGTCAATAAGGAAAAGGCTCTGGTCGTATTCAGTGGGGGGCAGGACTCCACCACCTGCCTGTATTGGGCCAAGCAGCGCTTCCGCGAGGTGTGGGCGCTCACCTTCAGCTACGGCCAGAAGCATTCGGCCGAGGTGGAGTGCGCCCGCAGGATAGCCCATCAGGCCCAGGTGCATTGGGACACGATGGACATCAGCTTTATCTCCCAACTGAGCCGCAACGCCCTGACCGATACTACCATCAACATGGATGAACGGCAGCCCCAGGGCGGTCTGCCCAACACTTTCGTGCCGGGCCGCAACCTGTTCTTCCTGTCCGTTGCCGCCGTCTATGCGCGCGAGCGCGGCATCAACCACATCGTCACCGGCGTGTCCCAGACCGACTACAGCGGTTACCCCGACTGCCGCGACGCGTTCATCAAAAGCCTGAACGTAACGCTCAATGAGGGCATGGAGGAGCAGTTCATCCTGCACACGCCCCTCATGTGGATAGACAAGTGCGAGACCTGGGCCCTGGCCGACCAGTTGGGCGTGCTCGACCTGGTGCGCCATGAGACCCTGACCTGCTACAACGGCATCCAGGGCGACGGGTGCGGCCACTGCCCCGCCTGCCACCTGCGCCGCGAGGGCCTGGACCGTTACCTGGCCCTGAAGTCGGCAGGCCACACCTTTACTTTCTGACAGGACGGCAATTCAACTTTCACGCAATACATACAGACTATGGACCGAACCAAGGAAGGACTGAAGTCGCTGGGTGCAAAGGCCACGGCCTACGCCCAGGACTACGCGCCCCAGGTGCTGGAGGCATTTGAGAACAAGCACCCCGACCATGACTACTGGGTACGCTTCAACTGCCCCGAGTTTACCTCGCTGTGCCCCATTACGGGCCAGCCCGATTTTGCCGAAATCCGCATCAGCTACCTGCCAGACCGCCTCATGGTCGAGAGCAAGAGCCTGAAGCTCTACTTGTTCAGTTTTCGCAACCATGGCGATTTCCATGAAGATTGCGTAAACACCATCATGAAGGACCTTATTGCCCTGATGAACCCCAAATACATTGAGGTGACGGGCTTCTTTACGCCGCGCGGCGGCATCTCCATCTATCCCTACGCCAACTACGGCCGCCCCGGCACACCCTACGAGGAACTGGCGGCCTACCGCCTGCGCCAGCACGACCTGTAGGCGCTCATGAAGGCGGTTGGGGGCATGTGGAGGGCCGTGAAGCACTTCCTTTGACCGTCATTTTCGGCAAGATCCCCGTTTTCAGCTGTTTTTGCGCCCCGTAGGCCGACCGCTTGCGCCTTGCGCGTCGGCATTTCAGGCCGCAACGCAGAAACCTTGGGCCGCAAACGGAAGCCCCTGCCACTCGGAAGAAGTGGCAGGGGCTTCTGGATTGTTCCCTGGACAGGGATGGCCGGGCTGATCCCGTGGGGGCGCGCTCAGCTGAGGCGCAGCTGCAGTTTCTCCACCAGCGAGGCCACGGCTGGATACTCCTTTTGCATGTCTTGCAGGATGACGCGTGGGTTGAAGATGCGCTGCTGTTCCTCAAAGGTGCGCACCTTGAGGTGCAGCGTCACCCCGCTGTTCTTCAGTTGCCGGCGCAGGTATTTCTGGGCTCTTTCCACATAGGGCTGCATGGTGTTGACGGCATTTTCGCTGTTCACCCACACGTCTATCTGGTTGCCGTCATGCAGCCGTGGGCTCATGTCGCGCATGCGGCCCTGGGCCGAGCCGTCCACGCGGGTCAGGCTGTTGATGAAGTCGTTCCAGTGCGTGGTAAACTCCTGCGGGTCTACCGGTCCTGACTGATAGGGTGTCTCTTCCTCGGCGGCCTGGGCCGGTTGTTCCGTCTCCTGCGGCGCGGGAGCAGGTTCGGGCTGCCCGTTGAGCGATACGGAGTTCATCAGTCGAAGTATTTCCTCGGGCGACAGGTTGCCCTGGACGGTCTGGACCTCGGCCTTGGGCTGCGCGTCCAGTTGGATGTGCGGATGTGCGGCAGGCGTTTCTTCCTGTCGGGCGGCACGCGCCTCGGGAGCGGCCTTCTGTCTCTGCGGAGCTGAAGGCCGGCTCAGGTTGGTATCGGTAAATATGGGTTTTAATTCTTTCGTAGGGCCACGCCCCGCGCCGTCGTCCAGTTCGTCGGGTGTCCCTATCTGGGAAATCTCAATGAGCGCTATTTCGACCGACAGCCGCTTGTTGTTGCTGGTCTTGTATTCGTTGGCGCAGCGGTCGCACAGCTTGATGGCCTTGTACAGGAATTTTGGCTGGCACTGCAGGGCCTGTTTCTCATACTGCTGGCGCACGTCGTGGGAGACATCGAGCAACGCCGTCGTTTCGGGGTGGCGGCTCATGAGGAGGTCGCGGAAATGGGAGGCCAGCCCGCCCATGAAGACACCGCCCGAGAAGCCCTTGCTCACAATCTCGTTGAACAGGACCATGGATTCGCTCACCTTGTGCTGCAGCATGCAGTCGGTCATCTTGAAATAATATTCGTAGTCCAGGACGTTCAGGCAGCGCAGCACGCTGTCGTAGGTCACGTTGCCCCCGCTGAAGCTGGTCACCTGGTCAAAGATGGACAAAGAGTCGCGCATGCCGCCGTCGGCCTTTTGGGCAATGGCGTTGAGGGCGGCTTCCTCGTAGGGAATACCCTCCTTTTCGGCCACCATCTTGAGCTCGCCTATGATGTCCTCGATGCCCATCCTGTTGAAGTCGAATATTTGGCAGCGGCTCAGGATGGTGGGCAGTATCTTGTGCTTTTCCGTCGTCGCCAGTATGAAGATGACGTACGATGGAGGCTCTTCCAGGGTCTTGAGCAGGGCATTGGATGCCGCTGCGCTGAGCATGTGCACCTCGTCGAGGATGATGACCTTGTATTCGCCCAGCTGGGGCGGAATCCTCACCTGGTCGATGATGTTGCGTATGTCATCGACGGAGTTGTTGGCGGCGGCGTTCAGTTCCTGCACGTTCATGCTGCGCCCGTCGTTGAACGACTGGCAGCTTTCGCAGGCATTGCACGCCTCACCGTCGTCATGGGGGTGCAGGCAGTTGATGGATTTTGCGAATATGCGGGCGCAAGTCGTCTTTCCCACGCCCCGCGGCCCGCAGAACAGGTAGGCACCGGCCAGCTTGCGGTTGGCGATGGCGCGCTTCAGGGTATTGGCAATGGCTTGCTGGCCCACTACGTCGTTAAACGTCTGTGGGCGGTACTTTCTGGCCGAAACGATGAAATTGTCCATAATGATGTGTCGCTCTTGTTGGGCAGCGCATGGCGCAGTGGGCTATGCGCTGCTTTGTGCAAAGGTATAAAAAGCTGTTGAATTGTCGTAGGTTTTCCCAGCCTTTTTTCAGAATAAAAATTGTGCCGTTTCTGTAGTTTTTTCCAACTTTGCAGCGTCTAATGGGCAAATAAAATCATTATAGCAGCCAATATCTATGTTTTCCAAGAAGAAAGACAGGCCCGGCAGGGCCGCAGGCACGTCCGCTTCCCCTGGCGACGGCTTCTCAGCCCTCGTCAAGGAGCACCGCAGCACGATCTACACCGTGTGCTACATGTTTTCCAAGGACCAACAGGAGGTGGACGATTTGTTTCAGGAGACTCTCATCCGCCTGTGGCAGGGGTGGGAGCACTTTGAGGGGCGCAGCGAGGTCCGCACCTGGGTGTACCGCGTCGCGCTCAATACCTGCATCAGCGCAGACCGCAGGAAGAAACGCCGCAAGGCCGTTCCGCTGATGGAAGGGCTGGACATGTTTGACGAAAACGACGGCGACAACCGCCAGAACCGCTTGCTGCACGCGCGGATACAGCGGTTGCAGCCCTTTGACCGCGCCATCGTGCTGCTTTGGCTCGAAAACCTGTCCTATGACGAGATTGGGGCCATCGTCGGCATCACTGCCAAGCACGTATCGGTGCGGCTGTACCGCATTAAAGAACAATTAAAACAAATGAATCAAGACAATGGAGACTGAGAAGAAGACAATGGAGGAACTGGACGCGATGCGCGCCCAGATTGCCCAACTGAAGGAAAAGATTGCCAGGCAGGGCCGCCTCAACGAGGCGCATGTGAGGAAACTGGTGCGCCGCGACATGAGGTTTGTGGTGAACTATACGCGCGTGCAGAGCTTCCTGCTCATTCCGTTCGGCCTGCTCCTGTGGTTTGCCTGCTGGCGGTGGATGAATGTCTCGGCTTGGCTGTTCGTCTACGCGTCGCTGGTGCTGATTGTCACGGGCTGGCTGGACTGGAGGAACAACATGGTGAAGGAACGGGCCTACGACGGCAACCTTGTCAAGATGGCGGAGCTCCTGGTGGGGATGAAGAAGCGGCGCGTGCGCTATCTGCTGGCCGAAGTACCCTTTGTCATCATCCTGGTCGTGTGGGCGGTGTGCGAATACAAGGCAAGCATCCAGGGACGGCTGGGAGACGTTCCCGATGACTCGGCATGGTATGCCGCGTTGATACCCATCCTGTTCGGAGCCCTGCTGGGCGGCCTGGCCGGGGGCTGGATCTTCCTCAAGGCCCAGCGGGCGAACGCCGCTGCCATAGCAGAGATTGAAGATTTCCTGAAATCGGCAGCCGACGAGGATTCCCCCGAATGACGCGGGGCGCTTGGGGCGGCATTTGCCCGCTTTCGCAACTTTTTTTGCAAAAAAACAGTTGGATGTTTTGTGGAAAGGATTTTCTTTCTTACTTTTGTTCCAACTAATATTTGAGAAACCATGTTTGATGTAAAGCAATGTCTCGCCGACTGCGAGGAAAAAATGCAGATGGCCGCGATGTATCTTGAGGACGCCCTGTCCCACATACGCGCCGGCAAAGCAAATGTCCACATCCTGGACGCAATTCGGGTGGATTCCTATGGAACGCAGGTGCCCCTCAACAATGTCTCGGCCATTACCACGCCAGACCAGCGCACCATCGCCATAAAGCCGTGGGACAAGAGCATGTTCCGCGTGATTGAAAAGGCAATTATCGATTCGTCCATAGGAATCATGCCTGAAAACAACGGAGAAATCATCCGCCTGTGCATTCCGCCCCTCACCGAGGAGCGCCGCAAGCAGATTGCCAAGGAGTGCAGCAAGGAAGCCGAGAATGCGAAGGTCGGCGTGCGGAATGCGCGCCGCGACGGCATAGACAAGCTGAAGAAAGCCATCAAGGACGGCCTGAGCGAGGACGCTGAGAAGGATGCCGAGGCGCAACTGCAAAAGATTCACGACCGTTACATGAAGACGATCGAGGAATTGTTGGCCAAGAAAGAGAAAGAACTGATGACTGTCTGAATGCAGGGACTCGTTATCCAGAGTACGGGCAGTTGGTACGGGGTTCGTGTTGACGGAGATGGGCGTGTGCTGAAGTGCAAGGTGAAAGGGCACTTCCGCTTGCGCGGCATCCGCAGCACGAACCCCGTTGCCATTGGCGACAGGGTGTCCGTGCAGGAGAACCCCGACGGAACGGCCTACATCTGCGAGATTCAGGAGCGCCGCAACTACATCATCCGCCGCGCGTCCAACCTGTCCAAGCAGAGCCACATACTGGCGGCCAACCTGGACCAGGTATTGCTGCTGGTCACGGTTAACCACCCCGTTACGAGCACGGTATTCGTAGACCGCTTCCTGGCATCGGCCGAGGCCTACCGCATTCCCGTCGTCCTGGTCTTCAACAAGAAGGACTGCTTCACGGAAGAGGAAAAATCAACGGTAAAGAAACTGATGGAACTCTATCGGGCGATGGACTACACCTGCCTGGCCACCTCGGTCAAGGAGGGTTGGGGGCTTGATGCGCTCCCTGCCATGCTGGCCGGCCGCGTAACGCTCGTCGCCGGCAACTCAGGCGTGGGCAAGAGCGCCCTGCTGAACCGCCTGATACCAGGAGCCAACGTGCGCACCGCACCCATCTCCGACACCCACAATGCCGGCATGCACACAACCACCTTCAGCGAACTCTTTGACCTGCCCGGCGGCGGCTCGCTCATTGATGTGCCCGGCGTCAAGGGCTTCGGTACGTTCGACTTCGAGCGCGAGGAAGTGTCGCACTACTTCCGCGACATCTTTGCGCTTTCCCGCGACTGCCGCTTCTCCAATTGCCTGCACCTGGAAGAGCCGGGCTGCGCCGTCAGGGCTGCCCTGGAGCAGGACGGCCTTGCCCTCTCCCGCTACCAGGCATACCTGAGCATGCTGGACGACAAGGAAGAGGGCAAGTACAGGGCGGCCTATTAGCCGTTGGGTCAGAGGCGGTAGTTGGATATGAGATAGTGCACGAACTGCGGGTCGCCAAAGTCGATGGTGCCTGCATCGTGCTGGTTGAGCGTGGCAATCTGCTGCATGTCGCCCTCCGTCAGTTGGAAGTCAAATACATCCAGATTCTGCTCCATGCGTTCCCTGTGGCTGCTCTTGGGGATGGCCACGATGCCGCGCTGTACCAGCCAGCGCAGGGCCACTTGCGCTGCCGACTTGCCGTAAGGGCGGCCTATGTCGGCCAGCAGCTCGTTCCGCGTAATGCCGTCGACGCCCTGTCCGCCCAGCGGACCCCAGGCCGTCTGGCGTGTGCCAAATTCCTGCAGGCAGGGCTGTATGCCATTTTGCTGAATCAGGACGTTGGTCTGCAGCTGGTTCATCATGGGCTTGACGTCGACGTGCAGGCCGAAGTCGACAAACCGCCCCGCCTGGAAGTTGGATACGCCGATGGCCCTCACCTTGCCCTGGCTGAGGGCTTTCTCCATGGCGCGCCACGTGCCGAACACGTCGCCGTAGGCTTGGTGTATCAGCAGCAGGTCAATGTAGTCGGTCTGCAACTTTCGCAGGCTCTCCTCAATGCTCCGCATGGCCTTGTCCTCGCCGGCGTTGGACACCCACACCTTAGTCGTCAGGAACAAGTCGTTGCGCCCAATGCCGCTCTTCTTCCATGCGCGGCCCACGCCCTCTTCGTTCCGGTATGCCTGGGCCGTGTCAATGTGCCTGTACCCAACGGCCAAGGCATCGCTCACGCAGCGTTCGCACTCCTGCGGATCAACCAAGAACACGCCGTACCCCAGGGCGGGTACTTTGACTCCATTTGATAATTCTATGTATTCCATCATGTTTAAGTGAATGTTTCGGTTGCAAATTTACGGAAACTTTCTCTCCTGCCCCTAAAACATATTACAGATGTGCTGTTTCCTTTTACGGAATGTCCCTGGCGCGGCCTGCCGTGCCCCGTGGCCCGTGGGGTGGGTATGAATGCCGTTTTTTACGCCCTGCAGGGCGGTTTTTCAGGCCGCGTCGGCCGGTGGCTCATGCCTTGTTGGTCGGCGTTTCACGCCTTGCAGGATTTTTCTCGGGCCGCAATCTGGAACTTCTTCCTTCCGCCGGTCGTGCGCTGTACATGGGGCTGCATGTGCCTCTGCCTGCGGGGTTTTCTGTGCCGTGCTGTGAATGACTTTCTGCCATGTTATATATTTTTAACATAGTCGCCTTTGGTGCGACTTCAGTTTTTCTTGCATTTATGCGCATGGATGAATAGTTTGTGCCAATTTCTTGTGAAACTATTCACATTTTATCCTATTTTGTGCAATCCGTTTGAAACAAAAGTATTAATTTTGCGCCGTCTTTTCCGTTTTGTGCATAAAACAAGTTACTGACAGATGGCATTTCCAGGGATGGACGCGCTGAGAATTTTGCAACAGGAACATTAGAAACCTACACTGAAGATGAAAATACTGATATTGAATTGCGGAAGTTCTTCCATCAAGTACAAGCTGTACGACATGGCCGGCCCAGCGGTGATGGCCGCCGGCGGAGTGGAGAAAATAGGCCTCGGGGGGGCTTTCCATAAGGTGAAGATACCCCACGCCCGTGTGGACTATGCCGACATACCCGACCATAACGTGGGCATGCAGCTCGTCCTGCAAAGCCTGGTTGCACCCGACGGCGGTGTGCTGAAGAGCCTGGACGAGATAGATGCCGTGGGCGACCGCATTGTCAACGGCGGGCCGTTCAGCGAGAGCATTTTGATGACACCCGAGATTTTCAGCGAGTGGCGGAAATACGAGGGACTGGCCCCGCTGCACAATCCCGTGCAGGCCGAGAGCATTGAGACCGTGTCGCGCCAGCTGCCGGGCGTGCCTCAGGTGGCCATCTTTGACACCGCCTTCCATCAGAGCATACCGCAGGAGGCCTACATGTACGGCCTGCCCTATGCCTGCTATGAGGACCTGGGCGTGCGACGCTACGGTTTCCACGGAACGTCGTTCCGCTACGTGTTGCAACGCTCGGCCGAGTTCCTGGGCTTCCGCCCCGAGGAGAAGCGCGTCATACTGTGCCACATAGGCAACGGCATTTCCATCAGTGCCGTGCGCAACGGCCGGTGCGTGGATACCACCATGGGCATGATGCCCAACGAAGGGCCCATGATGGGCACGCGCACGGGCGACATGGACCCCTCGGCGCTGCTGTACGTAATGGAGAAGATGAACCTCACCCCGCAGCAGGCCATGGGCCTGACCAACAAGGAGAGCGGCGTGCTGGGCATCAGCGGACTGACCAACGACATGAGGGAACTGGTCGAGGCGGCGGCGCAGGGCCATGAGCGGGCCCAACTGGCGGTGCGCATGTACAACTACCGCCTGAAGAAATACATAGGAGCTTTTGCCGCTGTGCTCGGCGGCGTTGACTACATCATATTTACGGCCGGCGTGGGCGAGAACCAGCCGCCGGTGCGCCGCGGATGCCTGGAGGGACTGGAGTTCCTGGGCGTGGAACTCGACGCGGCAAGGAACGAGCAGGTCTTTGGCGAGGAAGCCGTGATTTCGACCCCGCAGAGCAGGGTCACGGTGGCCGTCGTTCCCACAGATGAGGAACTCATGATGGCCGAAGACACCATGCGCATCGTCGCAGGCCGATAGAAAACTTTATTTTTGGGGCAGCAGTGCTGCCAACATGGAGTCGAGGTGCTCCCACACGCGCTGAGGCGTGATGGACTGGAAGCGCTGCTGGTAGGTCATGCCCTCCTGCTCCGCCTGGCTGAGATAGTCGTCGGGCGATATGCCTTGGTTGTCCGCCTTCTGGCTGGGCAGCCATTTCGTCTTGGAGATGCCCGGCGGATAGATGGCAAACGCGGGGATTCCCATGGCCTGGGCCATGTGGCGCGGACCGCCCTCGTTGCCAAAGAAGAACTGGCAGTTGGCGCACAGGGCACACAGCTCGCGCAGGCTCTTGGCCTCGATGTTGACGAAGAAGCGCGGGTCGCCTGCCAGCAGTTCCTTGTACCGAAGGGCCATGGCCTTCTCGGCCGGTCCGCCGTAGTTGGCTATTATCTGGACGTCGTATTTTTGGAGCACGCGGCGCAGGGTGTCTGTCATGTCGGCGGGATTCAATGCCTTGTGGACGATGCGCGTCGACACGGCACCCAGGATGACGGGCTTGCCAAAGTCGATGCCTTGCTGCGCCATGTAGGTGCGGAAGGCGGTGCGCTCGGCCTCGGTGACGTACAGCCGGAATTGTGGGTCAAGCGTGAGCCTGCCTTCCCGGGACAGGGGCTGCATCAGGGCCAGGTTGCTGGTGGCGCGGTCGGTGTCGGTGGGCGTTGCGGGTCGGTAGTTGTGGACAAGGCGGTTGTACCACTTGCGCCGCCCTATGCGGTAGGGCGTGGACGGGGAGAGCAGCGCGAAAAGGAGCGTCTTGGACGTGCTGCGCATGTCGATGATGGCGTCGTAGTGGGTGTCGGTGACGACTTGGCGCACGCGCCTGACGTAGGACCAGCCGTGGCGTTGCCTTGGGTTGAAGGGAATCACCTTGTCTATGTCGGGGTGGCCCTGGTAGAGCGGCGCGGTCTCCTCGTTGATGACAAAATGGACGGCAGCCTGGGGAAAGCTGGCCTTGAGGCTGTGGCAGAGGGCCATGGACAGGACGGAGTCGCCCACTCGGCGGAAGCGGATGACCAGAATGTTCTTCAGCATGGGGAAAATAGTATCATAGGCTGCAAAAATACAAAGAACATGACGATATTCTGGGTGACGGTGCAGGAAAAGTGCTTAAATAAGGCAACTTTTCCTAAAAATGGAGGCTTGTGGGCCGTGTGTCGCGAAAAATGCGTACCTTTGCATAAATTGTGGGTAGAAGTACCTGCTTAAGAAACTGACAATGAGAATCACAGAATTGATAGCCAACCAGGGAACGGCCTTTTCTTTTGAGATACTACCTCCATTGAAGGGCGCAGGCTTGCAGAACCTGCGTTCCACCATTGAAAAATTACGCGAATTTGAGCCTAAGTACATCAATATAACCACTCACCGCAGCGAACCCATGTACCGCGATGCCGGAAACGGCTTGCTGGAGCGCTACATGCTGCGCCGCCGTCCGGGCAGCGTGGCTGTGGCGGCCGCCCTGCAGACGGAGTTCCGCATTCCCATCGTTCCGCACATCCTGTGCAGCGGTTTCAGCAAGGATGAGACGGAGTATGTGCTGATTGACTTGCAATTCCTGGGGATTCAGAACCTGTTCCTGCTGCGGGGCGACAAGGCGAAGGAGGATAAACGCTTCCGCGCTTCGGCCGACGGCTACAGCCACACGACAGAGTTGCAGGAGCAGGTGAATCGCTTCAACGAGGGCTATTTTGTGGACGGGACACCCATCAGGGAGCTCGGCGAGCCGTTCTCCTATGGCGTGGCCTGCTATCCTGAAAAGCACGAGGAAGCCCCCAACCTGAAGACGGACATCCATTGGTTTAAGCAGAAGGTGCAGGCGGGCGCGGAATATGGTGTGACGCAGATGTTCTTTGACAATGACAAGTATTTTGAATTTCTCAAGGCCGTGCGGGCTGAGGGAGTGGACGTTCCCGTCATTCCTGGCATCAAGCCAGTAACCAAGCTGGCGCAGCTGAGCATGCTGCCCAAGACTTTCCATTGCGATTTGCCCGAGGCATTTACCGATGAAGCGGCCAAATGCAGGACGGATGAGGAGATGCGCCGCGTTGGGGTGGAGTGGTGTGTGCAGCAGTGCCGTGAACTGATGAAGGCAGGTGTGCCCAGCATCCATTTCTATACGACGGGCGACGCTGCAGCGGTCTATGAGGTAGCAAAACAAATCTATTGAAGTTAAGTCCATGCTGTTTGGTAATGTAATAGGGCAGGAGGATGTCAAAGCCATGCTGAGAAGGTTGGCCAAGGCCAACCGGATTCCCCATGCCCTGTTGTTCAGCGGACAGCAGGGGGTGGGAAAATTGGCAATCGCCATTGCCTTTGGCCGGTACTTGCTGTGCGAAAACAAACAGGAGGACGATGCCTGCAACCAATGTCCAGCATGCAGGCAAAGCCTGAAATGGTCTCATCCTGACCTGCATTTTTCCTTTCCCATCGTCAAGAAGAACACTGTGCAGGTGTGTGCCGATTATTTGAAGGAGTGGTACGGCCTGTTGGGCAGTTCCTTGTACTTCGGACTCGACGACTGGTTGGATGCCATGGGTGCTCCCGACAAGAATGCGTTGATTCCCGAGGCAGAATGCGACAGTATCATTGACCAAATGAGCATATCGTCCTACGAAGGTGGTTACAAGGTGATGATCGTGTGGCTGCCCGAGCGCATGAACGCCTCGGCTGCCAACAACCTGCTGAAGACGCTGGAAGAACCCTCGCGGAACACGGTCTTTATCCTGGTGTCCAATGATACTTCCACGATTCTTCCCACGATTATGAGCCGTGTACAGGAGATAGTGTTCCGCCCGTTGCCGACGGACGTGATTGCGGATGCCTTGGTGCGGCGCAATGCGGTGGATGAGGGCATGGCGCGCCAATTGGCGCGCATTTCGGGGGGGAGTTACCTGAAGGCCTTGCAGCTTATCAACGTGAACAGCGACTCTGTGGCTTTCTTTGAACAGTTTGCTCAACTGATGCGCAAGGCCTATGGCCGCGACCTGCCCGCCCTCAAGGAATGGGCGGAGGATGTGACCGCCTGGGGGAAGGAAAAGCAGAAGGCATTTTTGGATTACTGCCAAAATATGATTCGTGAGAATTTCATGTATAATTTTCACCGCCCGGAACTGAATTTCATGAACGACCAGGAGGCCCAGTTTGCCGTGCGTTTTGCCCGTTTCATCAACGAGCGCAACGTCAAGGGGTTCATGGAGGAGTTTTCGCGGGCGCAGAAAGAAATTAACCATAATATTAATTCCAGGACGATGTTCTTTGCCATGGCTTTGCAGTGCATCCTCCTGATAAAAAAATAGAGAAAAGACATGTCAGAGTTCAGATGTGGCGGATGCCAGCGTGGGTTGTGTGCCTTGGGCTGCGGAAAGCAGGACAAGCAGCTTAATTCCTATGACTGGCTGGCCGATATTCCAGGAAGTGAGCGCTTGACTGACCTCGTTGAGGTGCAATTTAAGAATACGCGCAAGGATTATTTCATTAATTCCAATCATATTCCCCTTAAAAAAGGCGACTTGGTGGCTGTTGAGGCGATGCCGGGCCACGATGTGGGCACGGTGACGCTTACAGGGCCGTTGGTGAAGTTGCAAATGGCGAAGATGCATTTAAAGAATGAATCAGGTCCGCGCCGCGTCTACCGCATAGCGCGCGAATCTGATTTGTCAAAATGTGAGGAGGCGAAAGCCTTGGAGCATGAAACGATGATCAAGTCGCGCCAGATAGCCAAGGGCCTGGGATTGGACATGAAAATTGGCGATGTAGAGTATCAGGGCGATGGAAGCAAGGCCATCTTCTATTACATTGCCGACCAGCGTGTCGATTTTCGCCAGCTCATCAAGGTCCTGGCCGACGAATTCCATGTTCGTATTGAGATGCGTCAGATAGGTGCGCGTCAGGAGGCGGGGCGTATTGGCGGAATAGGTCCTTGCGGCCGCGAATTATGTTGTGCCACCTGGATCAAGAACTTCAATACGGTATCGACGGCTGCTGCCCGTTGCCAGAGCGTCTCGCTCAATCCGCAGAAATTGGCCGGTCAGTGCGCCAAGCTCAAATGTTGCTTGAACTATGAGGTGAGTACCTATATGGACGCCGCGTCCCAAATGCCGTCCAAGGACATAACCTTGGAGACAAAGGACAAAGTGTATGTTCAGGTCAAGACGGACGTGATGGCGGGCTTGGTTTGCTATGCCACCGACAAGCATACGTTGGAGGATGCCGTTACCATTACTGTGGCGCGGGCTCATGAGGTGATAGCGATGAATCAGCGCGGCGAAAAGCCCGACGGTCTTCTGGACGGGGAAACCGTGACGGGCCGCCCAGTCGTAGTTGATTTGGCAGGACAGGACAGTCTGACGCGATTTGACAAGAGCAAGAAGAACAAGCGCAGGAATAAGAACCGCAAAGAGAATCGTCAAGGCGGCGACCCTGAGGGAAAGCGCGATCGTCGTCCCCGAAACGGCCAGCAGCGCAAGCCTTCTGCACCCTCTGCCGCGCAGGACTGAGAAACGGACGGCTGGAATGCAGGTGCATATCCTTTTAAAAAGATGAAAAGTCAGTCTACGTTCTTTCTTCTTCTGTGGTCGGCACTCCTGCTGGTCTCTTGTGGAAGGAAAGATACCTTGTGCTTTGCTTTTCATCCCGTTCAATCGGATGGCTGGGAACAGCATGGCACGATGGTTTTCTCTATCGACAGTGTGAAGCAAGCAGGAGAATATGCGCTTTCGGTAGGAGTTCGCACCACCTATGCCTATCCCTATCAAAGCCTGTGGCTGCAAGTCATCATGAAAATGGATTCCCTGCCTCAATCGGCCGTCGACACGATGGAATTGCGCATTACCGATTCACAGGGGAACATCTTGGGAAAAGGAAAGAGTTTGTTTCAGTTATTGCAGCCATTGCGGTTGTACCATTTCGTTGCAGGGCAGTCGGGAAGCATAGAGGTAAGGCATATCATGCGCACGGCCACGCTTCCGGGTGTGAGCGATGTGGGAATCTTGCTGCAAAGGGCTGATGCCATACCCGAGGCGGCGGACTGATTGCCGTTGCCTGTCCGAGATGGCTTTCCAGCGGATGCGCTCAATGAAAATCCCCATGCAGCTTGTTTCTGCATGGGGAAAATTGTTTCTGAGGTTTCCTTTTTGATTATCTGGGGAGTCCGTCAATTATGAACCAGTGTCCCTATGGGGTCTCCTTGAAGCACTCGCTTCAGGTTACCCACTATGTCCATGTTGAATACGTAGATGGGCAGATGGTTCTCCTTGCACATGGTCGTTGCGGTCAAGTCCATGACTTTTAGCCCCCGATGGTATATTTCATCATAGGTAATGTCATCAAACTTGGTGGCAGTGGGGTCTTTTTCAGGATCAGCCGTGTAGATGCCATCCACTCTCGTACCTTTCAGCATGACATCCGTTTCCAATTCAATGCCGCGCAGGGAGGAACCCGTGTCTGTGGTGAAATAGGGATTGCCTGTGCCGGCACTGCAAATGACCACTTCGCCGCGTTGCAGGTATTCAATGGCTTTCCATTTGTTATAGAACTCCCCAATCGGCTCCATTCGTATGGCAGTCATGACATGGCTCTTGATTCCCAGTGCACCCAGTGCACTGCTGAGGGCAAGGCTGTTGATGACAGTGGCGCACATGCCCATTTGGTCTCCTTTCACGCGGTCAAATCCTTTCCCTGCACCGCTGAGCCCGCGGAAAATGTTTCCGCCACCAATGACAATGGCTATTTGTACGCCCATTTCAGAGGCTTCCTTGATTTGTGTGGCGTATTCATTCAGGCGTTCCACGTCTATTCCGTGACCTTGGTTTCCCATCAGGCTTTCACCGCTCAGTTTCAGAAGAATTCGGTTATATTTTGCCATGTCTGTATTACTTTTTAGTTATTGTTCGTGTCGGTAATGTCTTCAAATTCTACATATTCGGCTTCACTCTTGTCAATGAACTCATTGCTCTTTGCGTTGTTCCCCCCTTGGTCTCTGCGGCGTGTGGAACTGCTTCCCCTGCGTGGTGTCTCGCGGCGAAAGATGAGGTTGAGCAGTTCCTTGCGGCTCTTATAGAGGAGGTACGCCAGGTAGCAGAGGATGAGAAAGCCGATCGCTGTCATAGTATATTTGTATTTTTCAGTAAATTTGTGAAGTGTACTAAGTAGATTGCCTTGTCCGCTTTCCTGTCAGGAGCGACAGCAGAATGTACCATACGATGGCCATCCACACTCCGGCAATGCTTTGACAGGTTACCAAGGGAATAGCAATGATAAGGATGCTGGTTAGGAGAAAGATGTAGCGTACCTTGTTCTGCTTCCAACTGAAACTTTTGAACTTCAGCGCAAACATGGGAATCTCTGCTACCAGCAGCCAGCAGCACACGGCTACCATACCCAGAATGAGCCAACGCCCGTTTCCCAGTTCGGTCATTTGCTCTTCCATGCTGATGCAGAATGCTCCCCAAAAGAGCGCATTGGCCGGTGTGGGCAGTCCTATGAAAGTGTGTGCCTGTCTTTCGTCCAGGTTGAACTTGGCCAATCGCAAGGCAGAGAATGCGGCTATGATAAATGCAGCAAATGCCAGGACATGCATCAGCCCCGAACCGCTCATTCCTTCCAAGAGCGTGAACACCATGGCCGACGGAGCCAGGCCAAAGGTAATGTTGTCGGCCAGGGAATCCAACTCCTTGCCTATGGGAGAGGACACATGGAACAATCGGGCGGCGAAACCGTCAAAGAAGTCAAACACTGCCCCTATGATGATGAAGGTAAATGCCCATGTGGGGGCGTAGTTGAAAGCGGAGTAGGTGGCCAATGCTCCTGAAAGCAGGTTGCAACAAGTGAATGTGTTAGGAATGTGCTTCAGCAGGGGATTATCCATTGTTGTCAGGTAGTTTGGCGATGATGGTCATGTCGCCCACGGTCTTGTCGCCCAGTTTCACCATGAGGTTGCTGCCCAGGGGAAGGTAGATGTCCACCCTTGAGCCGAATTTAATGAATCCCAGATGCTCATCAATGTAGCATTCCTCGTTTTCACGTGCATAGCTGACGATGCGACGCGCCACTGCACCAGCCACTTGGCGTACCAGTACCTCATGTCCCTCGGGTGTTTTAATGGTTACGGTGCTACGTTCGTTCTCTAGGCTGGCCTTAGGCAGCCAAGCCTTATGGAAATTACCGTCTTCATGCTTTACATTCGTAACATAGCCGTCTACGGGAAACCAGTTGGCATGGACGTTATACAGTGACATGAAGATGGAAATCATCAAGCGTCGGTCATGGAAATATTCGTTCTCCAATACTTCCTCTGCCACTACCACCTTGCCGTCTGCGGGTGCTACCACAATGCCAGCCGTGTCTCCGTTGAAGTATCGGATGGGGCAACGGAAGAAATTGACCATGATGGCATAGGCAACGATGGAAAGGACCAATACGAGGTAGCTTGGGATGGTCTTTCCCATGGTAAGAAAGCAGGTGGCGTTGATGATGACCAATATCAGACCGCTTATGACCAATGTGTGTGTCCCCTCATGGTGCAATCTTATCTTGTTAAATTTCTTGAAGCGTTTGATAGGGCAAATGATTTTTGTGTTTTGCACTACAAAGGTAGCTTTTTCTGTTCATTTCCTACTTAATTGCATCCCTTTTTTCTTGTTTTTTACCAAAAATAGGCCCTTTTGTTTGTTTTTTCCTAACTTTGCAGCGGTTATGAAACGAATAGCATATCTCTTTACCTTGACATGCCTGTCTCTCATGCTCATCTTCTCGGGCGCAGGCGTGGCGTTGGTCGATTGCTGCCACGACCACAATCTGTTTGTGGCCCAATTGGATTTTCATAACCACCATGCCCACAAGAACCACCACCATATATGTCAAGGCAAGGACCACTGCATGAAAGTGCGTGTCGTGCGTCTTTCCCCGTCGGTACAGGTGCGGCCCGCCATGGACTTTTCAGCACCCGTCACGGCGTTGATGCCTTCGCTGGTTGTATCCGAGAAGTTGTGCTTTGGTATAAGGGGTAATGCTTGCGGGCAAACCATTCTTTTTCCTCATGCATTGCATTGCCCGCCTCGGTTATTGCTGAGGCTTATCAGGATTCTTATTATTTGACGCTGGAAGAAGCCTTCTCCCGACAGGGTCGGCTTGGGCGCAAGGTTTGCGCTCTGGCTGAGGCTGCCCGTTTTTGTAATTCTGTTAAATAATAAATGAAGACTGATAAGTTAGATCAATGAAAAAAATAAGTAGGAGAATCCTCCATACGCTCGTTCTTTCACTGTCATTCATTCCTCCTGCCATGGCACAGGCATCCCATTCCCATGCCGATGGCGACACGGTTGCCACAGCATCCCCGCAGCACAAGGTCAGGGAAGTCTCGGTGGTGGCCCGTCGCAACACCCGTGTCCAGCTGCGCGACGCGCAAGGAGGCGAAATGATACTGAAGGATGAATTGACCCATGCCGCATGCTGCAACCTGGGCGAGAGTTTTGTCACCAATCCTTCCGTCGATGTCAGCTATAGCGACGCTGCCACAGGGGCCAAGCAGATCAAGTTGTTGGGACTGAGCGGTATCTATGTGCAGATGCTCGCTGAGAACCTGCCTGTCTTTCGCGGTGGTGCAGCACCCTATAGTTTGGACTTCGTGCCTGGTCCGTGGATGAACAGCATTCGTGTCAGCAAGGGTGCTTCCACGGTCAAGAACGGATATGAGAGCATTACGGGGCAGATAGACGTAGAGTATATGAAGCCCGATGCTGCCGAGGCCGTGCATGCCAATGTATATGGCAACTCCATGGACCGCGCCGAGGCCAATGTCGATGCCAATGTGCAGGTGGCCAAGGACCTGAGCACCGTGGTGCTGGCCCATTATGAAAATGAGTGGGGCAATCACGACGAGAACCACGACGGATTTCAGGATACGCCGCGCCGCCGCCAGTGGAACGTCATGAATCGCTGGCATTACCATGACGGGCACTACATTTTCCATGGTGGCCTGAGCGCATTGCGCGACAATCGCTGGGGAGGTCAGCTTCCGCGCCTGGGGGCAGGGCGTTACCGCATCGGTTTGCAGAACAATCACTACGAATTGTACAACAAGCACGCCCTGATTGTCAATTCCGACAAGAATGCATCCGTAGCCTTGATGCTGACCGGCTCACTGCACAAGACCGATGCGGCCTACGGCCTGCGCAGCTACGATGCCGACCAAAAGAACCTGTATGCCTCGCTGCTTTATGAGACACAGTTTACCCACCATCAGCATCTGTCCACCGGATTGAGCCTCAATCATGACTATTACAAGGAGCATCTGCCCCTTTCCATGGCTGCCGATGTGCAGCGCGTGCGCGAGACTGTGCCAGGTGCCTATGCGCAGTACACCTATACCCATCATGACCGTTTTACGGCCATGGCCGGCCTGCGAATCGACCACAGCAATCTCTATGGAACGTTCCTTACCCCCCGTTTCCACGTCAAGTGGTCGCCTGCCTACGCTTATACGTTCAGGGTAAGCGCGGGCAAGGGATACCATACTCCCCATGCCCTGGCCGAAAACCTCTATTTGCTCGGTACGGGACGCACGCTCCGCATACAGGACGACCTGAAGCAGGAGGAGGCATGGAACTATGGCGGCGGACTGGGACTGAAGCTGCCGGCATGGGACAAGATTCTCACGGTCAACCTGGAGTACTTCCATACCCATTTCCATCACCAACTGGTCGTCGACTATGATGCCGCCCCTGGGCAGTTCCTCTACATGAGAGACTTGGACGGCAGGTCCTATTCCAATACGTTTCAGGTAGATGCCTCCTATCCGTTCTTCCGCGGCTTCACGCTGACGGCGGCATGGCGACTGAACGACGTGAAGTGTACCTATGACGGCCGCTTGCGCACCAAGCCGCTCACCAGTCGCTACAAGAGCCTGCTCACGGCATCCTATAAGCCTGGTATGGGCCTGTGGCAGTTCGATGCCACCCTCCAACTCAACGGAGGAGGCCGCATGCCCGATGCCTATGCCATGAATGACGGCACACCGTCGTGGAACACCCATTTTCGTGCCTACGAGCAACTCATGGCTCAGGTTACGCGCCACTTCAGGAAGTTCTCCATCTATGCCGGAAGTGAGAATCTGACAGGCTTCCGCCAGAAGAAACCCATCGTGGGGGCTGACAATCCCTGGGGACAGGACTTTGAGAGCACACTGGTGTGGGGGCCTGTCCAGGGCAGGATGTTTTATGCGGGATTGCGTGTCAATCTGGAAAAAATGAAGTAACTTTGCAAACAGAAACCTTTAAATGAAGAGAATATGAAAAAGACACTGATTCTATTGATCGCCCTAATGGTGGGCGTGTTGGGCCTGCAGGCCAAGAAGAACATGCAGACAGTCGTACTGACCACCCAGCCGCAGATGCATTGTGAGGGATGTGAGAAGAAGATAAAGGAAAACCTGCGCTTCGTGAAAGGCGTTAAGGACATACAGACCAATGTGTCCGAACAGAAAGTAACCATCCAGTATGATGCCAACAAGACCACGTTGGCCAAAATACAGGAAGGCTTTGGCAAGATAGGCTATCAGGCATCGGAAGTGAAGCCCTGCTGCCAGCAGAAAACCACGCAGTGCTGCTCAGGTGCGCCTGCTCAGGGCTGTTGTCAGGCCAAGAAGTAGGACGCAAGGGACTACGGCTCTGCATGGGCCGTCATAAAGGGTGTGCCACCTTGGGTAATGAAAACCTGGGTGGCACGCTTTTTATCTATGTTGCGCTTCTATGTCACATTACTCAGAGTAAGTTTAAAATTACTCCCTCTAATTTTAAAATTAGTCCGAGTAATTTTAAAAAACTCCCCGAGTTTTTTTGAGTAACTAAATCCCCCTCCAAGTTAGAGAAAAAATTGCTCCCCTAAGCTAGGGGAGCTGTCGCCTTGGCGACTGAGGAGTGTGTAGTTATGATGGGAGAAAGCTGTAGCTAACCTATACTACAGTGCCAGCATAATCCCCGCAGTGTATTATTGCCACACTCCATCGCCCCTGCGGGCCACTTCCCCTAACTTAGGGGAAGAGTTCCGCTGTTGCTGACAAAGTCTCTGGACAAGAAGGGGAGCTCTCCCTCTAAGTGAGAGAAAAAATTGCTTCCCTAAGCTGGGGGAGCTGTCACGGAGTGACTGAGGAGTGTGTATCTCCAGGGCATGTGTACGCGGAGTGACTGAGGAGTGTGCCACCTCACAGGCCTGTCCGTTCCGGAAGTATCCGTGGCCCTTCGTCCGTCCTGCCGGATACGGAAGACCGGAGGCCTGCTGCCGTGCAGCAGCCCCCCGGTGGCTTCACGGGCGGTCAGTCCCCCGCTATTCCCAGGGGCTCTTCCTGTCGAACGGGCTCGCTGAGGTTTCCCTCACGTCGTTGGGGCGCGTGCCCAGTATCTTGCCTGGGTCGCTGATGTTCTCCCCCTCGTCTCCCGAGAGCGACAGCAGCAGGCTGCGCTGCATGTTCAGCCGGTAGGTGCGGCACTGCGGTGCGGTGTATGTTCTTTTCATGTCTTTCATGTCTTCCGGTTGTGTTATAGGTTGTTGCTTACTTGACGAACACTTTCTTTCCTCCCTGTATGTAGATGCCCCTCTGCGGCTGGCTGACGGGCTGTCCCTGCAGGTTGTAGTAGGCCTTGGCATCCTGGCCGGCAGCCTTGACGGCGCTGATGGCGTCCAGCCCTCCGCCGGTGACGAATGTCTTGGCGCTTGCTCCTCCCGCGGTGGCGGGCAGCCATGCCTTGTTGGCGGGTATGGTCAGCGCGTCTGTCTTGCGCAGGACGGCCTTTCCGCTGCCGTTGTCGGCCAGCACGTAGACCTCATTGGCCTTGACGTCCTTGCCTGCCAGCGAGCCCTCGAGCAGGTTGGTGGCGATGGTGACGGGTGAGCCGGTGTTGAATACCTCGAAGGTGTACGTCCCCGGGTCTCCCTGCAGGATGACGGGTGCTCCGTAGGGCAGGCACTCATCTGCCTCGGCCACCTGTGTCAGGGTGGCGGTCGTTCCGGTCTGTTCGGTCACGGCGTATGCCGTCAGGCCTGTGGGCACCTTGGCAATGTAGGGCAGCCTGACGGTTGCGAAGCCCGTGCTGCCGATGGTGACGGTGGTTTCAGGATTGACGGCCTGCTTGGCCAGCAGGGCCACGTCGTCGTCGGTCAATGCCTTGCCCCATATGCGGGCGATGCTGATGTGGCCGGGCCACTGGCTGTCGGCGTACTTGGCGCGGTTTGCGCGTGCGCTGTTGCGGGTGTCGCCGCCGATGCCTATCCACTGCCATTCGCCGACGGGGAATTCAGGCCCCTCGGTGGTGTTGGTGAGGGTGTCGCATGTGCCCACCAGCGTGCCGTCCCTGTATATCTTGCTTACATAGCTGCCGGTCAGGCGGTTGAACGTGGCCACGTAGTGATGCCAGTCGCCGTCGAGCTGGTTGCTGGCATCCAATGCGTTGGTGGCACCTACGCGGGAAGACCCCTTGTTTGGGTTCCAGCCGTAGCTGTTTGTGTTGAAATATGCCTTGAGTGGGCGGGTGGCGCTGTTTGCAGCGGCGAACTCCAGTCCGAACCCGCCAGACTGGAAACCGCTGATGGCGGCGATGACCCTTGTGGTGGATGCGAGGTCCATGATGCCTGTGTCATATTTCCCGTAGAACTCCAGCGAGAACTCGTCGCCTACCTGGCTGGTAAAGGCTGCGTCGTTCACGTAGTCGCGGGCGACGAAGTTATTCCATCCAGTTGTCTTGGCGTAGTTGTTGCAGTAGTAGGCATAGCGCTTCTGGGCATCGATGTATTGCGTGGTGAGCGTGCCGTTCTTCGTGAGGGTGGCCAGGGGCGAAGCGTCGGTGGCCGTTCCTCCCTCTCCGTATACGACGTCAAGGAGCATGTCATGCTTTTGGGGCTCGGTCAGTTCCTTCACGGCATCGGTGTACAGGTTGGCCTTGACCTGCGCCAGCGTGGTCGGGCCCTGGTATATCTTCGTGAATACGAACGAGGTGGCGTTGGCTTGTTGGAACTGGGTTATTTCATCTGCTCCCGGTGCGTCTCCGCCTAGGCAGAGGATCATGTTCTTCTCGCGCCGGGTAGTCCCGTTGTTGGGAAATGTATATCCCGTCCCCTTGATGTTTGCCTGTCCCCACTGCTCGCCGTTGACGAACATGTAGATCTTGCCGGCGCTCCTGTCCACCGACATGACGACATGGTAGAAGTGGCCCTGGTGCAGCGACTGGTGGGCGTACAGTCCGTTCCATGTATTGCCCTCGGTGACGTACTCGAAGCGGAAGCCGCCGCTGCCGCTGGGGGTGACGTTGGACTCATGGGCGAAGCAGAAGCCGCCGGCCTCCTGCGACCCGATAATCTTCAAGTTGCTGGTAGTGGCTGACCCATTGAAGCCGCGCAGCTTGTCGGGTCGGAACAGGGCCTCAATGGTGAAGCCTTCCGCGGATGCCAAGGCACTCCCTATCTCGTCGTCCGCATCGTAGAGGGTGTAGAACCCACCCTTGATGCTTCGGTCCACCTCGTTTGGATACTTGGTCTTGTCGGTCTGGTTGCATGTCCATGTGCACCCCATGTACTGTCCGGCCCAGCTTCCCTTCATGGGATACGTGTTGGAGTTGTAATTGTTGGTTTTGGCATTGTACATGGTGTCGCATACCCTTGCCGGCTTGCAAAGGTCGGTCATGACGTTGTCGGCCTTGAACCTGAAGTCGGCGACCAAGGTCTGTGCGTGGGTTGTTCCCCAGGCTGCCGCGGCCATGAGTGCCGCGAGGAATAGTGTTTTCTTCATACGCTTTAGTAATTTTGGATTATTGTTGTTATATTTATTTAGTTAAGTTCCATCTGGTCGGCTTGGGCACTGCGGTATGCTGAAGTAGTTATTTAAGTGCCGTCCTGCATTTGCGGATTGTCGCCGTCCCCTGTGGCGGCGTCCGCGCGCGTTCCTTCCATCGTCCCGCGCGCGAATCGGCCGCAAGTTACGAAGAAGAATGTTAAGGGGGGGGTAATTTTTGTTAAAAATATCTAAACC
>JAGAYF010000019.1 GCA_017940605.1 Bacteroidaceae bacterium
CCGTTGGAGGATTTTCTCCAACCCGTTGGAGGATTTTCTCCAACCCGTTGGAGTTTTTGTTCTAAAAGGCGGGAGGAAACTCGCCGACGGGCAGGGGCGTTTGCTCTGATGGGACAGCCCAGCACCTCCTACGGATGAGCCCTACCGGGCGCGCTTGGTGCGCCGCGTGCGCATTTCCGCAGGGCGGTAGCGCGGTCGCTTCTTGGAATAGCGCAGCAGATACGGCACATACCCGTCCGTAATCAGTTGCGATGGATACTTCACATAGAGCACATTATTCTTCGAGTCACATTCAATATGATAGAAAGGATGCGACGTGACGGGAGTAACCTCCGATGTCTCGCTGAACTTCCTATCGTCAGCCGCAGACAGCACCCCAGCTTGCGAAGCTGAAGCAGCTGCCCCAGCGAATCCGGTGTGATGCTGTCCTGCTTCGTCTCTGCACGAAACGCATAGATGAGAGAAGTGAGTGTAGTAATATCCATGACTTTGAATTTTTGGCAAAGGTACGGTCAAGAAATGAGGGCTGAAAAGACAGTTTAACACAGACCATAGAAGAAAACCAGTAGAAATTTCGTACCTTTGCAGGCAGATAAATCGGAATTTATGGAAGTAAAACTATGTTTCAAATTAATTTGACATTTCATAAATTATTCCCTATATTTCGTAGAATATGCCATTATATATTTTTTCAAGCAAAAAAAAACATATAATTTTGCATTATCAAACAGAAAAAGTCCAAAAACAAATAATAATGGAAAAGAAATTAAAAATTACCATCCTTCTTGCATTTGTGGCAAGTACAGCCATGTTCTCACAATCTTTGTCAACATCATTCCCTTGGAAGCGAAAAAGTGCTCCTGCCGTTATTCTGGGACGATATGTTGACAGGGACCCTGATGACAAGGAACAGATACCTGCCTTTTGGGGTAACGAAGAATCGCTAAAAGGAAGTGTCTTTCCTGAATCCACCAGCGATTCCGTTGCTGGCACGTTTACCATCACATGGGACATCTGCTATCCGCTAATGCACAAATTCAAAGGATGGTCAGTCATGCTCTTCCCAGGCGATACCATAAGGGTTGATTTCAACAAAAGAGCATTCGATAAATATCTTGCCTACAAAAAAGAAACACCACAGGACAGCATCACTACGCCGAAGTTGCAAGAACTCTGGAAGAAAGCCATCCACATCGAAGGCGCATCCTTTATGTTGCCCCCGCCCATTCAGATGAAAGTTATGATGCAGGGGTATAGTCGCGAATATGCCACGGCTCACTATCACGACACCATGGACGAATGGCGCGAAGTGTGTTGGAAAGAGTTTCTGGATGTTGTGCAGCAATTAGATACGCTCTGCCTCTCGCCTGAGGAGCAGGAATTCCAAAGAATGCTTATAGAACAGGATTATTTAAGAAAAGTAAGGAGTTACGTGTTCACAAAGGAGATTTGGGACTTAACAACGGACGAAGACTCACTGGCAATGTTCGAGAAGCAATTCACCTTCAAAGACCCCCATGCGCCCGAACTGACTTATTACCGCAACACGCTCGGTTTCTTAGCCTGTTTGAAAAATGATTTTGATGAAGGAAAGCGATACATTCAGGCCAACGGACTAGAAGATTCGCCCTTAGGGCACTGGTTCAAGGAGCTGGACGAGGCCAAAGCCGTGATGACTCGCGTAAAAGCCAATCAGCCAGTAACAGAAAACGAACTGAAAGTCTTGTCGCCAGAATTCCAGACACAAATACGTGAGGTGCAGGCTTTAATGATGAAAGAGACGGCCGACAGAAAAGGCAAAAAACGAGATCTTCCAGATGGAGCTCCACATGAGTGGTTGCCAAAAATCGTTGCTGAGCACAAAGGACATATTGTTTTCATTGATTTCTGGGCCACATGGTGCGGCCCCTGTTGTAAGGGGATGAAGGAGATGGAAAGTGTTAAGGAAGAGTTGGTGGCACGAGGTGTCGATTTTGTCTATATCACAGACACCAGCAGCGATTCCAATGAGTGGCTGAAATATGTCGCTCAACACGCTGGCGACCACTACATTGTGTCCAAAGACAAGAAGGAAGAGATGCAAATTCCGGAGTATGACAATGGAATTCCACATTACCTCATCTACGACCGCAGTGGAAAACTCGTTAAAGCCGTCACAGGCTGGATAGGGGTGGATGCGATGATGCAGGAACTGGAAAAGGTGGAATGAAATTAATAATATATTATCTGACTTGTATATAAATTCCTGTTTCACGGAGATTTAGGGCAGCGCCATGGCAATGCCAAAGCAAGCTTTGCATTGCTCATCTGACTTGCACCTAAATTCCAATTTATAGAACACCCCTGAATCGACAAACACACTAAAAACAGCATGAAGAAAATACCGAGTTTTCAGATAGACCACATGCGCTTGCAGCGTGGCATCTACGTTTCGCGCAAAGACGTGGTGGGGAATGACGTTGTCACGACCTTCGATATCCGCATGAAGCAGCCCAACCGCGAGCCAGCCCTGCACCCTGGTGCCATCCACACCCTTGAACACCTGGCCGCTACCTACCTGCGCAACGATGCGGAATGGGCCGACCGCATCGTGTATTGGGGTCCGATGGGGTGCTTGACGGGCAACTACCTGCTCATGCGCGGCGACCTGACCCCCGAAGATATCCTCCCCTTGATGCGCCGCACGTTCCAATTCGTGGCCGAGTTTGAAGGTGAGGTTCCTGGGGCTGCCCCTGCCGATTGTGGCAACTACCTGCTCCACGACCTACCCATGGCTCGATATGAGTCGCGGAAGTTTCTTGACGAAGTGCTCACGGCGGATTGCCCTACGGCCTACCCTGCCGTTTAGCCCTCTTCCACGCTTCTGTTCTTACGCGGAAGTTTCGCTGCAAACACTCGCTATAGAGCCAGGGCTCGCAGCTATGTATGTCGCCAACGTTGATAAAGTTGCGATAAGGTTTATATTCCGAACCATCGTAGCCGCTCACCACCAGGACGTGGCGCTCGGGCGACAGCACGACGCTAATCGTGTCGTGCAACGTGGCGGGCGTAGCGTCCGTTCGCCAATTCACGGGATTGATACCAAAACAAGTGGCGGCAATGACGGGCTTGATGTACTTCACGTCCTTCACCGTGTTGTAGCACACGGTCACCCCCGTGTCGCTCTCACCCTGTGCGGGTCGTATGCGACGGCACGCGGCGGTATCCTCGGCTGTCACCTTATAGCCCAGCACGTAGGCCGCAACCAACTGACGGTACGTCTCGTCGCTCATGTATTTCAGCAGTTCCACAACGGCTTTACCGCCTTGGCTGAAACCTGCAATGATAAGCGGGCGCGTGGCATCGCGCTTGCTCAGGAAGTAGTCGAAAGCCGCACAAACATCGCCCATCGAAAGCCGTGTACGCTGGGAGATGGTGTCTTCGTTTTGAGTGACCCACGTGTCGATAGCGGTGTGTCGATAAAATGGAGCATAAAACTTGTTACCCGGTGCCATATACGTAGCAGCACGATTGATTTCAATGCCCATGTGCGCGCGGTGAAGGGGGTTCCAAACGTCGGCATAATGACACGTCGTCCCGTCGGGCGTAGCCCAGTCTTCCTCCCATGTCGAAACAACATAGAAGATGTCGGCACCTGAACCATCAGGGTCGGCATCTTTCGTTATCCACATCGTGGTGTCGGCATACGCTGGCGCGGCAGGAATATACGTCGTGGATGCGTCCAAGACAATGCTTGCATCGCCCTGCCCCCAACATACGGGGCATGAAATCAAAACAAATAGAGCGGGAAGCAAAACTATCTTCCTGCATTGGAACCACGTCTTCATGGCGTACGAATTTCTATGAGGTGCAGGCATCTCGCCTGCGAACAAGAATAGTGACGAGTGGATATTTTGAGTGACGAGTGACGAGTGACAAGTTACAAGTGACGAGTGGGGCTACGCCGACGAACTAGCGCGGCTGCAACTCGTCACTTGTCTCTCGTAACTCGTCACTTGTAACTTGTCACTCAGTTAAACCTATTTAGCCTCTTCTACCCACGCATCTTTAATGCCTGCCTCCCCTTTCAGGCGCGCAAGCATTGCGTCGGCTGATGCCTTATCGGGGAAGTCGCCATAAACCACACGCAGATACGTATCTTCTTGCAATCGGGCATCGGGAAAACCTTTCTCCTGCAATTGCTTGATGAAGTTCTCGCCTAATTCCTGAGTAACACCCGTGGCAAGGTTGATGTAGAAATGACCTGCGGGCGTGGCGGCTGGTGTTGCTCCAGTTTCGACAGCAGGCGAAGCGGCGGGAGTTTCCGCTTCTATTTGCTGCTCCTGCTTGGGTTGCGTTTGCTGAGCGGTCGCGGTTTGTTGCTGACCCTCGGTTGCTGACTTTTGAGAAGGTATATAATAGATAAGTGCCAGCAAAACAATAGCGGCAGCACATACAACGGCCAACATCGCTTTCTTCCCCCATCCCTTCGACTTCGCAGGTTCTTCCGCAACGTCATTCGTTGCTTGCATGTTTTTGGGTGCAGAGGGTGCAGACGCGTCTGCTACAGGCGCAGGCTTAGGTGCTGCGGGCGGTGCGGGGGATGCAGACGCGTCTGCTATAGGAGCAGGCTTAGGTGCTGCAGGCACGGCAGGCGGTGCAGGAACTTCCTCGGTGACTACTGGCGTTTCAACCACGGGCGGTGCAGGCGGTGCAGGAACTTCCTCGGTAGCGGCTGGCGTTTCAACCACGGGCGGTGCAAGCGGTGCAGGAACTTCCTCGGTGACTACTGGCGTTTCAACCACGGGCGGTGCAGGCGGTGCAGGAACTTCCTCGGTAGCGGCTGGCGTTTCAACCACGGGCGGTGCAGG
>JAGAYF010000020.1 GCA_017940605.1 Bacteroidaceae bacterium
TCACTGACCGTCGTCTTCAGCGTCTGGTAGGCCGCCTCGGTGGTCTGCCCGATGGCATCGCCCGCACTGAAGTCGTTCAGCTTCTGACGGGCCGTGCTGATCATGGACTGCAGTTCCTCCTTCCTAATCTTGTTGCTGCGCAGTTTTTCAGTCAGGGCCTTCAGTTCGTTTACCATGTCGAGCGTGACCGTTCCGTCCTGAATGGCGGCCTCGACCTGGGCCACCTGGGGACGCAACTCGTTTTCGCAGATGGATTTCAGCGTCTCGTCGTAGCATCCTGAAGACGAGGCAGAATCTACGTCGGCGGTAAGCATTTGGAACTCGGAACAGGAGAACTGCGGATGTGCATTCCTGATTTTCATAGCCGGCGTATGCTGAACTGAAAAGCGAACATAGCGATAGGGCTTGTGCATCTCAATGACCGGCGACTCCTGCAACTCCATGGCATCGCTGCCGAAACCGTCAATCTCGGCAACGTATTCCCAATTCTTGTTGTCGTTGGAGCCAGTGACCATGACATCCACCCAACGGTCGGCAACGCCGTAGTTGGAATGGTTGCGGCGTGCATATTGGAAATAGAAACGGGTAATGTCGTTGCGCTGCAAGTCCACTTGCAGGTAGTGCGGATTGTTGGGGGCTTGGTTCGTGTCCATGGAATGGAAATAGGTATTGAACGAACCGTCGGTCAAGTTCTTGTAGTACTGTCCTTCTGACGTATTGACGGCATCGCAGTAGAATTGGCAGCCTGCATCGCCGTCAATGGCGTTGGTTATCAGCTTGGTCTTCGTTTTCTTGTAGACAAACAGGCTGTCCATGGACTCATTGGCCTCATAGACGGCGTTATAGGCCAGCTCGCCCACCTTGTTCGTGGTCCAGGTGATGTCAGCATAGTGAGGATTGTGGTCTGACAGTATCTGGCCGCTGGGCAACTGGCTCTCAAATGTGTATGCTTTCTCCACCTCAATGTTTGTGGTCAGCATGATGTAGTCAATCTTCTTGTTGGACGCATACCACGTGATGCCGCTGCCTTCCTTCTCCTTGGCCGTGAGCCATGCATCCTTCATGTTTATGAGATAGCTGGTTGCCGCAGAATAGGCCGTTGCCGTGGACTGCACATTGAAGTCGCCCGTCAGCATCATGGGCATGGAACCATAGGTTGAGCGCAATTCGACCATCTTGGACTTGATGACCTCCATCTGGTGCTGCCTGGCACTGTCGCTTTTATGGTCCAGGTGGGTGTTGGTGTAGAGAAAACGGGCACCTGTCTTCTTGTCGCGGAAGACAGCCCAGGTGGCAACACGGTTGCAGGCCGAATTCCAGTTCCGGGAAACGACGTTGGGGGTCAGGCTGAGCCAATAGGTTCCCGTATGCTCCACATAGAAACGCTCGGTACGGTACAGGATGGGGCTATACTCTCCGCTCTCCCTGCCATCGTCGCGGGCGCGGCCCAACATGGTGTAGCCCGGCATGCCGCTCAGGAGATTCATCAGCTCTGTCCTCACGGGCTCCTGCAATCCCAGCAGGTCGGGCTTCACTTCGTTCAGGTAATCTTGGATTCCTATGCATCGGTTTGCCCAAGTATTGATTCCCACAGCCGGAATGTTGCCCATGGGAATGTTGTACGTCATTATGCGGATTTTCTCTACCTGACTGTTGTCCGCCGCAGCCACACGGATGGGGGTCAGGAACGCCAATGACAGCAATAATGCCGCGAATGGTCTGAAATAGTTCATTTTTTGCATGCTTTTATTGTTTAAGTTTGGCAAAATTACGAAAATAAAAATGTACACACTGATGTAGTCCCGTATTTTTTGTAATGGGAATCAACAATGAGAGTCATACAGATAAAAAGAACCGGATAAGAAATGTCAGTGCAAAGGTGCTAAAATATTTCTCCGTCACCCTCTTCATCGAAAAAGGCATAGGAAGTGAACTCGTCCATCTTGCGCCTGTCTTTCTTGGTAGGTCGGCCTGTTCCACGGGCACGGTCTATGAAACCGCTGATACGGGTCATTTCCAGCAGCTCGTATTGCTCGGGTTGAGTGATGTTTTCCAAAATTTCGGGAATCATCTTTGCCCCCACTCGGTTTTCTATCGTTTGTTTTACGCGGAAAGTATACGTAACAGGCGGTTTCAGGACACTTATCTCGTCACCTGCCTTTATCAACCTGCTCGCCTTGATTCGTTCACCCTTGATTGTCACCCGCCCCATCTTGCAGGCATCGGCGGCAAGGGTTCGGGTCTTGTAAATGCGGGCCGCCCACAGCCATTTGTCAATGCGGACTTCGGTATTCATTTATTATTGTATTGGTTCATGGTGTTCTGAATACCCGCCAAGCAGAAACTCTTCACCATTTCGCCTGCCAATTCGACACGCTCGGTAAGTATTTGTTCTTCCTCAAAGCTAAAACGACTCAAGACAAAGTCAACCTGGCCTCCTCGTGGGAAATCATTGCCGACCCCAAAGCGCAGACGGGCATATTGGTTTGTCCCTAACACGGAAGTGATGTGCCGCAGGCCATTGTGGCCGCCTTCGCTTCCGCCTGGCTTCATGCGCAATGCTCCCAACGGAAGACTGAGGTCGTCACTGACTACAAGAAAACGTTCAAGGGGGATTTTCTTTTCATTCATCCAGTAGCGGACTGCATTGCCACTGAGATTCATGTATGTTGACGGCTTTAGAAGTAGCAAGGTTTGTCCCTTAACCTTCATTTCTCCCACAAAACCGTATCTTCTGTCGGAAAAGACAATATTGGACGCCCTTGCAAGGGCGTCCAATACTCTGAATCCTATATTGTGGCGGGTTCTATCGTATTCGTCACCGATATTTCCCAACCCTGCTATAAGGAAGTTCATCCTAAAACAAAAATCCTAATCTTTAAGATGCTGCCTTAGCTGAATTACGCGTTGCCCTGACACCGCAGACCAAAGCATCCTTGACGGTTACGAGTTCCAAGCCTTCGTAGCTCAAATCTCCTACCTTGATTGTCTTGCCCAAGCCTAACGGAGTTACATCAACAATAAGTTTTTCGGGGATATTCTCTACCACTGCCTTGACTTTCAAGTAGCGAACACAGGTATACAACACACCACCGGCACGAACGCCTTCGGCATGACCCTCAAATTTCACAGGGACATCCATCTTAATAGCTTTTCCCTGCGTAATTTCGTAAAAATCAATGTGCAAAATATTATCTTTTACAGGATGGAATTGGATTTCACGCATCACAGCCTGTTTTACCTCCCCATCAATATCAACGTTAACGAGATAAATATCGGGAGTATACACCAATTTTCGTACGTCCTCAAATTTTACTTGGAACTCAGTGGCAAGCGTTTTTCCTTCAGCGTCTTTTTTCTCGCCATAGATAACGCAAGGAATTGCATTTTGCTTCCTTAACTCACGACTGGCTTTCTTTCCAGTTTCAGCACGCTTGGTGCCTTTCAAATTAAACTCTTTCATTCTTTTTTGTGTTACTCTAAATTAATTAATTCTTTTAATTCGCCATCACACGATGGATGCTCTTTCTGCAAAAGCGATGCAAAAATACATCTTTTCGGACAAACTGACAAATTTTGGAAAGATAAATCACTTATGGACAAAACATTTTCTCTTTTCTGAATATATATCCCAAAAAAACACTACCTTTGTAGCCTAAAATAAGAAAATGGAGAACTTTTTTCAACGACATACCTATCTGGTGGAGCAAACCGACACAAAATTGATTCGTTCATTGATGAACGAAATTGATTGGAGTCATCGTATGATAGGCATCAAAGGGCCAAGAGGCGTGGGAAAGACCACTTTTCTTTTGCAGTACGCAAAACTTAACTTCAACCCACAGTTGGAACGGTGTCTGTATATCAATATGGACAGCTTTTACTTCCAAGGAAGCGGCATCGTTGAATTTGCAGAAGAATTTGTAAAACGGGGAGGCCGGACACTCATCATAGACCAAGCATACAAGCAAACCGGATGGCGCGACATGCTGTGCCTATGCTACCATAAATTTCCCCAACTCCATATAATATACAACACAACAACGGTTGAGAAACCGAATATGGAGTTTCATGAATTAAGTCAAATCAGCCATGACTATGTATTGCACGGATTTTCTTTTCGTGAATACATCAATCTGCAGACACAGGAAAGCCTGCCCCGCATTTCATTAGACGACATTCTATTACACCCTGAGCAAGCTCAGAAAAACATCCTAATGAAAGTAAGACCGTGGAATTATCTCCAAAACTACTTGCATCACGGCTATTATCCTTTCTACATGGAGAACCACAACTTCACAGAAAGTTTACTGAAGAACCTCAACGCCATGCTGGAAGTTGACATCCTTTTTATAAAGCAGATAGATGTAAAATATCTGTCCAGGCTGAAACAATTGCTTTATTTGTTAGCAACTGGCTGCAGCGGAAGTCCCAATATCAGCAACCTTGCAAAGGCTGTACAGACCTCAAGAGCTACAGTCATGAACTACATCAATGCTTTGGAAGAGGCAAGATTAATTCATCAAATCTTCAAAAGTAATGGTGTAGCCCCTAAAAAACCAGCACGCATACTGATGCACAACACAAATTTGCTTTATGGTATTTTAAATGAAGTCCCTTCTGAGCAAGACGTTATGGAAACTTTTTTCACCAACAGTATCTGGCGTCATCACATGGTCGAAATAAGCAAGAAACCTGGCGTTTTTACCATAGACAAGAACCGACAGATTTGCGTTTGCAGCAAAAATGCCAAACGCCGCAAAGAGCCTGGTGTCATCTATGCTCGATACAACACAGAGGTTGGACATGACAATGACATTCCCATTTGGTTGTTTGGTTTTCTCTATTGATTCATCAATTCTAATAGCGAGATATATTTTGGTATTAAATTTCAAATTATAAAAAATATGACGAAAGAAAAAACTTTTATAACTTGTGATGGCAATGAAGCTGCAGCACACATTGCCTACATGTTTTCCGAGGTAGCCGCAATCTACCCAATTACGCCCTCTTCGCCGATGGCAGAACACATCGACGAATGGGCATCCAAAGGCCGCAAAAATCTCTTTGGCGATACCGTAAGCGTACAGGAGATGCAATCTGAAGGTGGTGCTGCTGGTGCTGTACATGGCTCCCTGCAAGCAGGTGCACTTACGACTACGTTCACTGCATCGCAGGGTTTGTTGCTGATGATTCCCAACATGTACAAGATTGCAGGAGAACTGTTGCCCTCCGTTTTCCATGTGTCAGCACGCACCGTCGCCAGCCACTCATTGTGCATCTTTGGTGATCACAGTGATGTTATGGCCTGCAGGCAAACAGGATTTGCCATGTTGTGCGAAGGCAGCGTCCAGGAAGTAATGGACCTCAGTGCTGTGGCTCACTTGGCTACCATAGAAAGCCGCGTACCATTCATCAATTTCTTTGATGGCTTCCGCACCAGCCACGAATACCAAAAGATTGAGGCCATGGATATGGAAGACCTTCGTCCCTTGGTGGACCAAGAAGCATTGGCCGGCTTCCGCGCTCGCGCACTTAGTCCCGAACATCCTGTGGCACGCGGTATGGCAGAAAATCCTGAGACATTCTTTGCCCATCGCGAAGCATGCAACAAATTCTACGAGGCCGTTCCTGGCATCGTCGAAAAATACATGAAAGCCGTATCCCAGATAACAGGCCGCAAGTACGACCTATTCAGCTACTACGGTGCTGAAGATGCTGAGAGCATTATTATATGTATGGGCAGCGTCACCGAAGCCGCTCGCGAGGCCATTGATCACATGGTACAACAAGGCCGCAAGGTAGGTATGGTGAGTGTACACCTGTTCCGCCCCTTCAGCGCCAAGCATCTGCTGGCCGCTATACCACAGACCGTGAAGAAGATTGCCGTACTGGACCGTACAAAAGAACCAGGAGCAGAAGGCGAGCCCCTCTATCTGGATGTAAAAGAAGCGTTCTACGATGCCGCCAACCGTCCGCTTATTGTAGGCGGTCGCTACGGCCTCGGCTCATGCGACACAACGCCGACAATGATCGTCAGTGTCTTTGACAACTTAGATTTGCCTGAACCCAAGAATAAGTTTAGCCTTGGCATCGTGGACGATGTCACTTTCCAATCACTTCCGCTCGAGAAAGAGCAGGCTTTGGGAGGAGCAGGCATCTACGAGGCCAAATTCTATGGCTTGGGTGCTGACGGAACGGTAGGTGCCAACAAGAATAGCATTAAGATTATCGGCGACAACACCAACAAATACTGTCAAGCCTACTTCAGCTACGACTCCAAGAAATCGGGTGGCTTCACCTGCTCTCACCTGCGCTTTGGCGACACACCCATCCGCAGTACCTACCAAATTAAGACGCCCAATTTCGTAGCATGTCACGTACAAGCCTACCTACGCATGTACAATGTCTTGGAAGGACTGCGCGACGGTGGAACATTCCTTTTGAATACCATTCACGAAGGCCAGGAATTGGTTGACTTCCTCCCCAACGACGTGAAGAAGTACTTCGCAGAGCATAACATTACCGTTTACTATATCAACGCCACCAAGATAGCGCAGGAGATAGGTCTCGGCAACCGCACCAACACCATCTTGCAATCCGCGTTCTTCCGTATCACGGAAGTCATTCCCGTGGAACTGGCCGTCGATCAGATGAAGAAATTCATCGTAAAGAGCTACGGACGCAAGGGCGAGGACGTTGTAAACAAGAACTACCAAGCAGTGGACCGTGGCAACGAGTACCAAAAACTGGCCGTTGACCCAGCATGGGCACAATTGCCCGCTGACGAGGAAGCCAAGCGCAACGAACCCGCTTTCATCAGCCAATTGGTACGTCCCATCAACGCCCAGCAAGGCGACAAACTACCTGTCAGTGCATTTGAGTGCAGTGTTGACGGCACATGGGAGCAAGGCACTGCCGCCTACGAGAAACGCGGCGTGGCTGCTTTCGTTCCCGTATGGAAATCCGAGAACTGCATCCAGTGCAACAAGTGCGCCTTTGTATGTCCCCACGCTGCCATCCGCCCATTCGTCATGACCGATGAGGAAAAGGCTGGATTCAAGGGCCAAAGCATCGAAATGAAAGCCCCGCTGAGCATGAAGGGCATGCACTTCGTTCAGCAGGTAGACGTATTGGACTGCCTCGGGTGCGGCAACTGCGCAGACGTCTGCCCAGGCGCGCCCAAGAAAGGCGAAGACGGCAAGCCTCTGCGCGATGCCAACGGCAAGCCTATCAATGAAAAGGCACTCGAAATGGTCTCCCTTGACAGCCAAATGGCCGAAGCCGACAACTGGGACTATTGCGTGAAGAACGTCAGCAGCAAGCAAGGATTGATAGACGTCAAGTCCAATCCCAAGAACTCCCAGTTTGCAACTCCGCTCTTTGAGTTCAGCGGCGCATGCTCCGGCTGCGGCGAGACTCCCTACGTGAAACTTATCAGCCAACTGTTCGGCGATCGCCAGATGATTGCCAATGCCACGGGCTGCTCCTCCATCTATTCGGGTTCCATTCCCTCCACTCCCTACTGCAAGAACGAGAAAGGCCAAGGTCCTGCATGGGCCAACAGCCTCTTTGAGGACTTCTGCGAGTTTGGCATGGGCATGGTTCTTGCCAACAAGAAGATGCGCGCCCGCATCGAGGCCTTGCTCCTTGATGCCACGGCCCATCCCGAATGCCCCGAAGGCTACAAGGCTGCTGCCGCCGAATGGATTGCCGGCAAGAACGATGCCGAAGCCAGCCGTGCCGCAGCCGAGAAATTATTGCCGTTCATCCAGGGCGGTGCAGAACAAGGTTGCACGACCTGCCAGCAACTTAACGAGCTAAGTCACTTCCTCACCAAGCGCAGCCAGTGGATTATCGGCGGCGACGGTGCGTCCTACGACATAGGCTATGGTGGTTTGGACCACGTACTGGCCAGCGGCGAGGATGTCAACATCCTTGTCCTTGACACCGAAGTTTACTCCAACACCGGCGGTCAGGCCAGCAAGTCCACTCCCATCGGTGCAATTGCCCAGTTTGCCGCCAGCGGCAAGCGCGTCACCAAGAAAGACCTGGGTCTCATGCAGACAACCTACGGATACATCTACGTAGCTCAGGTAGCCATGGGGGCAGACCAGGCACAGTGCCTGAAAGCCATCCGCGAAGCCGAAGCCTATCCAGGACCTTCGCTCGTCATTGCCTACGCTCCCTGCATCAACCACGGACTGAAGCTCAAGGGCGGCATGGGCCGCAGCCAGGCAGAGGAAGGCCGTGCGGTAGAGTGCGGATACTGGCACTTGTGGCGCTACAACCCACAGTTGGCCGAAGAGGGCAAGAACCCATTCACGCTCGACAGCAAAGAACCTCAGTGGGATAAGTTCCAAGACTACCTGGACGGCGAAGTACGCTTCCTCTCGCTGAAGAAAGCCCTGCCCGAGCAGGCCGAAGAACTCTACGCCGCCACCAAGCAGGCCGCACAGCGCCGCTACGCTTCCTACGTGCGCAAGACACAGGAAGACTGGTCTCTCTAATACGGCACTATCACCATGTTTTGACAACAGGAAAGAATCCGGACATGCTCCAATGGGTTCTTTCCTGTTTTTGTATACCTCAAGATTTTTTCACTTCCCATCAAAAACCACTGAGATGAAGAAAAAGACATTCCTGTCCCTGCTGTGCACATTCCTGGCCATAGGTGCACCGGCCCAGACACTGCTGCTGGAGGACATACACATACGCGACCCCTACATTGTGGCCGACGGCAAGACCCGCACCTACTACATGTACGGTTCGCACGGCCACACGGCCGCCGACGGCAGGGAGCGCGGCGGCGTACAGGTGTACACCAGCAAGGACCTCAGACATTGGACCGCCCCCCAACAGGTATTCACCGTCCCCGAGGACAACTGGATAACCGGTCGCGTATGGGCACCCGAGGTACACTGCTACAAGGGCCGGTACTACCTGTTTGCCACCCTCAACACCCACATCAAGTGGAAAGGCGACAGGGAAAAGTGGGCGGCCTACACCTACCGAGGCACGCAAATCTTCCACGCCAAGAAGCCCACCGGCCCGTTCCGTCCCTTCGGCAGGATGCCCCACACGCCCATTGACCAAATGGCCCTCGACGGCACGCTGTGGGTAGAGGACGGGCAGCCCTACATGGTCTACTGCCATGAATGGGTGCAGATTGGGGACGGCAGTATTGACTGCATGCCCCTGCAGAAAGACCTGTCCCAGCCTGCGGGCATGCCCACGCGGCTGTTCCACGGCTCGGCCGCCCCATGGGGCAAGCGCAACGCCCTCAGCTACGTCACCGACGGCTGTTTCCTCTACCGCACCAAGACAGGCAAGCTGCTCATGACGTGGTCCAGCTTCGGAGCGACGGGCTATTGCGTGGGCATAGCCGAATCCACCACGGGCAAGGTGACAGGGCCGTGGCAGCAGCAGGAAACGCCGCTCTTTACCCAGAACGGCGGCCACAACATGACATTCCGCACCTTCGACGGCCGCCTGTGCACGGTGCTCCACCAACCCAACTCGCCGGGCGGCAAGGAACGGGCTCACATCTACGAACTGCAGGACACGGGCGAGACGCTGAAGGTCATAGGCGAACTGAAATAGGCCATGCAGCGACGCTTTTTCCTTCTCCTGTGCCTACCCGTCCTGCTCATCGGCTGCAAAAGGCACGCCGCCTCACCCACGGCCGACAACGGCATCCCCATTGACGACACCCTGCGCCAGGCATTGGACGCCTATGTGGAGCAACGCCAGCCGGCAGAACACTTAGGCCTGCTGGTCTACGACCTCACGGCCGACAAGCCCGTGTATGCCTACCGCGAAAAGGCGCTCATGCCACCAGCATCGTGCATGAAACTGCTGACGGGCCTGGCAGCCCTGCACCTCATGGGCAGCCACTATGCCTACACCACGCAGATAAAGGCACGCGGACTGATTCAGGGCGACACGCTGCACGGCAACGTGGCTCTCGTGGGCAGCCTGGCCCCCCTGTTCCATACCAGCGACCTGCCCATGTTCATAAAACCGCTGAAGAAAAAAGGCATACGCGCCCTGAAGGGCCGCTTCTACCTCGACCTGGCCAGTCACCGCCAGGTGCAGGCCGAGGAGCACTGGTATCCTTGGGACTTGGAACTTGGCAGATACGGATTGTTCTACCGCGACAGCGCCTTCGTCATGCATGCCGTGCGCAACGCCCTCAAGAGCCAGGGCATTGCCGTGGCCGACAGCAGTTTTTGCTTCTCCCCCGCCCCGGCCGACCTGCACACCTTGTTTCGGTTGAAACGCGACATGGGCCTGACGCTCAACCGCGTGTGGAAAAACAGTTCCAACACCCTGTGCACGGGCCTGCTCTACACCATAGGCCATGAAACCGCCCCCACGCAGCCCGACATGGCCGCCGGCGGCATTGGCTACCTGCACCAATTCATCAGCGAGGAACTGGGCGACACCTGTACCTACGTCATACACGACGGATGCGGGCTGTGCGACCAAAACAGGCTGACGGCGCAACTCCTAATCGAACTGCTGCGCTACGGCCACCAACGGCCTGAGCTCATGGCCAAGCTGCGCGCCCACCTGCCCATTGCCGGAGTGGACGGCACGCTGTGGCGGCAGATGCAGCGCGAGACCACGCGCCGCAAGGTGCAGGCCAAGACGGGCACGCTGTCCCATCCGTACGGCATCAGCACCCTGGCCGGATACTGCCGTGGGCGCAACGGACACGAGCTGTGCTTTGCCATCATGAACAAGGAAATGTCGGTACTTGACGCACGCCCCATGCAGGAAAGGCTGTGCGAGCTCATGCTCAGGTAACAACAGAAAAACCGCGCACGTGCACTGCGGCTGCCCCAAAGCCTTGTACGGGCCTCATCGGCAGGCATCGTGGCGACGCGCCATCCCTCTGGCCACCATCATTACACAGGTCAGGAATCCGCCCAAGGTTTCTGACCTGTTTTTTGCGCCTTGTTTGAACCACTTTCACGCCCCAACAGGATTTTTTCAAGCCGCATCGGTACGTCGCTTACGCCCCGTTGCCCACCTTTCAGGCCGCGCAGGCGCACCGCCACCCATACGGCACAAAAACATGCCCCCGAAATGACCGTGTTCATTTCGGGGGCATGCGCACAGAACGGATGCAGGAAAGACTATTGCCCTTCCCCTATATTCATGTCTTCAACAGGAGATTCTTCACTGGCAGGCGCAGCGTGCAAGGCCATCTTGGCCCTTTCTTCCTCCAGCAACGTTTCGTAGAAGACAGCAACCGACGTCTCCACGTAAGGTATCAACAGGAAGAAGCCCAATCCCAAGGTGATGCAGCACAGCAAGGCCCAGCCCAAGAAACTGAGGTAGAGCAGGAACAGTTTCATCTTGTGGCCGTCCATGAGGACGCGGCTGCGGTGAATGGCCTCCTCGCCGCCCATTTCGGGGTTGTCCTTCAGTATGTACGGGGTCATGGCGTAGGAAAGCGACTTGATGATGCCCGGAATCAGCAGCAGCAATGCCCATAGCAGGATGTAGACACACATGAGGAGCACGGCCACGAACACGCGGACGAAATCCCTGTATCCGTCGAAGAGATGGGCTATGTCAGTGCGCTCCATGCGGACGATGCGCAGGAAAAACACGGCGAAACCCCACGTCAGCGGCAGGCACAGCAGGTTGATAATTATACCGGGGCTTTGCTGGGCCACGGGATTGTCGAACACATAGCCAAACGGGGTGGTCAGGACGGACGGCAGCATGAGGGCTATCACGACGGCCAGCACGGCCTTCATCCAATTGCCCTCCAGGGCTTGGCGGGCCATTTTGCGAATCTCGGAGTTGGTACGTTGCATATTCATTTCTTGTTTGATGATTTATTCTACAATGGTATTCCAGCCGTGCACGTCGGGCTCTATGCCGTACTGGATGTCGCGCAGTTTCTTGTACAGCCGTGTGCACACCGGGCCGGGCTTGCCGTCCTGGCTGAATACGTAGGTGCGCCCTGCATCGGGGTCGTCAATCTTGTGTATGGGGCTGATGACGGCTGCCGTGCCGCACGCCCCGGCTTCCTCAAAGGTGGCCAGCTCTTCCTCGGGAATCTGGCGCACCTCGACGGCCATGCCCAGGTCCTGGGCCAGCTGTTGCAGGCTCTTGTTGGTGATAGAGGGCAGGATGGACGTTGACTTCGGCGTGACATAGGTATTGTTCTTGATGCCAAAGAAGTTAGCCGCGCCGCATTCATCGATATACTTCTTCTCCTTGGCATCCAGGTAGAACTCGCAGGAGTATCCCTGCTCGTGGGCCAGCTGGTTGGCACGCAGGCTGGCCGCATAGTTGCCGCCCACCTTGTACTTGCCCGTTCCCAACGGGGCTGAACGGTCATACTCACGGGTAATGACGTAATCGGTACAGGCAAAGCCGCCCTTGAAGTAAGGGCCGACGGGCGTTACAAGGATCAGGAACAGGTATTCATCGGCCGGATGCACCCCAATCTGGGCCGAAGTGCCGATGAGCAGCGGGCGCAGGTAGAGGGCCGCCCCGCTCTCGTAGGGAGGCACGAAGCGCTCGTTCTTCTTGACCGCCAGCTTGGCCATTTCCACGAACAGGTCGGTCGGTACTTCGGGCATGACAATGCCACGCGCCGTGCTTTGCAGGCGGGCCGCGTTCTCCTCAATGCGGAACAAGCGTATCTTGCCATCGGGGCAGCGGAAAGCCTTCTGCCCCTCGAATGCCTCCTGCCCGTAGTGGAGGCAGGTGGCCGCAATGCTGAGATTGACGGTGTCTTCAGAGCACAGCTCTATCTCGCCCCACTTTCCATTGCGATAATAACAGCGCACGTTGTAGTCGGTGCGCATATAACCAAACGGCAAATTACTCCAATCTAAATTCTCCTTCATATTGCTATTTTTAAATATGTATTCAATCTTTTATTCAGCGCGGGCGCGCCCTTCCCACACCGAAGAAACGCCCCAAAACACCCTGCACAACGCACGATAGCGGCCATTGTTGGTGCAAAGTTAGGGAAAAACACACAAAAGAACGATAGTCTGTGCATTTTTTGCACGAAAAACATAAAATTTATAGTCAAAAAGGCCGAAAAAGTTGAAGAAATGAATTTTTATAAAAGATATTTCAATCAGAAATGCGCCTATTTAAAATTAAAATCTTATTTTTGCATGAAATTGTAAAGAAGCCCTGGCGAAAGATTAGAGAGATAAAAATTTTAATAACAATAATCAAATTAATTAATTATTCAAATTCAATTAAAAAATGGAAACAAAAGACACAAAAGCTACGACTAACGTTAGCAAGAAACCTGCCGCAAAGAAGAAGGCTGGTTTTACTGGAATCAAGAGCGCTTGGATCATCCTTGTGCTGTGCCTTATCTTGGCAGTACTCGTTTACTTGTTCGTACTCGGTAACCCCAACAACTTCCGCGGCGGCGACCCCAACGGACACCCCATCAACATGCTCGGTACTATCTACAAGGGTGGTGTTATCGTGCCTGTCATCTGGACTCAGTTCTTCGCCGTTATCGTTCTGACCATCGAGCGCTGGCTGGCCCTGAAGACCGCATTCGGCAAGATGAGCCTGGACAAGTTTGTGGAGCAGACCAAGGGCTTCCTGAACAAGAACGACCTCGCCGGTGCCAAGGCTCTTTGCGACAAGCAGGGCGGTTCTGTTGCTAACGTGGTTTCTGCCACATTGACCAAATACCAGGAAATGGAAGCTGCCGAGAACCTGACCAAGGAACAGAAAGTGCTCGCCATCCAGAAGTCTCTTGACGAGGCTACCGCATTGGAAATGCCTACATTGCAGATGAACCTCCCCATCCTGGCCGTTATCACCACCCTCGGTGTGCTTACCGGACTTCTTGGTACGGTTGTCGGTATGATCCGTTCATTCTCCGCTTTGTCAGCTGGCGGCGGTACTGACTCCTCTGCCTTGTCCCAGGGTATTTCCGAAGCCCTTATCAATACGGCTTCCGGTATTGCAACCTCTTGGTTTGCCCTCGTATTCTATAACTTCTTTACAAACAAGATTGACCACCTGACATACGGTCTTGACGAAGTAGGTTTCACCGTCGTATCCACATTCTCTGCTACGCACAAATAAAAACACCGTAACATTTAAAAGGTATATAAAACATGGGACGATTTAAGATTACCAAAAAAGACACATTCATAGACATGACGCCTATGAGTGACGTCATGGTCCTATTGCTTACCTTTTTCATGCTTACCGCTACTTTCGTCAAGAAAGAACCTGTTCAGATTAACACACCGGGCTCTGTTTCATCCATCAATGTGCCCGACCACAATGTGCTGAACATTCTGATTGACCCGAAAGGCAGGGTCTTTATGAGTCTTGACAAGAAGACGGATATGATGTCCACGCTTGATGCCATTTGCGAGAAGTACAATCTCTCTTTCACAATGGATGAAAAGCGCGCCTTCGGAAGCGTTTCATCATTTGGTGTACCCATCAACCAGCTCAAGTCATTCCTTGACATGGAGGCGGGCGCACGTGAAGCGTATCTCAGCAGCGAAAGCATTGAAGGTGTTCCCTGCGATAGCACTAATAATGAGTTCAAGGATTGGGTTGAAGCCGCACGCGAGATAAATCCTGACCTGACAATATCCATCAAGTCCGATGCCACGACCTCCTACAAGGTCATCAAGGACGTGATGAATTCTCTTCAGGACATCAAGTGCAACCGCTACAACCTGATCACTAACTTGAAGAAAGTGAAAGCTATTGACGAATAAAAAAGAAGGAGGATAAAAGCATGCAAACTAAACAAAAGAAAAAGACTGCCCGCATCGACTATACGCCGATGGTGGACATGATGATGCTTCTGATTACCTTCTTTATGCTCTGTACCACTTTGGCCAGGCCCAAATCAATGGAGATCAACATGCCCTCCAACAAGAAGGACCTGAAAGAGGAACAGCAGAACAAAGTCAAAGCATCCGATGCCGTTACCTTGATTTTGGATAAGGACAACGCCCTCTACTACTATCAAGGTATTCCGGAAATCAATTCTTTGAAGACGACCAGCTACGGCGAGAAAGGCTTGAGAGCCATGTTGGCTGCCAAGAACATCAACGCCATCCAAAAAGTGAAGGAACTGCGCAAGAAGTACGCATCCTTGGCCACTGCCGACGTCAACAAAGAAGCCGCCCAGCGCAAGAAGTTTGAGGAAGAACTCAGCGACATCCGCGCTGGCGAAGGCACTCCCAACGTAATCATCAAAGCTACCGATGGAGCTACGTATAAGAATTTGATTGATGCCCTTGATGAAATGCAGATATGCGACATCGGCAAATACGTCATCGTACCCATCACCGAGTTTGATGAAGATATGATTAAGCACTTTAAGGACAATGGCGGCAAGCCAGCCGTAACCGTGGAAAGCACAAATTAATTAAAAGAGTAGAATTATGGCAAAAATAGATTTATACTCCCAGAATTGGTGCGACCTCATCTTCGAAGGCAAGAACAAAAGTTACGGTGCTTACGTCTTGCGTGCCGAAACAGGCCAGCGCAACGCCAAGTCCCTGATTGCATTGGTTATTGCCCTTATTGCAGCCATCTTCCTGCCCATGTTGGTCAAGTCAGTTATCCCCAAGGCCTCTATTGAGACTGTCACCACCACCAAGATGGCCAAATTGGAAGAAGCCAAGGTAAAGGACAAGAACATTATCAAGAAAGTAGAACCCAAGCAGGCTCAGCCCCAACGCATCAAGAGCTCCATCAAGTTTACCGCGCCCAAGATTGTCAAGGACGATCAGGTGACCAAGGAAGATGAGATGAAGAGCCAGAAGGAATTGGGCGAGACCAAGGTTGCCATTTCTATTGCTGACGTAAAAGGTAATGACGACGTACACGGCAAGGATATTGCCGACATCAAGGAAGTCATCACCTCCAAGGCCGACGACGAGGAAGCCAAGGTGTTCAGTTTCGTAGAACAGATGCCCCAGTTCCCTGGCGGCGAAGCAGCCTTGATGAAATACATTGCTGACCACCTGAGATACCCTTCATCTGCCCAGGATCAGAACATCCAAGGCCTTGTCATGTTGCGATTCGTTGTAACAGGTACTGGTGAAGTAGGTGATGTTCAGGTATTGAAGTCACTCGACCCCGATTGCGATCGCGAAGCAATCCGCGTGGTCCAGTCATTGCCCAAGTTTACTCCGGGCCGTCAGCAAGGTAAGCCCGTAAACGTTTGGTTCCAACTACCCATAAGATTTGAGTTGAGGTAATCCTCCCCACCAAGTTTTACAACGATCATCGAACTCGGCAGTCAAATTCTCTTTGACTGCCGAGTTTTATTATTTCCTACTCGATGATTTTCGCTTCTGTATATGTGAGCCACAAGGTGCAACCGCTCACATATTCTGCATCTTTGAATTTTAGTAATAGGTCGTTGTGCTCTTTTCCCAATTATACGACTGTCCCTGTGTGCAACTGCTCAACGGGGAAAACCAAGTCCCAATTCTTACCCCATACGATATTTCCGTTCTCAATGGCGAAACGGCCAAACTTGCGAGGGTCAAGGTACTTGTTGTATTGCGGATGTGGGTGGCGACGGATGAACTCGCCAATGTCCACAATCTGCACGGTACTGTCACTGAACGTCAAGCTGACTGTCAAATTACCAACATCCTCCGCCTTAATAATGCATAGTCTCTTCATGGTTATTTCTTCCTTTTATAGTTTCTTCTTGATGTTCGTACTGCGGATACTCTGCTTCATAACAAAGAATTTCACCCACTTATCAATGATATTCCTGTGGTACTTGCGAATAAACTCATCTGCCGTACGCTTGTCTTTCTCTGTCAACGGCTCAACTCCTTTCTTCTCCCTCACATGCAACTCAGCCAAATCGCCATCCATCATAATGAGGTCAAAGATACTCTCCCTCGCCCCATGCATCACGCGGACGTGTATCGGTTCGTGTTCGTTGGAATAAAAGTAGAAAATAAATCCGAAGTATTCGAAAATCTTTGGCATAGTTTATTACACTTTATCTTTGGGGTCAAATTTACAAAAAATCCGTAAAACACAATACCGTTTTGCAGAAATTGTGATAAAGTGACGGGAAAATCCCCATACTTACTTTTCCCATTAACGTCTGATATAGGGTAATCCTCCCCACCAAGTTTTATAATGATCATCGAACTCGGCAGTCAAATTCTTTTTGACTGCCGAGTTTTTTAATATTTCCAATTATTTTATGCTTTTTTCTCAAAAAACTGGTAGGAACTGATACACCCTATTCCTCTTTTCACTACTTTTGCATTGTGGAAAAAAGGAACTCCTTATATTTTCACATTAATATCAAAAACATGCGTTCTTTTAAAAGTTATGCCGTGGCCGTTCTCTTTTTGGCCTCTTGCGCCACGGATGAAGAGGGCAAAGACAACGGAATCCTTGTCACCTCGGAAGAGCAGACCAACATGCGCACCCCCGCAGAAGCCATGCAGATTGCACAGGGTGCTGTGTCCATCTTTGACGATGGACCGATCCAGAAATCGA
>JAGAYF010000021.1 GCA_017940605.1 Bacteroidaceae bacterium
ACCTCAAGTCGCTTTATGGGGTAAGGGGATTTTGTGTCTGCGACATTTCTGTTGTGCAAGAAATATGTACAATAAAATGAATTTTGTCGCTTTGCAAGCAAAATCCCACTAAACCCTATAGGTTGCGGATTTGAGGTTTATGTTGTTTGTGTTGGTTACATGGCCAGTCGCAGTCCTATAGAACTGCTCTTTGAGGTTTGCTTGACGCCCGCGCGGCGGGTAATGCGGCAGTTGTATTCCACTCTGATATCGCTTCCTGCGGGAATTTCCTTGAGGAATATGTCTGTGTAGGAAGAACCGCGTATAATGCGGTATGTGTTTTTGGCTTGTTCGCAGACGGGGTCGGTTGCCCCGCGGGTCAGGCTGTACGTGTCCTGTGCATAATTGTCTTGACACCATTCCGCTACGTTTCCCGTCATGTCGTACAGCCCCAGTTCGTTGCAGGATTTCTGCTTGCCCTCTTGCGTGAGATATGCGTAGCTGGGCACGAGGGTCGTGTCCCTGCTGTCCGTCTCGCTGTCATAGGTAATATTCAGCGAGTTGAAGCGAATGTATGAATTGTCGCCGTACCAACCGACGAAGTCCAGGTCATCCGAGCCTGCATACAGGTGTCCCTCGCTCTTGTTGCCGCCCTTGGCTGCATACTCCCACTCCGCTTCCGTCGGCAGGCGGAAGGCGTAGCCTGTTATCTCGTTCAGGCGCGCAATGAACGCCTGGCAGTCCTCCCAGCTGACGCTTTCGACGGGATAGTAGGGGTAGATGCGTGTGTTTTGCAGTTGTCCGAAAGGTCCTGCTTGAGATTTCAAATAGATATGATAGGCAGGGTTGTTCCCCATCACGGCTTTCCAAAACTCCTGGGTGACTTCGGCCTCGCCGATGAGGAAATCGGAGACGGTTACGCTGTGCCGTGGCTGCTCATCCGCGGGATAGTAGCCCGTCCAGCAGTAATTTCCTATGTTGGGGTAGAAATATTCCTCGGGATGCTCGTCAACGCCCATCTCAAACTGCCCTCCGTCCATCTTGGCCATGTTGAACGTCACGCCTTTCACGGTAAAGGTTGTGTTTCCGCTGGGGCGCGCTTTCCTTGCTGGGTTTATGACGTGGATATCCTCGGTCAGCGTGCGCGTGTGGTCGTCGATTTTCACCGTTACGCGCAACTGTGTGCTCTTTTTCTCGTACAGCGACGTGCTAATGCGCCCAACGACGAACACTGAGTCGCCCGACGTGGATTTCCCTACCGCGGCGGCCGTCGCAATCGCCGGATCGTCGGTACTCCACTCGGCAACGGTGTAGTAATAGGCATGGATTCCCGTTCCCACAAAGACGCGAACTGTCGTATTCGAGGCATACTCAACGGTCAGGCTGTCCCCGGCATAAATATACCTCGCATGGTTGAAATATGGGGGCTCATCGTCATTTCCGCTGCTGTCGGAACAGCCGCCGAAAAGGGTGATGATGCACATCAATAGGACAATGTGGCTGCCCATGCAGCCCATGCACCGCGCTTTCATGGGAAATGAATTCCTACATGGCCAACCGCAGGCCGATGGTGTCGCTCTTTGAGGTCTGCTTCATGCTTCCGCGCCTTGTAATGCGCAGCTGGTAGTCAAGGTCGAGGTTTTTTTCCTTCCGTTCCTCAGTCTTGAAGTCCGATCCACGGACAACGCGGGTGCTGCCGCGTCCATCCAGGTACACGGGGTCTTTGGCGTTGTCGGTCGTCGAGTAGAAATTGGCGTTGTAGAGGTCCTGACACCATTCGGCCACGTTGCCGGTCATGTCATACAGGCCCAGTTCGTTGCTGCTCTTCTGTTTCACTTCCTGTGAAAAGCTTGCGGTCCTTGGGGTGGCGGTCGTGTCGCTTATGTTCGTCTCAGGATCGTAGCTGATGCGTAATTCCTTGTAGCTAAGGACGGTATTCTCGTAGCACCAGCCTATGTAGTCAACGTCGTCCGAGCCGGCGTACAGGTGTCCCTCGCTCTTGTTGCCGCCCTTGGCTGCAAACTCCCACTCAGCCTCGCTGGGCAGGCGGAATGTGTAGCCAGTCAGCTCTTTCAGGCGTTCTATGAATTTCTGGCAGTCGTCCCAGCTGACCCTCTCCACAGGCAGCTGCGGCGCCAGGCGCAGATTCCTCAGCTGTCCGTGGTTTCCCTGGTTGTCCACGAGGTTGACGTGCGATGCCGGGTTTTCTCCCATGACGGCCGTCCACAGTTCCTGCGTCACCTCGGTCTCTCCCATGAGGAAGTCCGACACGGTGACCGTGTGCTTGGGTTGCTCGTCGCTGGGGTAATGGCCCAGCCACAGGTAGCTGCCCAGGTCGGGGAAGAACACCTCTTCGGGATTTTCGTCAACGCCCATTTCAAATGTGCCGCCGGCCACCTTGACCATCTTCAGGCTGATGCCCTTGACGCTGATGGTCGTGCTGCCCTGCGGCTTGGCCTTGGGGGCGGGGTTGACCACGTAGATGTTCTCGGTCAGCGTGCGCGTGTCATCGCCGTTCTTGACGGTGACGCGTATCTGCGTGCTTCTTTTTTCGTATAGCGATGTCTTGAGGTTGCCCACCACGAACACCGAGTCGCCCGACGTGCTTCTTCCGCCGGCTGCCACGGTGGCAATCAGGGGGTCGGCCGTAGTCCACTCGGCCGAGGTGTTGTAGTATTTCTGAATGCCCTTGCCCACAAAGACGCGTACGGCTACGCTCGACGCGTACTCTACTTTCAGGCTGTCGCCTGGGTATACGTATTGGGCCTTGCCCAAAGTGCTGCCGTCCCCGTCGCCGTTGCTGTCGCTGGAACAGGAAGTGAACGTGCCGATGCCGATGAGCATCATGCACTGAACCAGAAAGAAGAATTTTTTCATCATAGCTGTATGTTTACATTGTTATTATTGTCGGCCATTGCAAAATTAGGGAAAATGTTTTGATAAAGAATGAATTTAAACCATTTTTTTCATTCCGTCCGCTGGGCTGCGGGCCGCAGGGGCGGCGTGAGCCTCAGCGTGTGCCGCGCAGGGGGAAAACCGAAAGGCGTAAAAGTGTGGCGAACAAGGCGTAAGCGCACGGTGGATGCGGCCTGAAAAATTTCATGCAAGGCGTAAAAAACGAGCTATGCAGGGACATTGGCCTTGGTGGAAACCCTGTTGGGAAGAAAAGAATGTTTCTGTGTGAAAAACAATGGATTGCAAAAACATTGCCAGCCCATGAGGCTGGGCTCGCGGGCTGGCAATGCGGCTGATGCATGGGGACGCTACTTCCTGCGGTTCGTGCCGTTGGGGCCGCTCGCGAGCTCGTAGTCCAGCTGGCGGCGCTCCAGGTTGGCATGGGCCACGCGCACCACGACGGGGTCACCTATGGAGTAGCGGCGATGGTGACGGCGGCCCACCAGGCAATAGTTGCGCTCGTCAAACTCGTAGTAGTCGTCCATGAGGCTGTGCAGGCCCACCATGCCTTCGCACAGCGTTTCGTCTACCTCGACGTAGATGCCAAATTCGTTGACTCCCGAAATCTTGCCCTTGAATTCCTCGCCCAGGTGGTCGGCCATGAATTCCACTTGCTTGTACTTGATGCTGGCCCTCTCGGCCGTGGCGGCCAGCTGCTCCATCTGGCTGCAGTGTTCGCACAGTTCCTCCAGCTTTTGCAGGTCGACGGCGCGGCCGCCCTCGTCATAGCGGGCCAGCAGCCTGTGCACCAGGTCGTCGGGGTAGCGGCGGATGGGCGATGTGAAGTGCGTGTAGTAGCGGAACATGAGGCCGTAGTGGCCTATGTTCTGCGTGCTGTACCGTGCCTTTTGCATGGACCGCAGGGCTACCTCCTGCACGACGTCTTTCTCCTTCTTGCCCTCCACGTCGGTGAGCAATTTGTTGAAACTCCTGGTCACCTCCTCCTTGCTTCCCGTGGTGCGCAGCTTGTATCCAAACTTGGCCACGAATGCCTGCAGCTTCTCCAGCTTCTCGGGGTCGGGCACGTCGTGTATACGGTATACGTAGGGCTTGGCCTTGGTCTTCTGCGTGTTCACCTTGCCTATCTTTTCCGCCACGTAGCGGTTGGCCAGCAGCATCCATTCCTCCACCAGCTTGTTGGCATCCTTGGCCACCTTGACATAGGTGCCCGTGGGGTGTCCCTTGTCATCGAGGATGAAGCGCACCTCGGGGCGGTCAAATGCGATGGCTCCCGATGCGAATCGCTTGGCCCTCAGTTTTTTTGCCAGGCGGTTTAAGGTGATCAGCTCGGTGGCAAACTCGCCTGCCGGCGTGCCGTCGGCGTTGGGGGCTACGCGCGCGGGGTGCTCGCCCGGGGCCGAGAGGTCCTCAGGCGACGCCTCGCCGTTCTGCTCCAGTATGGCCTGGGCTTCCTCGTAGGTGAAGCGGCGGTCGCTGTGAATGACGGTGCGTCCCTCGTGCCAGCTCTTCACTTCGCCCTTTTCGTCTATCAGAAAGATGGCGCTGTAGGTCAGCTTGTCCTCGTTGGGGCGCAGCGAGCAGAGGTAGTTGCACAGGCGCTCGGGCAGCATGGGGATGGTGCGGTCCACCAGGTACACGCTCGTGCTGCGCTGGCGGGCTTCGCGGTCAATGATGCTCCCTTCCTTGACATAGTGGGTCACGTCGGCAATGTGCACGCCCACTTCCCACAGTCCGTCGCCGGCGGGGCGTATGGAAAGCGCGTCATCGAAGTCCTTGGCGTCGGCGGGGTCGATGGTGAACGTCGTTACCTGGCGCAGGTCCTCGCGGCGGGCTATCTCGTCGGGCGTTATGTCGTCGGGCATTTCGTCGGCAGCCTTTTCGGCGGCCTTTGGGTAGGAGTAGGGCAGCCCGTATTCGGCCAGGATGGCGTGCATCTCGGTGTTGTTGTCGCCGGTGCGGCCCAGGATGTCAATGACCTGGCCTTCGGGGTTCTTCATGTCCTCGGGCCACGACACGATCTTGACGAGGGCCTTGTCGCCGTCCTTGCCGCCCTTGAGCTTCCGCTTGGGTATGAAGATGTCGGCGGCCAGGGTGCGGTCGTTGGTGAGCAGGAATGCAAAGTCGCGCGTGACCTTGAGCGTTCCCACGAAGTTCTTGTCGGCGCGGTGGATGATTTCAATGATTTCGGCCTCGCGCGTGTGGTTGCGCCTGCGGGCCAGGAAGACTGCCTTGACGCGGTCGCCGTCAAGGGCGTGGTGGGCATTGCGCTCCATGACCAGGATGCTCTGTTCCTCGCCGTCGGGCAGGAACGAGTTGCGTCCGTTGCGCTTGCGGCTGAACACGCCCTCCATGACTTGGTTGCGCGTGTTCAGGCGGTACTTGTAGTTGCGCGTTGCGCAGATGAAGTCGTCGGCGCGCAGGTCGGCCAGCACATCCGTGCAGAGCAACTTGAGCGGATGGTTCTTCAGTTTGAGGATTTTGGACAGTTCGGGCAGTCCGTACTCTGTTTCGGGATTGTTTTGGAACAAGTCCTTGAGCATTTGTTCCAGTTGACGCTTGTTCTTGCGCCCGATGTTCTTAGCTACATTGTCCATGTTGATGGTTTAAGTGGGTTTATTCTTTGTTGAGCAGCCGGCGGCTCAGGTATTTCACGGGATACCACGACGCTATGAATGAAACGGCGATGACTGCCCCCAGGATGAGCACCAAGTCGAGCGCATGGACGCTCACGGGGTAGGCATCGACGATGAATGTGCCGGCTTCCTGGCCCAGTCGCAGCAGGCCAAACTGCTGCTGTGCCCAGCACAGCAGTAATCCTATGATGAGGCCGATGACTGCGCCCGCAACGGAAATCATGCGCCCCTCGGTGACAAATATTTGGCGGATGGTCAGGTCGTTTGCCCCCAGGTCGCGCAACGTTCCAATGTCTTGGCGCTTGTCAATGATGAGCATGGAGAGCGATGCCACGATGTTGAAGCTGGCAATGAAGAGAATGAAGATGAGAAAGATGAACGCCATGAGCTTTTCCACCTTCATGATGCGGAAAATGTCTTCCTGCTGCTCATATCTGTCCAGAATCTTGTACTTTGGGCCGGCCAGGGCGCGCAATTCCCTTTTTGCCTTTTCAATGTCTGCGCCCGATTTCAGCTTGATGGCCAGTGACGAGATTTCGCCTGGCTTTTCAAAAATCTTTTGGGCGAAGCCGAGGGCGCACAGCACGTACTCGCTGTCATATTGTTTTTGGTTGACGTTGAATACGCTGCCCGACGAGTTCAATTCGTCTTGGTTGAAACTCTGGGTCGGGTCCATCAGGTTGACACGCTCGCCGGGGCGGGGCGCATAAATCTCCAAGGGATTGACAAAGTCGGTTGTCAGGTTGAGCATCAGGGCCAAGCGGATGCCGGGGATGGCGTAGTTCAGCACGTCGGCGTGCAAGATGAATGTTCCGTTGCCGTATAGGATTTTTTCTACGTCGGTGCATTCACCAAAGTTGTCTTCCACACCCTTCAGTACGATCATGGCCTGCCTTCCGTCGTAGCGCGCCAAGGCGCGGTTCTGCAAACTGCCGCTGGCCACGGCAACGTCCTTGTATTGACGCACGGCCTTGACCGCCGACGCGTTTTCGCTGAATGTCTGTCCCTCGGCGGGCAGCATTTCCAGCTCGGGGTCGAAAGCTGTAAAGAGCGAAGCCACCAAATCGTGGAATCCGTTGAAGACGGAAAGCACGCACACCAAGGCTGTCGTGGCCAACGCCACGCCTAGCAGGGATATCATTGAAATGATGTTGATGGCGTGGTGGCTTTTCTTGGAGAAGAGGTAGCGGCGCGCAACGTAGAAAGGAAAGTTCACGGCTTGGCTGCGGTTCTATTTTTTCAGTAATTCGTCTATGTGCTGCATGTAGTCCAATGTCCCGTCCTTGAAGAAACGCAGCTCGGGAATGATGCGCAGCTGATGGCGCAGGCGCTGCCCAAGGTCGTAACGGATGGTGCGCACGTTGGCGGTGAGATTGTTTACTATCTCGTCGGCGCGCTCTGATGGGAACACGCTGATGTATGCCGTGCAGTAGCTCAGGTCGGGCGATACACGGCACTCGCTTACCGAGAGAATGACGCCGTGCGTCTTGCGCGTCTCGTCCAGGAACAGGTTGCTCAGTTCCTTTTGGATGAGTCTTGCTATTTTGTTCTGTCGAGTGGATTCCATTTTCTTGAAAGGCTGTTTGTGTTGTTTGTTGTGGTGTCAGATTCGTATGAATATCTTGTTTTTATACATGGTGAGCAGTAAGAGAAATATGATGCCGACATTGCCTAATTGGATAAGGACTGGATAGAAGTTTCCCGTGTATTGCTCAAAACCGTGGAGCAACGAAGTGCTTACGCTGGAGAAACTGACCAGGCTGGAAACGACATAGGCTGTGATGCTGTTCATTCCGTACGCCTTGAGGAAGCCTAAGTTTCCGTGGTGTCCCTTGTAGTCTATCCAATAATAGAATAAACACAACAGCAAAAAGCAGTATCCGCTGCTGACAAGCACCATCGAACTGGTCCATATGTGTTTTATTACGGGGTGTACAAGGTGCATCGTCCAGCCGCAGGCTACCATTCCGATGCCAGTGCCCAAGAGCAGCAGTATCTTTTTCCTTTGCGGCCAGCCGCCCTTGAGTATTTCACCTGCAAGGACTCCTGTCAGGACTGTCACAACAAAATTTACACTGCTGAGAATCCAAGTGTATGTATAGCTGTCGCTAATGATGACTGCTCCGTCTACGACGTTGGCTGTGTCGCGAAAGCGGCCCAGCAGCAGGGCATCAATACCTTCTGCCAAGTTTCCGCGCGGCGTGTAATCGCCGCCGCCGTAGCCGCCTACTGAAATCAGTTCCATGGCGGCCCAAAAAAGCAGTAGGAGTGCAGCGGCAATGCCTATCTGTGCCTTCCATTGCATATGCAGGAAGATGATGGCACTGAATATGTAGCCCACGGCGATGGCCTGCAGCGTATTGGTGTAAAGGTATATGCGATGTGGGTCAAGCGAGAGCAGGTTGCCCTGCACGGCCATGCCTAATATCCAAAGCAATACGACGCGGCGCAGCAAGCGCTCAAATAATTTTTTCCGATGGCCGTCTCCGTTGCGGTATTTCCCGAGCGAATAGGGTATGGTGACGCCTGCCATGAACATGAACAGGGGCATGACCAAGTCCCAGGGAGAGAAGCCCTCCCATTCCTTGTGGGTAAATACGGGCATGATGGCATCAAACCATGGGGTGTCAATGGCGGCTCCAAGTTTGTGAATGATCCGTCCGACAACGACCAGACAGAACAAGTCGAAACCGCGCAGCGCATCCAGTGACTCCAGTCTTTTTCCCATGCCCATCCCTTTTCGTATTTCTGTTTGGGTTTATTGCACCTGGCTGCCGGGCTTCACGGGCTGTTCCACGGTGGTTACTTTCAGCGAACCGTCGGGGGCGACGGCGCTGAGTATCATTCCCTGGCTCTCTATGCCCATCATCTTGCGTGCCGGCAGGTTGGCAATGAAGCACACCTGCTTGCCCACGAGGTCTTCGGGCTGATAGTGCTGGGCTATACCGCTCAGGATGGTGCGCCCGCCCAGCCCGTCGTCTATCTTGAACTGCAACAGCTTGTTGCTCTTGGCTACCTTTTCACAAGCCAGCACCGTGCCGACGCGAATGTCCAGACGGGCAAAATCGTCTATGCTGCACGGCTCGCCCACGGGGGCTGGATGCGCTTCGGCAGCTTCATTGGCCTTCTTGGTGTCGAGCAATTTCTGCACCTGGGCCTCTACTACGCTGTCCTCTATCTTTTCAAACAGCAGTGCCGCCTGTCCCAGCTGGTGTCCCTCACCCAGGAGGTCGGTGCGTCCCAAATCCTCCCACGAGAAGGCCGTAAGATTGAGCATCTCCCTCAGTCGGCGGCTGCTAAACGGCAGGAAGGGCTCGAATGCGATGCTGAGATTGGCCACCAACTGCAAACTGAGGTGCAGGATGGTCTTTACTCGCTCGGGGTCGGTCTTCACCACTTTCCACGGCTCGCTTTCGGCCAGGTACTTGTTGCCTATGCGGGCCAGGTCCATGGCCTCTTTCTGCGCATCGCGGAAGTGAAATTTGTCGAGCAGGCTCTCCACGCGCGCTTTCACGTCGCGAAATTCGCTGATGGTCTGCCGGTCGTAGTCGGTGAGCTCGCCCAGTGCGGGCACAATGCCATCGTAGTATTTCTGCGTCAGGACAAGGGCACGGTTGACGAAGTTGCCGTACACGGCCACGAGTTCATTGTTGTTGCGGGCCTGAAAATCCTTCCAGGTGAAGTTATTGTCCTTCGTCTCAGGGGCGTTGGCGGTCAGCACGTAGCGCAGTACGTCCTGCTTGCCCGGGAAATCGGCGTTGTACTCGTGCAGCCACACGGCCCAATTCTTCGACGTCGAAATCTTGTCGTCTTCTAGGTTCAGGAACTCGTTGGCCGGCACGTTGTCGGGCAGGATGTAGTCGCCCATGGCCTTGAGCATGGCGGGAAACACGATGCAGTGGAACACGATGTTGTCTTTTCCGATGAAGTGGATGAGCCGTGTCTCGGGGTCTTTCCACCATTTTTCCCAGTCCGTGGGATGGAGGTCGCGCGTGTTGCTGATGTAGCCTATGGGGGCGTCAAACCACACATAGAGCACCTTGCCTTCCGCCTCCGCCACGGGAACAGGGATGCCCCAGTCCAAATCGCGGCTCACGGCACGGGGCTTCAGGCCCGTGTCCAGCCAGCTCTTGCACTGTCCGTACACATTGCTGCGCCATTCCTTGTGATCCTCCAGAATCCACTTTTCCAACCAGGGCTGGTGCTGGTCCAATGGCAAGTACCAATGCTTGGTCTTGCGCAGCACGGGCTTGCTGCCGCTCACGGTGCTGTGAGGGTTGATGAGCTCTGTGGGCGAAAGCGCCGAGCCGCACTTTTCGCACTGGTCGCCATAGGCTCCCTGGTTGTGGCAGTGGGGACACTCTCCCACGATGTACCGGTCGGCCAGGAACGTCTTGGCTTCCTCGTCGTAGTACTGCTCCGACTCCTGCTCCACAAAGCCTCCCTTCTCGTAGATAGTCTTGAAGAAATGGCTGGCCGTATCGCGCTGGGTGTCCGACGTGGTGCGGCCGAAGTAGTCAAACTCTATGCCGAAGTCCTCAAAGCTCTTCTTGATGAGCCCGTAGTACTTGTCCACCACGTCGCGCGGAGTGCAGTTCTCCTTGCGGGCGCGGATGGTGACGGGCACGCCGTGCTCATCGGTGCCGCACACAAAGCACACGTCTTGGTGCTTCAGCCTGAGATATCTCACATAAATGTCGGCCGGAACGTACACTCCGGCCAGGTGGCCTATGTGGATGCCGCCGTTGGCATAGGGCAAGGCGGCAGTGACCATGGTTCGTTTGAAGTTCTTCTCCATTGTGTATATGATTTTGCCTTCAAAATTACCCATTTTCGTCCATTATGACAAGGTTTTCGGGAAAAAACTTGGTGTGTCGGGCACTGAAAGCGGCATTCTCGTTTGCCGCAGGAAGGTATAGCCCACGGTGGTGTTTGGAAAACGGCTGAAAATCAAGAGGAAAGCATGTGAGGAAATGCCTGGGGCAAAAACCGTGGACAAAAAGGCCTAAAAGGTCGTTTTTTACGCCTTGTATGGATTTTTTCAGGCCGCGTGCGCAGGCCTTTCTCGCCTTGTTCGTGCTGTTATTGCGCCTTGCCCGTTCGGAGTGTCTGGGCAAGGCAACGGCCAGTCGTCTTTCCCGTCTGGTTGCAGAGGGGAAAAAGGAGTGTTGATGTCCAGTAAGATGGGGTAATGGCCCGTGGGGTGCGCGAAAGGGTTATTCCTGCACGTAGATGAGTCTTTCCCGATGGTACAGCGACAGCTTTCCGTCTTGTTCCCTCAGGCTGAAAGGGCCGCTGCGCCATCCCGTGCCCTGTTGGTCCAGCAGGGGTGCGTGCTGATCGAAGGCAGGAACAGTTCCACCTGCCTGCGGTCGGGCGAGAACACGGCAAAGGCGGCGGTCGTGGCTGCCGAATCCTGTGCGTTCAGCATGCGTGTGCCGCTTTCCCACGGGCGTATGCAGTCCTTGAGCACGGTGCTCCATGTGTAGCCGGCGGCTACAAGGCATCCGTGTGCGTCCTTGTGTCCGCCTACCATTTTATTGCTGCTGTTGCAGGATGTCATGATGATGAGGGGCAGCAGGAAGAGCCAGAGGCGCATGGGGCGTGCTTATTTCAGGTCGCGCCCAATGTCGCGCCTGTAGTATTTGTCTTGGTACTGAATGGCTTGTGCTCCCTGCATGGACAGGGCAAGTGCCTCGTCCTTGTCCTTTCCGTAGGACGTGACGCTGATGACGCGTCCGCCTGCGCTGACGAGTTGCCCGTCCTTGAGCGCCGTCCCGCTGTGGAAGACGATGCTTTCCCTGATGTCTTCCGTGCCGGTGATGGGGTAGCCTTTCTTGTATTCCTCGGGATAGCCGCCGCTGACCAACATGACGTTGACGGCCGAGCGCGGGTCGAACTCAATGGTGCGTTGGTCCAAGTCCTGCAGGGCCACGCCTTCCAGCAAGTCCACGAGGTCGCTCTTGATGCGCGGCATGACGGTCTCGGTCTCGGGGTCGCCCATGCGGCAGTTGTACTCAATGACGTAGGGGTCGCCGCCCACATTGATAAGACCGAAGAAGATGAAGCCCTTGTACTCGATGCCCTCGCTCATCAGGCCCTGCACCGTGGGGCGGATGATGCGCTGCTCCACCTTGTCGAGCCATTCGGCCGTGGCAAAGCTGACGGGCGACACGCTGCCCATGCCGCCTGTGTTGAGGCCGCAGTCCTGTTCGCCAATGCGCTTGTAGTCCTTGGCTTCGGGCAGGATTTTGTAGTGTCCTGCCCCGTCGGTGATGACGAATACGGAACACTCAATGCCGCTGAGGAACTGCTCAATGACGACGCTGGCCGAGGCGTTGCCGAACATGCCCTCCAGCATTTCCCTGAACTTGGCCTGTGCCTCTGCCAGGCTGTTCAGGATGAGTACCCCCTTGCCGGCGCACAGTCCGTCGGCCTTGAGTACGTAGGGCGGTTGCAGGGTTTCCAGGTATTGCAGTCCGGCCTGGATGTTCGTCCCGTTGAATGTCTTGTGGGCCGCAGTGGGGATGCTGTGGCGTTGCATGAATTCCTTGGCAAAGTCCTTGCTTCCCTCCAGCAGTGCGCCCCGTTTGCTCGGGCCAACGACGGTGATGTCCTTCAGCTCGCCGTGTTCCTTGAAATAGTCGGCAATGCCCTCTACGAGCGGCACTTCAGGGCCTACGACGATGATATCGACTTTCTTGTCGCGGGCAAATTGGGCCACGGCAGGGAAGTTCAGCATGTCCATGGCTACCAGTTCACCCTGGGCTGCCATGCCGGGATTTCCGGGTGCGATATAGAGTTTCTCAAGTCTGGGGCTTTGGGCTATCTTCCATGCGATGGCGTGCTCGCGGCCGCCGCTGCCCAGCAAAAGGATGGTTTTCTTGTCCATTTTTCTGTATGTTTGTAGATATGAGTGTTATTTCAGGTGGTCTTCAAAGTAGCGCGTAATGTGTTCGTAGAGATGGACGCGGTCGCGCCCCATCATGTTGTGCCCGTCGCCCGGGTAGGTGAGCAGGTCGGGGTGTGTGCCGGCGTTTTCGCATGCGCGGATGAACGAAAGGGTGTGCTGGGGTACGCATACGGGGTCGTTGTAGCCGAAAATGATGAGCAGCCGCCCCTTGAGGTCGCCGGCGCGCAGGGTGAGGTTGTTGTTCTTGTAGCCATCGGGGTTATCCTGCGGCGTGTCCATGTACCGCTCGCCGTACATGACTTCGTAGTACTTCCAGTCTATGACAGGGCCGCCGGCTACGCCGACCTTGAAGTCATCGGCATAGGTCAGCATGAGGTTGGTCGTCATGAAGCCGCCGTAGCTCCAGCCGTGCACACCCAGCCTGCTGGCATCGACGTAGGGAAGGCTCTTGAGGAATGCCACTCCCTGCATTTGGTCTTTCATTTCTTCCGTGCCCAGCTGGCGGAACGTGACGTTCTCAAATTCCAGCCCGCGCTCGCTTGAGCCTCGGTTGTCCAAAACGAAGACTACGTAGCCCAGCTGGGCCATGTAGGTCTCCCAGCCGCGCGACATGTAGTGCCATGAATCGTCGACCAGGCGCGTGTGCGGCCCGCCGTAGACATAGATGATGGCTGGGTACTTCTTGTTGGGGTCGAAGTGGGTGGGCTGAATCAATCGGTAGTATAGGTCGGTTGTTCCGTCGGCGGCCTTTAGCGTTCCGCGGGTGATGTTGGGCACTTGACGCCCCTTCCAGGGGTCTTTGGCCTTCAGGAGCGTGGTTACCTTGCCGTTGTGGGTGTTGATGAGGTCAACCTGTCGTGGAACTTGGGGCGAAGACCACGTGTCGACCACCCATTTGCCGTCGGGGCTGAGCTGGCCGCTGTGAACGCCTGTGGCATTGCCCAATAGTTGGTGCGTGCCTTTTTCTATGTTTACGCTGAACAGGTTATGCTGCAATGGCGAGCAACCGGTGCAGTTGATGATGATGCTTTTGGTCTTGGTGTTGAAGCCCAACAGGTCGATGACGATGCCCAACTCGTTTCCTGTCAGGCAGCGGAGGGTACGCTCTTCCTTTAAACTGTATAGGTAGAGATGATCGTAGCCGTCCTTTTCGCTCCAATAGATGAACTTGTCGTTGTCCCAAGGCAGGAACGTGAGTCCGTGCTGCGGCTGGACGTATTTGGGGTGTCGCTCTTCGTATAGGGTCTTTTCCAACGTGCCCGTGTTGGCATCAAACTGAAGTAGCTTGACATGGTTTTGGTCGCGGTTGAGATTGTAGAGGAATATCTTTCGGCTGTCGGGCGACCAAGTGATGCCACAATAGTATTGGTCGAGATTGTTGCCTGTTTGAAGCCAAATGGTTTTTCCTGAGGCGCGGTGGTACACGCCCATGCTGACGCGATGGCTGGCTTCACCGGCCATGGGATATTTGGTGGGGGCAACGGTGGCGATGCGGGTACTGATGTCGACGAGTGGATAGTCGGGGACCATGCTTTGGTCCATGCGGTAGAAGCAGAGGCTTTGTCCGTCGGGACTCCAAAACGTGCCCTTGGTGATTCCGAATTCGTTGCGGTGGACTTCCTGGCCGTATACGATGTCATGTGAGCCGTCTTGGCTCAGAGCATGCGGGCCGTTGGTGTCGTATATGTGCAGGTTGTCTTTTTCATTGTATGCCTGGCAGCGACCTGCGGGACTGTAGTCCTGCCAACTTTGTGGGGCTGGAAATCGGACGATATGGCTCACTCCTGACTGCCAATCGTATTCGGCCATCAGGCTGGCGGTGGTGAATCGTGCCTTTGGCTCGTCCGAATAGGGGAATGTGGCGACGGCGAGTGTGAGACTCTTGGATTCTTTCTTGTTGAGTCCGGCCTGTTGCAGGCTCTGCTCTAACTGTTTTTGGGTGAAGAGTGGTGTCCAGGCTGTCTTGCCGTCCCATTTGCTGATGCTGTCGCGGTCGATCTTTAGTAATTGGTTTCCCCACCAAGTTGTGCGCAATGTTTGGGGGATGAACTTTGCGTAACTCCTGCCGCCAGGAATGAGATCTTCCAAAGTGAATGTCTTGTCCTGGGCCATGGCTGAAGTGGAAAGGTATAAAAAAATAACAAAAAGAGACCAGTTAATTTTTCTTGCCCTGACGTGTGTTTTTTGTAAATGACTTGGATTTTTTGAAATCTCCATTTCTGCTTTTCTTGTCAAAAAATTTTTTGTTCTTGGGGGGACGTCGGTCGTCATCCTCCTTGTCAAAATACCGTGGACGCCTGGGCTTTTCAAACGGCCGATCGTAGCCTTTCCAATCGGAAGAACGTCGATTGTTGCGTTCTTCGCGTTCTGCGTTTTTTTCGGCCCACATGGCTCGACGGATTTCCCTTTTTTCCTTTGCTACGAATTCGCGGTGTCGGCGTATCAGATATTCGGGAATCTCGCTGTCGGTGTCTTCAGTGACTGCATCCCGTTGAAATTCGCGGCGGGGCTTGATGCGGCGTTTCTCTGCGTTTCGTGCTCGCTCCTCATTGGTCTTTACGATGCCGCCTCGGGCGCGGAAATCCTGGAGCTGTCCGTTGAAAATGGTGTATTTGCGGAATTCGCAATTGAGCGATCCATTATATAATGGTATCTTTAGGCTGGGCTTTAGACCTATTTGGTCAAAAGTCTCCATGCGGTAGCCGATTATCCATGCGTCGTTTCCTGCAAATTGGTGTTTGAGCCGTTCCCCAATGGTTTTGTATAGTCCTAACAAGTTAGATGTGGTGATGCGCTCACCGTAGGGAGGATTCATTACAATGATGGACTTCTCCGTGGGTTGGGTGAATTGCTGGATGGGTTGCACGGCCAGTGAAATGTTGCTGCTTAGGCCTGCTGCCTTGACGTTCTGGCGTGCGGAGATGATGGCTTCGCTTTCGCTGTCGTATCCATAGATGTGGTGTTCAAACGGTCGCTCCTTGCTGTCATCGTTGTAGATTTTTTCAAATAGGCTGCGGTCAAAATCCGGCCATTTTTCAAAGGCATAGTTTTGGCGAAATACGCCAGGGGCGATGTTGCGGGCAATTAATGCGGCTTCTATCAGGATCGTACCTGAGCCGCACATGGGATCGATGAAGTCGCACTCACCTTTCCAGCCCGTCATGAGTATCATGGCGGCGGCCAGGACTTCATTGATAGGGCTCTCCACGGTTGCCTGCCGATAGCCGCGCTTATGCAGGCTCTCTCCCGAGGAATCCAGGCTGAGGGTGCAGTTGTCCTCCGAGATGTGCATGTTAAAGCGTATGTCAGGGGCGGCTACGCTGATGTTGGGCCGTTGTCCTGTTTGCTCGCGGAAGAAATCGACAATGGCATCCTTGACTTTGTATGACACGAATTTGGAATTTCGGAAGTCATCGCTATATACGACCGAGTCGACCGAAAAAGTGGTCTTGACATCCAAATATTGCGTCCAGTCCAATTGCTTTATTTTCTCATATACCTCATCGGCGGTCGTCGCCTTAAAGGTAATGATGGGCTTGAGGATGCGAATGGCCGTGCGTAGCTCAAAATTGGTACGGTACATCAACTCTTTGTCTCCGGTAAAGAAGACGATGCGGTTGCCTTTCTTTATATTTTCAGCGCCAATCTGAGCAAGTTCCTTGGCCAGGATGTCTTCCAGTCCCAGAAAGGTCTTGGCGGCGAGTTTAGTGGATTCCATATTATGAAGGGTTGGGTGTTCTGTATTGTACGATGTGTGCCCCAGGAGGAACGTCTTCTGTCACCCATATGTTACCCCCGATGACAGCGCCTTTGCCAATGGTGATTCGTCCCAGGATGGTTGCATTGCTGTAGACGATGACATCGTCCTCCAGGATGGGGTGACGCGCAATGCCCTTGATGGGATGGCCCTCTTCGTCCAGAGGGAAACTCCGTGCGCCCAGCGTTACGCCTTGGTAAAGCTTTACGTTATTTCCAATGATGCAAGTTGCACCGATGACGACGCCTGTTCCGTGGTCAATCGTAAAGTGATGGCCGATGCTGGCGGCAGGATGGATGTCTATTCCCGTCTCGTTGTGGGCCATTTCCGTGAGCATGCGGGGAAGCAGGGGCACTTGCTGAAGATACAGCTCATGTGCCACACGGTAGTTGATGAGTGTTTTTATGACAGGGTAGCAACTGATGACTTCGCTGATGTCTGTGGCGGCGGGGTCGCCGTTGTATGCTGCCCTCACATCGGTTTCGAGCGTGCGTCGCAGCAGTGGCAGGCTTTCCACGATGTGTGTGGCTATGCCCTCGGCCTTTTGTTTGTATTGTATGGCGGTCACTCCCGTCTTGCAGGTAAAGCTGAGGCTGGCAGCGATTTGTTTTACCAGCAGCGTGTACAGGCGTTCCACCTCCACGCCAATGGTGTATTTCAGCGTATGGCAGTTCACGTCGGGCCGACCGTAGAAACCGGGAAATATGAGCGCGCGGCACAGGTCGCGTATCTCTCTCAGGGCCTGTGCCGACGGTATTTGGTCGCTGTTGTGGCATTCGTGGAAGAATCCCTGTTGTTTCATTTCTGTGTAGTCTGACAGTTGGTCCACTACGTCAGAATAGAGCCTCGCAAAGTCGGTAGATTTCATTTTCAATACTGTCCGGATATACTTAATGCAGTATATTTAAATATGTATATGTCTCAAAAGTGAGTGCAAAGTTACTGCAAATTGAGGTAATGCGCCAAGCAAAACCACGCTTTTTCACATTGTGCCGGCTATTTTTGGAGATTCGTGCCGGCCGTGCCGTGCCGATGGCTGAACAGCTGGCCCGTGACGGCCATGCCTTGGGCGTTGACGCAGATGTGCTGCTTCGGACGGCAGTTGGAAAAGAGGATGACGTGCGCCTTGCCCTGTTCGTCCGTGGTCACGTTGGGACTCCAGTACAGCGTCCGCCGCGTGTCTTCCGACGTGGGCGTGTCCACGCGGCGGTAGTCGGGACTGAAGAACTCTTCGTACTTGGAGTATCCGTGCACGACGGTAATGCGCTGCCCTTTCTTGTATTTCGTCAGGCTCTTGTCAATTCGGCTGTACAGCAGGAAGAGAACATGCGGCCGCCCGCTGTCCGTTATGTGGCCCGACACGAATCGGTTGATGACCGAGGGCCTTTCGCAGATGATGAGTGACCTTATGTCGCTCATCAGGAAGTCAATGTCGCCGACAGGTCGTGCATTGTCAACGAGGATGCGGACAGGCCGCCCCCTGTACTGCAATATGGGATTGGCGGGCGAATGAAAGCCGCTATGATTCCCTTCATTGAAAATGGGGTTGAGGGGTGCGTTGGGGCTTAGGGATGAAGTGCCCGAGGGTATGAAGTCGCCGAGGGCTTGGTTGCGTTCACCGAGGACTCGGTTGTGTACAGAATAGCTGTTGATGGTGGGATATTCCACGATTAAATGGGGATTCTTCTTGGCCAGCCAGTCCCACAGCGACGGGTCGCGGTCGCCGTCATCGAATACCTTTTCCAGTTCATCCTCAATGTTGTAATACAGCGTGGCAAACTTCTTTCCTGCTTCCTCGCCGCCCTGCCAGGTGAAGCGCGAACCGTATTTCGGAAAGTAGTTCTTGTCTTTCACCTTGACCTCGGGCAGATGGATGATGTTGGGCAGCGTATCCTTCCATTGGAAGATGTCGGGCATCCGTCGTTGGGCGATAGATCCGTCCTGCGGCTCAGGCGAGCGCTGGAACAGCAGCTCCTGCGGTTCATAGGCCAGGGGAGCGGGCGAGAAGAGGCGGTTGAGCGACACATTGCAGGCCTGCCGCTTGTCGTTGACGGTCGTGGTGAAGAAGGCCAGGGCGTCATCATAGAACGTCGGGGCCAGGATGGCAAACTTTCCGTCCTTGTCGCTGATGGTGCTGCCGTTGGCCACCCTCGTTCCCAACTGCAACATGAGGTTGACGTCGATTCCCTCCTTGCCGCGGTGCTTCGATGAGTTGTCCACCACGCGCCCGTCCACGAGGATGCCGTCCTCGACGGGCTGCTTCAGCTGGAACGGCTCTGTGCCGGCCATTTCCTGCCAGCGGTAGCGTCGCCACCCCTGCACCATCATGAGAAGGTCGAGTGCGCGGCGGTGGTCGGCATCGTCGGCCTCAAAATAGTATTCGGGGCGGTGGATGTATCCCTTCAGGTCAGAGCTTAGCAGCAGGTCCGTGCCTATGTCGGCGCCGTCCTTCCCCAGTTCGCCGTCGGCATCGCGCACGGCCAGCGAGAATTCCCCCCGCTGCGGCTTCCCCTTGGCATCGGTCAGGGTGAAGTCCAGGACAATGGGCTCAAATGCACCGTAGGCCGTCTTGTTCTGGGCCACATGGAACTGCATGGGGGCTTTCAGGGGCTTTATCCACGCCAGCCGTTCAGCCAGGATGCGCCCCTCGGGCGTAAAGGCGGTGATTTGTTGGATGCCACCGCGCTGCAGGCGGCGCGGCACTGTGCAGCGTGCCTTGCCGTCAGGCCCGGGGCGCAAGGTGTCCAGGTAGCATATCGTGCCGCGGCACGTTACGCTGAGGCCTAGCAGGCGGCCGCAAAATTCGGGCGTGCCGTGCAGGTCGATAATCAGGCTGTCGCCCTCGTGGTTCACCTGCATGGCGCAGCCGTCGGCCTCGGCCTGCGGCAGTGGGAACTGAACCTCCTTGCCGTTGGGCATCATGACCTTCACATGGCCCTCCTGTCCGTCGGCAGGGACTTCCAGCAACCCCATGCCCTCATGCAGCGGCTGGCTTGACGTGAGGGCGGTTCCGTCGGCACGGCACAGGGCGCATTTTGCCTCAAGGGGCATTCCCTTCTTGTCGATGATGCGGTAGGCCACGCGCGAGGGCAGCCCCTTCACCAGGCTTCCGCCCTCGGGATAGAACTCCAGCAGGCAGGAGCCGCTCTTCTGCACGCCGGGTGCGGTCAGCGGCTGGGCGGCCGGGCGGGGAATGGCGCTGTCCTTGTCCTCATCGGGCTGAAACATGGTCAGCTTGCCATAGTTCAGGGAGTCCTTGGGGGGCTCGTATATGGGAATGACGCGGCTGAAGGCATAGGCGGCGTCCCAGTTCAGCATGGCGCGCGTGTAGGCCCTCACTTCATAGAACCCCGTGTGGATGATGTCCTCCAGGTGGAACTCTCCGTAGGTGCGCCCGTTCTTGACGGGAAACGTCTTGCGCTGCAGCACCTGGCCCTCGGGGGTGAGCAGCTCCACATACAGCACCTTGCTCATGTCGGTGGGCAGCAACGAGCCTGCGTTCACCACATAGGCCTTGAACCAGATGGTTTCGCCCGGAAAGTAGCCGTTGTTGTCAATGTGCAGGTAGACTTTTTCCTGGGTGAACTGCTTATGGTAGAGGGCAATGTTGGTAAAGAAATTCTTCAGCTTCGTTAAGTCGCTTTCCTGCTGTGCCCACGTGTTGACGGCCAGGCCTGTCAGCATGCACAGGGCGAATGTGTAACGGATTTTCTGGAACATGGCAAAGGAGTTTTTGTATTTGTAAGGCAAAGGTAGTCAATATTTTTAAATGATGAGGACGGCGGTCCTCTTTTTTTGTTGGTTTTCAAAAAAGTAGGGCTTCTTCTGACGGTTGTGCACGGCGGGACGGGCGGCTGGCTGGCAAGGATGGCCCTATGGCGCGACATGCCGTGCCGTGGAGGTGTCTGCCCCGTGGCGGAGGGCCGCGCACATTTCCTGCCGTGCCTCTGTCTTTGTCGATGTGGGGGGAAAGTCGGTTTTTTACGCCTTGTTGACGGGGCTTTTACGCCTTGCCGGAAATTTTTCAGGCCGCATTGGCCAGCTTTTTGCGCCTTGTTCTTTCGGCGCGGCAGGCACGTAGGTGGTCTTGGTGTGAATGAGGGAAAGTCTCTTCCCGTCGGGAAGGGGTGTGCGGCGGTGCAGGGGGCGTGTCGGCCTGCTTAGGGCATCCATGCGTGGATGAAGCGGCTGCCCAGGGCCGTTTCCTCCTCTGTGTGGGCCTGTACCGGAATGCGGGGGGCTGGCAGGCCGCTGCCCAGGCTGACGGGGCTTTTCTCTACATGGATTTCGTCCCACAGGTGGGCCTCCAGGAAACTCTGGTGCAGTCGTGCGCCGCCCTCGACCAGCAGGCTCTGTATGCCGCGGGCGTGCAGGTGGTCCAGAACCTGGGGCAGGATGCCGTCGTGGGGCTGCAGGGCAAGGAATTCATAGGCGGCCGAGGAATTTTGGCGTAGTGGGTTGTCGTGGAAACCGGCGACGAGCGTGGGCTGGCTGCCGTCGAAAAGGTGGAGGCTGGGCGGTAGCGTGCCTTGGCTGTCCAGGACGATGCGCAGGGGCTGCGGACCGTCGGTCAGCCTGACGTTGAGGCGCGGATTGTCCAGCAGGGCGGTCCTGCGGCCCACCATGATGGCCTGGCAGGCGGCGCGCAGGCGGTGGGTGCGCAGCGAGGAGCGCGTTGTGGAGAAGCGCACGGGTGTTCCGTCGGCGCGCAGGCGGTCTATGAAGCCGTCGGCGCTTTCGGCCCACTTGAGCATGATGTAGGGACGGCCCTGGGTCTGGTTGACCACGAAGCGGCGGTTCAGTTGCAGGCATTCCTTCTCCCTTACGCCCACCGTGACCTGGATTCCGGCTTCCCGCAGAATGCGGATGCCCTCGCCGTGGACGCGGGCAAAGGGGTCGACGCAACCAACGACGACCTGGCGGATGCCTTTCTCGACGATGAGGCGGGCACAGGGCGGCGTGCGCCCCCAATGGGCACAGGGCTCCAGGCTTACGTACATCTTGGCGCGCTGCAACAGGTCGGGGCGCGTCACTGAGGCGAAGGCGTTGACCTCGGCGTGGGCCTGGCCGCAACGGCGGTGGTATCCCTCGCCGATGATGTGCCCGTCGGCCACCAGCACTGCGCCTACCATGGGGTTAGGCGGCGCGCCCAATTGGCCGCACCGCGCCAGCTGGAGGCATCGGCCCATCCATTTTTCATCTTCCGTGAGTGGCTTCATACGATTCCTTTGTCTGCAAAAATAGGAAAAAACCAAGAAAAATGCTTACTTTTGCAAAAAAGAATGTCCATCGGAATCGTCGGCCTCAGTCCCATGTCAGTTTCGCAATACATAGCCCAGAGTCTCGTTTCACACTATGACGCGCCCGAGGCGCAGGCCATAGCGCGCCTGGTGCTGGAGGACGTGCTCCGCATTCCCCGCGTGCAGGATTTGGCAGGCACGGCGCGGCCGCTGACGGCGCAGGAAAAGGAATTGGTGGGCAGCATCGTCCGTCGTTTGCAGGCCGGCGAACCCATCCAGTACATATTGGGGGCGGCTTCATTCCGCGGAAGGCAGTTCTCGGTCAGTCCGGCCGTGCTGATACCCCGTCCCGAGACCGAGGAACTTGTTGGCGAGGTGGTCAGAAGCGTGGACCATGACGCGTCGCTTCGCATCCTAGACGTGGGAACGGGCAGCGGCTGCATTGCAGTCAGCCTTGCGCTGGAATTGCCCCATGCGCAGGTCGCCGCACTTGACGTATCGCCCGCCGCACTTGAGGTGGCGCGGCGCAATGCCCGTCGGCTGCATGCCGAAGTGCGCTTCATGGAGGCCAATCTGCTGCAAGCGGACACCATGCCGCAGGGAGAATGGCACGCAGTGGTGAGCAATCCGCCCTACGTGCGCCGAAGCGAGCGCGATTCCCTTTCGGCGCATGTGAAAGACCACGAACCGGCACTCGCACTCTTTGTAGACGATGCCGATGCCCTGTGCCATTACCGCTGTCTGGCCCAATGGGCGCGCCTGCACCTTGTTTGGGGCGGCCAGCTCTTTGTGGAAATCAATTCCGCCCTTGCCGAGGATACCTTAGACCTGTTCCGGCACGCCGGATTCGGTTCGTGCGCCCTTTATGACGACCGATTCGGTCTGCCGCGCTTTATTCATGCCGTCTTATGAGAAATAAAACAAATCCTTCCCCCGTCCCGACCCCTCAGCAGGCCCTCCGCCGGCTCAGTGCCCTGTGTGTGCGCCAGGAAAGCTGTGCCTATGAACTTTTGCAAAGGATGAAACGGAAAGGGATGGGCGAGAACGATGCCGAACAAGTGATAAGAATGTTGCTGGACGAGGGTTTTCTGGATGAATCACGCTATTGCCGCGCCTTTGTCCACGACAAACTGGAAATTTCCCGCTGGGGGCGGCTTCGCATCCAGCGCGAATTGCGCTTGCGCCAACTTCCGCCGGCCAAGATCCAAGCCGCGTTGGATGAGGTGGAGGAAAGCCGCTACCGCGAGGCCCTGAACGAACTTCTTGCGGCCTACAACCGCACGCTCAGCGCCCGTTCTTCCTACGAGCGTTGGGGTAAATTGGTGCGGTACGCGATGGGCCGCGGGTTTGAGCAGGACTTGGCTTCCCAGGCGGCGCGCAAATTGGTTCAGCACGCAGAGGAAGATGACCAATAGCCTGCCATTTCCCATGTTTCTCTTTCCAACCCGTTGCCCCATCTGCGGAAACCGTCTCCACGCGGCCGAGCGCGACATCTGCTCCCGCTGCTGGGCGCAGATACCCCTGAGCGGCAACCGCGCCAAGGAGGGAAACATCGTGGAACAGCAGTTCTGGGGGCGCATCCCCATAGAACGCGCCGACACATTCATGATCTACCAGCGCGGAGCGCGCAGCCAGCAGCTGGTGCGCGCCATAAAATATCGCGGAGCGCGGAAAACGGGCGTTTCGCTGGGGCGTGCCATGGCCCGACAAGGAATGGAAAACGGTTTTTTCAAGGGAATTGACCTCATTGTGCCTGTTCCGCTGGCGCGCAGGCGTTTTCGCCGGCGCGGCTACAACCAGGCGGAAGCCCTGGCGCAGGGAATGGGACAGGTGAACGGCCTGCCCGTGGTGACAAAGGGCATCCGTCGCGTCAGAAGCACGTCTACGCAGACGGGGCTGGACCGAATGACGCGCATGGTCAATGTGGAGGGTGTCTTTCAGGTGGAAGATGCCCTGCGCTTCCGCCAAAAGCACATCCTGCTCGTCGATGACGTCATTACGACCGGTGCAACGCTGATTTCCCTGGCCCAATCGTTCATGCAGGCCTGCCCCGAAATCCGCTTCAGCGTCTTTACGCTGGCTCAGGCGGCGTCATTGTACATCGTTCCCCACCACGGCGTCCTGCCCGATGAGGATGAGGACCAGCCGTGGGCGTCAGGCGGGCATGTTGACCTGAAAGAAGGATAAAAGTGCTGTCAAAGAGGCGCAATCACCCAAATTGTGACTATCTTTGTCCCGAAATAGTATTATCAAAATCCATTTTATATGAAAAGCACCCATTTGTTACCCTCCCTGGCGGGGTTGTTCATGGCGGTCGGCCTGCTGTGGTCGTGCCATGACAGAAACCAGGGCGTTGCGTCGCTGAAATTTGACACCGTTGCCTTTGAAAAAACCTATTACGGCGTGAACGAGAGCGACACGCTCGGGCAGGCGGAATACTCCGTCGCAGTGGAATATCCCGTTGCAGGCGACACGGCCATGCGCAGGCTGATCCAGCAATGGCTGCTGGTGTCGCTGAATGCCTATGCCCACGTGGACACCCTGCCGCAGCCGTTGGCGACGGCCCATGACGTGGCTGAGCAATGGGCTAGGGCGGCGCGTGCCGACGATGCCCCGTTGGACTCCCTGCGGCCCTATGCCGAGAGATTCTCTTCCGACTATTTCGACATTTACGGGCGCGACAGCAAGGAGGTGGACAGGTGGCTGCAATATGAACTCACGGCCAATATGCGCGTCGATGCCCTCACGGACCGCCTGGTCACGTACAAGACCATCGTATACAGCTACCTGAGCGGCGCGCACGGGCAGACGTTTGTGCGCTATGCCAACTTTGACATGCAGGACCTGCGCCTGCTCCGCACCGAAGACCTCTTCGTGCCCCATGCCGCCGACTCCCTGCGGCCCTTGCTGGTGGAGGGCCTGAAGGCCTATTGGAAAGAAGACGGGCAGCCCGTCATGACCACCGAACAGCTGGATGACATCATCTGGGACAGCCCCTCCCAACTGGCCCTGCCCGAGAGCGTGCCCGGCCTCACGCCGCAAGGTATCGTGTTCCTGTACCAAAGCTATGAGATAGCGGCCTATGCCGCCGGCCTGCCCGTGGTGACGATCCCCTATCAGGACCTGCCCGACGTGCTCACGCCGCTGGGCAAGGAACTGGTGCAGCCGTTTGTGGTCCAGCCGTCGGGCGGCAGCCGCTGAGGCTGAAAGCCTGCCCCCTGGGCGGATAAGGAAGAACAAGATTCATTGCCGGAACATCCATGCCCACCCGAAGAGGTCGTCAGGGGTGGGAAAATGGGAGCATGCCCCTTGCCGTGCCTTCGCAACGGGGCTGAAGGGGTGCTGCTTCAGGGAAAACAAAAAGTGCAGGGCGCAAAAGCGGTACGAATGCGGCCTGAAAATTTCAGGACAAGGCGTAAAAGTTCTGCCGGCAAGGCGTAAGAAATGGACGGACAAGGCGTAAAAAATCCCTTCATCGGGCAAGGAATCCTTTTCTGCACTCTTTGGGTTGAATGACAGTGGGTTCTTCGTATCCTGAATGGGCAAATCCATCCCCTTATACAGAAAAAATGGGGATAATGGCCGCAGGTTGGGGAAAATGACGTAATTTTGTGGATAAATTATTTGAAATTTTAAAATTATGAAACACAAACTAACTGTTTTCGCTTTGTCGGCGTTGGTGGCAATGCCGGCCTTTTCGGTAGAACCCCCTACCATGGGATGGAGTTCTTGGAACACCTTTGCCCTCAACATCAATGAGGACGTTATCCGCGGCCAGGCCGATGCCATGGTCAGCACGGGCCTGTCGCGCGTGGGCTACAAGTATGTCAATATCGACGACGGATATTGGGATGGGCGCGGTGCTGACGGCAAGCTGCGCCTGAACACCAAGCTGTTTCCTCACGGTATGCGTTGGCTCACGAATTACATCCATGCCAAGGGGCTGAAGGCAGGAATATACAGCGACGCGGGCGACAATACCTGCGGTTCGGGCAACAAGCGCGCCTGGGGATTGGGCGTGGGCTTTGCCGGACACGATCAGGAGGACTGCAACCTGTATTTCAACGACTGGAACTTTGACTTCATCAAGGTGGACTACTGCGGCGGCCGCCACCTGAAGCAGGATGAGCGCATCCGCTATACGGCCATCTCAAACGCGATTAAGAACACCAAGCGTCCCGATGCGCAGTTCAATGTGTGCCGCTGGGCTTACCCAGGAACGTGGATCTCTGACGTGGCCACCTCGTGGCGTACCACGGGCGACATTCGCAGCGAGTGGGCGTCGGTGAAGAAAATCATCAAGGAGAACCTCTATCTGTCGGCCTTCACGGGCGGCGGCCACTACAACGACATGGATATGCTGGAGATAGGGCGCACGCTGGGGCAGGACGAGGAAATTACCCACATGGTGATGTGGTGTGAGCTGAGCAGCCCGCTGCTCATAGGCTGCGACCTGACCAAGGTGCCCGAGTTCTCGCTCAATCTCATGAAGAACCGCGAGCTGATAGCCGTGAACCAGGATGTTCTGGGCCTGAGCGCCCCCGTTGTGCAGAGGCAGGGCGAGGTTTACGTGTTTGCCAAGGACTTGAAGCGGCTGCACGGTCCGCAGCGCGCCGTGGCTGTGTGCAACCTGACCGACGAGGCCCAGACAATCGACGTTTCGCTCGCCGCCGTGGGCTATGACGGCAGCGTCAAGGTGCGCGACGCCGTGCATGGCAAGGACCTGCCCGACGCAACTGGTGCAATCAAGGTGGACATCCCCGCCCACGGCAGCCGCATGCTGATTCTCAACGGCACTCAGCGCAACGAGCCCACCCATTACGAGGCTGAGTCGGCGTGGCTCAAGGAATACAACGAGATTGGCATCCCCGGCAAGGCCGTATTCCATACATCCAATGCCGCTTCGCAGGGAGCCTACGTCGGTTTCCTGGGCAACGGTGTCAATAACTACATGGAGTGGCGCGATGTGTACAGCAAGAACGGCGGCCGCTACAAGTTGACGTTCAAATACATGTCGGCCGAGCCGCGAGACATGAGACTCGCGGTCAATGGGGCTTTCGTAAAGGAGTTTACGGGGCTTGTGAGCGGCCATTACACGGATAAGATCTCCGAATGCTCGGTTGAGGTGGATTTGAAGAAAGGTTACAACACCGTTCGCCTGTCCAATCCCACGGCTTGGGCTCCCAATATTGACTGCGTCGAGGTTACGAAGCTCTGATATCCCATTTTCCCCTGCTCCAAGGCAGGGGAAATTTTTCTTCAACGCGGCAGCATCAGTTTTCCATGGATTCCGTCCTTCTTTCAACGGCCTACCTCGCTCCCGTAAGCTACTATTGCAGGCTGGCGGCGCGCAGCCAGATTTTCTTGGAGCAGTGGGAGCATTACGTAAAGCAGTCCTATCGCAACCGATGCCTGATAGCGACCGCCTCAGGCGTGCAGGCGCTGTGCGTACCCGTGGAACGCCATTTCTCTCCCCAGTCTCCCATCCGCGACCTGCGCATAAGCGACCACGGAAACTGGCGGCATCAGCACTGGCAGGCACTCCTCACAGCCTATGACCGCAGTCCCTATTTTGAATACTATGCTGATGATTTGCGACCCTTTTACGAGCGGAAATACGACTACTTGCTGGATTTTAACGAGGCACTTCGGGAAATGCTGTGCGGCTTGCTGGACATCCATCCCAACGTAAAGCTCACGGAAACCTATGAAGCGCACCCCGCAGCCGAGGACCTGCGGCTTTCCATCCATCCAAAGAATCCCGCAGCCGATGCAGGTTTCCGCGCAGAGCCCTACTATCAGGTCTTTGCCCAGCGCCACGGTTTCCTGCCCAACCTCAGCGTGGTGGATCTGCTTTTCAATCTCGGCCCGGAGGCGATATTCGTCCTGCAAAAGGGGATCGTGCCGCCTGCATAGGCACGGCAGCCCGCGAAAACGCTATCTCAGGATTTCCGTCAGCTGTGCGAAATCGCTTACTTCCTGCAAGAAATCCTCTGTCGGGCGGTAAATGAGTTTCTGCCGGCGCAAGTCGTCCAGCAAGTGCAGGAAACTGTCCCAGCAGTGGCCCACGTTGTAGAGCAGGACGCGCTTGGTGTGCTCTCCCACGGTTGCGGCCGCCACGACGCTGAGTACCTCGTCAAGCGTGCCTATTCCGCCGGGCAGTGCCACCAGTATGTCGCTCTCCTGCAGCAGTGTCTGCTTCCTGTCGGCCATGTTGGCGCAGTAGAATGCGGTGTCGACGGCATCCGATACGTGCATGTGGCCATATTCAGCCCCTTGCGGAATAACGCCGACCACGTGGCCGCCGTTTTTCCTGACCGATTGCGCCAGCTGCTCCATCAATCCCATGGCGTTGCCACCATAGACAAGGGTCTTGCCCTGTTGGCCTATCCATTGTCCCAGCCTGAGCGCGGCTTCCACGTAGGCAGGGTCGATGTCGCTGTTTGATGAGAGAAAAACGCCTATTCTTTCCATTGTGAACCTGGGTTAAAGATGAATTGCACGGGGAAAACGCCCCCGATGCAGGTCCAAAGTTACGAAAAACGGGCCGGATGGCTTCCCCAAGGCTCATTTTATTTGCATTTGCAGATGTAAAAATGTGATTTTTCGTACTTTTGCAGCGTTTATGCCGATTAAAAAGAAATAATGATGAGAAAGAAAATCCTATGCCTGCTGTTTCCGGTGCTCTGCCTTGGCACAGCGGCTGCGCAAAGCGTGGATGACATGGTGGACCGCCTATTGAAGGAACACGATTCCGTGCGGTTGATGGACATATACAAGTCCTGCTTCCAGGACTTCATGGGGGCGGAACACGTGGTGGGCAACCGCGAGCAGGCCCGTGCCTACCTGGATAAGGAACTCAGTGAAACAGACACCGACGACATGCGACAGTGGTACTATGAGCCGTGCGGGACGGACAGCAACTACTTCCGCGTGAGCCTGCGCGCCGTCAAGGAAAAAGTCATCACGGCCGATGCCCTCCTGGATGCCTTTGTGCGCAGTGCCAACCGCACGCCGCGTCCCTCGGTCCAGGCCTGGCGCAAACGGTGGCAGCAAATCGAGGACGTCATCAGCGGCATGCACCTGTCCCTGCCGCTGTACTGGGAGGACAGCGCGTTCCTGGACAGCCTGCTGGCGGCGGGACAATATGCCGTCAGCCACAGCGACGGCTACCGCAGGGCCAACCATCCGCACTACCGCATTGTGGCGCGCGACATCTTTGAAAAGGAACTGCAGCCCCTGCTGGAAACCTACCAGCGGGCCGACAAAAACGGATACATCGTCTTTGAGGGCGACACGTGCCCCGACTTTACGGTGCGCCTCACCGACGGGCGCAGCCTGAGGCTGTCTGCGCTGCGCGGCCGCGTGGTGATGCTCCAGTTTACGGCCTCATGGTGCAGCGTGTGCCGCAGGGAGATGCCCTTCATCGAGCGCGACATCTGGCAACGCCACAAGGACGACCCCAATTTCGTGCTTATCGGCATTGACCGCGACGAACCGCTGGAAAAGGTGCAGGCCTTTGCCAGAGCCACAGGCGTGACCTACCCTCTGGGGCTTGACCCGGGGGCCGACATCTATGCCAAGTTTGCGCTGCGCCAGTCGGGCATTACGCGCAACGTGCTGGTGGGGCGCGACGGTACGATCATCAAGCGCACGCGCCTGTATAAGGAAGACGAATTCCGCTCGCTGGTCGAGGCCATTGACCACGAACTGGGCCGTTAGGCGGCCGTTCTACGCCTGCAGCCCGACAGTGAGGCCGATAATCAGGACATTCCGAAAGCGCAAGGCGTAAAAAGTGGGCCAACAGGGCGTGAAAGCGATGCCAACGAGGCCTGAAAAATTTCACGCAAGGCGTAAAAAATCATTTTTACGCCTTGCGTTTTTTCGTTATCTCGTTTCGGTTGATTGTCAGCGGATTATGATTTTCTGTAATGTGAGGGATATTTTTTGTCCAACTTTGGGGGCGTGTTTTCTGTCTGTTTGAAAAATATTATTTACCTTTGTTTGCACAAAATAACATTGAACAAGAGTATCTGATGAGACGACTGCCTTTGCTCTTGCCGTGGGTGTGCCTGCTCATGTGGCGGCCCGCCCAGGCCGACCAGGGACTGAAGCGGCTGACGACTGACGTGGAGTACCTGCTGGAGGCGCAGGCCACGGCATCGAGCGACCGCACGCCCCTGTGGCTGAATGCCAATAAGTTTGGACTGAGTTCGCTGGACCGTACCAACGGCTACGGCCGTGCTTCGCTGGTGCGTCCCCTGCGTGCCGACACGCTGCGCCGCTGGGGCGTGGGCTACGGGGTCGACGTGGCCGTGCCCTTCCATTTCAGCAGCAACGTGGTCGTGCAGCAGGCCTTTGTGGAGGGCCGCTGGTGGCACGCCGCGCTGACCGTGGGCAGCAAGGAATGGCTCATGGAGCTATACAACAACGAACTGAGCAGCGGGGCACAGACATTGGGCATCAACGCGCGCCCCGTACCCCAGGTCAGGCTGTCCCTGCCGCAGTACTGGACGCTGCCCGTCGGCAACGACTGGATTCACGTGAAGGGACATGTGGCCTTTGGCCGCATGAGCGACGACAACTGGCAGCATGATTTTACGCAATACCGGACGGACTATACCGACAGGCTGCTCTATCACAGCAAGGCCGGCTACCTAAAGATAGGAAACGAGGAGCGTTTCTTCCCATGGTCGCTGGAACTGGGTTTGGAGATGGCTACGCAGTTTGGAGGCACGGCCCACCTGATGCAGCCCGACGGCACGGTGGCCACGGTGCAGGGCGGAACGGGATGGAAAGACTACTGGCATGCCTTCCTGCCCGGCGGCAATGATGCCGTTGAAACGGGCACGGCCTATGAGAACATTGAGGGCAACCAACTGGGCAGCTGGATGCTCAGGCTGAACTATGAGGGCGATTTGTGGGATGTCCATCTGTACGGAGAGCATTTCTTTGAGGACCACTCCTCCATGTTCATGCTCGACTATGACGGATACGGCCAGGGAGACGCATGGAACGCGCGCGCCAAGCGGCGGTATTTCATGTATGACCTGAAGGACATGATGTTGGGTGCTGAACTGAACTGGAAGTACGGAACATGGCTGCGCTCACTGCTGCTGGAGTACATATACACCAAGTACCAGAGCGGCCCGGTCTATCACGACCACGGCCCGGGCATGAGCGACCACCTTGGCGGCGTGGACGACTACTACAACCATGGCATCTACCCGGGTTGGCAGCACTGGGGGCAGGTCATGGGCAATCCGCTGTACCGTTCCCCCCTGTACAACGGCGACAACAGCATCATGTCGAAGAACAACCGCTTCTGGGCTTTCCATCTGGGGGCGAGCGGCCAGCCCACCGAGGCATTGCACTACCGTTTGCTGGCCACCTTTCAGCAAAGTTTCGGGACATACCTGCAGCCCTACCGCAAGCCCTATAGCAATGCCTACGGGCTGGCCGAGGTAACCTATGCTCCGCAGAACAAATGGCGAGGGTGGAGCGTAAGGGGCGCTTTAGGACTGGATTTTGGAAAGACCGTGGGCTGCAATCAGGGATTTCAGCTGACCATAGCCCGGCGGGGAATATTCAATAAAACATGGAGAGAGGAATGAGGCACATACCATTTGTAATGGCACTGGCGGCAGCCCTTGTGTGGCTGGGCAGTTGTACGTTGGAACACTCTGATAACGGAAAGCTGGACGGTTTTTGGTTTCTGAACAGCATTGACACGATGGCGACCGGCGGCAGGAAGCAGATGGACGCAAGCCAGGTGACTTGGGGCTTTCAGCACCGTTTGCTGGAGGTGCGTACGGGCGAGGGCGACGCGTTCTATTTCCGTTTTGCCCAAAGCACAGATTCGCTCATCCTGTCGCATCCCGTTCAGTATGCAGGCCAGGGTGTGGAGACTGTGCTGGAAAGTGCAGGGCTGCTGCAGCCCTGGGGCGTGAACCGGCTGGAGGAGCATTTTTCCTTTGTCAAGCTGTCGGGAAGCAAGATGGTGCTGCAATCAACCGAGCTCCGCCTGAATTTTACCAAGTTATAGGGGTTCGCTCCTTTTTCTGCAAAATTATTCCTACGACAATTTAGTGGAATTCCTGTTGGAAAAAATAGGATAGCCCTCAGCGCACGGGGAAAGCCGCGATGCGGAGCGTGGTGCAGCCGTAGGGAATGAGTTCTATGGGCTCACCCTCATCCTGTCGGGCACGTTCCTGATTATAATAGGCGATAGGTCCTGTGCTTCCGTTGTACATGTGCCATTCGGGCAGGCGCAGGCCGCGCGTTCGCAAGGTAATGGGGGCATTATCTACGTTCCAAGGATATTCTTGCGTGGTATGCTTCACTACTTCAAAGTCCTTCTGGATGCTTTCGGCCTGGCGCAACACGTCTTTCTTGAGTGCGTAGTTCCATGGCGACTCAGTGGTCACCTCCCAGTACTTTTTTCCGTAGGCAATGTGCTCCGATTCCTTGAAATCATGCTGTTTCCAAGTTTCTTGCAGCTTTAGGGCGTAGACTAATGGGCCGCGCTCGATGGCTGCACTGCCGCCGTACCAATAGCTTACCTGTACGTCGGCGGGAAACTCTACTGTGAGAACATCGCCCGCTTTCCAGGTCCGTTCTATTGTGGCCAATGTTCCGGCTTTGGCTCCTACGCTGAGCATTTGCCCGTTCAGTGTGATTTTTGCGTGCTTGCACCAGCCTGGAATGCGGCAGCGGAAAGGGAATGTCAACTCTTTTTGCTTTTTGTCCTCAAAGGAAAAATGGAAAGTCACGGTTTCGTCAAACGGATAAGCCGTTTCTTCCTGTATGCACACCCTTTTGCCTCCTGCAACGGCCGTACTTACGCTGGATGGAGCGTAGGCCACTGCTGCCAATCCCTCATCTGGCGTGGCGTACCAAAGGTGCTGCGTCAATTTGGGCCATCCCTGATGCATGTTGCTGGTGCAGCAGGCATATCCGTTGAGTACGCCGAACAGGATGTCGGTGTCGGTGTGGGGAGTGGAGAATTGGCGCACGGCGCGGGTGCATGCCACCTGGTTTACTTGCTGGTAGTACTGGCGCGCCGTGTAGTCGTCGTTGGCTTGCGTGGGCAGCGCGTTATATGCCACGCGTTCCAAGTGGTCGGCCCAGCGCATGTCGCCTGTTATCTCAGTTATGGCCTCCAATGAGTACATCATTTCCACGGCGGTACAAAGTTCGGAACCGCAGGTCGGGTCTCCGAAACGCAGCCGCTCGTCGCCGCCCCACAGTCCCGTGGGCAAGCCGATGGTGTTCCTCATGTCTTTCACCGCTTTGTCCAATGCGCGTATGTGTTGGGCGTCTTTGTCGTACTGGTAGTAGACTGCGGGCTCTTTGAATCCTTGTCCCAAGTTGACGCAGTGCAGACTGTGCTGGCGGCTCAGGTGATCGCCGTGCAGGAACACGCCTGTCCAGTCGTGGGTTTGCTTGTGAATGAGTTCGCCGAGGTTCAAAAGGAATTTTTCGCCCGTTATGTTGTACAGCCAGTACACCATCATGAGGTTGTCGCCGCCGCGGCGTTCACCCCAAAAGGTCCAATGCCCCAGGTTGTGCTTGGGAAGCTCACGCAGTTGGTATTGGAAATAGCGGGTCATGAAGGGAATGACGCGCTCATCGCCTGTGGCGGTATAGTACTGCTGCATGATTTTCAGAACCACCATCTTGGGCCACCAATCCTGCGCGTTGTTGCGCTGCAGTCCTGGTTCGTTGGGGCGGTCCTCCGATGGGCCGAAGTACCCATCCTCTCTCTGCGAGGCCAATGCCCATTCTATCCATGGCTGCACCTTTTCCTTCAGTTGTGCGTCGTTGAGAATGTAGGCTAAGGGTAGCAATCCGTCAATCCAGTACGGTCCGCGTTCCCACACGTCGCCATCGCCGCCCAGCCAACCGTTGCGCGGGCCCATTACCTGGGGGTATATTTCATCGAGATGCCCCGTCAGGCCGTCCCGCATGCGTTCCAATTGCTGCTTGAGCCAGCCATCGGCCCTTACTTCGCCCAAATTGAGCTCCAGCAAAGGCTTTTGCAGGAGCGGAGCTTTGTTCTGCCGGTGTTCCGACGAGGGTAAAATGGGTTTGTGGGCAGCTTGCTTGCCTCGTGCCGAGAGGGTGGCGAACCCACACCATGCGGCCACAAAAAATAAGAGCACATTTCGTAAAGTATTCATATAATTGAGGTTTTATTTTGACAAAGATACGTAAAAATCGCAATACGCCGTTAAAAAGCGGATTTTTTTATCTACTTTTGCAAAATATTAAACTAACAGACAATGATAAAAAGAATTTTCATCCTATTGTTCATGTCGGTGTCCGCGGGCAGTTGGGCACAGACCGAGATACCCATGTTGATGACTTCCATGTGGCATCAGAAAGACCCGTTCAATGCGCAATGCCCCTTGGTCAAGAACGCCGCCCCGGCCGCCGGATGCGGTGCAATTGCCGTTGCGCAGATGTTGTATTACTACAAGCAGCCTGCCCATGGCTTTGGTCGGCCTCAGTACACAACTTCCAACTATTCTGTGGACATTGATCTTACGTCCCGCACGTTTGAATATGACAAAATATACAATAAGTATTACGATTTCACCAGTACTGTGGCCAAGGATGCCGTGGCCAGCCTGGTGGCCGGTGTCGGCGCGGCCATGAAGATGCAGTACGGAACGTCCAGTTCGCCCTCCAATTTTCCGTCCATGATGTGGGGACTCCAGCACTACCTCCACTTTTCGCCCCAATGCCGTTATCGCAGCCGGCGCTACTACTCCACGGCAGAGTGGCTGGAGATGCTGAACGGCGAACTGGAGCAAAACCGCCCCGTCTTCTATCGGGGAGTGCATACAAGCCCCGGCAGCACGGCGGCGCACCTATATGTGCTGGACGGAAGGGGCAAGGACGGAAAGTACCACGCCAATTTCGGCCACGCCAGCAGCACGCAGGATAAATATGTCGATTTGAATGTCATCAACCAGGGCACTGACGAATACCCGGGCGTATACAGCGTATGCTACCACCACCAGCAGGCCATGATTACCGACGGCTATCCCGTGGATGGACTGACCGATGCCGATTATGACCAGTCGGCGTTCATCCTGACTTCCCCATTGGTGCTGGGCGGCCAGTCGCGGGCCACCACGGTCACGGCAAAGGGTTCGGTGCAGGCCCAGTTTAGGGCACACTATGCCAATTACGTAGGCGGTTCGGCCCAGCTTACCCTGGGTTTCTACCAAGACGGCCAACTGCGGGGAACATCTACCACCATTCGCAATGTCACGGTGAGCGGCGGCGGTTTTTACCTGAATTTCAACCGGACTTTTGGCTTGCCTACGAACTTGCCGGCCGGCCAATACGAGATGTCCATCATCTCGCGCGAAAATGCGGCCAGCTCCTGGGTGCGCGGCTGGGACAATGCCCCCAACCGTGTGCCTGTTCAGGTAAAGTCGGATGGCAGCTATGTGTTTACGATGCCCAACTACCACGACAAGGAGTGCAATCTCTTCCTGGAAAAATCCATCACCGAGCCTACCGGCGGCAAAACGGGCGGCAAGACTTTTGAACTGGCAGTGCGCAACCCCACGGACAACAATTTTGAGGACACCATCCGCCTGGTCGTGACCTCGTCGCGCGGAACGAAGCAGTACGACATGCCTACGTCGGTCTATGACGGGCAGAAGGTGACCTACCGCTTCTTTGTGAGCAACTCCGATGCTGATTTCACCCAGGCCTATGAGGTAACCGCCCTGTACAAGGAGACGGCGGCCGGCAAGTGGCTGCCTCTCACCGAGAATACCGACGGCGTGCACGCGGCCTCCCTGTCAGCAACCAGCGCCGTGCGGATATTCACCATGGACGGCCTGCTGATCCGCTCGTTTGACTATTCGCACGGGCTCAACGACTACTCCGCTTTTCTCGGCAGCCTGCCCAAGGGAGTGTATCTGGTGTCGGACAGCAGCGGCACGCGCAAGTTTGTGAAGCGCACATAGCCATTCCTTTCTCGGCACTGCCGAAATATTTCTTCCTTTTTTCCAAAAACCTGCTTGCAGCCACTGGCGGTGATTGCCGTCGGCGCAAGGGGTGGCCATGCCCGTAGGTCGGGCGGCGTGTCGGCCTAAAACGACGTTTTTACGCCTTGTTTGAGGCACTTTTACGCCCCGGCTGAAATTTTTCAGGCCGCAGGGGCGGGTGTTTTACGCCTCGTCCGCAGGCGTTTGCGCCCGAGATGGGATCAATTGCCAGACTTTCGGCGCTTGGAATGAGGAAACGAAAAATAGGGAAGCCTACGGGCGCAACCGTTTCAAGAGCTGCTGCTCGGTGTAGCGCAGGTTGACATACTTCTCGCGCAGGTCCTGCGGCAGGTAGAAGTACTGGTTGGACGATTCGTAGCCGATGGTGGGCTCTTGCTGCAGTATGGGCATCAGCCGGCGCACCAGCTCCTGCTCCTTCCTTACGCAGTCGAGCATGGCTGCGAGGTGCTCTTTCTGGTGCGCGGCATCGGTGCGCAGGCTGTTGCGGTGCAGGGTGAATGTGGCCTGCTGCGTCACGCTTTGGAAGATCATCTGGATGGCACGGGCCTGTCGCAGGTCGCTTTCCAGGAGGGCGCGCTGCGGTCGGGGGGCGGCGCGCAGGGCGCGTTGCAGCAGGGGAATGCCTTGCCGGAATCCCTGCGCCGTGAGCTCCATCTGCCTGATGTAGATGTCGGCAGGGTAAGGGCCTCGCCACAGCTGCAGGTCGTCATAGGGGATACCCACCATGGTGGCGCGCCACGCGGTGCTGTCCAGGTAGAACGGGTTGGCCGGGGCACTGTGCTGCGGACCTTTGTAGACCGTGCCGATGTGGTAGGGGTATTGGCTCATGCCCTTTGAGAACTCCTCCCACGCCCTTGTCACCCACGGGGCGGCCTGAGGTCCGTAGTGCCTGGCGGCCAGTTGGGTGAGCGTGAGTGTCGTGTCGGCCAGTGTTTGGGCAAACAGGCTCATGTTGAACGATGGGTAGCCTCCCAGGCTCCAGCAGTACATGATGCCGCTCATTCCCTGGCGTGCCAGGTTGCGGGCATGGGTGTGGAAAAGCTGCATGGCCGGTATGGAGGCCACCGACCCCAGTTCCCAGGAGGTGTTGACCTGAATCTTGGCCATTACGGGGAGTCCGCACCGGCGGGCTATGGCCCAGTGGTGCAATGCACGCGGCCCGGGGCCTACTGCGCTGATGGCGTATTCGCCCACGCTGGTTGCGATGCCGCCGCGGTTCAGGGGCAGTGACCACTCGCTGACGCACATGAGGCGGCAACGCTTGTCCAGGCGGGGAATGATGGCTTCGGCCATGGGCGTGCTCCAGGCCCAGTCCCAGACTATGACTTCGGCCTGCTCATTGCCTTGTTTCACGCCCTCGGCAATGGTGTTGTTCACCTCGGCCAGAATGTCGGCCACGGTACGCCGGGCACAGCGTGGGCATTGGCTGTGCCGCCCGTGGGATGCACAGGAGGTGAGGTTTTCTGAGAAAGTAATGGTGAAGACGCCCCCCAGTCCCTTTACGTGGGTGAAGACGGAGCAATAGCCCTGGCGCAGCCAGTTGAGCGTGCGCTCGTCGCTGGTGCAGAATGCCTGCAGGTCATTTTCCTTCACTCCGCCGAGGCTGTGGCGCGCAGGCGACTGGAAGTAGGCTTGCTGGGTGGCGCGTGGCTCGTTGGCGTAGAGGAAGATGCGAATGCCGTAGCGGCCTGCGCGGTCTACCAGCCGTTGCAGGTTGTGCAGGCGTTTGTGGCTGCGGTCCGAGCCGGGGAACAGGCTGTCGGTGGACAGCAGCGAACTGAGCGAGGTGTGTATCCACAGCCCGTTGATGCCCTGGGCCGACAGTTGGGCCAAGAGGTACTCGGGCCATGATGACAGCTGCGAATCAAGCAGGGGGTCGCCAAATTCGGAGCAATAGGAAAAGGCTATGTTGAGCGGCGGTGTCTGTGTGGGCGATGGGATGGGCGCTGCGGGCGATGCAGGAGTCTCCTGCCCCATGTTGTCGAAGAAATGGTAGCGCGAAACTTCGTCCGTCTTGTATGACTTCAGTTCCCTGAGCCAGTGGGCCAGCTGGCGGGCTTGCTGCTCCTCCATGGGCGAGGGCCTGTGGTAGCGGAGTGCGGTGCACTGTGGCTTGAGCGAGCCCAGCTTGATATACAGGTAGTCATCGTCAATGAGACGCCAGGCCAGTTCGGCGGGTGTCATGTGCAGCAGCGGCGTTAGCTGTTCGTAGGGCAGCAAGTGCCAGTTGCGGCGCAGCACAGTGATGTATCCCTTGGGCGACAGCCATGTGGAGTCGATGCGTCCCTGGCGCGGCAGTCCCATGGAACGTGCTACCTGCTCCACTTCCTGGGGCGTGGCCTGCAGACAGTCGGCCAGCATTTGGGCGGGTACGACGGTCCAGTTGCGCCAAATGAAGGCGTGCATCCTGGATGGGAACCAGGGCAGCTCGAACGCGGGCTTGTCGGATGTGGCGGGCAAATGCAAAACCTGCTGTTCCTGCGCCAGCCCGCAGGCAGGCAGCAGAAACAGCAGGAACAGGAAGTGCTTCATGCTGAGTGTGCTTTACGGTTATTTTACGTAGACCTTGCGACCGTTCAGGATGTAGATGCCCTTCTTTGGCTTGGCAACGATACGGCCTTGCAGGTCATAGTAGGCGTTGCTCTTGTGACGCTGCACGTTGGCGGCGGCCTTGATGGCATCGATGTTGTATATCATTTTGATCTTGCTGCCCGAGTTATCGGATGGCAGGTAGGCCAGGTTGGCCTGCATGGTCGTGGCAGCCGACAGGTTGAGCACGGACTCGCCGTTGTCGGTGCTGCCCAGCAAATACATTTCATCGTCCTTGACGGGCTTGGTGGCCAGCGTTCCTTCCAGCAGGTTGACGGTGGGAGTGAGCAGGGTGGCAGTCTCCAGGTCGGCTGCCTCCAGCGTGTAGGTCGTGTTGGGCTCGCCTTGGAGCAATACGGGGATGCCGTAGGCCACGACCTCGTCCGTTGATGCGAGCTGTGCCAGCGATACCTTGTCGTAGCTCTGGTCAGTTGCGACGTAGGCGGTCAGTCCGCTGGGCATGGCCATGGCAAATGGCATGCACGCGGTGGCATAGCCTTTTGCGTCGGTGGTGATGCTGGCCTTGGGCGTCTTGGCCTGGCTGTAGAGCAGGCTGATGTCTTCCTGCGTCAATGCTTTTCCCCACAGGCGTGCAATACTGATGTTGCCATTCCATGGGAAATCGCAGATGGTTCCGACGTTGGCCCTAGCATCGCCGCCAATGACCATCCATTGGTAGAGTGCGAAGGGGAAATCGAGATAGTCCTTCTCGTTGATGGCCGCTGAATTCTTTTGCTGTCCGTTAATGTAGATTTTGGACAGGCCGCCCAGGCGGTCGTATACAAATACGTAGTGATTGTACTGCGTATTGAACGAATTTGCGGCAGTCTTGAGGGCGGCGCGGTCGGCAACGAGTCCTGAATTGCTGTTAATGTATCCGTAGGTGTTGCAGTTCCATGCGATGATGCCGGTTGCGCGGAACTCGATGCCCACGCCTCCGCTTTGCTGGATGCTCATGGGCGAAGTGTTTACGGCCGGATTGTCGCTGTTGGGCTTGGCATACACCTCAATGCTGAACGCATCGCTCATCTGGCTCGTGATGGAAGGTTCGTAGTAGAGCGGACGCATAAAGAAAGTCCTGGAATAGTTCTGGCTGCTTTTCCCTGTGTCGTAGCCGGAGAAGACACCCTCGTAGCGTTTTTGTTCGGCATTGTATTGCAGCACTGGTTTGCCCATGGGGTCGATGTGGCTGATGGAGTCGCCGTAGGCACTGGCGTCAATCGCGCCGTTTGCGTTGAACACGGCATCGATGAGCATGTCCTCTGTGCTGGGTTTCTGGGCCTCGGTGTAGTATTTCACGTCATCGTTGTACAGGGCGGCCACTTCGTCGTCTCCTTTGATGTCATCGTAGATGCGGGCAAAGACAAAGGTGGATGCATTGGAGTTTGAGGCACTACCCAGGTTATCAGTTCCACCGGGGTCTGCCCCAAGGCAGAACCACATGCCCGTTTCGCGTCTTGTTGTTCCGCAGTTGGGGAAACGGAACTCGTTGCCTGTGATTTTTGTCTCGCCGGCTTTCTTACCATTAATATATATGGCCAGTGTCTTGTTGTCATTGTCAACGGTGACGGCGATATGGTAGAAGCGGCCTGTGATAATGTGCGGAGTTACGAAGAGCGCGGTGTTGACAGCTGCGTCTCCGTCATTGGATGTGACGTATTGGAATCCAAGGCCCTTGTTCAGGTTGTAGCACAAGGACCAGCCGCCGTCCTGTTGGCTGCTGAAAATCTTGTGTACGCCGTCAGTGCCCTGCGGAGTGCTTTTGTCCAGGCGGAAAAGGAGTTCCCATGTGGCTTTGTGGGCGAAGGCCTGTCCCAAGGTGCTGTTCTTGTCATATTTCAGGAAGAAGTAGCTCGTGGCAGAATTGTCGGTTACGCCATAGGTGGCATCTTTCACGGGGTCCATGACGGTAGTTGCTGTTCCTCGGTAGCCTAGGTCGATGGTGTTGTAGCTTCCTGTGTTGCGCATCCCTCCGTGGTCAAAATGGATATCGACCAATGCGTCTTCGTTGGTCTGAATGTTCTTATTGATGGTGTAGGGTATGGGGCGTTGCACCTGCTGTTCATACACATTGCCGAATGCGTCGGTGACTTTGACGGTGACGGGGGCGGTTGCCGTCTCGCATTGTACGGTGAAGATATGCAGGGACTTGTTGCTCATGAAATCGCTGGTCAGACTGTTGTTCTGGGCCATGCGCGGTACGTCGTAAGCCAGCGTATGAAGCGGGTCTTCTATGTAACTGCGCGTAACGGGAAGTTTTTTATTGTTTTCGGTGACCTCAATGTTCCAATTCGGGTCATAGTTGTATACATTCAACAAAAGCATGTTGTTGCCGTATTTCCCGTAGTTGGTGCGTGTGGTGTATTTCGTTAAAATGGCCTGCATGGTGGCATTTGTGTTATAAAATTCCTTCACGGTGTTGAGGTCGTAGACAATGAACTGCGGATTGCTGGGGTCTTCTATTGAATGGTACTTCCATTTGATGTCCGTTCCATCAATATCGAAAACTTCATAACCGCCGGGAGAACCATCGCGGCAGATGTGGCGTCCCGTCATGATGCCTGTCCACCACCATGTGGCACATACGGCGGCAATGTTGTTCTCATGGATGTTCGGATAGGCTTCTGGATAGACGTGGTAATTGTAATGCGTGTGTCCTGTGATGATGTGTACGGTTTTAAAGTCTTTGACGATTTCACTTAATGCAACCGTGGAGTTGATACTGTTATGGTTGGTCAGCCCGGCGTAGGTGGAGAAGCTGCTGTTCAACCTCCATACGGGAATATGCATCCCAAGGAAGACGGGCGTGTCCTTGTCTACAAGAGCGAGGTCCTTTTTCAGCCAATCCAATTGTTCTTGCGTGATGTGGTTGTCGTAGTTGCGGGTCCCTACAATGCCTGTGCTGTAACTTCCGCCAGTGTCTTCATTCTTATAATAGATATCATCCAAAACAACATAATGGATCTTGCCCAAATTATAGGAATAGTAATTGGGACATACGATGTTGCGGAAAGGAGCAGAGGCGTTGAAGTCCGTGTCTGCATTGGGGGTAGTGGCACCGTCGTTGTCGTGGTTTCCCATCACGGGAAACAAGATGAGAGGATACTTGTCATTGGTCAATGTGTTCATAAAGCTGGCCAAGTCGTAGGAGTTGGCGTACCAATAATTGTCCCATGCGAGATCGCCCAATATAGTGCTGTAGATGGGCGTGTCTCCGGCATCCTTAACTTCTTGGCGCAACCGTTTAATAAATTGGCTTCCAAATTGTACCAGGTCGCATGTGCGGGCTGCTAAATGGGTGTCAGCACCAACAATGAGACGGTGCTTGTCGTTGTTGACTTTCTTGAGTCTGAAATCATGTGTTTCGATTTCATCTATCTTTGTGGACAATTTTTCCCAGATTTTTGGCGCAAATCCATCTTTTACTTCTGGTTCATATCCGCCAGGAAGGGAGTAGAATACGTAACCATTTGTTTTTTTCGAAGTGAAGCTGTATTCGCCATCTTCATTGGTCGTTACAACTTCGTAGCCATCGCTCACAGCAACGCCTGGAACTCCTGCACCATTGCAGGTAATAGTTCCTTTCACGTTTTGGGCCTTACTCATTACTAAGCTACATCCTAGAATGCCTATGCTAACTAATCGTAACATTTGTGGTTTCTTCATTTTTCTATTGTATTTTATGAATATTTATTTTTGTTTCTTTTTATATACTACGTATTCATGACAGTTGACTTCTGCGTCGGTTTGTGGATTGCACCATTTTAGGCGCAACGTGTGATGGCCAGGTTTTAAGTCATAAATCCAAAAAAGTTCTGGTGTCCTGTCATGATAATTGGCAGCGGAACTTGCCGTTGAGTATAATTTGCCGTCAATGTAAACCTCTACTTGAGCCACATAGTTCTGCTGTTGAGCTTTTACCTTATTGCGCACCACGATTCCGCAACCATCAAACTCTATTTCCGTGGTTTTTTCAGTCAGTTTGCTACCTTTAATACAATAACTCGGCAACAGATGTGGAAAACTTTGTTCGTAGCGTACGGATTTGGGGCTCTGCAAACGGATGGTTACTTTGTTGTTGCCTACGCTTCCGCCCTCACGTTCTATTAGTTTGAGTGCTAATTCAAAACTAAGTTTATAGGCCTTTTGCAAAGAAATGTCAGTGTATTTGAACGGGCGGTCTTCCACTTCTTTCAAGTTGGGCATCCACTTTTCGGGAATATTGCTATAGCCCAGAATGCATCCTAGGATGCCTGCGGCAGAGGCGGGGTTGCAATCGGAATCTTGCCCGCAGCGTGTAGCAATTTCCATGGTGCGGCCAAAGTCACCCTCGCCGTATAGCAGCCCAATCACCACATAAGCACTATTCAACGAAGCGTCAATATTTAAAGGTTTCAATATTCCCTCGGGGCAACCCACTTCATTTGACCATTTGTCTTGGCAACATTGCCAGGTACGCTTCCAATCGTGGGGATACTCCCTATGCCAACGTATTACGTCGGCAATTGTTTGGTAGAAACGGCTCTTTCTTGGAATGGTTTTTAGTGCTTGTTCCACTATGGTGGGAATATCATTGTTGACATAGGCCAGGCTGTACATCGCCCCAATGAAAACGCCTCCATACCAACCGTCACCGTAGTTCATGATATGGCCGACGCGATCGGATATCCGACTGGTGGCATTGGGCATGCCAGGACTGATAATGCCGGCAAAGTCGGCTTCAATTTGGTAGTCTATATCATCGGCGTGGGGGTTGTTGAGCCAATGGCCTGATTTGGGGGGCATGATTCCACGCAGAATGTTATAGCGTGCCGCTTGGTTGGCATGCCACAAGCTGTAGCCAGCGTGTGCAAATGCCAAGGCCATTGAGTCTACGGGCGCATCCAATCCCAGTCGATGCAATGTGTGCAGAAAAGTGAGGTCCATGTACACGTCATCATAGAGCTCGGGCCATTTGTCAAAGAAGTTGCGGGCATGATGTTCGGGCCATTCTATGGCCACGCTGTCGGGAATCGTTTGCCCGTGGTAGCGGAATTCTGTTGGGCCACCATATGTACAGCCTATGGTTTGGGCAGCCCAAGCCCCCTTCAGCTTATCTTGCAATGTGGACAGTTCAATAGTGACCCTGCGAGGTATTTTTTCCACACGGGCTTGCGTTGAAGTGAGTGGTAGGATGAGACAAACAGTACCAATGAGGGATCTTGATATTTTCCTGAACATTGTCATTGTGTATATGGTTCTATGTTTCAATGTACAAAGGTAAATAAAAAACTAAATACGGTGTTTTCCTATGCCGTGTTTTTTCAGAAAATCAATTTTTTGCGATTTGTTCATGTTAGCAATGCGACGCCATCCCTCAGCTCCGTTTTCTTTCATTTTGTCAGCATACTGTAAATCATCTTGATGGGCATAGGCTTCCATCTCAAAGGGATTCATATAATAATATGCCTTGCTTACGTCCCGCCAATACCTTATGGCATTCAGGCTAAAGTACAAATATTTGACATAGAAAAGCCACCAGGAGTTTCCTGTTGATTGGGCTTGTCTCAGATGAATCATTTCATGATTTTTATGGCAATCGTACGTTCTGTTCAGGTGTTCCGCCCATCTTTGCGAGTCTGTAAGGATATGTCCAAAGAATGTCAGTGAAAATCCATTGGGACACCATGTCTTACTGTACACTGCAATCATGTTGGATAGGTCGCTGGGCCTTGGTGCTCTCCATATGAGAGGAAAAATCATGAATGCGCGCATTTTTCTCAGTGTTGTGAATGGTTCTGTTGTGGGAAAGAATGAAGCTGTTCGGCATGTGTGGGTGCAGATTCACATTTCGCAAACAATTCCTTGGGCGTTAGTTCAAAGATTGGATGCTTCCATGTGGGCTCTATTTGGTTTAGGGGCTGTAGCACAAAGGTGCGCGTGTGCAGCAGGGGGTGGGGAAGAATGAGACGGCGTGAATGAAATATCAGATTCCCGTAAGAAAGGATGTCAATATCGATTTCCCTGTCATGATACATGCCCTGTTTGCTCTTCTTTGTGCGGCCCATTTCGCGTTCAATGCCTTCGGTGACATCCAACAAGGATAGTGGTGGCACTGTGGTCTGCATGGTGATGACGGCGTTAAGAAATAAATGGTCAGAAGTGAATCCATCGGGCGCAGTCTCCCAAAAATCAGAACACTTCAGGAGAGTTCCTACTTTCTCCTGAAGTGTTGCGATGGCTTGCCTTAGATAGGATTCTCGGTTTCCCAGATTGGAGCCGAGACCCAGGAATATTGTGGCCATTTCAGTCGACAATCAGCATGACATCCCCGTAAGCACCGAATTTATAGCCATTCTTGAGCGCGTCCTTATATGCAGCCATGGTGTAGTCGTATCCTCCGAATGCTGCTGTGAGCATTAGCATGAGACTTTCCGGCATTTGGAAGTTGGAGAACATGGCATCCGCAACGTTGAACTCATAATCGGGGAATATGAACTTGTTGGTCCACCCCACGTAAGGAGTGATGTGGTTCAATGTGTCGCAAGTGGTTTCCATGGCGCGCTGTACGGTGTTGCCTACGGCCACGATTTTGTGTCCTGCGTCCTTGGCGGCATTGACTATCTTGCAATTATCCTCGGTGATAAGCATTTCCTCTGAGTCCATCTTGTGTTTGGTGAGGTCCTCCACGTCAGTGGTGTCAAAATTGCAGAGACCGCAGTGCAATGTGATGAAAGCACTGTCAATACCGGCAATTTCCATCTTCTTCAGCATGATGCGTGAAAAATGCAGGCCTGTAGCAGGAGCTGTAACCGCCCCTTCGTTCTTGGCAAACAGGCATTGGAAGCGTTCCAAGTCTTCTGGCTCGGTCGGTCTGTGTTTGCGCACGTTGTCGGGTATGGGAGCTTCACCCAAGGCATAGAGTTGCTGCTTGAATTCATCGTGTGGTCCATCATAGAGGAAGCGAAGGGTTCGTCCCCTGCTGGTTGTGTTGTCGATTACCTCGGCAACGATCGATTCGTCTTCGCCGAAATATAGCTTGTTGCCGATGCGGATTTTGCGGGCAGGGTCAACCAGCACATCCCACAGGAACAAGTCGGGGTTCAGTTCGCGGCGCAGGAACACTTCTATGCGAGCCCCGGTCTTTTCCTTGTTTCCGTACAGTCGGGCAGGGATTACCTTGGAGTCGTTGAAGACAAAGACATCTTTTTCATTGAAATATTCCAGTGCGTCCCTGAACATGCGGTGTTCTATCTCGCCCGTTCTGCGGTGCAGGACCATCATGCGGCATTCATCGCGGTTGGGGGCAGGGTAGAGTGCGATACGGTCTTCCGGTAATTTGAATTTGAATTGGGAAAGTTTCATAGTCTTGTGAGATATTGCTATTTTTCAATTTTTATGTCGATTTCATCGAGCCATTTGGGCACATCTTCCAGTTGCAGGCAGTCTTCTGCACGGTATTTGCCAATGCGTGTGCGCCTTAGTGCCGTCAGGTAGGCACCGCTGTGCAGCGCTTGCCCAATGTCGCGCGCCAATGCACGTATGTAAGTCCCTTTGCTGCATACGATGCGCAGTGTCAGTAGGGGCATTTCAAAGTATTGGATCTCTATTTCGTCGATGACCAGCTTCTTGGGCTTCAATGTGACTTCCTTGCCCTGGCGGGCCAGGTGATAGGCGTGTGTGCCCTCTATCTTGCAGGCGGAATAGACGGGCGGTATTTGTTCAATTTCTCCGATGAAATCGGGTAAAATGGATTCGATGAGGCTGCGGGTAATATGCTCCGTAGGGAAATGGGCATCTTCGGGATGTTCCATGTCGAAGCTGGCGGTTGTTGCTCCCAGCTTCAGCGTGGCAATGTATTCCTTTGTCCCTGCCTGCAGTTCTTCAATTCGTTTTGTAGCCTTGCCTGTGCATAGGAGTATGACCCCTGTTGCCAATGGGTCGAGCGTGCCTGCGTGGCCCACCTTAATCTTGCTTTGCAGTCTTTCGCTCAACATGCCCCTGATGCGCGACACCACTCCGAACGAAGTCCATTCGTAAGGTTTGTCAATTGCGATGATTTCACCCTTTTGGAAATCCATTTTGGTCTAGCAGAATGAACAAATGATGGTGACTGCCCCTGCTATGGCGCAGTAGACAGCGAAGTAGATAAGTTTTCCTTTCTTGACGATGTCGATCATCCACTTGCACGCCAGGCAGCCGAAGACAAATGCGGCACAGAAGCCGACAGCCAACGCTGTGACGGAGATGTCGCCCAGTGCTGCCGCCGTTCCGCCTTTTATCACCTTGACAGTGTCCAGGAGTGCTTCGCCCAATATGGGCGGAATGACCATCAAGAATGAGAATTGTGCCAATGTCTCTTTCTTGTTGCCCAAAAGGAGTCCCGTTGCAATGGTGCTGCCTGAGCGGGACAGGCCGGGCATGACGGCAGCGGCTTGCGCCAGGCCGATGACAAGCGCATCCTTTGCGCTGATCCTGTCCTTGATGCGTGGCCGGGCATAATAGGAGAATGCCAGCAGGGCGGCCGTGAGCAGAAGCATCAGCCCAACGATGAGCAGGCCCGAACCGAAGATGGCCTCCACCTTGTCCTTGAAGAATAGCCCGACAATGCCCACGGGTATCATGGAAATGACGATGTTGACGACGTATTGTGTCTCATCGTTCCACCGACACTTGGCCAATCCCTTGAGAAGCCACATGACTTCCCGTCCCAGTATGACCAATGTGCTCAGTACGGTGGCCACGTGCACGGTAATGGTAAAGGTGAGGTTCTCTTCGCCGTCGATGCCGAAGAGATAGGCACCTATGGCCAAGTGCCCGCTGCTGCTGACGGGCAGGTATTCAGTCAGTCCCTGGATAATGCCCAGGATAAGAGCCTGTAGCCAATCCATTTAGTCCTTTTTCGGTAGGTTGTCCTCGGTTTTGGTATCTTGCGGCTCGTCTTTTGCCTTATACATGATGGCATAGAGCATGAACAGGAAGCCAAACAGGCTGACCAGCGGGGCAACCTTGATGCGTGTGGCATTGAAGATGCTGGGGTCGAAGGCTTGTTCGTTGGAGCCCCCTCCTGCCATCATGACAAAGCCTATCACGACAATGACCACGCCGATGGCGAGCAACGTGAAGTTTCTTTTCTTGAAAGCAAAATTACTGTGGTTCATGTTATTATGGGTTGTGATTTTCTCAATGTGTCAATAGCGGTACAGGTGGCTGGTCTTCATCCTCAGGGTGCTGTTCACTGTAAGGTAGGCGCAAATCAATGTCAGCAGGATGCCGCACAGGAAGATGATGCCAAAGGAGCAAACCCACACGTCCCATGTGATGAGCGTCCTCATCTGGGGTTCATACTGGATGAGTGCGTAGATGCCGCCGCCCAGCACACTGGCTGCCAAAATGGCTGAGACCAATCCGATACCCAAGGCCTGGATGAGGAATGGCTTCCTGATGAAACCCCAGCTGGCCCCCACCAGTTTCATGGTGTGGATGAGGAAACGGCGTGAAAATACGCTCAGGCGAATGGTGTTGTTGATCAGGACAAACGAAACAATTGTCAGGAGCAGTGCCACGATGAGCATGACGCTGCTGATGCGGCTGATGTTCCTGTTCAGGCTCTCCAGCAGGCTCTGCGGATAGGACACGTCCAGCACGCCGGCTCTCTTTTCCAGTGCGGGCAGGATGTGTGCCAAGCTATCCTTGTTGGCATAGTCGGCCTTTAGGTGTATTTCAAATGAAGCAGGCATGGGATTGACCCCCATGAACTCGCTGGGGTCGCTTTGCAGGGCTTCGCTTTGTTCCTTGAGTGCCCGTTCCTTCGATATATAGGTCACTAGTTTGGCGCAAGGCATGCTTTTCAGGTCAGATTGCAGTTGGAAAGCATCTTTTTTCCCGATTTCATCGTCAAGAATCAGTGTCACCGTAAAGTTTTCCTTCAATGTATTGGAGAAGTGTACGGCAAATATGACAAAAAACACAACCGTACCCAGCAATACCAGCATGAGCGTGGTGCTGATACAACTGGTAATAGCGTTTACGCTGGCGCGTCCTCGGTTTTGTCCTTGCTTGTGGGCCATCTTGGTACTGCGGGGTTTTGCGGCAGGTGTCTTCTGTACCTAATTTGATGCAAAATTAATAAAAATGCAGGGAAAATGCAAGGAAAAACCTCAATTCCTCGGAAAAACTCTTGAAAAAGCTTGAAATGAGTGCAAAAAAATATCATCAAACAGGTTAATATACAGTATGTTGTATGGGCTTAATTTTTTACGCCTTGTCGATGGAATTATTACGCCTTTCCCTGTGTTTTTCAGACCGTGTTCGACGGCCTTTTGCGCCTTGTTGGTGCGGCTTTTCCCTGCTAGTGTTTTTCGCTGTGGCTTCATGCGGCCGTCGGGTATTGCCGGAAATCCTACGGCATGCGAAAGGGAGTGCATCGGAAGGAAGCTTGTCATAAAACAGAGTATCCTGTGTCTTGTTTTTGTCTAAAACCGTCGATTTTATCGTAGGATTTTGCATGTTTTCCATCAGTGGTATGTCTGTTTGTTTTGTCCGATTTCATCGAGAAGCCCCGCCTGGAATCAGGCGGGGCTTCTCGTGTATGCGTCGCGGGGACAGGCGTTTACCAAATGACGACGCGATCCTCGGGTGCAAGGAACATTTTGTCTCCCTCCTTGATGTCGAATGCCTTGAAGAAATTGTCAATGTTGCGCAACGTGGCATTGACGCGCCAACGGCCCAGGCTGTGCGGGTCGCTCTTGGTGCGCTGGAACGCATCTTCCTCGGTGATGTTCTCAGCCCAGATGCGGCCGTAGCTTAGGTAGAAGCGCTGGTCGGGAGTAAAACCATCGATTTTATCGGAAGATTGTCCCTGTTCCGTCTTCTTGAAGGCGGTGTAGGCTATGCGCAGGCCGCCCTGGTCGGCAATGTTTTCGCCGAGCGTCAGTTGACCGTTGGCGTGCTCGTTCTTGACCACGATGATTTTATCGAACTGTCCGGCCAACTTTTGGGTCGATGCCTTGAAGTTTTCCTTGTCCTGGGCACTCCACCAGTTGCGCATGTTGCCATTCGGGTCGAACATGCTGCCCTGATCGTCAAATCCGTGGGTCATTTCATGACCGATGACTACGCCGATAGCCCCATAGTTGACGGCATCGTCGGCCTTGGGGTCGAAGAAAGGCGGTTGCAGGATGGCTGCGGGGAACACGATTTCGTTGCCCTGCGGATTGTAGTACGCATTGATGGTCTGGGGCGTCATGAACCATTCGTCGCGGTCAACGGGCTTGCCGTTCTTGGCCAGGTCGCGCTTGGTTTCATACACGCCTGCGGCTTTCAGGTTTTCATACAGCGACTTGCCGGCATCTATCGTGAGTCCGCTGTAGTCGCGCCATTGATCGGGGTAGCCCACCTTGACGCTGAATGCGTTCAGCTTGACAAGCGCGTTGATTTTGGTGCTGTCGCTCATCCAGGTAAGGGCGGCAATGTGCTCGGCAAGGCTCTTGCGCAGGTTGTTGACCAGCTTGAGTATCTTTGTCTTGGCATCCTGGGAGAAATACTTTTCTACGTAGAGCTGCCCTACGGCTTCACCCAACAAACTGTTTGGAAGAGCCTGGGCGCGTTTCCAACGGGGCTGGCGTTCCTTCTGCCCGCTGAGTGTGCGGCCGTAGAAATCGAATGAAACTTCGGCAATATCGTCGCTCAGGTGGTTGGCGGAGCTCCGGATGAGCAGTCCGCTGACGTAATCGCGTATTTCCTGCTCGGTCATCTTCTGCATGTATTTCTGTGCAACGGCCATGACCTTGGGCTGGGGCAGTATGACCTGCTTTACTTCAGGTACGCCCATCCCCTTGAAGTAGGCGGCCCAGTCCACTGCTGGATATTCGTTCTGCAACTTCTCCAGCGGGTAGATGTTGTACTGCTTTGTGTAGTCGCGGGCTTCGGCGCGGCTCATCTTGGCTTCCGCAAAATCGTATTCAATCTGATAGATGGTCTTGACGGCGCGCAACGCCTCTTTCTTGCTGTATCCGCAGAGCATGAACAGCTTTTGCATGCATTGACGGTACTGCTCTTGGGTTTTCTTGGCATCGTCGTCAGTTTTTAGGTAGTAGTCGCGGTCGGGCATGCCGCTTGTGCCTGCGCCCAGATACATGACGTTGATGCTGGAATTGGCCATGTCGGGGCTGACACCGATGCCAAAGAACGCATTGGTGAGTTCCATGTGGCACTTTACGAGGAAAGCTGTCAAGTCCTCTTTCTTCATCTGGTTAATCCAAAGGAGGTCCTGTTTCAATGGCGTCGTTCCTTCGTTGTTCAACCTTACGCTGTCCATGGCAAGGTTGTAGAGGTCGATAACCTTCTGGCCTACGCTCCCCTGAGGTTGCTGCTGGGCCGCCAAGGTATTGAACAGTTCGCGCAATTGCTCGCGGTTCTTTTCGTTGAGTTCGTTGAAGACGCCGTAACGTGAGTATTCGGCTGTCAAGGGGTGGCTTTTCATCCATCCGCCGCCGGCATACTGATGGAAATCCTGTCCGGCAGGGACGGTGGGGTCTAAATCGGCAATGTTGATGCCGTGCTTTTCTTCTTGCGCTTGCATGGTGGGAATCGAAACGGCTACTGCGGCCGTGATTAACAATAATTTTTTGAGGTTCATAATATTATAAATCTTTCTTCATTTGAGGGAGCAAATTTAGCACAAAGCATTTGGAAAAATGTCTTTAACGGGAAAAACTTTCTCCTTTTAGGCCGTTTTTGTGCCAAAATCGATTTTTTAAACCTAAAGAAGAGAATTTTAAAAAGTTTTTCGTAGCTTTGCAAGGTATTAATTTAAAATAGTAACAATAGGACTTATGAATAGAATCAGGAAAGCGATGATTGTACTAGGGGGCTTGCTGCTGTGTGGCAATGCCTCGGCGGAAAATTACCTGACATCGGTTGCGCCTTCAGATGGCTCGTGGATAGAGGTTGACCGCCAGTATGCAAATTATGTCTTGCAGCCAGCTGCCTGTGTAAAGACATTGAAGGTGAAATCCAACTTGAATGTAACGGTTTCCAACCGACCCTCGTGGGTGAAGTATACGAAGTTGGATAACGAGACCTTTGAACTGGAAATCAAGGCCAATACGGCTGCCGCTGCCCGAACGGGCAGCCTGGTTTTGAGGGCGAAGGACAGGAAAACCCTGACGCTCAATATGACCCAATTGGGCAGCAAGGGCGCAGTAATGGTGGACAAGGATGTTCTGAACGTGTATGGCGACAGACTGGTGGACAGCTTGTATATTTCGGCCAACATGTCGTATACAATGGAACTTCCGGAATGGCTGCGCCAGCAGAATGTGGACGGTGACAAGTACTATTTTGTGGCAGACAAGCTGTATGATGCCTATGAACGCACGGGTACGATTACTTTGAAGGATTCCACGGGGGCTGTGGCCAAAACCGTGACGGTAAATCAGAAGTATGCCACCTCCAATTGGTTTGAAAAACCCTGTTTCGCCGTGATCTCCGATATTCATATTGGTAATGATCTGGCTCAGACATGGCATAACCGTATTACGCGCATCCTGAAAACCTTGAGCAACCATGATCCCAAGATCCAGACCATTATTATCATAGGTGACTTGGCTGACCACGGATTGGAGGACGAATACAAGAGCATAGTAAGCTATTTCTCCAATCCTGAGTACAGAGACCAGAACATTGACGTACAGTTTATCCGCGGAAACCACGACAATATTAAAGGAGCAAGCGGACGCACGTATTTTAGCAACATCATTAAGCAGTCGCAGATGCGCTATATTGACATTAAGGGCTATCCCTTCATTATGTTGGGCAGCGACGCGACGGACTATCGCGGTGATAATTGCTACAATGCAACGACGCTCAGTTTCTTGCAGCAGTCATTGATTGACGCCAACGACAAATATCCAGGGAAACCTATCTTTGTTTTTCAGCATGTGCTGCCAAAGAACACCATGATAGGCTCAACGGAGGATACCGGCCTTATGGCCTATGCCAATGGCCTGACCGAAATCTTTGAAAAGTATCCGCAGGTCATCGACTTCAGCGGCCATACCCATTCATCCATTACCGATCCGCACCAAATATGGCAAGGAACATTTACAGCCGTGAATGACGGAAGCGGACGAACGGACAATAATCCCACAAAGTGGGCGGGCTACCGCCAAGTCGGCCTGGGTAACGAGATAGACTCAGGCGCAGTTACCGAAGGCTTGGTTGTTTACGTAGATCAGGACGACCGCGTTGTGATGGAGCGTTGGAATACCGCCCGTGGCATCAAATACGACAAGGAATGGGAGGTGATACCTCCGTTTGACGGCAGTACTTTTACTTACAAGAGCCGTACGGGCGGAAGGAATCCTCAGTGGCCGTCGGGTGCCAAGGTTACGGTGAAGCGGATAGCCAGTGACAGCATTCATGTCACGTTCCCCGTGGCCTCCGACGACGATGACGTGTGCCGATACTTGGTGAACGTCGTCAACAGCGCGGGGACGAAAGTCGTCAGCCAGCTCAATCAGTTCTCGCTGATAACCTACGGGTCGCAAATGCCCAAGGAAATTACCGTTCCCTTTGGCGGCGTTCCTGCCGGCATCCCTTTGAACGCCACTGTGTACGCTCAGGATTTTTATGAATTGAATTCAACGACGCTAAAGTCGGATGCCTTTACCTTAGAATAGCACAAACAAATATTAATACGAACAAAAATAATTTCAATCATGAACAAGATAATCAAAATAACCTTTCTCGCATTGTTGGCAATCGCTCCTGCAATAGCTAATGCCAATTGGAATGACCCAACCGTGGTGCTGAGCCAAAATCGCGTGAAGTTGAACGCAAGTCTCAAGGTCAGCTACTACAATGCTCCCACTGGGGCATCCGTGGTGGTGTATAATCAAAGTGCTACGGCAGCCGATGCCATCATTACCCAGGCTGTGACGGCCGGCAAGGGGCATGCCACGGTCACAGTGCCGACCAGCGCAGGCGCTCACGGCTATTATGTCGCGCTTGCCACGGGTTCGGGCAACAGCACGACGCTGGTCAGCGAACCTGTCCTGTTTGTGGCCGATGCTGTCGGGGCAGATTTCAAGATGACGACCGACAAGGCAATTTATTCGCGCAATGGATCGGTCAGCATCACCTTCGAGAATGCACCGGCGTGCACCAATGACAAGATTGTCCTGTATCCCACATCCTATAAGCTGGTTCCCCGCACCGATGCCAAGTATGCCGCACCCACCCTTTCGGCCGACGTTACCACTGCCAGCGGCAATGTCATCTTGAAAGCAACTACGGCAGGCTACTACAATATCTATTATTTGTTGGATGGGCTTCATACCACCATCTTTGACTACAAGACTATCCTTGTGGGCACTCCCGCCACGGTTAAGTCCGATAAGACCAAGTTCGTGCCTGAGGAAAACCTCACGTTCACGTTCAGCGGTTTGTCCAAGACGGGCGATGACTGGATCGGTATCTTCGCCAAGGATTCCAGCATAGCGACATCCACGCCGGCCTACAAGGTGTCGATGAAAGGCAGGGCCAGCGGAAAATTGACCGTGCCGGCAGGCACGTTGCCCAGCGGCACATACATCTGCGCTGCGTTCTTCAACGAGAACCGCACGCCCAGTTCCACCTCCTCGCGCTTCATAGTAGGATATGACAAGGAGTCCCTGCAATACTCCACCGACAGTGTCGAAACCTACTACACGATTCAGAGCGCATCCGACAACCGGTTCATCACGGGCGCAACCTCTTCGGCCAAGTTGAAGAACATGACGCTGGGAACTGACGGCACTGCCCAGACCGCCCAGTGGAAACTCGTGACCCGTCCCGACGGAAAGGTGGACATCATCAACCGCGCCACCAAGGACTACCTGCTGACCACATCCGTACTGTCGGGCAATTACAACCTCACCAAGTCAGGTGCAACCCCCGACGAGACTTACCACGGCTGGGGCATCTCCAAAATCGAGGATGACCAATACAGCATCCACGGATTTGAGGAGGACGGAGTCATGCGCTACCTGGCAAACGCCAACATCACCTCGGGCAGCACCCCCGAGAGCCTCAACCTGCAGAAAGGCACTAACTTCGCCTGGAAGCTGAACGCCGTCGAGACCGTCGTCACCAGCATCAAGGGCCATCACGCCAAGGGCGAGAACGTCAAGGTCGTGAACGGCAAAATCGTCGTCTCCGGCAATCAGGACTACACCACCTGGAACGCCTCCGGCCTGCGTGTAGAGAACAACAAGGAGCTCCCGTCGGGCGTCTACCTGCTGAAGTGGAAGGACGGCCGCAGTGCCAAGGTCAATGTCAGGTAGAACCCTGCCGGTTTCGGTATGTTAATCAAATAAGGCCCATTCAATGAAACAGAAAAACGTTTTTTTGTTTGTCCTGCTCTCCCTTTTCGGCATCTCCCCCTGCCTGGCCGACCACTACGTCACCTCCGTGGCCGCCCCTGACGCGTCATGGCTGACCGTTTCCCTCTCGGCCAACGGGTCCAAGGAGGTTGTGCTGCCGGCCGCGGCGGGAACATACAGCGTCCCCCTGAATACCAACCTTAATGTCTCGGTGACGGCCCGTCCCACCTGGGCCAAGATTACCCAGGCCGCCAAGGGAGTCATCGCCGTCGAGGCCAAGGCCAACACCGATGCCGCAGCCCGCAAGGGCATCCTGACGCTCAAGGCCAAGGACGGTAAATTATTGTATCTCTACCTGTGCCAATACGGCACGGGTTCAAGTGCCTACGTCAACAAGGACGGTCTGAACCTCTACGCCGACGATCCCGTTGACAGCTTCTTCGTGCAGAGCAATGCCTCCTACGTCCTGGAAAAGCCCTCCTGGCTGCGCGTCACCACCGACGCCAGTGGGAAATACGTCTGCACGGCCGATAGAATCTACGACGCGGCGCAGCGCACCGGCGACATACTCATCAAGGATTCCACGGGCGCAGTGCTCAAGACCGTTGCCGTTACGCAGCATTACCATGGCACTGCCTGGTTCAGGAAGCCCTGTTTCGCCGTCATCTCCGACATCCATTTCGGCGACACCGACGCTCAGGGCTGGAACAACCGCATGCCCCGCGTGCTCAAGACCCTCAGCAGCCACATTCCCAAGGTACAGTACGTCTTTGTCGTGGGCGATTTGGCCAATAACGGGCTTGAGAGCCAGTACAACAGCATTGTCAGCTATTTTGGCGACCCCGGCATGATGGATCAGTCCATCAAGGTCGTCTTTATCCGCGGCAATCACGACCACTACAACGGTGAAACGGGTTTGGCGGCCTATGACCGCATCATCGGCCAGCCTGCCAACCGGTACATGGACATCCACGGCTATCCCTTCATCACCCTGGGAAGCAATTCCGGCGATTACCGCGGTTGGTATTGCTACAATGACGCCACGATGAACTTCCTGAAGCAGTCCCTCAAGGATGCCGACGAAAAATACCCAGGCAAACCCATCTTTGTCTTCAACCACGTGCTGCCCTACCACACCGTAATCGGCTCCTACGAGAGCGACTACGCCGCCTATGCCCTCGGGCTCGACGAGGCCCTGCAGCCCTATCCGCAGGTCATCGACTTCAGCGCCCACACGCACATGGGCATCACCGACCCCCACCAGATATACCAGAAGCACTACACCGCAGTCAACGACGGAAGCCAGAAGCGCGACAGCAACCCCTCCCATTTCCCCGGCTGGTATCAGCTCAATGCCGACAAGGAGATTGACTACGGCGCAGTGACCGAGGGCTTCGTCGTCCATGTCGACGACGACGACCGCGTCATCATAGAGCGCTGGAACACCTCGCGCAACCTCAAGTACGACGAAGATTGGGTGCTGCCGCCCCCGTTCGACGGCACCAACTTCACCTACAAGGACCGCGACGGCGGCAAGAAGCCTTGGTGGCCCGACGGCGCAGCGCTCACCGTGACCAACCAGACCGCCACCTCGTGCCGCATTACGTTCCCCCATGCCATGGACGACAACGCCGTCAACCGCTATCTCATCACCGTGACCAACGCAGCGGGCACCACCGTCCGCAGCATCAACCAGTGTGCCCTGCTCAACATGGGCTCGCAGCGGCCGTCCCAGATGGTCATCCCCATTGCCGACCTGCCCAGTGCCACGCCGCTGACCGTCAAGGTCTATGCCCAGGACTTCTACGACCAAAACAGTCCCACGCTCAGCACGACATTCACCCTGCCCAAGTAAGCCACGCCCCGCAGGGGCTGAACAATAATCCACATAGGGGAGCACCTCAGGCGCTCCCCTATATATTTTAAATATGAATTCATATATTATTATATAGGTCCTGTGCAAGGAACACTTTCCCTGTGTTAGTGAAGCCACCCCGTTGAATGGGCATCCTCTTTCAGATATCAGGAGAAGACTCCCCCTCTAAGTTAGAGGGGGTGGGCCGCAGGCTCGGGGGCGTGTGTGGCGGTGAACCACCGCAGGCATCAAGCTGCGCCCTATGACATGGGTGGTAAACGGTCATACTCCTCCGTCGCTTCGCGCCACCTCCCCTATCTTAGGGGAGGAGTTGGCGGGTTACGGTTCATGTTCCTCAGTAGCCATAATGTCTCCTGACTTAGGGGAGCAATCCCGTTGAATGGGCATCCTCTTTCAGACATCAGGAGAAGACTCCCCCTCAAAGCGGGGTCCCCTTTGGGGAATATCAGACATCTTGCCGACGTAGTCGGGGGTGAGCCGCAGGCTCGGGGGCGTGTGTGGCGGTGAACCACCGCAGACATCAAGCTGCGCCCTATGACATGGGTGGTAAACGGTCATACTCCTCCGTCGTTTCGCGCCGCCTCCCCTGGCTCAGGGGAAGAGTCTCCTGGCCCGCCCTTGGGCCGTGTGCGCCGTTTCTTACGCCCTGTTCGGGATGCTTTTGCGCCTTGCCCGGGATTTTTCCTGCCCCGTCCGCAGTGCTTTTGCGCCCTGTCCTGCGTCGTTTGCCCCGCGTGGCCGGCGGTTCAGGTCCTTGTTGCCTCCCCCTGTGCCGCTTGGCCCGGGCCCTGCACCCATCGCGCCACTTACCGTCGGTCGGTGCGTCCCGCCCGTGGCAGCCGGAGCGACGGGCCGTGCCCGACCGTTCCCCCTGAAGCGTATAAATGTGAAAATGTTAATAAAACAAAAAAAACGACCCTCAGTCTCTTTTTGTTTCAAAAATATTTGGAAGAACAGGGCGGATTTCGTAATTTTGGAGGTGCGTATCCCTTGGCCTGCCGTGCTGAAAATGGCAACTCCATGTGGCAAAAGCGGCCTTTGTCAGGGGGTTGTGCAGCGTGTCACAGTGAATCTATGAATAAAGAGTGAAGATAGAAAAATTTTTGTTATTAACCTTATTATTAATTAAATGCGTATGAGAAAGTTTACTCATTTCATGCTTCTTTTAGCATGCGGCTTGTTCGCTTTGCCCGCAGCGGTGAACGCACAAGTCTGGGCTCCTCAGGACAGTATCATTGAGGAGGGGTACTATCGCTTGCACATCATTGGTGGCGGACGCGACAGCGTTATGTACACCGGTGACTTGGGCACAGCGTCCAGTACCTATTACGGCTATACGGGTTTGATGGTCAAGAGCGCCGCCCTGGTCGGCCCCAATGACTTGGATGCCATCTACAAGATTACCCGTGGCGGTGACAAGAACGGCAGCCCTACGTGGCACTTGCGTAACTGCCGCGAGGACGGTCTGGCATGGTTCTTCCCCAACAAGACCATGATTGGCCAGTCCACCTACATCTTCAGCATTGGCGAGGAGCGCGACAGCGTCTACCTGCGCACACAGGACTGGGGATCGTCTGCCAGCATTGGCGAGGGCACGCGCGTGGGTTCGCTCACCCGTAAGGATGTCCCTAGTGACGGTGCCGTGTTCATCGTGCCCACGTGCAACGTGTGGCGCTTCCGCCTGGGTGCCAACAGCCTCATGAAGATCAACAGCTACGACTCCCGCGCCTATGCGTCGTTCTTCCTTGAGAAGGTAGACATGACGGGCCGCGAAGCCTGGATGCTGCTCAACGAGGCCATTGCTGACGCACGCGGCCTGGGCTACGGTGTCGAGGCCGGCGATGCCCTGGGCCAGGTGACTTCGCAGACGGCCCTCGACGCCTTCAACAAGGTGATTGACCAGGCAGTCTCGCTGTCTGAGGAAGGCGCAGCCAACGACGAGCTCTACAACAACAAGACGGCCGAAGTGCGCGACGCCATCACCGAAATCAAGAAGTATGCCGTCCAGCTGAGCGATGCCTACGTGGCCATTGCCAACCACGGCCGCTCGGCCTCATGGCCTGCCGGCATGAGCAAGTGGATGGCACCGTTCAACGACTTTAGCACCCGCGCCGGACTGAGCGGCTCAGGCACGCTGAGCAGCGACGGTCAGGCAGAAGTCACGTACATGAACTCCAGCAAGTACTATCCCTGCTGGTATCTGGGCTACCTGGAGGTAGCAGACGGTACGACCAGCAACCTGCCCTGGCACTACATCTGGCACATCAAGCCAGCAGCCGACGGCAACTTCACCATGAAGAACTGCGGCGAGAGCGGCGTATGGACCGACTCGACCTACTTCATCCCCATGGTGCCCGGCGATCCCAACCTGACGGCCACCACCACCAACTCGGGCCGCTCGCTCACAACCGACGTGTGGAGCCAGTTCGGTATGGTCGGCACGCCCCGCCGCACTGTGTCCCTCAAGCACATCCAGACCAACCAGTACTGGATTTGGCTGCAGGACAACCCCTACTTCATGAACATGGGAGTCCAGCACTTCAACACAGCCAACCCCATGAACGCCATGACCTATGCATGCTGGGAGTTCTACACAGTCCCCGCCGACCGCATCACGCCCAAGTTCAAGCTGAACGAAGCCATTACCGATGCAGCCGGTGTCTTCATTGACTGGACACCTGGCGTGAGCCCCGGTCAGCTCAAACTGAGCGTGGCCGAGCCCCTGCAGAAGGCATTGGCCGATGCACGCGCCGTCTATGCCAAGGAGGGCGCAAGCGATGCCGACTACACCGCAGCCGAAGCCGCGCTGCGCGAAGTGTACAACGCTACATGGGAGCAGCTCAAGGATACAGCCAACGTGCTCAACCCCATGGAGGAAGGCTACTACCACATCGTGGGTACGAGCTATCAGTTCAGCTATCGCCAGGGCGACAGCCGCTACGTCGATACAGCCGACTTCACCATCAAGCAGAACTGGTATGCCGACGAGGAGAACATCCTGAAGTGGCAGCTCTATCAGGACCGCACCAATCCCAACGAACTGTGGAAGATCTCCAAGATGGACGACGGCAAGTGGTCCATCCAGAACGTGGGTACGGGCCGCTACGTTGACGGTGTGGCCGCCACGAACACCAAGATTCCTATGATACAGGAGCCCAGTCCGCAGACCCTGACGCAGGACACTCCGGGCAACTACGGAAACTACAGCCGCTGGAAGACCAACGGTTACTGGAACATCTTCGGTCCTTACAATGACAAGTATCCCCACTACCTCTACCAGCATCAGGACGGTCTGGGCACGGGCAGCTACTGCACCGAGTGGCAGACCTATTGGAACGCATGGCACTTCTTGGAGAAGGAGACCGACATCCAGCTCATCGACAGCTTGGTTGCCGTGGGCGCACAGAAGGCCCGCAACACCGAGGTCCTGACCGCCCTTGACGAAGCCGTGAATGCCAAGGACCGCACCGTGGCCTACACCTTCAACAACACCGACTCCCTCTTGTATGAGGCAGGCGCAGTGTACGGACTCAAGGACGTGGACGGCAACGACTCCATCGGCTACGACATCACCAAGAACCAGTTCAGCAGCAACAACAAGGCTTGGAACGAAGGTACTTACCGTTCGCTGATTGACGGCGATCCCGGAACCTACTTCCACACCCGCTACAGCGCAGCCGGCGGTCCGCAGATTACTAACTACAGCTATCTGCAGGTTGACTTGCGCGACAAGCCGCAGAAGTCGTTCTGCTTCCGTTTGAACCTGCGCGGTGAAAGCAATCCCTACTATGGTAACTACGGTGGCATGCCTACGACCTACGGGCGCACCGACTATGGCCAGAACTACCGTCCGTTGGAAATCGTGGTCTACGGTGCGAACGATACCATCGAGGGAACGGAATGGACCGAGGTTAAGCATATCCAGGGCATCCCGACCCACCAGAACTTCCGCACCTACTGGTCGCCGCTGATCGAGAGCGAGACGGCCTACCGCTACTACCGCTTCGAAGTTCCCAACACGTTTGGCAACAACCAGTGGTATGGATTCCCCACTTGGTGCTTCGGTGACTTCCAAGTCTATCCCGCTGTGGCCAACAGCGCCAAGTCTTCTTCCGTATACGATGCAGCCACCAAGGCAGCCGTTGACGCACTGGACGCTCTCGTAGCCCAGGCCAAGACCGAGCAGGCCGCCGAGAAGGTAACCCAGGAAACACTGGATGCCCTCTATGCAGCCGTTGCCAAGGTGAACGAAGTCGCTCCCGACTCCATGCAGTTGGTGGGCCGCATCCTGGATGCCCAGGTACTGGCCGACTCCAGCTATGTTGAGGACAACGTTGCCGACCAGCAGTACGGCGACGTGACGGCCGCCCAGAAGTCCGTGCTCGAGGCCGCCATTGCCAAGGCAAAGAGCGTCATCGGAACGAACTTCAGCCAGGCCGACCTGGATGCCGCCTACAACGAACTGGACGCCGCCTTCTGGACACTGAAC
>JAGAYF010000022.1 GCA_017940605.1 Bacteroidaceae bacterium
ACCGACGGCAGCGGACTCACGAAGATTGACGTGAGGATGACTGACGACACGCTGTGGCTTACACAGGCTCAGATGTGCGAACTCTATCAGACGAGCAAATCGAACGTCAGCGAGCATATCAAGCATATTTTTGAGGAAGGGGAACTTGACCGAGAACTGGTTGTTCGGAAATTCCGAACAACCACTCAACACGGTGCCATCGAGGGCATGACACAAACGCATGAAGTCACGTTCTACAACCTCGACATGATAATTGCCCTTGGCTATCGTATTCGTTCCATCATTGCTACACGATTCCGGCAGTGGGCTACTGAACGGCTCAAAGAGTATATTGTCAAAGGATTTGCTCTCGACGACGAACGACTGAAAAAACTGGGCGGTGGCGGATATTGGAAAGAACTTCTTGAACGCATCCGTGACATACGCGCTACAGAAAAGGTTCTATACCGTCAGGTGCTGGAAATCTATGCTACAAGCATCGACTATGACCCACGGGCATCCATCTCGCAGGAGTTTTTCAAGAAGGTGCAAAACAAGATTCACTTTGCCATCCATGGACATACGGCAGCAGAGTTGATAGTGGAGCGTGCCGATGCGGAAAAAGACTTCATGGGACTTCTCACTTTCAAGGGCAATCAGCCTACACTGGTTGAAGCCAAGACTGCAAAGAACTATCTTGATGCCAAGGAACTCCGGGCCATGGGGCAACTGGTTTCGGGATATCTGGACTTTGCAGAACGGCAGGCAGAACGTGAGCAGCCGATGACCATGAATGACTGGGCCAACTACTTGGATCGTATCCTTACAATGTCGGGCGAGCAATTGTTGCAAGATGCCGGCAGCGTGTCTCATGCCGAAGCAATGGAGCATGCCACAAGCGAGTATCGCAAATACAAACAGCGCACCATCAGTGATGTGGAACAAGACTATTTGGACTCCATCAAACTGTTAGGCGATATGGGAAGAGGAGATAACTCCAAGGAGGACAAACAATGAAGTTCAAATTTAAGATACAACAATACCAGACGGATGCCGTTGAGCAGACAGTTAGCGTGTTTGCCGGACAGCCGTCGAAAGCCAATGCACAATATCGTCGAGACCTGGGCAGACGCAAAGGCCAGATAACCTTCGACGAGGAATATGTTGGCTACCGCAACAACGACGTTGAGTTGCAGGGGCATCAGTTGCTTGCCAACATCCAGCAGCAGCAAGCCATCGGCAACATACCCAAGTCAACCAAGCTCAGCCAGCCTGACGGACTGGGAGCCTGTTCGCTCGACATCGAGATGGAAACAGGTACAGGTAAGACATACGTCTATATCAAGACTATGTTTGAACTCAACAAACGCTATGGCTGGTCGAAGTTCATAGTGGTCGTGCCGAGCATCGCAATTCGTGAAGGTGTCTATAAAAGCTTCACGATGCTGGATGACCATTTCATGGAGCAGTACGGCAAGAAAGCCCGCTACTTCATCTATAACAGCGGCAACTTGACGCAGATTGATTCGTTTAGCAGTGATGCCAGCATCAATGTGATGATCATCAATGTGCAAGCCTTCAATACTTCCTTTAAAGAGGGCAAGGAACAAGCTGACGGAACAATACAGTATAGCAACAAGGAGGCTCGTATCATCTACTCCGACAAGCGCGACGATTTCCAGAGTCGCCGTCCTATTGATGTGATTGCCGCCAACCGACCTGTCATCATCATGGACGAGCCACAGAAGATGGAGGGCGCAGCCACACAACGGGCGCTGAAAAACTTCAAGCCGTTGTTTGTCCTCAACTACTCAGCCACACACAAGACATCGCACAACTGCGTCTATGCATTGGATGCGTTGGATGCCTACCGCCAGCGGTTGGTAAAGAAGATACAGGTGAAGGGTATCACCCTGCAAAACCTCTTAGGCAACCAAAGCTACATCTACTTTGACAGCATCGTTCTGTCAAAGAACAAAGCACCCGAAGTACGTCTGGAAATCGAAGTCAAGGGGGCGAGCAGCACCCGTAGGCAGATATGCAAGTTCGGGCAGAACGATTCGCTTTACAACAGGTCGAGTCTTCCTGCCTATAAGGGTTTCGTGATTACAGACATCAATCCGCTGACAAACACCGTCTATTTCATGAACGGTGACGCACTACGCAAGGGCGAAGTGATGGGCGATGTGTCAGAACAACAGATACAGCGCATACAGGTAAGGGAAACCATCCGCTCGCACTTTGAGAAGGAGGCAACACTCTTTAAGCAGGGCATCAAGACACTCTCGCTGTTCTTCATCGACGAGGTGGCAAACTATAAAGGCTACGACGAACAAGGCGAAGTGGTAAAAGGCACACTCTGGAAAGTATTCGAGGAAGAATACCAGCGTTTCCTGAACGAGAACCTTTCACTCTTTGAGGTTGACTACCAGCATTACCTGAAACGCTTCACGGCAGCAGAGGTACACAACGGTTATTTCTCCATCGACAAGAAAGGCCGCGCCATTGATAGCGTGGTGAAACGAGGCGAAGACTTCTCATCAGACATTTCAGCATACGACTTGATTCTGAAGAACAAGGAGCGACTATTGAGTTTCGACGAGCCGACACGTTTCATCTTCTCACACTCCGCTCTGCGTGAAGGATGGGACAATCCCAACGTGTTCCAGATTTGCACATTGCGCCATGCCAGCAGTGCTACTGCCAAACGGCAGGAGGTAGGTCGTGGACTGCGCATCTGCGTTGACCAGCAAGGTGTCCGTATGGATGCCGAGCGTCTGGGCGAAGCCGTGCATGACATCAACGCTTTGACTGTCATTGCCAACGAAAGTTACAGCACGTTTGTAGATGCCCTTCAGAAAGAGACACGCGAGGCATTGCGTGAACGTCCGACACTGGCAACCGTTGCTTACTTCGAGGGTCGCAAGTTTATGGTTGACGAGGAAGTGCATACCATATCGGCTATGGAAGCATCGGCAATCGTCAACTACCTCTATGAGAATGACTATGTAGATGACAAAGGCAACATCCAGCAGTCGTACCACGAAGACTTGCGCACAGACAGCCTGGCACCGATGGGCAAGAAACTCCAGCCCATCAGTGAGCAGGTGCATAAGTTGGTACAGGGTATCTTCGACCCGACTGCCCTTGCAGACATGATAGAGAATGCCAACGACTCGGCAGAAGCCGTCAATGACCACTTCAATGATAATGCTCAGAAAGAAGAGTTCAAGCGGTTGTGGAATGAAATCAACCACAGGTATGTCTATACCGTTCACTATGATAGCGAGGAACTTATTCAGAAGGCAATCGCGTGCATCGACAAGAACCTCCGAGTAACGGAACTGAAGTACGTAGTTACAACTGGCGAGCAAGGAGCGGAAGACCTGGACTTTACAGGCGCCCAGCATACTCGCACACAGGCACTGAAGGATGTCTCGACAAGTGATGTGCCCTACGACCTTGTAGGCGAGATTGCCCGTGGTGCTACACTGACGCGTCGAACTGTAGTACGCATCCTAAAGGGTATCAGCAGGAGAAAGCTGTATATGTTCAAGAACAACCCCGAAGAGTTTATCCGCAATATTGTACGCCTCATCAAAGACGAGAAAGCGACCATGATTGTGGAGCACATCAGCTATAACCGCACGGAACAGCAATATGACGCAGACATATTCACGAAAGAGAAGAACCGCCAGTCTGTAGAAAAAGCATACGAGGCCAAGAAGCATATTCTGGACTACGTATTTACCGACAGCAAGGGAGAACGCACGTTCGCCGAAGCACTCGACAAAGCAGACGAAGTATGCGTGTATGCCCGTCTGCCGCGCAGTTTCCAGATACCGACACCAGTTGGCAAGTATGCGCCCGACTGGGCTATTGCCTTCAATGACAACATGGGCGTGAAGCACGTATTCTTCGTGGCAGAGACCAAAGGCAGTATGCTTTCCATGAACCTGAAGGGTGCGGAACAAGCCAAGATTGAGTGCGCCAAGAAACTCTTCAACAGCGTATCAACCAGCAAAGTTCGCTACCATGAGATAACTGACTATCATATGATGTTGGGTGTCATTAATGATTTGGAATAAAGAATATAGAAGATGTAAAACAAGAAAATCCTGCAAGAACTTGGATTGCCATTCCATCTGAAATACAATAATTGCAAGAGCAGCAATAAAACAGAATACGAAAAAACAAGTACACATTTAATGAGAAAATCGGAAGAAAAATTTTGCCTTTCCCTTCCTTTGCCGTACTTTTGCATAAATAAATGAGATAGTCATACCTTCTTATCTTTTTGTATGCAAGCAGTGATTTTAGCAGCCGGGATGGGGAAACGCCTGGGTGAATATACGAAAAACAACACCAAATGCATGGTGGAAGTGAACGGCGTGAGGCTGATAGACCGCATGCTGAAACAACTGATGGACGTAAACGTGAGAAAAGTCATCATGGTCGTGGGATACAAATCCGAGGAACTCAAGAACTGCATAGGACACAGATATGACGGTATGATAGAACTGGAATTTGTGGACAACCCCATCTATGACAAGACGAACAACATTTATTCACTGTCATTGGTAAAGGACCGCCTGGAACAGGATGATACCCTGTTACTGGAGTCGGACTTGATCTTTGAGGACTCCATGCTGCACCACATACTGGACAACCCCTACCCTAACCTGGCCTTGGTGGCCAAATATGAAACATGGATGGACGGAACGGTGGTCAAGCTGGACGATGACAACAACATCGTGAACTTCATTCCCAAGAAAGCATTCAAATACGAGGAAGCCAATCAGTACTACAAGACGGTAAATATCTATAAATTCAGCCGCGAGTTCTCACGCCACAAATATGTGCCTTTCCTCAGTGCCTACTGCACAGCCGTGGGCAACAACGAATACTATGAGCAAGTGTTGCGCATCATTACTTTCCTGGACAAAAGCGACATCAAGGCCTTGCCCGTAAGCGGCGTGAGGTGGTATGAGATTGACGATGCCCAAGACCTGGACACCGCGTCTTCGCTCTTTTTGGACGGAAAGGAACGTATCAAGGACTATACATACAGGTTTGGGGGATATTGGCGCTTCCCCGGCGTACTGGATTTCTGCTTATTGGTAAATCCCTACTTTCCACCACGCCGCATGGTGGAGGAGATGAAAGCAAACTTTGAGGTTCTATTGACCGAATATCCGTCGGGCATGCGCGTAAACAGCATACTGGGTGGAAAATATTTCGGCATACGTCCGCAACATGTGGTGGTGGGCAACGGTGCAGCCGAACTCATCAAGAGCCTGATGGAGCATGTTCAGGGAAAAATGGGTGTTGTATTCCCCACGTTTGAGGAATATCCCAACCGTATCGGCAAGGACAGGATTGTTTCCTTTGTTCCGCAGGGAAAAGACTTCAGCTACTCGGCAAAGGAGTTGCAGGATTTCTTTGAAGACAAGCAACTGGAGGCCCTGCTCCTGGTCAATCCCGACAACCCGACGGGCCACTTCCTGCCCATTCAGGATGTATTGGAATTGGAAACATGGTGTTCCCAAAGAAACATACGGCTGGTCGTTGATGAAAGCTTTGTGGACTTCAGCGACGACTACCGTCACAACTCGTTGCTGCACGATGAGATTTTGGAACAACGGAAAGGGCTGGTCGTACTGAAGAGCATCTCCAAATCATACGGCGTTCCCGGGTTGCGGCTGGGCATACTTGCTTCGGGCGATGAAGGATTGATTCAGTTCATCCGCAGGGATGTAGCCATTTGGAACATCAATTCCTTTGCCGAATTCTACATGCAGATTTTCAATAAATATGAATTTCTGTACCATGAAGCATGCAACAAGTTCCAACAGGAGCGCACACGATTCCGCAAGTGCCTGGAGGCCATCCCCTACTTGCGCGTCATTCCCTCGCAGGCCAACTACTTCATGTGCCAAGTGAGTGGAAAATTTACTGGCACATCCCTCACACAAGCACTGCTGGAACAACATGGCATACTCATCAAGGACTGCCAAAACAAACAGGGCATGCAAGGCATGAATTACGTAAGGATAGCCATACGGAACCAAGCTGACAACGACCGTTTGGTCGATGCATTCATGCAATTGGCACAGGACTGACCCCCACCGTCAAGAAAAGAACCCGTGGAATACCGAAAGATTACCGACATACAGGAACTGCGGCACTTGCAAATGGACATCTTGGACGAGATACACCATTTCTGCATGCAGCATGGCATCACCTATTTCCTATCGAGCGGCACACTTATCGGGGCAGTGCGCCACGGAGGATACATTCCGTGGGACGATGACATTGACATCTACATGCCAAGGCAAAGCTATGAGAGATTTATCCAGGAATACAAGGACGATCAGGGTCTCTACAAGCTGTTGGAGCCACGAACGGTGAAGCATTATTTCTACACTTTTGCCAAACTGAGTGACACCAGGACGCGCATGGTCGAAGCATGGTATGACAATTTTCCCATTGGCATCAACATTGACATCTTTCCCGTCGACTATGTCACCGACAACATGCGCTTGCGGCGTTTCATCTTCTGGTTCAAGAAGAACCTGTTCCGCATCTATATTGACAAGCAGGTGCGCCTCCTGCGCGACCGCCACCCCTACCACATCCTGAAAAGACTGCTTTGCAAGGCACTGCCCCTACCGGCACACACTATCAATGCCTGGTTGCGCAGCATAGCCTTTCACAAGCGCCCCACCCAGACGGTGTGCAACATGACAGAAACCGGTCCGTCCATCACAGGGTGCTTTTCCGCCCAAGCCATCGCCTCCAGCGTGGACATTTGCTTTGAGGGAAAGACATACAAGACGATGGCAGGCTATGAGGAATACCTCAAGAAAACATATGGAGACTACATGAAGCTGCCGCCCGAAGACCAAAGGCAGCATCACTTGTTTGAGGCATACATACAAACAATGGAATAAACCCACAGGAAAAGATAAAAGTGACCGCATCAATATTTTTTCCATGAAAGTTGGCCAATTTCCAAAGAAATATTACTTTTGCGCTCGAAAATAGATTAAAATCAACCTATAAAACGAGAGAAATATGGCTTATGTAATTAGTGATGATTGCGTTGCATGCGGCACTTGCATTGGTGAATGCCCTGCCGGCGCTATCAGCGAGGGCGATGCTAAATACAACATTGACCCCAATGCGTGTCTTGACTGCGGTACTTGTGCCGATGTTTGTCCTTCAGGTGCTATCAATCCCGAGTAAACAGCAAGCACACAAAACTACACAGAAGAAAAAGAATGGCATTCCTGCTTCGGCAGCAATGCCGTTTTTTATTGGAGCCACACTCCCTGCTTCCTGCCGTAAAAGGGTTCAGCATTTCAGTAATACAGATTGTCCTGACACAGAGGAAAACAGTAATTTTGCACCAACGATAGAACTATTTTAATTATGTATATGAGAAAGTTGTTTATGACATGTGTTGCCATGGCCATATCATTGGGCACAATGGCACAGAGCAAGGTGTATTTCACCAAAGACATATCGCCCGAAGGGCTCGTAGCCGTATACAAGGCACTGGGCGTGGAAGCCAAAGGCCGCGTGGCAGTGAAAATCAGCACGGGTGAGGGCGGGAACAACCACTACCTGAAGCCCACATTAATCCGCAACCTGGTGGAGGACGTACAAGGTACGATCGTAGAATGCTGCACTGCATACGGTGGTTCGCGCCAGGATGTCAGCAAGCATTGGGCCACCATCCACGACCATGGATTTGACAGCATCTTTGCCGTGGACATCATGGATGAATATGACCAGATTCGCATTCCCGTAAAGGACAGGAAGCACCTGAAGTACGACATCGTGGGAGGCCACTTGGCCAACTATGACTTCATGATCAACCTGGCCCACTTCAAGGGACATGCCATGGGCGGTTTCGGCGGCGTACTGAAGAACGCCAGCATTGGCGTGGCCAGCACGGCAGGCAAGACCTACATACATACAGCCGGCAAGACATCCGATGTCACCCAGTTGTGGAACAAGGAGAACCTGGCGGCAGGACCTACGCAGGACCTCTTCCTTGAAAGCATGGCTGCCGCCGCACAGGGTGTGCATGACTATTTCCATGGCAACATCATCTACATCAACGTCATGAACAACATGAGCGTTGACTGCGACTGCGACGGCCATCCCGCCGCCCCACAACTCAAGGACATGGGCATACTGGCCAGCACCGACCCCGTGGCACTGGACAAGGCATGCCTTGACCTGGTGTTCAACCACAAGCAGGCCGAGGGCGACAACGAGAAGCCGCTCATTGAGCGCATCAACCGCCAGCATGGCACGTACATCGTAGACTATGCCGAAAAGATTGGCTTAGGCTCAAGGAAGTACAAGCTCATCAGCATTGACAAATAAGCACACAACCACCTACCTCCCCCTTCAAGCTATGAGAAGAAGCGTTCTTTTGGCAGCCTTTCTGTCAGGCCTCTCACTTCATGCGGCAGCACAACGGGACACCATTCAGTTTGGCGAGACCGTTGTGACGGGTGCGCGCACCGCCGTAACCCAGCGCAACGTCCCCATGACGATATCAGTCATTGACCGGCAAAAACTGACCGAGAACTACCGCCCCTCGCTGCTCCCCACCCTGACGGAGCAAGTGCCTGGCATGTTTGTCACAGGCAGGGGCATGATGGGCTACGGCATCAGCTCGGGGGCAGCAGGCACGATGACCATCAGGGGCATAGGCGGCATGGCCCAGATGCTTGTCCTCGTGGACGGGTTGCCCCAATATGCCGGCCTGTACGGCCACCCCGTGGCCGATGCCTACCAGACCATGCTGGCCGAGCGCGTGGAAGTGCTGCGCGGTCCTGCTTCGCTCATCTATGGGTCCAACGCCATGGGCGGTGTCATGAACATTGTGACACGCCGACTCCCATATGACGGCATGAAGAACGACATTCAGGTGGGATGGGGTTCTTACGGGACGTTCCAGAGCGAGTACAGCAACGTCTTCCGCCAAGGCAAGCTGGCAGGGGCGGCGGGCATATCGCACAACAGTACCGACGGACACCGCCCAAACAGCCAGTTCAGGGAGGGGAGCGGCTTCCTCAAGCTGGGCTACGACCTGGACAGCCATTGGACAGCCCAGGCCCTGGGCAACCTCAATTGGTTCAGCACCAGCAACCCCGGCACAACGGCCGCACCGCTGGTCGACAACGACGCAAGGGTGCTGCGCGGCATGGCCAGCGCAGGCATTGAAAACCGATATGACAGGACACAGGGTGCCGTACGGGGCTTCATCAGCTGGGGACACCACCACATCAACGACGGTTACAACGAGGGCGGCACGCCGCGCACCAGCCTGTACCTGCACAATGACTTCATGCTGGGCATCTCAGCCTACCAGGGGGTGCGCCTGTTCAGGGGCAACATGACCACCGTGGGCCTGGACTGGCAGCAGGTGGGCGGCCATGCCTGGAACAGGGCCATGGCCACCGGCGAGGAGACCGACATCGTAAGGAAGACGGAGAATGACCTTGCCGGCTACATTGACTTCAGGCAGGACATCACCCCCCTGCTCACCGCCCACGCCGGCCTGCGCGCCGACCACCACACCCAGGCCGGCACGGAGTGGATACCCCAGGGCGGCCTGGTGCTCCACATGGCACGGCAGGCCGAGCTCAGCGCATGCGTCAGCAAGGGATTCCACCACCCCACCATCAAGGACCTGTACATGTTCCGCATTGCCAACGCCGACCTGCGCCCGGAACGCATGATGAACTACGAACTGTCCTACAAGCAACGCCTGGCGGCCAACAGGTTGCGCATAGGCGGCAGCATCTTCCTGCTGGATGCCGAGAACATCATACAGACCCAGATGGTGGACGGGCGCATGCAGAACATCAACACGGGCCGCCTGAAGAACTGGGGGCTGGAGGCCGAGGCCGCCTGCAAGGCATTGCCGTCGCTCGAGCTGAACGCCAACTACAGCTTCCTGCACATGAAGCATCCCGTCATGGCCGCCCCGCAGAACAAGCTCTACCTGGGGGCCGACTGGCACAGCGGACGCTGGGCCGTGGCCGGCGGCCTGCAATACATAGGCGGCCTGTACACCAGCCTTGCTCCCAACGGGCACAAGGAAGAATTCTGGCTGCTCAACCTGACGGCCAGCCACCGGCTGCACTTCAACATACGCCTGTTTGTGCGCGGCGAGAACCTGCTGGCACAACGGTACAGCACCATGGGCGGATTCCCCATGCCGAGGGCCACGTTCATGGGCGGTGTACACATCCACTTCTGACCGACGCATTCCCCGAACACCCCAGCCACCTCCCCTGTCTTAGGGGAGGTGGCGCGTAGTGTCGGAGGAGAATGACCCTGTTATGATGACACATGTCACCGTGCAAGTGACACACTCCATCGGCCCTATACGGGCCGTTTCCCCTGACTTAGGGGAAGAATTGCTGCCGTCCCTGAGTCTGTTCCGTGCCTTGGTACTATGAGTTCCGTGCATTGGTACTGCGAGTTCCATGCCTTGGTACTATGAGTTCCATGCCTTGGTACTATGAGTTCCATGCCTTGGTACTATGGGTTCCATGCCTTGGTACTGCGAGTTCCACGCCTTGGTACTTCGAGTTCCATGCCTTGGTACTTCGAGTTCCATGCCTTGGTACTATGGGTTCCATGCCTTGGTACTATGGGTTCCATGCCTTGGTACGGAGAGTACCAAGGCATGTTAAGATGGACAATAAGCCTTGTCGGGGCACATAAAAAGCCTGGTGGGAGTGGCTACCGCGCCCTTTCGCAGCAGCGCGCCAAGAGGGACACGCCTGCGGCGGAAAGAAACCTAAGAAACGGAAAAAGAAGCTGGGGGACAATGCACTCGTGGCACTGCTCCCCAGTTTTCTTTGGAATATATTATAGGTGAAGGAGACTATTCCTTGACGGCATTTTGCTGCCCGTGGGCATGCCTTGCGCGGCGGTGCATCATCATGCGTCGGTGCGTTTTCTGCTTCTTCACGGTCTCCCTGACATTCTTCACGGTCTCTGCCACCGACTTTACCGAGGCCGTGGATGTGCCATAGCTATAGTCCATTCCGTCGGCCATTGCAAGTGCGCCATGGGAATTGTACTCATAGGAACAGTCGTAGGTGTACGTATATTTATGGTCGTCCCCAGTTTCATCCGGTTCCACGTCTACCACCTCTATGCTGGCAGGCAATGCCGACGAGGCGCGACCAAGACATCCGGCATAGCCCAATGCTGCCATGGCATCCTCGGTATCAAGGGCGGTTTCCAGCAGCTTGGGCGTCCATTGCCCATAGGGATTGCTGTTCTCATTGCCTCTGAATGAGGCTGTATGCGTGGCTGAGTATTTATTCGATTTGCCATCCGAAACTTCGGTCCAAGTGTCCTGCCAAGTCGCGGTCTTCAACACAGTACCTTCATAGGTAAAGGTCAGTTTGCTTACCCCTTCTTCCTTGCCGCCATCCCAAGCGTACGAATAGGTATTTGTGCTGTTTGCCAGTTGATGGTTGGAGTTATAGTTCATATTAATTGTAGTACTTCCCTCGTCATCCTTCATGGTAACCTTGGCCACATAGCCGTCATTGTTAAATGATATAGTCCATGTTTCGCTTTCTTCGTTCTCATACTGGACTGTGATTCCCTTGGTGGAGAAGTCAAAATAAGTGCCTTGCGCATTTACCTCAGACAGGTTGCCTGCCTGGTCATAATAGAACTTAAATTCGTTGCCGACCCCTGCCAGGCGTGTGCCTGCAGGCAAATCCTTGTTGCCTGCACCGTCGTTCAGGTATCCCGGGACAAACTTGTCGATCGTAACGACAGGGTCACTGCCTCCGCCGTTTCCGCCGCTTCCGCCCTTGTCGTTGTCGTCATCGTCTCCGCATGCCGCAAATGTTGTCATCACCATGGCCGCCGTCAGCATGAGCGACGACCAATAAAAAAGTTTTTTCTTCATGTTATAATTCGTTGTTGTAAAGTTTTATTGATTGCAAATTATTATTCTCATAGTCCAAATGAAAACCGAAGGGTGACAAATAAAAAACGTGGACTATTTAACTTCGTCTACGTATTCCGAGGTATCGGCAAACACCTGATGCACTTTAACGAGTAAAAGCCCACGCAATGCTATTGCGTGAGCATCAACTTTTACTCTCGTGCATCCTAATAATTGCCGATTTTCGGAATACAAGAATATAAAGCTAACGCTTTTTATCTTAGTTGTCTTTAGGAGGTCATGCTACATAGGCAGTGGTTGTTTGGGTGTTTCTGTGTTGCAAAGTTAGTACATTTTGCATAGACTCAATCTTATTGTGCGCAAAATATTTCATTGTTCATGCCACGCAGCAGTGCCGGTGGGAGAACTTCTTACACGTTCATCCATTATTCACCAGCTTCGGACGCATGGGCCTTGAGGCGTCTTTTCTGCGTCCTGCGGCCAATGGCATAGCCGAGGGCAAGCACGGCAACGTAGCAGATGCCCAGGGGGACAACGACCATTGACTTTTGCAGCCACTCGGGGTTCTGGCTGCCTGCTCTTACAATGATGTCAGTCACACTGAGAAGTATCATCGTCATCATGAACCCTGCCGCGACAAAACCCAGCCCAAGACGCCAGACCGTGCCCCACAGACCATAGCCAAACAACTGATGGTAGGTAATGATGAAGTAAAGCGGTATCATCCAGCCAATGTACCAGAAGAGGTTGGAAAGGAAAGCAAGGACGAGGACCTGCGTAGCGAGGTACACCTGAATGAAGAAGCCCTGGGGCAGCACATGGGCAGTGCAGCGAGGCGAATGGTGAAACAGGGCCCATGTGGGCAGGAGCAGGAGCATGGAATAAGTGACCAGCATGCCCCAGCCTTGGTTTTCTTCGGTCCAATTGAAAAATGTCTCCACCGCTTCCCAGCCCTCTCTTATAAAGGTTTCCTTTGATTCGCCATCGCCCAGCAGGTTGCTGGCAAGTGAGCAGATGAGGGCCACGATGATGAGCATCTTGACCGGCGGGAAGCTCACTTGCCGCTTGCCACTGATGTAGTCGCGGATAAGGTAGCCCGGCCGCCAGAACAATTGCCACAGCGTGTAGGTCATGGAGCGCGTGCCCGCGCCCCATATGTCCATTACACCCGCCCTGACGCTCGACCAGTTCACCCCACCCAGCGTGGCTTTCTGGCCGCAGCACGGGCAAAAGTTGCCGGCATACTCACGGCCGCAGTTGCGGCAGCGGTGGGTAGGATCTTCGTTCATGGCATAGCGGAACGGCGACTCCTGCCATGCCCTGAAACGTCTGTACCGCTCCTTGATGTTGAGGTTCATCTGTGTTTTTCCCTTCACTTGATTCTGTAAAACACGCCGACAGTACCATAGACCGGATAGAGCGCCTGCTCCACAGTCTTGAAGCTGCCGGGAAAGATGCCCGTCAAGCCCCAGTTGAGGTCGGCCGACAAGCCGAAGTCCTGCCAGCACTGCCAGTCAACGCCAGCCCCTACGCCCAGCTGCACACGGCGCATGTCGCCGTGAAAGTCATAGGTAGCCCGCGTGTTCTTGTCGTTGCCTATCGTGACACGCGGCCCTGTAGGGTCGCCCTGCCGCAGGTAGCCGTCGGAGGCAATGCCATTGAACCCACGGCTGAAGAGCAGCGACACATAGGGGCCGGCCTTGAGGGTCACCTTCCTGCCAGGTTGCCACGTAGCCTGCACCGGCACGGTCAGCATCCACTGCTTCACTTTCTGGCACACCTGGCCCGTAAAGATGCCCTCCAGTTGGGTAGTGCCCTGCACCATCTCCATGTGGTAGCCCTTTACCGTGGCATCGGCATCCATCGCCTTGTTCTCAACGCGCAGTCCTGCCGACACGCCCCACTGCCGGCCGACGGGCAGCCATGCATCAGCGCCAACCATCAACGACGGCGTGAGGCGGAAGGCATCAATGCTGCGAATGGTGGCAGGCAGGGGAATGGGGGTCGTGCCGCCTATGCTGTAACCGACGCGCGCCTTGACCTGCATGCCGTCCGGCAGGTGCTGCGCCATAACATACCCTTTCACACACAGTGCCACTGCCAGCAGGATGGCCGTCCTTATTCTGTTCCGTTTCATTCTGTCACGATATCTTTAAATGTCACTTCCACTTCATCCACACACAACTCGCTGCCCACGGCGCCTTCGAAAAGAGCCCCTTCCTTGCTCGACGAGAACACCAGCGTCATCTTGTAGCCGCCGTTGGCCAGCAGGTCGTAGTCCACTTCGGCCTCGTTGAACGACATTTCAAACGGAGTCCATTCGTCGGTGGCCGGCAGCGATGCCACGCGGGCTTTCTTGACAATATACTCACTGGTGAGGACATTGTCGCCCGTCAGCACAAAGTCATTGCCATCCTTGTCCCGGCTCTTGAAGAAGACGGCATAAATGTCGCCCTCGTCAATGCGCCCCGGCACTACGTTGTAGTCCTTGTCCCTGAATTCCGGGCCGGGCTTGTACTTATACTTGCCCGTCACCTTCACGGGATCTTTGTCGATGGGCTGCCCAAAGCGCGTCGACATGAGCGAATTGAGCAAGGCCTGGTTCAAATCAAAAGAACCCAGGTACAGGCTTCCGGCAGCAATGGGCTTGCCGAACATCTTGGCCAGGTCACCGCCGTATATCGTCTGCAGCCGCACACCCGTGCCGCTTGCACCGTCGGTCATGGCCGACGTGGGGAACTTCTCCGGCCCGCTGCCGGCCGGCATCGTAATGGACGCGCCCATGTTTCCCGATGCCCAGATATCCCACCTCGTGCCGGCATCGTCCACCTCATAGAAGGAGTGGTACTCTGAATTGGTAATGGACGTGACGGTCTCGTAATGGTCGAACTTGAACAGGAACGACGGCAGTTGCGAGCCTATGAAACATACCTCGTACTGCCTGCTCCACTTGCCGTCCTCCGATGTCACGGTGTAGGTCACCGGTCCGCGACGGAAATCGTGGGCCGTGCCGCTGGCCGGCTCGATGGTCGCACCAGGCGTCACTTCAAACCAGACCGGTATCTGTGCAGGCAATGACGATAGGGTCTTCACGGTAAACTGCACCGTGTTGCTGCCATACAGCACCGTAGGTCTCATTTGCGATTCGTCGGTAAAGTACTGCTTGTATGCGTCGCCCTCCACCCATGCGCCCAATATGTCGCACTCACTGTTGGCCCGCTCGTCCTTGATGCACGAGGTCAGTGCCATGCTGCCGCATAAGGTCAGGATGGCGGCTATCATCCCATGTTTTATCAGTTTCATATCTACTTAAATGATTTCATCGTGCATCTCCGCCTAACGATTCTCCACACGCGGGGCATGAAGCCGGCGGCGCAGGGGCAGGTCGTAGAACTTGAGGCAGAGCCATGCCAGCAGGATGCAGCCCACGGGCAGGATGAGCGCCTGCGGCCACACCTCGCGCAGCTTGGCTATGGGCACAAGGTCGCCGTCAAAGCCGATGAGGGCATAGAACAAATACATGAACGGGTAGTGCACGGCATAGAGCGGATAGGACAAGTCGCCCAGCAGGCGGCTCACGCGCCGCGTCACGGGGCGCACCTGCAACTCCGAAGCACCCAGCCACACCAGCAGGGGAAAGACCACGATAACGCACAGGGCATCGTACACACCGCAGGCCCAGGGTGCACTTCCCGTCACACCGGCGGGCAGCAGAGCCACCAGCACGATGACCGCACCGCACAGCCAAAACGCCCCCCTGATGCGCACGGGGCGGAACACGCGCGCCATGAGCATGCCCACCGTATAGGGGAAGAGCATGCGCACCAGCCCGCTCCAGAAACCGCCGTCCACCATGCTCCAGCCCACGCCCAGGTAGCCATCGTGCACGGCCACGCCCATGAGCAGTGCCCCCGTCACCACGGCCACGGCAGCCAAGGCCTTCGTGGGCAGGCGGCGCAGCAGCAGGGCATAGAGAATGTTGCCAATGTACTCAAAGAACAAGGACCAGTTAGGGCCGTTCAGGGGAAACATCTCGCCGTTGCCGCGCACGTCGGCGCGGGCACCGGGCCCCAGGGGAAGCATGAACATGTTGAGCAGCAAGGCCACCATGACCATTCTGAAGGCCACATGCGTGCCGTCCCAGCGCACGCTGCCCTGCAGGAGAAACGTCAGTGCGCCCAGCACCGCGCCCATGATCACCATGGGGTGCAGGCGGATGAGACGCCGCCGGAAGAAGGTCATCGTCGACATGCTGTGCCAGCGGTTGTCATAGGCATAGCCAATGACAAATCCCGACAGGACAAAAAAGAAGTCCACGGCCAGGTAGCCATGGGGCGCGGGCGACCAGTCGAAGCACTCAAACACGTGGTACAGTATCACCACCAGCGCAGCCACGCCGCGCAGTCCGTCCAGAATGTCATAGTGCGGCTTGGTGTCGAGAAACGCCGCCGCAGGTGCGACAGCCATGGAAGCATCTTGTTGCATAGCAAATATCAGTGAATATCGGTTAATTGGCTGCAAAGATAGCTCTTTTCACTGAACCAAGCATCAGATTCCGAAAAAACCAACCCGAAACAGAAGTTATTTTCAGCTTAGCCCTGTATGTCAATGGTCACACTTGCACAAAAGGAGCTGCCTTTGGTAAAAGTGGTATTGCAAGGCGCAAAAGTCCCGTGAACGCGGCCTGAAAGATTTCATACAAGGCATGAAAACCTGCCCAACAAGGCGTAAGCGCCGGCAGATGGGTGCTGTCGCTCCACCCGAGTCAGAAATGGCACAATTTTCAAAAGTCAGCAACGGTTTTCCGTTTGTCCCACTGGACCGCCTGTCCCGTGGCCTTCTGGGTTGCCTCCAAGTAGCTTCCTATCGGCGACAGGCCAACCGAGGCGCGCAGGCTGTCCAGCCCGTCGGCATCCTGCACGGGCCACAGGAACAACTGCATGGCAAGGTCTTCGCCGACAAAGGTGGCCGCCATCCTGACCTGTGTGCCGTACATCTGCGGTTTCCCCTCGTGCATCAGCAGGCGGTCATACAGCGTGGCATAATCGGAGGGTTTAACGATGTCTTCCTCGGTTTTTTCCCTGACAAGGGGCAGGTATTTCCTCTGGCACTCGTCATCGGCATGGTCTATCACCAGCCAAATGCCGTCATTGGCCTTGGCCGACAGGCCGCTGGGCCAGCCATGCTGGTCAAGGATGCCGAACACAATGGTTCTGTTCAGCGAATCCACCGCCCTCATCTCTGCAGAATGCCTGGCCACGTCGTCGGATGACAACGAGGCCATCCCAAGAGACCATTCCCTGGCCGCTTGGTCCTTGTCGTGCACCTCCTCCAGTATGCGGTTGTAGTCAGTGCATCCCGCAAGCAGCAGCAAGGCCCATCCAAATAATATTGCCTTGTCCAGTACGCTTTTCATCTTGAATGCCCGATTCCTATTTTGGGTTTTCGATGCCTACTTCGTGTACTCATGGGTCGTTTAGTCGTTCACGTCCCGCTTGATGACACGGCAGGGATTGCCCACCGCCACGCAGTCGGCAGGGATGTCCCTGGTAACGACAGAGCCTGCGCCAATGACGCTCCGCGCACCGACGGTCACACCAGGCAGAAGTATGCTGCCACCGCCAATCCATGCATTATCCTCTATGAGGACGGGGCGGGCATACGTCCGGCAGAGCAACAGGCCCGCATCGGGCTGCCAGCCAGGGAACACCCGTTCCGCAGCACGGATGGAGTGGGTGGCTGTATAGATTTTAACGTCCGAGGCAATCAGCACATCGTTGCCTATGTCAATGCGGTTGTTGTCGACAAAGGTGCAGTTCATGTTGATTATCACACGGTCGCCTACATGGATGTTCCGCCCGTATTCGCAATGGAAGTCGATGTCAACGTAAACCGACTCGCCCACCGAGCCAAACATCTCCCGTAGTATGCGCCGCTTCCCGTCCCAGTCGGCATAGTCGGTGCGGTTCAGATCCGCCAGCAGGCGTTTCGCCCTGAGCGTCATGGCCGCCAACTCGGGGTCACTGCCGTTGAACATCTCTCCAGCCATGCATTTCTCCAGTTCAGTCATCATATTAACTCGCTTTATCAATTATGCCAGTGCCTGCAAAGGTACGCATTTCCTCTTCAATTGACAGTACCTGCGCTTCATAATATTAGTCCAGCAGCAAGATAGGTCTTCCCCGACCACCTTCAGACTTCTACTGCCGCCTTCCCGTTATGGCGAAGAGGGCGATGCCGTCGTATATGCAAAAAATGCACGAAAAAAAAGGAGTCCGCCCCATCAGGGCGGACTCCCACTGCTAAAAAAAGACGGCGGCGACCTACTCTCCCGCTTGCGCAGTACCATCGGCGCGCGTGGGCTTAACTTCTCTGTTCGGGATGGGAAGAGGTGGAACCCCACGGCTGTCGGCCACCTGAATTAAGGGTATCGGCACGATCATGA
>JAGAYF010000023.1 GCA_017940605.1 Bacteroidaceae bacterium
ACTGCAGGATATGGTGTGGAAAGCAGGCTGTCGATATGAGATTATCTTGGGTGGTGGCTTGGATGTCATTGGGGTGGAAGTCCGTGGATGGAAACTCTTTGAATCGGAGACCCCTATGGCCGCAGGTTATGAAATAAAGGAATCTGTCCTGTCGACGGAAGCTAAAAATGCCGTCCAATCAGTATTGGATAACGGGCGTACACCCTTATTGGCGTTCTATTATTACAACAATGACAACCAATCGTATTTTCAGTTTTCCGTCATTAGCAGAAACTATAAGATCGATGGTGTAGTCTCAGATGGCAAAGGGGGAAAGAAAACCACTGACTACAGAACGGGAACAGCATACTTTGTACCCATGGACCAACAAATGTGGGACTATATGCTGAACACGGCAGGATATTGGGCATTTGACAAAACTGTGTTGTTGAAATTTCCTCAAATAGTCAATGCTAACATTATTGCTGTAACGATTCTCACTTCGGACGAAGACCTGGCTGCGGCAGAAGCAGAAGTGCTAAGTGGGGCAGCGGTCAAGGGAACGTTGTATTGAACGGGTGGTAAAGTGGTCTTGATCTGCGGATGGGGGAGTGAGGATGCCCCTGAGACGATATTTTTAAGGAAAATTATCGTTGAGAGGTTGTGTATCTGATGCTAATTCCTTAATTTTGCAGCGCAATAGGTGCACAATGAAGACAAAATGCGGTTTTTTATCGTTGGCAATTCTCTTGCTGACATCGTGCGGAGGCTTTACCAAACTGAGTAAGTGTCCCGATTCCGATTATAAATACGAGGCGGCGAAGCAATATTTCCTGAACGGAAAATATAATGACGCGGCCTTGCTGCTGACCGACGTGATACCGGGCATGAAAGGGACGGAGCGTGGCGATGAATCGACGTTTTTGTTGGCGATGAGCAAGTTCATGGCCAAGGATTACGTGTCGGCCAACGACTATTTTACGCGTTTCTGCACAAATTATCCCACGAGTGTCCATGTGGATGAGGCCAGATTCTATGCTGGACGGGCATTGTACCTGTCTACGCCGCAACCTGAGCTGGACCAGACGGACACCTATCAGGCCATCACCGATTTGCAGAACTTCCTGGAGATTTCGCCGGAGTCGAAATACGTTCCCAAGGTGAGGGAAATGATTTTTGAACTGCAAGACAAGCTGGTGGAAAAGGAATACATGGCCGCCAAGCTGTACTATAACCTGGGCGGATATTTCCTGAACTGTACCATGGGCGGAAACAACTATGAGGCATGTATCATTACGGCCGAGAATGCCATCAAGGACTATCCCTATTCCTCCAAGAAGGAGGAGTTCTCCATCCTGATTCTGCGTGCAAAATATGAATTGGCCGTATCGAGCGTGAGCAACAAGATGAAAGAGCGATATGAAAACGCGATTGACGAATACTATGGTTTCGTGAACGAGTATCCTGAATCGAAATATGCAAATGAAGCCAAGGCTATCTATGAAAAGGCCAAGGCCATGACAGAAAAATTACAGTAATAAAGATAATATACAATATTAATTATGGCTACAAAGAAAAATTCAACGCCTTCTACAACTGTGACCCGCAATTTGATGGACTTCAGCGAGCAGACAGGAAATGTCTATGAAAGTGTATTGATTATGGGAAAAAGGGCAAACCAAATATCAGTTGACCTGAAAAAGGAATTGCAGCGAAAATTGAGTGAATTTGGTTCAAAGAATGATAGTCTGGAAGAAGAATTTGAGAACAGGGAGCAGATTGAAATCTCGCGTTTCTATGAGCGGATGCCCAAGCCGGCATTGTTGGCCGAGAAAGAGTTCCTGGATGGCAAGGTCTATTTCCGCAATCCCAACGACGAAGCGAATGATTTCTAATTCTTAGGGAGATGATTCAAAGAATACAGAGCATTTATCTCGCGATAGCAATAATCTCCCTGATTGTTGCTATCGTGCTTTTAGGCAGTGCCGCCGTATGGGGCGCTGAGGACGGACTGATGAGAATCTTCGGCGGAGCCATGTTGGCTTGTTGGGCATTGAGTGCCGTCATGATGGGGTGTGCCATCTTTGCTTACTTGAACCGACGCAAGCAAATGAAGCAAGTCAGATGGGCCAACTGCATGATTGGGCTCAGCTACGTCTTCCTGGCAGCTGCTTACTACGTGGTGGACGACGGTATGAAGAACATATCCCTGCCATCCATTGCCTTGGCAATCGTTGCCATGTTGCTGGCCCACTTGGCATGGAGAAATATCAAGGCGGATGAGGAGAAAGTACGCGCGGCTGACCGCATCCGATAAGAAGAAATCAATTTTGTAACACAAATCTTGCAGTATGTCATTGAACAGAGTGATGCTGATAGGGCATGTAGGGAAAGATCCTGACGTGCGATACGTTGGGCCGGACCAAGCTGTGGCTACGGTGGTGCTGGCTACGACCAACCGAGGGTATACCACAAAGGATGGGACGCGTGTTCCCGAAACGGCAGAATGGCATACGGTCATTTTGTGGCGCACACTGGCCAAAACGGTGGAGCAATACGTGCACAAGGGAGACAAGATTTATGTAGAGGGAGAACTGCATACGCGAAATTTTACCGACAGGGCGGGGCAGAACCAAAGCCGTGTGGAAATATGGGCGGAAAAACTGGAACTGCTGTCAAACAGAAATCCCGAAAAAACAACCTAAAGGAATATACACGTGCCTGAAGAAAGTGTGAACTTCGTGGAATTGTGGATGGTTTGGGGAATTGCGGTCGCCGTGCTGGTCTACGGCGCGGTGGTATTCAGTTGCCTGACGCTCTTGCTGGACAACAAGAACATATTGTTGAAAAGAAAAAAGCAAGACAGCTACTTTGCGCCTTTTCTGCAGGGTAAGCGGATGGTCAAGTACGGTCTTTTCCTGCCTTATGCCGTTCTGCTTATCAGTATATTGTATCTTGTGGGGTATTTTCTGTGCCGAACCATCCTGGGAGAATGGTTTTGGCTGATATTCCTTTGTGTACTGGTGGCTGTATTCCTGACAGTTAACTTGTTGGTCAGGAAAGTCCAGCCCTCGTTCAAGACGATCTACCGCTTGGTCAAGCCTGTGCGCCCGTTGTTCGTCCTGGCCAACCGCTGGGCGGGCGTAGGGAAGGACCATGACGAACAAGCATGGCAGGACAGGGCGAAAAATTCCATTTTAGGCGATGCCATCTCGAAGAACGGCATGTTGCGCGAAATTGTACAGTTCGGAAATGAGACGGTCAAGGACATCATGACGTCGCGCCTTGACGTAGTTGACCTGGATGTGCGTTCATCCTTTGCCGATGTGTTGAAAGTCATTGCCGAAAACAACTATTCGCGCATACCGGTCTATTCCAATACGCGCGACAATGTCGTAGGAATTTTATATACCAAGGATTTGCTGCCCTATATCGGCCGGACGGACCATTTCAGGTGGACAAACCTGCTGCGCCCCCATTTCTGCGTTCCCGAAACGAAGAAAATCAATAACCTGCTGCATGAATTTCAAACCAAGAAGATACACATTGCCGTCGTCATTGATGAATATGGCGGCGTGTCGGGCATTGTTACGCTGGAAGACATCATTGAGGAAATCGTGGGTGAGATCAATGACGAATTTGACGACGACCGCGGCCCGTACATCCAGCTAAATGCCAGTACATATATATTTGATGCGAAAGTTTCCCTACAGAATTTCTGCAAGATATTTGACATTGACGAATCTTTCTTTGATGATTTCACGGAAGAGGGGGATACCCTGGCTGGAATCTTGCTGGCCATTATCGGCGATCTGCCCCGCAAGCATCAGGTGGTCCGTTTCAAGCAGTTCGTGTTTGAGATTCTCAATGTGGATGAGCGACATATTTCCAAGGTGAAGGTGACCTTCACTCCCCATCAAGACTGACGTCAACGGATGCCCTATTACCAATCTTTCATTAAAAGCTCAATCGCGGTCCATCTTTGGAAACTTGAGGAAGATGTGCCCACATTGGCGGCCCTGTTGGGCGACGGGGAATTCTGTGCCCAACTGCGGGAACAATGCAAGTCGCAATCCCGCCAGCGCGAAAGGATGGCCGAGCGGCTCTTGCTGCAAACGGCCATGGGCAAGGGCATTCGGTTGGAGCATTACCCCAACGGTGCGCCCTATGTGGCGGATGAACCTGTGCGCATCAGCCTGTCGCACACGCGCGGCTGGGTCGCGGCGGCCATTAGCCCTGACGATGGGGTGGGCGTGGATGTGGAAATATGTTCAGACAGGATAAACAAGGTGAGTTCCCATTTCCTGACCAGCGAAGAACACCGCGAATTGGCCCATGTCAACGAAGCCGACCTCATATGCAAGAAGACGGTGCTGTGGTGCGCCAAGGAGACGATGTTCAAGATGCTGGGCAGCGGTGTGGTCAATGAAATGAAGAAATGTCAGGTCGCTCCTTTCTCCCTCTCACAGGAAGGGATGCTGCATGCCTCCTATCATTGCATGGGGCACGCCTATCCATTTTCAATTCATTACATAAGGATGGACGATGCCGTCCTTACCTTTGGGCGGTTGCGCCCTTCCTACCAATTGTAGTCGACGCAGGCGCGTCCGGCCAGCAGGGGTTTTAGCTTTCCCGCTGCTGCCAGGTGCTGTGGGTGGGTGGCGTAGGCCTGCAGGTCCTCCATGCTGTCAAAGGCGCTGTACAGGCAGATGTCCCATTGTTCATCGGGGTTGCAGTTCAGGCCTACCTCTATGTGGCGTATGACTGGGATAATGTCCGTGAGGGCCAAGATGTCCTGCCTGAAGGTTTCCATGGCTGATTGCCTGACAGCGGTGTCAAGATTCTCCTTAAGTTTGAAAAGTACAGTGTGTTTCACCATGTGGATAGATTTTTATGCTTAATTTTGCAGCGAAAATACAAAAACTTTCCGGTTGATTTATTCGTAAGGCCCATATTTTTCATGAGATTCATCCATTTATCCGTCATTGCCCTGATTGCATCGTGCATGCTTGCGGCCTGCAATTCCAGGAAGCCGTCCCAGGCTGAGGCCGTGCAGGCAAGTGCGGAGGATGAAAGCTACGATCTGGACGACATTCAGCAGGCCGGCGAAATGATAGCCGTCACGATAAGCGGCCCTGAGACCTATTACCAATACCGCGGCGAGGACATGGGCCTGCAATACCTGCTGGCCGACAACTTTGCCCGTCAGGCCGGTGTGCGCCTGCGCATGGAAATGGCGCAGGACACCTTGGAAATGGTACGCCTGCTGAAAGAAAACAAGGCCGATGTCATAGCCTACCCCCTGAGCGAAAAATACATTCAGTCGCAAGGTTTGTCGGCTGCGGTAGGCCCAGATGCCCGGCAGATGTGGGCCGTCAGGAGCAATGCGACTGGTCTGCTGGCACGCCTGCGGCAGTGGTATTCGCCGAGCGTGCTGGACGATGAGCGGAAAGTGGTGGAACAATTCCGGGCGCGCCCCCGCGTCACCCGGCAGGCGCAGGTGCAACTGCTGTCGCGCTCAAAGGGTATCATTTCCCAGTATGACGGGCTGTTTGTGCGGTATGCAACCCAGGTGGGGTGGGACTGGCGCTTGCTGGCTGCCATGTGCTGGCAGGAGTCGGCCTTTGATCCGCGTGCCGTGTCGTGGGCTGGGGCGCGCGGCCTGATGCAAATCATGCCCAGGACGGCTGCCGGGATGAACGTCAGGGCCGATGACTTGTTTGATGCCGAGACCAACGTTGCCACCTCGGCCCGTTACATCAAGTACCTGCAATCCCAATTCTCCGACATCAGGAATCCGCTGGAGAGGACCAAGTTTGTGCTGGCTTCCTACAACGGCGGCGCGCACCACGTGCGCGATGCCATGCGCCTGGCGCAGAAGAACGGGCGCAATCAGCACCTGTGGGCGCACGTGGGCTACTATGTGCTGCACCTGAGCGAGGCTAGGTATTACCGTGACCCCGATGTGAAGTACGGATACATGATTGGCAGCGAGACATACAACTATGTCAACCAGATCATGGACCGATGGAATCGCTACCGCGGGGCAGTGAAGGGAATGCCGGCCGTCAACTATGCGGCTGACCCGTCGAAGTCCTCGCGGAAGAACCGATTCAGCCAATCGTCGGTGATTAAGGGGAAAGACGAATTCCTAAACGACAGCATCCTGCGCTGAACGGCCTCATTGCTTGTGTAAAACGTGTTTTTTACGCCTTGTTTGTGGCATTCTTACGCCTTGCCTGAATTTTTTCAGGCCGCATTCAGGGGGTTTTCATGCCTTGTTGGTAGCCGTTAGTGGGGATGCCGGGCAAAGTAGTTGGCCATCTGGGCCTTTACCCTGGGGGCTAGGAGCAGGATGGCCAGCATGGTCGGTATGGACATGAGGGCAAAGGCCAAATCCATGACCACGACCACGGTGTTGAGCGATATGATGCACGACACGACAATCATGGCCAGGTAGAAATAGTTGTAGTAGCGCGTGCGGTCCATGCCGAACAGGTAGCCAAAGCACTTCATGCCGTAATAGGAGTAGGAAAACATGGTACTGAAGGCAAAGAAGAAAATAATGACCATGAGCAGGTAGTGGCCGCAGCCGGGCAGGAGCGTCTGGAAGGCGTTGAGGGCGACGTAGAGGCCCTTGACCCCCTCTACGTGGTAGTTGCCTGCCAGCAGGATGGGGATGGCTGTGAGTGTGCAGACCAGCCCAGAGTCGATGGCCGGCCCCAGCATGGCCACGAGGCCCTCGCGGACGGGTTCGCTGTTGCGCGATGCACCGTGCATCAGGGATGCTGTGCCTACGCCCGCTTCGTTGACATACATGGCCCTGCGCGCCCCCACGATGGCCACGCCGGCCAATGCACCGAAGCCTGCCCTGAGGTTGAACGCCTCGTGGATAATGTGCAGGAAGAGTTGGGGAATTTCCGTCAGGTGGGTCAGGATGATGTAGAGTACAAGCAGGAGGTAAGACCCCACCATGACGGGGACAATCTTGGTGGCCAGGCGCGAGATGCGCTGGATGCCACCCAGTACGACTGCGCCGACGATGATGCCCATGACGATGCCGATGGCACTCCTGAGCCCAACGGTGTCGCTGTAGCCCATGGGGGTGGCAAAAACGGTGATGAGCGATTCGGTCAGTTGGTTGGCCTGCATGACGCACAGGCATCCTATCATGCCTACCAAGCAGAAGAAGACGGCCAGGGGTTTCCATTTTTTTCCCAGCCCGTTGCAGATGATGTACATTGGGCCGCCCTGGGTGTTCCCCAGGTTGTCTTTGCCCTTGTACATGATGGCGAGCGTTCCCTCAAAGAATTTCGTGCCCATTCCGACAAGGGCGCTGACCCACATCCAGAAGATGGCCCCCGGACCGCCCATGACGATGGCAATGGCCACGCCGGCAATGTTTCCCATCCCAACCGTGGAACTGATGGCGCTCATGAGGGCCTGGAAGGAGGTAATCTGCCCCTCGCCCTGCTGGACAATCCTGAGGGAGTGGACGGCCTGGCGCAGGCGGCGCAGGGGGACAGCCCCCGAGTAGATGAAGAGGAACAGGCCGCCGCCAATGAGCCACACGAACAGGGGGTATCCGCATACGAAGTCGCTTATGAGCGTCAGGATGTGCTTGGCTGCCATTGGAAATAGGGGAGGGACGTGTTCTTACAGCGTGCCCTTGCTCGATGGGAGCTGCATGTGGTGAATGTCTCGTTGGATGGCCATCTTCAGGCTGCGGGCAAAGGCCTTGAAGATGCCCTCAATCTTGTGGTGCTCGTTTGTGCCTTCGGCTTTGACGTTGAGGTTCATGGCTGCGTTGTCGCTGAGGCTCTTGAAGAAGTGGTAGAACATTTCCGTCGGCATGTCGCCGATTTTTTCACGGCGGAAGTCGGCATCCCATACCAGCCACGGGCGGCCGCCCAGGTCAAGGGCCACCTGACACAGGCAGTCGTCCATGGGAAGGCAGAAGCCGTAGCGCTGAATGCCGCGCTTGTCGCCCAATGCCGTGCGCAGGCATTCGCCTAGCACAATGCCGGTGTCCTCAATGGTGTGGTGCTCGTCTACTTCCAGGTCGCCCTGCACTTTTACGGTCAGGTCGATGCCTGCGTGGCGTCCTATCTGCTCAAGCATGTGGTCGAAGAATCCCAGTCCCGTGTGGATGTCGCATTTTCCCTGGCCGTTGAGGTCCAATTGGACGTATACGTCGGTCTCCTTTGTCTGGCGGTGCTGTTCCGCCTTCCTTTGGCCGCCCACGATGGCGTTGGCAATGTCGTCCCAGGTGAGGTCCTGGCCGATTTGAAACCAGGGACAGCCTAGGTTCTCGGCCAATTGGCCGTCGGTGGCGCGGTCGCCGATGACGAAGCATTGTCTCAGGTCGTAGTCCCCTTGCAGGTAGGCGGTGAGCATGCCCAGGCCGGGCTTCCTTGTGGGGGCGTTGTCCTCGGGAAAGGTGGGGTCGATGAGGATATCGTCAAATACGATGCCTTCTCCTTGGAAGGTTTGCAGCATGAAACGCTGTATTTTCTCGAAATCCTCGGTGGGAAACGATGCCGTGCCCAACCCGTCCTGATTGGAGACGATGACCAATTCAAAATCGGTCTTCTCGCGAATCAAGGCCAGGCTGCGGAAGATGCCCGGCATGAATTCCAGTTTTTCAAATGAATCTACTTGCTCGTCGGCAGGCTCTTTGATGAGCGTACCGTCCCTGTCGATGAATAATGCTTTCTTCATGTGGTCTTGTATTTGCGAAGCGCGGCCAGCAATTGGTTGTTCTCCTGCGGCGTGCCTATCGTTATGCGCAGGCAGTTGTCGCAGAGTGGCTGCGTGGTGCGGTTCCTGACGATTACGCCGCAATCGACGAGGTAATTGTAGGTTTTGACGGCGTTGTCTACCTTGACAAGGAAGAAATTGGCGTCGGTGGGATAGATTTTCTGGCATATGGAAAGTTCTGCCACGGCTTGCATCAGCGATTCGCGCTCGTTGAGAATCCAGCGCTTCCATCGCTCCACGTCTGTTTGCCTGTTCAGCATCTCCAACGCCTTTTCCTGTGCCAACGTGTTGACGTTGTACGGGTATTTCACCTTGTTGAAATAGTTTATGATGTCTTTCTGCGCGAATGCCATGCCGAGGCGGATGCCTGCTGAGGCCCATGCCTTCGACATCGTGTTGAGGACGATCATATTGGGGAATTCAGCCAAGCG
>JAGAYF010000024.1 GCA_017940605.1 Bacteroidaceae bacterium
ACGGAGCAGCCGTTCATCGCGCAGCCGCACCTCGGGCCAAAGCGTTACGGTGCGACGCGGCCAGACCCTGGGCGAGATTGCGCGGCGCAACGGCACGACCGTTGAGAAGCTGAAACGCCTGAACGGCTTGCGCGGCAACAACATTCAGGCAGGCAAGAAACTACGAGTCAGATAACATTCCCCACCCAACCCACTTTTTCCGCTACCCATGGCCCAGGACTCCGCCCCCACCCAAGCAGAACTTGAAGAAAAGATGGTCAACGACGCATTCCGGCGTCTTCTCAACACCTACCTTGCCAGCAACCACCGCAAGAAGGTAGACATCATTACGCGAGCGTTCAATTTTGCCAAGCAGGCCCACAAGGGCGTGCGCCGACTGTCGGGTGAGCCCTACATCATGCACCCATTGGCCGTGGCCCAAATCGTATGCGAGGAAATCGGCATGGGTTCTACCTCCATATGCGCCGCCCTGCTGCACGACGTGGAGGAGGATACCGACTATACCTACGACGATATCTGCAACCTGTTCGGAGAAAAGATTGCCAACATCGTGGAGGGCCTCACCAAAATATCGGGCGGCATCTTTGGCGACCGCGCCTCGTTGCAGGCCGAGACCTTCAAGAAACTCTTGCTCACCATGAGCGACGACATCCGCGTGGTCCTCATCAAGATATCCGACCGCCTGCACAACATGCGCACGCTGAGCAGCATGCGGCCCAGCAAGCAATACAAGATTGCGGGCGAGACGCTGTACATCTACGCCCCGTTGGCCGACCGCCTGGGCCTCAACAAAATCAAGACCGAACTGGAGGACCTCAGCTTCAAGTATGAGCACCCCGAGGAATATAATCAAATCATGGAAAAGCTGGCGTCCACGCAAGCTGAGCGCGACACTTTCTTTGAGCAGTTCACTCCCGCCATACGCCAGGCACTCGACCGCATGGACATCCAGTACGAAATCACGTCGCGCGTCAAGAGTCCCTACTCCATCTGGCGGAAAATCCAGGACAAGAAAGTATCTTTCGAGGAAATCTACGACATTCTGGCCATCCGCATCGTCTTTCAGCCACAAAAACCGCAGGAAGAGATCAATGAGTGCTTCAACATCTACGTGGCCCTCACCCAGATATACAAGCCTCACCCTGACCGCACGCGCGACTGGGTAAGCCATCCCAAGGCCAACGGCTACCAGGCACTGCACGTCACCCTGATGAGCAACCAGGGCGAGTGGGTGGAAGTGCAGATACGCTCGCAGCGCATGGACGACATTGATGAGCAAGGCCTGGCCGCCCATTGGAAATACAAGAACAGCAACCTACAGGGCGAACACGCCCAGAACGGCGACGAGGCCGACGAAAAGATAGACAACTGGCTGCACACCATCAAGGAGATACTCGACGACCCGCAGCCCGACACCCTCGACCTGCTCGACACCATCAAGCTGAACCTCTTTGCCAAGGAAATCATCGTCTTCACTCCCAAGGGCGACATCAAGTCGCTCCCTGCCGGTGCCACCACCCTTGACTTTGCTTTCAGCATCCACACCATGCTGGGCACTCACTGCATCGGTGCCAAGGTTAACCACACGCTGAAGCCCCTCATGTACCCCCTCAAGGGCGGCGACCAGGTGGAAATACTCACCAGCAACCACCAACAGGTCAAGCGCGAGTGGCTGAACTACGTCACCACCGCCAAAGCCAAGAGCAAGATTCAGGCATCATTGCGCAAGATGGACCGCGAGAAGCAGCACCAGGGCGGAAAGCTGCTGCAGGAGTTCCTCGAGTCGAAGGACATTGAGTACAACAGCACCAACATTGACAAGCTGCGCCAGCTTCACCACATGGCCAGCCGCGACGACCTGCTCCTGTCCATCGGCATGGGCGAGCTTGTGCCCGGCGATGCCGACATCAACTGCATAAAGGGCCGCAAGGGGTCGATGTGGCGCAAGTTCATCCCCTTCATCGGCAGCAAGACGGCCGAGGTCCGCACCCATGAGGACAGCGACTTCGTTACGCACATCAACCGCAAGGAAATCCTGCCCATCACCGACCAAAGTATCCCCCATTGCCACATAGCCGAGTGCTGCCACCCCATTCCCGGCGATGATGCCCTGGGCTACATTGACGAAAGCCGCCAGCAGCTCTTCATCCACAAGCGCAACTGCGAGACGGCCACCCAGCTGAAGAGCAAGTTTGGCAACAACATCATTGCCGTGCGGTGGGATTTGCACAAGCGACTTCTGTTTCAGGCCCGCATAGCCATCAACGGCATTGACGAAGACGGCATGTTGCTCAAGATTGCCGACGTCCTGCAACGCCGCGTGGGCGTCAACGTCTCAGCACTCAACATTGCCGGCAAGGACGGCCTGTTCAATGCCCAACTCACCGTACAGGTACACGACACGGAGGAGATTAACGCCATCTGCCAGTCGCTCAAGAAGATTGAGAACGTGCTCAAGGCCGTGCGCTACGACTGAGCCCTCACACGGCCCAAGGGCCTTTCCATGTCCCCGCCCCTGCCACTTCACACATTCATCCAAGGGGAGTGAAAAATACTCAGACTAACATTCCACATTACTCAGAGTAAGTTTAAAATTACTCCCTCTAATTTTAAAATTAGTCCGAGTAATTTTAAAAAACTCCCCGAGTTTTTTTGTACGGCTTGCAAAGATTTGCTACCTTTGTCAGTAGAATGGGCCATCAACCCGTTCCCACTTGGCAGAAGCCATCCTCTTCCAACGACAAATAACAATAAAACAATATACATATGAACAAAAAACTACTCTTTCTCAGTGCGGCATGCCTCATGGCCATGGGAACAACCCGTGCCGACTCCTACCTTACGGTGAACGACATGCCCAATGCGCTCTACTACCTGCCGGTGCACCCCACACCGACCGACCATCGATACTACGACGACTGGGTACAGTACTGTTGGGGAAAGACCGTGCGAAATACACCGCGCGGAAAGGTGGCATTCACCGATGCCGTCTATTCGGTGGCCAACATCTCCTCCACCTTCAACGCTGCCTATGGCATGACCATCTCGAAAAGCAACACCCCCGAACTCTATGCCCTGCTGACCAAGGCACTGGGCGACTGCAGCCACGGAACCAACAAGGCCAAGAACGGATACATGCGCAAACGCCCCTTCGACCTGTATAACGAAACATCACTCACGCCCAACGATGAAGCCAGCCTGAAGAAAAACGGCTCCTATCCCTCGGGACACACCACGGCCGGCTGGACCTTTGCCCTGATCCTGGCCGAGATCAACCCTGAAAGGCAGGACACCATCCTGTCACGCGGATACCAATACGGGCAGAGCCGCGTCATATGCGGCGTGCACTACCAAAGTGACGTCACGGCAGGCCGCATGGTGGCCAGTGCCGTGGTGGCACGCCTGCATGCCGACGAAAACTTTATGCAGCAACTGGCCAAGGCCAAGGAAGAGTTTGCCCGCAAGTCAGGCAAATAGGCCCTCCCGTCGCCGTATTTTCTATCTACATAACCATTCAACAATAACTCAAACACGATTTTTACACGATGAAAATCCAACACATACTCCTATCATTCGTGGCCGCCGCCACCATGACGGCCCATGCCGACTCCTTCCTCACCGTCGGCGACATGCCCAACGGCATCAAGTTCCTGCCCGCCCCTCCTGATTCGGTCAGCCTGCGCTACGTCAACGACTGGAACATGTATCTCTGGGGCAAGGCCGTGCGCAAGACGGCACGCGGCACTCAGGCCAAGAACGACAACGCCATTTCGGCCGCCTACATCTGCCGGGATTTCTCAGGAGCCATGGGCATGCAGATGTCCAAGGCCAAGACACCCGAGATCTATGCCCTCGTGAACAAAGTGGTCGGCGATGCCACCAACGCAGTGACCACCACCAAGGAACACTACATGCGCAAACCACCGTTTACGCAGTTCAAGGAAAGCACCATGATGGTCTCCAGCGATGCCTCGCTGGCCCAAAAGGGCTCATACGCCAGTGCCCATGCCTGCGTGGGCTGGGCCGTGGGCCTCATCCTGGCTGAAATCAACATCGACCACCAGGACACCATCCTGCACAGGGGCTACCAGTACGGAGAAAGCCGCGTCATCGTGGGCGCGCACTATGAAAGCGACGTAGACGCGGGCCGCGTACTGGCCACAGGAGCGGTGGCACGCCTGCATGCCGACGAGACGTTCATGGAACAGCTGAAGAAAGCCAAGGACGAATTCCGCAACATTGTGGACGGCATTACGACCGTGACGGCCACCGACGACGATGATGACGAAAGCTACTACGACATCAACGGCATACGCATTGACGGTCCGCGCCAGGGACTCTACATCCACAACAAGCAAAAGATCATGGGAAGATAGGGGCATCGGTTTCCCGTAGGACCTTTAAATGTCAATATCAATCGAGAGACTAAGACAAAACTTATCAGACCATATAACTCTAACTACATCATTATGGGACTAATTGGTTCAATCATCATTGGAATATTGGCCGGCTTTGCTGCCGGCAAGATCATGAAAGGCGGCGGCTTCGGCTGCTTGGTCAACTTGATACTCGGCATTGTGGGCGGTTTCGTGGGCGGCCTGCTGTTTGAGGCCGTAGGCATTCACACGACAGGCATCATTGGACAGCTCATCACTGCCGTCGTGGGAGCGGTTGCCGTACTATGGATAGCCAGCATCTTCAAAAAATAGAAATATGGAAAAGAGACACCTACCCCACCTCGCCTGCATGTTTCTGCTGGCAGCCGCGTCCCTACTGACAACAGCCCCCCTCATGGGGCAGAACACCTGCTGCCGACAGGCCAAGTCGCTCCATCTGGGCGACCTGACCCAAGGAAAATACACCGCCAGCGGAACTGAACACAGCCGCGAAAGGGTAGTCATGCACGATGTGCTGGCAGTACCCACCTATGGGGCTTCACTGAAGTTCATCCTGCCGAAAGGCATCGCAGCAGCCATACTCCATGGAGCGGAAGCAAAGGAGATGACGCAGGAAACGGCGTGGATGAAGAACGGCGACACCGTGACACTGCCCAAGGAATCCAACTACTACCGCGTATGCTTTGCGCGAAGCAACGGAAAAGGCCCCATTACGGTACAGGAGGTAAGAAAAGCCTGCCTGGAGGGAAAGCTGGACATCATCGTGACCAACCACAAGGACGAACTGAGCGTCATAGGCCGCAACTACGACTGCGAGAAATATGTCAAGGCCATGATGATCGACACCAAGTCGGCACGCTCACTGGGACTGCACACCTATCCCACCATCCTGCACGGGTCTGACCCCCACGGAGACTTTGAGCGCACGTGGAATCTCTATGAATATGCTGAATACCTGGGAGCTAACATGGTATGTCTCACCGGAGACCACGCCGCCAACCACGCCCAGAACGGCGCGCGCTACATAGAAGAGTGCGATTCGCTGCATAACATCAAGACATTTGTGTGTACGGGCAACCATGACGTCAACTACCAGACCCAGAATGCCGAAATCTACCAACAGTACATCAAGTACTTCAAGGAAAAGTACGGCTATTCATGCAATCGGGCCGACGACCCGCAGGGTACTCCCTATTACATGTATGATGACACGCTGACCCACCTGCGCATGATTGCCATCAACCTGTACGACGGCGGCCACCCCGAGGGAAAAGGAGTGAGGTGCAACGTCTACTCAACCCAAATGCTTTGGTTCTGCCAGGTACTGGCACAGACACCGGCAGGATATGGTGTCATCGTCATGATGCACGCGCCCGAATCCATGGTGGAATCAAGGAACGGCAGTTCCGGCCTCTTCAAGCACCGCACTTTCGGCTACTGGAAGACGCACCCAGGCATGAGCGGGACACCCTTTGCCGACATCGTTGACGCATTCATAGGCCGCACTACCGTCACAACGGAATACGTGAACACCGACCACAATGGAAAGGAGTCAAAAATCAGCATCAAGGCCGACTTCAGCCGTGTAGCCCAGGGGGCAGAATTCATTGCCTACTTGTGCGGCCATGAGCACGAGGATGCCGTAGGCTACCTGGAGGGTGCAAAACACAAGCAACTGATGCTTGACGTAACCTGCACCTGCGCCGTGTACGGCCCAAGCAGCTACAGCTACCTGGCCAACCTGTGCGACATGCCCCGAGGGCCGCAGGGTTCGGTACAGGACGCATTCAACCTGTATGTCATAGACCGCGCCAACAAATGTGTGCGCATAGGTCGCATAGGCAGCAATTTCTCCATTGAGAAACTCGCGCCGCGCCAATGCATGGTCATACGCTATGCCGACAGCGAAGCACCGATAGACCTGGGCATCGGCAAACTGGTGAGCGAGAAGTAAATCCCTGCACAAATACCGGTACGGGGATGCATCAGCCATGGCGGATGCCCGCCAACACACACATGAAGCGGACATCCGTCATTCACTTTATCAGAAAAGTGACATTATGGACATTCAGAAAAGAAAGAACGACAAGGAAATATTTGCTCCACTCAAGAACAAATGGCTCGTAATGAAGCCCGAGGAAGAGGTGCGGCAAAAGTACATATGCCGCTTGGCAGATAGCTATGGCTATCAGCTGGACCAAATGGACCAGGAAATGCAAGTAACCAACTCGCAACGTGGGCAAGGGGCAGCACGCGCTGACATCATTGTATGGCGCAGCAAAGAGGATAAAGAAGCAAAAAAGTATCCCCTGATCGTTGTAGAGTGCAAGGCAGAATCGGTTACCATACGAAAGGAAGACTATTACCAAGGTATGAACTACGCTTCCTGGGCTCATGCCGACTTTTTCGTAACGACCAACCTGAAAGAGACCCGCATTTTCCGAATCGTCAAAGGACAGATACCTGACCAACTGGATGAGATAGTGGATATTCCCAGTGCATCCAAGGCCAACAATCAAAAAGAGATAGACCGACTGCTGAAGCAGACAAAGGCATTTACACGCGATGAGTTCTCCAGATTGCTGACAAAGTGTCATAATATCATCCGCAGCAATGACTGGCTATCCCCCGAGGCCGCTTTCGACGAAATAAGCAAAATTCTTTTCATAAAGATACGTTATGAAAGAAACAATTCTGACTCCCAAATCTTTTCTGCCGAACGCTTTAAGATATTAAAGAAAAACAGGGAAGACTACAACAAGGAGATGAACATAACGGATGAGAAGCCTTTCTATCAACACCTATTTGACCTGACAAAACAAGAATTTGCCAGTGACCATCTTTTTGACGACAATGCAAAGATTGAGATTCGTGAAAACAGTTTTGAGCAGATCGTCAAGGAACTGGAAATATACAACCTGTCTACTACATCAGACGATGTAAAGGGTATTGCCTTTGAGAAATTCCTTGGTAAGACATTCCGCGGCGAACTGGGGCAATTCTTTACCCCCCGTACCATTGTCGATTTCATTGTGTCCATTCTCGATCCTCAAGAAGGAGAGCGTATTTGCGACCCATGCTGTGGAAGCGGAGGCTTCTTGATAAAGGCTTTTGAATATGTGCGCGAAAAGATAGAAAAAGACATAGAGCATCAAAAGGAAGAAATAAAAGCCCTATCATATGGCGACGATTATGACAAGATGCCTGGCAAGAAAAAAGAAGAGATTGAAGCAAGAGTAGCTCTGGCATTCACATGTCTGAATGAAGAACTGAACATCAACAACCCCAAAGGGAGATTGCGTTCCCTGTCCTACGATTGCATCTATGGAACGGATGCCAATCCTCGCATGGCACGTACCGCCAAGATGAACATGATCATGCATGGTGACGGCCATGGTGGTGTGCATCACCATGACGGTCTGCTCAACGTAAATGGTATCTTTGAGAACCGATTTGATGTCATCCTGACCAATCCTCCTTTCGGAGCAAGAGTAAAAAAGGACTCGAAAATATCGGTAGCAGACGGATTGACAGACGAAGTAAAGATGGCAGAATACTGCACTCGTTATGGAAAAGAAGTATACGAAAAGGCCATAAGCCAAGTGAATGATAACATAGGCAAGCCATTGCTGAGCTTATACAAGATAGACAGCAGCCTGACTGAGGTCTTATTTATTGAACGCTGCCTGAATCTCCTAAAGCCGGGTGGCCGTATGGGCATCGTTCTTCCTGAAGGAGTGCTGAACAACCCCAATTTGCAGAAAGCCCGCGAATTTGTGGAAGGAAAAGCAAAGATTCTGCTCATTGTTTCCATCCCGCAGGATGTATTTATGGCATCGGGGGCCATGGTTAAGCCCAGTCTATTGTTCTTCAAGAAGTTCACAGAAGAAGAGGCCGACACCTACTCACAGACTTTACAACAAATCCAACTACATGTCACCACCAAGTATGCTGACGAAATAGATAAAATAGAAGAAAAACTGGCACTAAGGGGACAAGACGCTCCCGACAAGGAAGCCAAACAGGCTTATCGGGCAAGGCTCAAATCCATAAAGAGAAAAATCGACACAGAGGTAAAGGCCGCAGTCAAAGAAAAGTTTGATTACGAAATCCCCATTGCAGAAGTAAAGAAAGCAGGTATCAGCACAACGGGTGCCGCCATTGAGAACGAACTCATCCCATTGGCAGAAGAATTTGCTCCATACAGGAAGGATATGGACTTGTGGGAAGTTACACCCAAAACATTTCAATATGAATTGGCCGACAATGGCAATGTATATCGCATCTGCGCCAATGGGAATGTCGTGTCAGGTCAGGAATCTTTCTATGAATAAATAGGACAAGTAGGTCATGCACCCCAAAACATACAGATACCTGAAGTTCATAAGATACAAAGATGTCATTGAATGGGACTTGAAAAGACATATGACGGCATCCATTAGGTCAAAATTCCCTATTTCCCAATTGGGAAACCATATACAAGAAGAAAACAGAAAATTTGACATCAGCGTAGCCGATTGCCAATACGGAATATTGGGTGTGAACAACCAAACGGGCATTTTTGACGCATACATTGGCAACGGGACAACGTTCCATCAAAAATACAAGAAGATGGAAACAGGGTGGATTGCCTATAACCCCTACCGTGTCAACATTGGTTCTATTGGTATAAAAAGACAAGAGCACCATTATGAATACATCAGTCCTGCATATGTCGTGTTCAGCTGCCGACCCACTTTGCTTCCAGACTATCTGTACTTGGCAATGAAAACTTCGGCTTTCAACAAGGCCATAAGAGACAATACAACAGGTTCTGTCCGTCAGAACTTAACTTTCAATTCTCTTCAAAGACTGTCCATTCCCCTGCCCCCACTTGATAAGCAGCAAACCTTGGTCAATGCCTATCTTGCTAAAGTCCAACAGGCCGACAAATTAGATATTCAATCCGAACAAATCAAGACAGAAATCAGGGATTACCTGCTGACCGAGTTGGGCATCAATACACCTAAGCCCAACAAAGCGACGCCCTATGAAGTACATGAGTCCACCATGGAATATATAGCCACACAGCAACAGGAAACCACCGACGGAAAAACATGCCATTGGGGAAATGAGATAAAAAAGGAATACCATTATCTGAAATTTGCAAGGTACAAAGACGTGAACGAATGGGGATATGATAAAATATCCGGAAACAACAAGCACGTTCTGCATTCCACTCTGTATCCCAACCAATCGTTAGGCCTCTTGGTAGAAATCAATCCGCTTACTTCATTTTCCAAACTGGACAATGATGCCTGCATCTCCTTTATACCTATGGAATGCATTTCCGACGAATATGGGGAACTGCGCGAAAGACGAATCTGCAACGTAGCAGCATCAAAGGGATACACCAAGTTTCAGAATGGAGACTTGCTCTGGGCAAAAATCACCCCATGCATGCAAAACGGCAAATCAGCCATAGCTGAGAATTTGGAAAATGGATACGGCTGCGGCTCAACTGAATTTCACATACTAAGGAACAACGACAAACGGCTGAACATGCATTACATTCATATGCTGCTGAGAATGCCCGTTGTCTTAAAGGATGCCATGCTGTCCTTTACCGGAACAGCGGGACAACAACGAGTCCCCAAGAATTATTTAGAGAACCTGTCCATTCCCGTTCCACCCATTGACATTCAGGACACAATCGTTGAACACATCAATAAACAGAAAGAGCAGGTTAAGCAACTGAAAGCACAGGCCGACACTTTGCGGAAGGAAGCCTTGAAGGAATTTGAAAACGAAATATTTGAAAAAAATCAAAGCAACTAATCACCAATATTCAAGGTAAAAAAGGGATTTACATTGCTGACCGTTATAGCACAAAAACAGAAAAGAGAGGTTCACACCTCTCTTTTCCGTGATCCGCTTGGGGCTCGAACCCAAGACCCCAACATTAAAAGTGTTGTGCTCTACCAGCTGAGCTAGCGGATCAAAAAAAGGAACTCTTTTTCACTTGCGGGTGCAAAATTACTGCTTATTGTTGGAATGACAAATTTTTTTTCAACTTTTTTGTTCTCCCTCGGCTTCCGCAGGAGGATTGTCCTTGACGACATATCGCTTATAGTAGGAAATGAGCAGCGTGGTCAGCGGAAGGGCGATAATCATGCCTATGATGCCCAGCAGATAGCCCCACACCGACAGGGACAGCAGGATGAGGAACGGCGGGAGCGACATGGCCTTGCCCATGATGCGCGGCGTAAGGATGAGGTCCTGTATGAGCTGTACGCACAGGAACACGGCCAGGGCGGAAAGGAGTACCAGCCAGTAGTTCTGGCCCGTATCGGCCGCCTTGAGCAGTGAGAACAGCAGGATGGGAATCAAGCCCAGCGAATGCAGGTAGGGCACAAGGCTCAGCACGCCTATGAAGATGCCCAGGGGGATGGCCAGCGGAAACTGTATCACCATGAAACCGATGCTGAACAGTATGCCCACGCAGAGCGAGATGAGCGCCTGCCCCCTGAAGTAGCTGTTCATGCCGCGTGCCATGTCGTCCAGCAGCGTGGTGAAGAAGGAGCGCCGCCGCTGGGGTATCATGCGCAGGATGCCGCCGTAGAGCTTTTCGTAGTCAAAGAGGATGAAGAACAGGTACAGCAGGGCAATGAGCGAGGCAATGACCGTAAGGATGACATTGGCCGTGGCCGAGATGAAGCTCCACATGCGCGGCAGGGCCTCCCGCGCCAGGTTGACAAACTCCTGCCCGTGGAACAGGCGGTCCAGTTCCATGCGCCTGACCTGCGTGGTAATGAAGTTCTGCACGTCCTCGGGAATGCTGGCGTTGTCCGTCCCGCTGTTCACGAAGCGCGTCACCACAGCCTTGAAGTGCTCAAACTCATGGGCCACGCCCGGCGCGGCCAGCGCGCACAGTCCCCACACCACGCCCACAATCAGGGCCAGCGTGAGCACAATGCTCACGACGCGGCTGCGCAGGTGCAGCCGTTTCTCAAAGAAGCTGACGATGGGAAAGATGAGGTAGGCCAGAAACCAGGCCACGAAGAACGGTATCAAGACCCCACTCAGGTAGCCGATGGCCGCTATGAGCGCCACCACGCCCAGTAACACGATCAGACCGCGCACGAAGCGGTCAAAGGTAATCTCCTTATGCAATGCTGACATAGGCTTACAAACAGATATGATGCAGCAAAAATACTCATTTTCCACAGATTAGGCATCATCGGGGGCGTTTTTTATTCATTCCGGCCCGCAATTCAGCCCCTCACCGCCCCGCCCCGCCGCCCTGTAGGCGGCCCAGGGCAGGGCCGCGCCGCCCGGAATCGTCTTACGCCCCGTTCAAGAAATTATTACGGCCCAAACAGAAATATATGGACGATTTATTGTAATTTTGCCGTAGAATCATACAATACCAAGCAAGTTTATGGGAAAAATCATACTGACAGGAGACCGCCCCACGGGCAAGCTCCACCTGGGCCACTACGTAGGCTCGCTGCGCCGCCGCGTGCAATTGCAGAATGCAGGCGGCTATGACCGCATGTTCGTTTTCATGGCCGACGTGCAGGCCCTCACCGACAATGCCGAGAACCCCGAGAAGATACGCCAGAACATCGTGGAGGTGGCACTCGACTACCTCAGCGCAGGCCTCGACCCCGAGAAATGTACCATCTTCATACAGAGCCAGATCACCCAGCTCACCGAGCTGACCACCTACCTCATGAACCTCGTCACCGTGAGCCGCCTGCAACGAAACCCCACAGTGAAGACCGAAATCAAGATGCGCAACTTCGAGGCCAACATTCCCGTGGGCTTCTTCTGCTACCCCGTGAGCCAGGCCGCCGACATCACCATCTTCAAGAGCACCACCGTGCCCGTGGGCGAGGACCAGGAACCCATGCTGGAGCAGACGCGCGAACTGGTGCGCCGCTTCAACACCGTGTACGGCCCCGTGCTGGTGGAACCCGAGATCATGCTGCCCGACAACAAGGCCGCCCTGCGCCTGCCCGGCACTGACGGCAAGGCCAAGATGAGCAAGAGCCTGGGCAACTGCATCTACCTGAGCGACTCGGCCGACGAGGTGTGGAAAAAGGTGAAGACCATGTTTACCGACCCCGACCACCTGCGCGTGGAAGACCCTGGCAAGGTGGAGGGCAACACCGTGTTCACCTACCTCGATGCATTCAGCACCGACGAGGACTTTACCGAGTTCTGGCCCGACTACAAGAACCTGGACGAGCTGAAGGAGCACTACCGCCGCGGCGGCCTGGGCGACGTGAAGTGCAAGAAGTTCCTGATGAAGGTGCTCGACCGCCAGCTGGAGCCTATCCGCGCGCGTCGCCA
>JAGAYF010000025.1 GCA_017940605.1 Bacteroidaceae bacterium
CATCTTCACGTTGAAACGCTTGACCAAGGCCCGCGCCGTAAAGGCATCGTCCTTCAGCATGTCGTTGCAGCGCTCATAGATGCTGCGGGCCGTGGCAGGTGACAGGATTTCCTTGATTCCGAAGACGCGGCTCAACTCCAGGTGCGTCCAGTGGTACAACGGATTGCGCATCAGGTAGGGAACGGTCTCGGCCCACTTGCTGAATTTTTCCCAGTCCGTGGCATTCCCCGATATGTAGCGTTCCGACACGCCGTTGGCCCGCATGGCGCGCCACTTGTATTCGCCTGAATCCAGCCATAGCTCGGTAATGGAGCGGAAACGGTAGTCTTCGCAAATCTTCTCGGGGTCCAGGTGGGAATGGAAGTCCAATATGGGCATGCCGGCCGCGTGCTCGTGGTAGAGGCTGCGGGCCGTGGCGGTGCTCAGCAGGAAATCCTTGTCCATATACGTATCCATCTGACTGCGATACTTGTATTTTTACAACTTTCAGCCGCAAAAATACATCTTTTTTATGAAAAGTCAAATATTTTTCTCTCTTTCGCGGCTTAAAACGGAGGAATTCACCTAACTTTGCCTTAAAATTTCACAACAACATCCTAAGAAAACAGCCCATGGACAAGAACAAATTGATGGAAATCGTATCGCATTTCCAGACGGAGGGCACTTTTGCCGACGTTGCCCCGCTCACGGCCGGCCTCATCAATGATTCCTACAAGGTATTCACCCTGGAGAAAGGCAAGCCCGACTATGTCCTGCAGCATATCAACAACAGCATTTTCCAAGACGTTGATATGCTCATGGACAACATCATGGCCGTCACCCGCCACCTACGGAAGAAACTGGAGGCCGCCCACACGGCCGACATTGACCGCCACGTGCTTACGTTCATCCCCCTAAGGGACAACCCCGACCTGTATTACTATGGCAACGACGAGACTGGCTACTGGCGGCTCATGATTTTCATCGAGGACTCCGTCACCAAGACGGAGGTAACGCCCGAAACGTCCTACGAAGTGGGCATAGCGTTTGGAAAATTCCAGGCCGACCTGGCCGACATACCGCAGCAACTGGGCGAGACCATACCCAACTTCCACAACATGGAGTTCCGCCTGCAGCAGCTGCAGGATGCCATCAAGGCCAACCAGGCAGGACGCCTGGACAAGGTGAGGCCGCTCATCGATGCCATACTGGAGGATGCCGAGGACATGTGCCGCGGAGAGCGGCTGCACCGCGAGGGGAAACTGCCCAAGCGCATCTGCCACTGCGACACGAAAGTAAACAACATTCTCTTTGACAAGGACGACAACATCCTGTGCGTCATCGACCTGGACACCGTCATGCCCAACTTTGTCTTTTCCGACATAGGCGACTTCCTGCGCTGGGCAGCCAACACCAGTGCCGAGGACGAGCCCGACCTGGATAAGGTGAATTTCAACTTTGCAATCTTTGAGCCGTTCATCAAAGGCTACCTCCAGTCGGCAGGCCACTTCCTGCTGCCCATAGAGATCGAGAACATTCCCTATGCAACGCTGCTCTTCCCCTACATGCAGGCCGTGCGCTTCCTGTGCGACTACCTGAACGGCGACACCTACTACAAGACGCAATACCCCGAACACAACCTGGTACGCACCAAGACCCAGTTTAAGCTGTATCAGAGCGTCAAGGACCACCAATTGCAAATGGCCGCCTTCATAAAGGAATTGCTGGCGCACCAATAGGGCGGCAACTCCCCCACTCCGTTCATGGCAGCGGCAGACGACACTCAGCGTCTGCCGCTGCTTTTTTCCTGTCCCCAGGCAGGCATCCGCCCCATCGGAATTTGCCACGGCAGGCACAGGTCCTTTTCTGCAGACGCGGGATGCGTGCTGTTTCTTACGCCTTGTTCACCCGTCTTTCACGCCTTGCCCGAAATTTTTCAGGCCGCATCCGTTCCACTTTCACGCCTTGTACGGACGGCGTTTGGACTGCAAAAAGTACCGCTTTTGCTCCATGCTGTAAATCAAGTGCTTTCGGCTGGACATGCACTTTGCCATTGTCTGCCAAAAAAGAATCGGCCATCGCGTTTTGGCCAATCCGTTTTTTTTTACTACATTTGCAACAACATAGAAACCCCATCACAGTTATCCCAAGTATGAAAGCAGTCATCCTAGCCGGCGGTTTCGGCTCACGCCTGAGTGAAGCCACCCACTTGATACCCAAGCCCATGGTCGAAATCGGGGGACGCCCCATCCTGTGGCATATCATGAAGATATACAGCCACTACGGCATCAACGATTTCATCATTTGCTGCGGCTACAAGCAGTATGTCATCAAGGAATACTTTGCCAACTACTTCGTTCACAACTGCGACATGACCGTCGACCTGTCGCGCGGCAGCATGGACATACACAACAGCCACTCCGAGCCGTGGCGCATCACCATGGTCGACACAGGCCTCAACACGCTGACGGGTGGCCGCATCAAGCGCATCGAACCCTACATAGGGAACGAGCGCTTCTGCCTGACCTACGGCGACGGCGTGAGCGACATTGACATCAGGAAGACCATTGAAGCACACGCCGAGAGCGGGGCGGCCATATCGATGAGCGTATTCCGCCCCGAGGGAAAATTTGGCGCGGTCGACATCAACCCGCAGACGGGCTGGGTCGACTCCTTCTGCGAGAAACCCGACGGCGACGGCAACTGGATTAACATGGGGTTCTTTGTGTGCGAACCCGAGGTATTCCGCTACATTCCGGCAGGCGACGACGGCATCGCCTTTGAGAAAGCGCCGCTGGAAAACCTGGCCCGCGACAGGAAAATGCACGCCTACAAGCACTATGGCTTCTGGAAGCCCATGGACATGCTGCGCGACAACAAGGAATTGAACCGCATGTGGGACGAAGGACAAGCCCCCTGGAAAGTTTGGTAGGCCATACAGTTTTTTATCTCAACAGGAAGACATGGATTTGGCACAATTCTACGCAGGCAAGCGCGTTCTCGTAACCGGCCATACGGGATTCAAGGGCAGTTGGCTCTCCATCTGGCTCCAGCGCATGGGGGCGGTCGTCTGCGGCATAGCCCGTGAGCCCGCTACCGAGAAAGACAACTACGCTCTCTCACACATCGGCCCCAAACTGGACGCCGACATCACCGCCGACATAAGGAACGGCCACTTGATTAAGGAAATCATCACCGAATGGAAGCCCGACATCATCTTTCACCTGGCGGCGCAGCCCCTGGTCAGGCTGAGCTATGATTTTCCACTCGACACGTTTGAAACCAACGTGATCGGGACAATCAACATCATGGAGGCCATGCGCGTTACGCCCAGCGTAAGGGTGGGTGTCATGATCACGACCGACAAGTGCTATGAGAACAGGGAACAGATGCAGGGCTACCGCGAAGACGACCCGCTGGGCGGCTACGATCCCTATTCAGCCAGCAAGGGAGCGGCCGAGATAGCCATCGCTTCCTGGCGGCGCAGTTTCTTCAACCCTGACAGATGGGAAGAACACGGCGTGAGCCTGGCCAGCGTGAGGGCGGGCAATGTGATAGGCGGCGGCGACTGGGCCAAGGACCGCATCCTGCCCGACTGCATACGCGCACTGGAAGCAGGAAGGGCCGTCGAAATCCGATCGCCCAAGGCAGTGAGACCCTGGCAGCACGTGCTGGAGCCCCTGAGCGGCTACCTGCTCCTGGCACAGCGCATGTGGGAACAACCCAAGGACTACTGCGAGGCATGGAACTTCGGGCCGGACAGCCAGGGCGTGGCTACGGTGTGGGATGTAGCGCAGGAAGTAATTGCCGACTACGGTCGCGGCAAATTGAAGGATGCATCCAACCCCAACGACCCGCACGAGGCCCAACTACTGACGCTCAACATTGAAAAGGCACGGAAGCGGCTGCAATGGAGACCACGGCTTACGCTGAAGGAAAGCATTGGCATGACCGTTGATTGGTACAGGAGGTACGCTGACGAGGATGTCTACCAACTTTGTGCCGAACAAATTGAAACTTACTTGAAGCATTGACATGACAATGCAGGGATGCACTGATTTTTTCAAGCAGACACGCACACTGGACCTGAAGCCGACATACGTTGCCCATTCCCTGCACACTGGCAGGAAGCTGCCTGGGGAAATCTATGGAGCTGCTTCATTCCAGGGCACTATTCATGTAACAAAATGTGGCTGACCAGAAAATTAGGCATTGACAAGTCCATCGCATACACCTCTGCAGGGCAGATTGTCTCGGCAGGCGGCGGTTTTCTGACTGCCCTGTTCATCTTAAAATGCCTCAGCGGAGAGGAGCAAGGCTACTACTATACATTTAAAAGCATCCTGGCAATCCAAGTCTTCTTTGAGTTAGGCATGAACACCGTCATCACTCAATATGTAGCCCACGATACGGCCCATTTGGGGTGGGCGGGAACACAACTGACCGGCGAGTACCGTTTTCAATCAAGGCTGTCATCATTATTGCACTTCTGCGCAAAATGGTATGCTTTCTTTTCTTTTATTTTGTTGCTCACGCTGATTTTCGGCGGGGCGCACTTTTTCCATCAGTACGGCAATGACGGAAATCACATCGACTGGAAAGCCCCTTGGTTCATCCTGTGTATCACGACGGCCCTCAATCTGATGCTGACCCCTATCTTTTCATATTTGCAGGGCTTGGGAAAAGTAAAGGAGGTGGCCAAATATTATTTTTATAAGTACACATTCTATCTTATCAGCGTACTTGCAGCATTCGCCTTGGGCGCAAAACTCTACGCACTCAGCATAGGAAATATTGTATACATCATAGTATCGCTGTACTTCCTCTTGGCAACCCCTTTGGGAAAGATTATCTATTTCATCTTCCGCACGCCAGTCACCGAGCGCGTTTCCTATTTCAAGGAGATATTCCCATTCCAATGGAAGATTGCCGTCAGTTGGATCAGCGGGTACTTCATATTTCAATTATTCAACCCAGTCATTTTTGCCACCGACGGAGCAGTGGCGGCAGGCCAGATGGGAATGACGCTCACCGTCCTGACTGGCATCCAGGCCCTCACGTACAGTTGGACATCCACGAAGATACCGACCTACTCTGCCATGATAGAGAAAAAACAGTACGGGCCATTGGACAGGCTCTTCCATTACACCGTCCGTCAGGCGGTAAGCGTCAATGCTCTCTGCCTTGTTGTTTTTTTTGGATTCATATTCCTTTTCCGCCACTTCAATTGGCACATCAGCGGCGTTGACCTAGCCAGCCGCTTCCTCCCGTATTTCCCCATGCTGCTCATGATGATACCCGAATTTGCCAACCAATTCATTACCGCATGGGGAACTTACCTGCGCTGCCACAAGCAAGAGCCTTTCCTCATCTACTCCATCGTATGCGGTGCGCTTTGTTGCATTTCCACCTTGGGAATCGGAAAATTGTTCGGCTTAAATGGGATCACCCTTGGCTACTGCGCCATCACCTTAGCGCTCATGCCCTGGGCCTATTACATATTTAAAAAGAAACGTGAACTATGGCACAACAATTAGACTTCTCCTACGAAAAAGAAAAAGTCCTCTCACTCTGTCTCCCCACGTACAACCGCGCCCATTGTCTGCGCGAACAGTTCAAGCGTATCCTTACACTAAAACAGGCCGACTTGGAACGCATCGAAATCATCGTCTCCGACAATTGTTCCACCGACGAAACACCCCAAGTCGTTGATGAATTCCGCGAGAAGTTGCTTTTTACCTATCTGCGAAACCAGGAAAACATTGGTTCCAACCGAAATTTCTTGCAATGCCTGCGCAAGGCCACCGGAAAATACGTATGGTTGCTTGGCGACGACGACTACCTGCAAACCACCCACATGACCTCGCTGCTCGACCAATTGGAACAAAACGATTACGGCATGGTACACATCAACGTCCAGCACAACGATAAGATTGAGTACCACGAATATGAGCAATTGGACGATTTCCTTGTCGACATCCATGTCTGGATCACTTTCATGAGTGCCAACATCGACAACACACGCCTCGTGCAAGGACTGGCCCTGGAGGAATTTGCAAAGACATGGCTCTTGCAAGTTCCCGCCCACCTTCACGCAGCACTCAAGGGCAAGAAGAACCTCATGGTCAACCTCCCGTTTTTCGATGCTGCCGCAGAATTGGAAAGCAACGGCGGCTACAACGTCTTTGAAGTCTTTGTAAAAAATCTCGTTACCATCTACAACAAATTTGAAGAGAGCGGAATCTCCACCAATACGCTCATGCTGCTCAAAAACCGCATCAGCGACTTCATCTTCCCCTACTACTTCAACTACGTCCTGCTCAAAAAGCCCTGCAACTTCAAGTTGGACAACGCGCGCCCAATCTTAATGGAATACCTGGGCCCGCTCAGGATTTTCTATTCAGCCATCAAATTCCTGTTCTCTCCTAAAATGATATGGCACTGGATAAAAAAACTGTCGCGTCCCGTCAAGAAAATCCTCACCTACGTCAGTTCCAATCTTTTCCTTATCCTCTGGCCCGAATTCATGGCCAAGGGGTGGAAGAAATACCGTACGGCCGTCATCTCGCGTCGCTTCCGCAACCGCATAGGCCAATGCGGAAAATGCAACATCGAGGGAATCGACTTCCTGTCGGGCGGAAAATACATGCACATTGGGCAGAACTTCAACAGCCTGGGCGGATTGCGCCTGGAATGCCTGCCCCAGCCCAACCAAAGGCCGCAACTCATCATCGGAGACAATGTCAACTTCAATTCGCGCGTCCACATCGGTGTCGTCAACAAGGTCCAGATAGGCAACAACGTCCTTCTGGGCAGCAACGTCCTCATAACCGACCACAGCCACGGCCAAACAGACATGTCCAGCCTGCAAACACCGCCACGCCTCAGGGAATTGTATTCCAAAGGCCCTGTCATCATTGACGACGACGTGTGGATAGGCGAGAATGCCTGCATCCTGCCAGGCGTGCACATAGGCAAGGGGGCTGTCGTCGGTGCAGGTGCCATCGTCACGCACGACGTGACGCCCTACACCGTAGTAGCAGGCACACCGGCCAAAACAATTTCTTCAAGGTCTACTTCCGACACATTCACCAACCCATAAAGTCCCATCACCATGCGTTCTACAACCATCCTGACCCTTTTCGTACTGACATGCAGCCTATTCCATTTTTCTGCCCGCGCGTGTACATCACTCATCATCTCGGGCAAAGCCACCCGCGACGGGCGGCCGCTCATCCTCAAGAACCGAGACACCGGCTCACTGAGCAATATCACCGTACAACGGCAGGGGGAGAAGTACCGCTTCATAGGAATCGCCAACGCCAAGGACACAACAGCCTACGAAATATGGGGAGGGCATAACGAAAAGGGATTTGCCATCATCAACACGGCAGCCTACAACCTGAACAAAAAGGATGAGAAGCTGGAACTGGAGGGGGTCGTCATGCGGCGCGCCTTGGAGATATGCGCCTCGCTCCAGGATTTTGAGCACATGCTGGACACCCTGCCCCGCCCCCTGTGCGTCGATGCCAACTTCGGCGTATTGGATGCCCAGGGCGGCTGTGCTTACTACGAAACAGGCAATGACGGATACGTCAAGTACGATGCCAACGACCCCAGCGTAGCTCCGCACGGCTACCTGCTGCGCACCAACCACGGATTCTCGGGCGACAGGGAGCGCGACCAGGGAGTGGAACGCTACCACGCCATCCGTCACTTCATGCAACAGGAAGAAAGCCCCTACGATGCCGAAAGGCTGATTGCCGCCGTACCGCGCTACCTGTACCACGGCATTACGCGCACCGACCTCACGCGCCGTCCTCCCCTGTCGCTGCGCGACACCACGTGGGTCAGCTTCCGCGATTTCATACCGCGCTACATCACCGCCTCATGCCTGTTGGTCCAGGGCGTCAGGCCGGATGAACCCGCGCAGCACACCACAAGTTGGACCATCATTGGCTATCCGCTCACCTGCGTCGCCATTCCGGTGCTCATCACACCGTCCCACCAGCTGCCCCAGGCCATACAGGCCGACGACAAGGGGGCTTCGTGGCTCGTCAACGAGAGTTTCAGGCTGAAGGCGCGGTTGTTCTCGCTGCCCAAGGGCAACAGCCACGACTACATCGACCTGGCACAGCTGATCAACCAGGAAGGCACAGGCATCATGCAGCAGTTGCGCCCCCTGGAACAGGAAATCATGGATCAGGGCCGCACCGCCATCAACCACATCAGGCAAGGCGAGTCCTATGCCCTGCTTGACGAATACTATCGTTGGGTAGACCAATACCTGCACAGCCATTTTCCCACCCAAGTCCATCCGTAGCCACAGGCCCAGGCACAGAGACAGTACGGACGGGGGGCAGTGTGCACCTCGTCCGCACTTATCTTATAGAATGACCGTTCCAACCTAACCTTCACGGTCTTCCTTCTTCGCTTCCTCCCATATGGCATCCATCTCAGCCAAGGTCATGTCCTTGAGGTCGCGTCCTTTCTTCAGCGTCTGCGCCTCCAGGTAGTTGAACCGCCTGATGAACTTGCGGTTGGTGCGCTCCAGCGCATTGTCGGGGTTGATATGGTAGAGCCGTGCCGCATTGATCAGGCTGAACAGCACGTCGCCCAGTTCGGCCTCGGCCTTGTCGGCATCCATGTGCGCCACCTCGGCCTCAAACTCCGTGATTTCCTCCTTCACCTTAGCCCAAACCTGCTCGCGCTGCTCCCAGTCAAAACCCACGTGCCTGGCCTTGTCCTGAATGCGGTAGGCCTTGATGAGGGCAGGCAGTGCAGCGGGCACGCCCGACAGGACCGACTTGTTTCCGTCGCGCTCCCTGCGCTTGATTTGCTCCCAGTTGTCCTCCACCTGGCCCGCCGTGTGGGCCTCGGTCGTGCCGTAGATGTGCGGATGGCGGAAAATCAGCTTGTCGCTCAGTTGGTTGCACACATCGGCCAAGTCAAACGTTCCCTTTTCGCGGCCAAAGATGGAGTAGAACACGACATGCATCAGCACGTCGCCCAACTCTTTACAGATGTTTTTGTCATCGTCGCGCGCCAGGGCATCGCACAGCTCATATACTTCCTCAATCGTGTTGGGACGCAGGCTCTGGTTGGTCTGCTTACTGTCCCACGGGCACATCTCGCGCAGGGTGTCCATGATGTCCAGCAGGCGGCCAAAGGCCTCCAACACTTCTTCTCTCGTATGCATAGGGTTCAAGATTTCTGTTATGTAATGCAAAATTACATCTTTCCCACAACAAAAGGCCTTCCCGTCCGACACATTTTTCAGCCAGCAGCCCCACAGGGCCACCACTGCATGACCACTGCCATACGGACACGGAAAAGGAGCGCAGCAGTAAAAGCCATTCCACGGGGCGTAAAAGAGGCAAGAACACGGCCTGAAAAAATTCAGGCAAGGCGTGAAAGTTCCGCGAACAAGGCGTAAAAAACCGACTTTTACGCCCCTTTGCGTTTCATTGTGTTCAGACTGTTGTGTTTCTGACAGTTATGAATCACCGTTCGCGCCGGCTCAATTTATCTTCAGCAAGAAAGAAACTTCACAGATGTCCCTTGCCCCGTGCTCTGTCCGCAGGCCATGTACGCTCCGCCATGCCTCACAATTTATCCAAAAGGGCGTTTTTTTTGGAAAATAGCCCTCCAACCGCCGAATTAATTGTAAATTTGCTGTGTAAAAGAAGACAACTACTATTAGCAACCATCATGAAGAGATTCTTTCTGGGCAGCATAGCCTGCATGTTTATCCTCAGCACTTTTGGGCAGACAGCCACCAAACTGCCTGACCCACAGCCGCTGAAATCCAGTAAGATGACGCTGATGCAGGCATTGCAGCAGCGCCACTCCGTAAGGGAATATGCCGACAAGGGCATCGGCGACAACACACTGAGCACGCTCCTGTGGGCAGCCTGCGGCATCAACCGTCCGGCCGACAGGCGCATAACCGCTCCGTCGGCCATCAATGCACAGGACATCGTTGTCTACGTATGCAAGGCCGACGGCTACTACCGATACGAAGCCGACGGCCACAAGCTCGTCAAGATGGGCAGCACCGACCTGCGCCCGGCCGTGGCAGGCCGTCAGGATTTTGCCAAGACTGCCCCCGTGTGCCTCATGCTGGTGAGCGACCTCACCAAGTTTCGCAACCCATCGCGCAGCCGCGAGTTCGGGGCGGTCGATGCAGGCTACGTCAGCCAGAACATCTGCCTGGCGTGCACCGCACTGGGACTGGCCACCGTGCCACGCGCCAGCATGGACAAGGAAACGCTGGCCCAGGCGCTCCAACTGGGCGAAAACCAACTCTTGCTGCTGAACCATCCCGTGGGATGGCCCAAATAATCGTTTCAACCACAAATAATAAATCATGAAGCTCACCAAGACAATATTTGCGCTCGCCTGGATGGCAGCCAGCGCAACATCAGTCCTCGCCATCAAGATTGTGCACGGCCCCTACCTGCAAAACGTCTATGAAAACGAAGCCACCATCGTGTGGATATCCGACAAGCCCAGCGTGGGATGGGTGGAACTGGCCCCCGACGACGGCACGACATTCTATGCCACACGGCGCGCGCAGTTCTTCGACACCGAGATTGGCGTAAAACGGACCTCCAACCTCCATGCCGTCAGGCTGACGGGCCTGAAGGCCGGCACGAACTACCGCTACCGCATCTACTCCAAGGAAGTCCTGTCGCACAAGGGATTCCGCGTCATGTACGGCGACGTGGCCGCCACCGACGTCTACCGCAAGCAGCCGCTGAAGTTCAGGACGCTGGACAGCAAGAAGAGCGAGACCAATTTTGTCATGATCAACGACATTCACGCACGGAAAGACATCATTGCCCCCATGCTGAACGCGGCCGACTATAAGAACCGCGACCTTATCTTCCTGAATGGCGACATGATTTCCATCGTCAACGAGGAGAAGGATTTCTTTGACGGCTTCCTGGATGAATGCATCAACCTCTTTGCCAAGGAGCAATGCATGTACTACGTGCGAGGCAACCACGAGACGCGCGGAGAATTTGCCACGGAATTCAACAAGTACGTGTGTCCGCGCCAAAGCCACCTGTACTTCACCATGCGCCAAGGACCGGTCTACTTTATCAACCTGGACACAGGCGAAGACAAGCCCGACGACGACATTGAGTACAGCGGCATCACCGATTATGACAACTACAGGAGCGAACAGGCCGAGTGGCTGAAGACAGTCAAGGATGACCCCTTGTTCCAGTCGGCCAAGTACAGGATTGTCATTGCCCACATGCCCATGTCGCACGAGCCGGGCGAATGGCACGGGCCGCGCGACTGCGCAGACAAGTTCTTCCCCATCCTCAACACCATGGGCATCGACGTTATGCTGTGCGGACACCTGCATAGGGACAAATACTATGAACCCAGCGGCGAGGCCAACTTCCCCATCATCGTCAACAGCAACAATGGCACGCTGGAGGGCGAGACCCACGGGAACGAACTGACCCTGCAAGTGCGCCACACGGACGGAAAGGTAGTGACGAAAAAAGTTTACACAGCCAAGCGTTGACCCGCACGGGAGCAATGAGTAAAAAGGTCCTACACGTTCTTACATGCACGGTCATGGCCTGCCTCTTGACAGGCATGAAGGCTCAGACACACGGCCACGCCGACAACTTGGTGGCCAGCCTGCTCACATGCTCCCCGGGAACGGAAATCTATCAGTACTACGGACACTCGGCACTGCGCATACGCAATACGGAAAACGATGCCGACTTCGTTTTCAACTACGGCATCTTTGACTTCAGCCAACCCCACTTCATTTGGCGGTTCGTGCTGGGCAACACAGACTACTGCATGGCCACAAGCCCCACGGCACATTTCCTGAATGCCTATCAGCAACGGGGCTCAGCCGTGCGCGAACTCGTGTTGGACCTGTCGCAGGAGGAAATACGCCGCATGGTGGATTCACTGACCGCCATAGAGCGCCAGCCAGGCTGGACATACCGCTACAACTTCTTCTGCGACAATTGCGCAACGCGCATTCGCGACCAAATCGCGGCATGCCTGGACGGGAAACTGGAGTACACCACGCAGGAAAAGGCACAGACGCTGCGCAACATTGTGCACCAATACTCTGAAGGCTACGACTGGTCGCTCTTTGGCCAAGACCTGCTGATAGGAGCGGCAGCCGACACCCTGGCATCGCGCACACTGCAGCAGTTTGCCCCCATTGTGCTGGAAGAAGACCTGCGGCTGGCCGTCATACAGGATTCGACAGGAAAATACAGGCCCTTGGTGAAAACGGAGAACGTCCTGGTGGCACAAGGCAACCTGCAAAAGGAAAAGGGATTCCCCTTGTCGCCGCTGGCATGCTGCATGATATGGCTCGCGCTGGCCCTTGTCCTGAGTATATGGGATTTTGCCCGTCGCAAAGCGTCATGGGGATTTGATTTCCTCATGCTGGTCTTGCAGGGACTTGCCGGATGCCTCATCGCCTTTATGGTATTTTTCTCCAAGCACCCTACCGTAAACAACAATTGGCTTATCGCCATATTCAATCCCCTGCCCCTGCTGCTCTTGTTCCACGTCATACGTCAGGAACGCAACAGGAAAAAATGCATGTACCATGAAGGGGCACGCTGGTGGTACATGCTTTTCTTATGTGCAACACCATTTATTCCGCAATATATAGGCACTGAAGTTATCCTTTTGGCACTGTCTTTGTTTACTAGAAGCATGTCATATCATCTTTTGGCAGCCTACCGTTTTCCACATCACAGGACATGAGACACATTCATTATATTTTCCCTCCGCTTATTGCGATGCTGACGATCACCACAGCCGAGGCACAGACAGAGAAAGAAGTTCCCCGAGTGGTCGTCAACATCACCATTGACCAGCTGCGCAGCGACTACCTGAACGCATTCATGCCCATGTATGCCGAGGGAGGATTTAAGCGCTTGATGAAAAACGGCCGTGTCTATAACCACGCAGAGTTTCCGCAAAGCAACCTGAACCGTGCTTCGTGCATTGCCACCTTGTCCACGGGAACGATTCCTTATGACCACGGTATCATCAGCGATCAATGGCTGGACAGAAAGACTCTGCGCCCAGTGGGCTGCGTAGATGACGAAAGATTCGAGGGGACATTGACGGCCGAGAAGACTTCGCCGCAATTCTTGAATGTTTCTACCATTGGCGACGAACTGAAGGTGGCAACCGAGGGGAAATCCCTTGTCTACTCCATCTCTCCCTTCAGGGATGCCGCCGTATTGGGCGCAGGGCATGCCGCAGACGGGGCTTTCTGGATGAATCACCTGACGGGACGCTGGTGCGGCAGCACATACTACGGCAACCTGCCCACATGGGTGACGGCTACAGACAGAAGCAATCCGTTGGATGAGCAATTGAAAAATTTGTCCTGGCAACCATTGTCCGATTTAAGCGGAAACTTCAGCTATTTCCTGCAAAAGGGAATGAACAAGCCCTTTGACTACAAATTTAAGGGCGACCATCGTTTTTCTGCATTCTCAACAAGCGGCTTAGTCAATGAACACATCAGCCAATTCGCCTTGGCGTGCCTCAATGGCTCGGGTATCGGCAACGATGACATAACAGATTACCTGTTCATCACATATTACGCAGGCAATTACGAGCATCAGCCCGTCAGTGAAAAGCCAATGGAAATGCAAGACACCTACCTGCGTCTTGACAAGGCCTTGGTGTCACTGATTGACGGGATAGAGAAGAAGATAGGATTGGATAAAGTACTCATTGTAGTGACATCAACGGGATACAGCGATGAGGAGACGACCGATCTGTCGCCATACAGAATCCCGACGGGGACATTCTATATGAATCGCACCGCCGGCCTTCTCAATATGTACCTCATGGCCATCTTTGGCCAAGGACAGTACATCGAAGCGTCTTACGGGAATGAAATATACCTGAATCACAAGCTCTTGGAGAGCAAACAACTCAGCGTTGCCGACGTAATGGAACGCTGTCAGGAGCTATTGCTGCAAAGCGACGGGGTCAAGGATGTCTATACCTCGCAACGTCTGCTGCTCGGTGCTTGGACGCCAGGAATCAGCCGCATCCGCAACAGCTACAACCCAAAAACGAGCGGTGATATCCTTGTACAGGTTGCGCCAGGCTGGCGATTGTACAACGAGGAGACCAAAGACAACAGATTGGTGCGCGAATCGTACGTCCCTTTCCCGATTATCTTCCTGGGAAACGGCATTCAGCCCGAGACCATCGAGACCCCCGTCACCACAGATTGCATTGCGCCCACCTTGTCGCAGGTCATGCGCATCAGAGCCCCCAATGCGTGTTCCTCAGCCGCCCTATCGGGATTCAGCAACTGACCATACATTGTATTTAACCTCATAAAATAATTTTTCAACATGAATATTAACACCCTTATCAGCAAATTGTTTGGCAACAAGTCCGATCACGACATGCGAGAGATTCAACCGTACGTGGAAGAAGTCAAACAAATTTTTGAAGACATAGATTCCTTGGACAATGACGCCTTGCGCGCCAGGACGAAAGCCCTCCAGGAAAAGGTTCAGCACTCAGCCGACGACATTCGCGAGGAAATCAACAAGACGAAGGCCCAAATAGAAGAAACTGAGATTGAAGACCGCGCCGATCTGTTCAATCACGTGGACAAATTAGAGAAAGACGTTCTGGAACGCTTTGAAGAGGCGCTCAATGAAGTCATGGCGGAAGCCTTTGCCATCATGAAGAGCACGGCGCGCCGCTTTGCGCAGAACGAAACCTTAGAAGTCACGGCCACTGACTTTGACCGCGAGCTTGCTGCCTCGCACGATTTTGTCGAAATCAGCGGAGACAAGGCCATCTACCACAATCACTGGAGCGCAGGTGGCAACGACATGACCTGGGACATGATTCACTACGATGTCCAGCTGTTTGGCGGCGTGGTCCTGCACAAAGGGAAAATCGCTGAAATGGCAACGGGTGAGGGAAAGACACTCGTGGCCACCCTGCCCGTGTTCCTGAATGCCTTGACCGGCAACGGCGTACACGTTGTCACGGTCAACGACTACCTGGCCAAGCGTGATGCCGAATGGATGGGACCATTGTATATGTTCCACGGGCTCAGCGTTGACTGCATCGACCGCCACCAGCCCAACAGCCCCGCCCGCCGCAAGGCCTACCAAGCCGACATCACCTTTGGCACGAACAATGAGTTCGGCTTCGACTATCTGCGCGACAACATGGCCCTCAGTCCAAACGACTTGGTGCAAAGGCCGCACAACTACGCCATTGTCGACGAGGTTGACTCCGTATTGATAGACGATGCACGCACTCCGCTCATCATCAGCGGCCCAGTGCCCAAGGGCGAGGACCAAAGCTTTGAGGAGTACCAGCCTCTCATTGAGCAACTCTACGAAGTGCAGCGCCGACTGGCCACCGACTACCTCAGCGAAGCCAAGCAGCTGATTGCATCGGATGACAAGGAAAAGCAGGAGCAGGGATTCCTGCAGCTCTTCCGCAGCCACAAGGCCCTGCCCAAGAACAAGGCCCTCATCAAGTTCCTTTCCGAGCCCGGCATCAAGACCGGCCTGCTGCGAACCGAGGAAATCTACATGGAAAACAACAACAAGCGCATGCCCGAGGCGACCGACCCGCTCTATTTCGTAGTAGATGAGAAACTGAAGAGCGTAGATCTCACCGACAAGGGCAACGAGTGGCTGGCCCAAAAGGTCTCCAACCCCACGCTCTTCGTCTTGCCAGACATTGCCGCCCAGCTTTCCGCCCTTGAGGGCGACAGCACGCTCGACGACCAGCAGCGCGTGGACAAGAAAGACCAGTTGCTGGCCGAATACGCCGTCAAGAGCGACCGCGTCCACACCATACTCCAACTGCTCAAGGCCTACACCATGTTCAACAAGGACGACGAATACGTCGTCATCAACGGAGAGGTAAAAATCGTGGACGAGCAGACCGGCCGCATCATGGAGGGCCGCCGCTGGAGCGACGGACTGCACCAGGCCGTGGAGGCAAAGGAGCACGTCAAGGTGGAAGCCGCCACACAAACCTTTGCAACCATCACGCTGCAAAACTACTTCCGCATGTACCACAAGCTGGCGGGCATGACCGGTACTGCCATCACCGAGGCCAAGGAGCTATGGGACATCTACAAGCTGGACGTTGTTGAGATTCCCACCAACCGTCCCGTACAACGCAAGGACATGAACGACCGCGTCTACAAAACGAAACGCGAAAAGTACAATGCCGTCATCGAAGAGATAGAAAAGATGCGTTCCCAGGGCAGGCCCACCCTTGTGGGCACTACCAGCGTGGAAATATCGGAACTGCTGAGCCGTATGCTCACCATCCGCAAGATTCCCCACAACGTACTTAATGCCAAGCTCTTCCAAAAGGAGGCCGACATCGTTGCCAAGGCGGGCCAGACCAGCAACGTGACCATTGCCACCAACATGGCGGGCCGCGGTACCGACATCAAGCTGTCGCCTGCCGTCAAGGAGGCCGGCGGCTTGGCCATCATCGGCACGGAGCGCCATGAGAGCCGCCGCGTGGACCGTCAGCTGCGCGGCCGAAGCGGCCGTCAGGGCGACCCTGGCTCGAGCGTCTTCTTCGTGTCGCTCGAGGACAACCTGATGCGCCTCTTTGCCAGCGAGCGCATTGCCAAGGTGATGGACCGCTTCGGCGTCAAGGAGGGCGAGGTCATAGAAAGCCCCATCATCAACAGGTCCATCGAGCGCGCCCAGCGCAAAGTCGAGGAGAATAACTTCGGCATACGAAAGCACCTCCTGGAATACGACGACGTGATGAACAAGCAGCGTACCGTCATCTACGAGAAGCGCCGCCACGCCCTCATGGGCGAGCGCATCGGCATGGACATCAGCAACATGATTTGGGACAGGTGCATCGACCTCATAGACAAGAACAGCTGGGAGGGGTGCAAGGAGAACTTCCTCAAGACCATGGCCATGGAAGTCCCCTTCACCGAAGAGGAGTTCAACAATGGCAACAACCGCGAAAAGCTGTACGAGACGACCTTCAATGCCGTCATGGAGAACTTTAAGCGCCGCACCGACCGCATGGCCGAAGTGGCCTACCCCGTCATAAAGCAGGTGTATGAGAACGAGGGCAACCAGTATGAGCGCATAGCAGTGCCCATCACCGACGGCAAGCGCGTCTACCAAATCACGTGCGACCTCAAGGAAGCCTATGACACGCAGTGCAAGTCGCTGGTCAAGAATTTTGAGAAGTCCATATTGCTCGCCGTCATCGACGATGAGTGGAAGGAGAACCTGCGCGACCTGGACGACCTGCGCCACTCGGTACAGAACGCCAGCTACGAGCAGAAAGACCCCCTGGTTATCTTCAAGCTGGAGAGCGTCACGCTGTTCGACAACATGATCAACAAGATCTACAACCGCACGACGAGCATCCTCATGCGCGGCCAGATTCCCATGCAGTCGCCCAACGAGGTGCAGGCCGCAGCCCCCGAGGAGCAGAACCGCCGCAGGCCGCGCTACCAGGAGAGCCGCAACGACCTGCACGACCCCAACCAGCAGGCAGCCGCCCAGCAGGACACGCGCAGCCAGCAGAAGGCACAGCCCTACGTGGCTGAGAAAATGCCCGGCCGCAACGACCCATGCCCTTGCGGAAGCGGCAAGAAATTCAAGAACTGCCACGGGAAGAACCTCTACAACTAATCCCGTTCCTCCCCGACATCATCCACATGCCAGGCCACACTCACCGTGAGTGCGGCCTGGTTTTCTTTTCGTCGGCCCACATGCATTCTCCCCAACCACTGCCATGCTCACCGCCTGAACACCCACAGAGAGCAGCACACCATTAACCCATTCTTTCACAACATAATACAATACTTCATCCAAACATATCGTCACGCCACCTACTCCTGCGTGTTTTTTACGCCTTGTTCACCATGCTTTCACGCCCTGTTCGGGATTTTCCAGGCCGCATTCGCCCGTCTTTCACGCCCCGCCGCCGTGCGCTTGGGCCGCATGAGAAAAACGGGGATGCCCACCCCATCCGCCTTCAGCCTGTGGCGGCCAGCCAAGGCGCGTCCGCATCTGCCTTCGGTGCACAGCCACGACCTATTATAAAGGTTACGCGCGCGCGAAGGCCCTGCCATTCCCGTAACGACACTTTGCCCAAATGGCACATCAAACGCAAAACACGACAAACTGATAAAAAATTATGAAAAAATATACATAATTTCATTCATTGTTGTATATTTGCGGTTAAATTATCATAAAAAACGGCACAAAACAGGGACAAAAGGGCGTCGCCCCATGGCGTGTCAAGGCTATAACAGTGCGCCCTACGATAACAAAGCATGATAAAGAAAACTACGCTGATTCTGTCTGTACTGATGGCCCTGCTCAGCATGCAAGCCAAGGCTACGGACATCTACACCTATCTGGCTCCCAGCTATGACTTGGTGCAACAATTCCAAGGCGCTCAGAAGATCACCTTCGATGCCACGGGAATGAACGTAACGACTGCCGACGGACAGACCACCGCCCTCGCTTTCGACAAGTTCAACTATTTTTCCTTTACCGAAAAGATTCCCGTGGGAATCAAGGGTGTCAACGGCAAGGATGCAGGCGTTGCCCTGAACGGGAACACGCTTTCCGTCAATGGTGCAAGCGCAGTGACCATCTACACTGCCGCAGGCGTGCAGGTTGCCCGGGCCGAGGTTTCGGCTGACGGCGTGGCCACCTACAACATGGCTTCACTGCCCGCCGGCATCTACATTGTGAAGGCCGTTGTGAACGGCAAGGCTACCTCAGTCAAGGTCATAAGAAAATAACACCAGGGCCTTATGAAAAAGTTAGCTACACGATTACTGACCCTGTGCGGTCTGGCATTGTTTGCCATGGGCGGGCATGCCCAAAGCGTGGAAGACCAGGTCTATGTCTTCCAGAAGGATTCGCTTGTCTTCATGGAGCCCCAGTCAAGCATTGACAGCGTGGCCTTTGAGGACAGCTATGCCAAGGTAACCTTCTACGACAAGGCAGGAGCGGTGCTCTTCACCAGCGCCACTGCCGACGTGGATAGCATTAAGTTTCAGAGCAGCGCCCCCAAGGCCGACGTGCTTGACGTTGTGTTCAACGAGGACGGCACGGCCAAGGACCTGACCGGCACATTCGACGTATACCGCGGCAAGGGCGAGGATAAAGTTGTCTACTACAACGAAGTATTCAAGCGCTACGGCATCCGCCTGAACAATCCCTGGCTGGCCAACAACGCCAACACCACCGACTACTACCGTACCTCGGTGTACGGCGACTTGGTGGACGCCATGCTGGCCGACGGCCACTCCATGGAGACCATCGTCCTGGCAGCCGGCAACGATGAAGGCATCATCACCGACGGAGAGGCCAAGTGGTTCAGCTCCCACCAGGCCGGCGGCACGGGCTTCCTGATTTGCAAGCAGGCCAACGGCAACGGCAAGAACGCATGGACCTTCCTGCCCAACGTTTCCGATGCCGATCCCATAGCCAGCAACTGGATTTGGGCCACTGACACCGTCAATGCCGAAGTGAACAAGTACTACCACCTCGTTGGTATATGGAACAAGGAAGAAGGCAAGGCCTATCTCTACGTCAACGGCCTGCTCGTCAGCACTGTCGACGCCAACGGTGCCTACAAGCCCGCCAACGCAGCCTGCCACTGGTTCGGCATCGGTGCCGACCCCAGCAAGGCGGCCGAAGTCAACCCCAGCTGGCGCGGCGAAGTCGTGACGACCCGTATTTTCGACAAGGCCCTCACCCCAGGCGAGGTGGGCAAGCTGTGGCAGGAAGTGGAGTATCTGGAGAAGAAGGCAGGCATCATTACCGAACCTGAGCCCAAGCCCGAGACTCCCGAGGAGAAGGAAGCACGCCTGCGTGCCGCCAGCCCCGTGGCCGACCTGCTCGACATTGAGTTTAACGCCGATGGTTCTGCCACCGACTACTCCGATGCCAACCTGGCTGTCAGCCGCTATGGCGCAGCTGCCGGATCGGAAGGCAATGCCTACGTAAGTTGGAACAAGGAATGGAGCATGCTGGGCGGTAACTTCCGCAACCCCAACACGGGTTCTACGGCTGCCAACGGCTACTACGCCGCCTCCTATGCCGCCGATGAAGACTTCCAGGCCAAACTGGCCGCCGGACACACCATTGAGTGCGTCGTCATGAAAGGCAAGCAGACGCTGACCACGACGGCCACCTACAAGTTCTTTGCATCCAGTCAGACAGGCGGCACGGGCCTCATCGTCAACAAGGTGGCCGAAGAAGACGGCCGTCCTGAACAGACCCTTTCCTTCCACGTTGCCACCAAGGCTACGCCCGAATCGAGCGTTACGTGGAGCTATGCATACAGTGGCGTCGTTCCCGAGGACAGTGTCTACTATCACGTCATCGGTGTGTACGATGCCGACGCACAGAAGACATACATCTATGTGAACGGTGAGCTCAAGGGCGAAGCCGATGCCATTGGCGCTTACGAACCCTGCGTAACCAACGCCCTATGGTTCGCCATCGGTGCCGATCCCAGCAGCAAGCTGCCTGGTGCCAAGAATGCAGCCAACACAGGTTGGGTGGGCGAAGTCACTATGCCGCGCATCTACGGCAAGGCCCTCACAGCCGAGGAAGTAGCCGCCCGCTACGAGTACATTACCTTCCTGAAGGAGAAGTATGCCGGCAGCGAGGCACCCGAAATCACCGACCCCATTGCCCCGAAGCCCGTCGTGCCCGAACCTGATCCCGAAGTGGACAAGGTTGCCGAACAACTCAAGGCCGACTGCCCCAAGGCCGACATGCTGGACGTTGTGTTCAACGCCGACGGTACGGCCGAGGATGTTTCGGACATGAAGATGACCGTTGCCATCGGCAAGGGGTCACCCGCTACGGAGTACAACGAGACCTATAAGTGCTACATGGCCAAGTTTGACAACCCTTGGTCGGCATCTGCAGGCAAGTCTACCGGCTGGTATCGCGTAGACTATAGGGACAACGCCGACTTCCAGAGCAAACTGGCCGACGGCCACTCCATGGAGTGCATCGTCTTGGCCAATGGCGACAACGGCGTTATCACAGAGAGCAAGGAAGCCAAGTGGTTCAGCACCCACCAGGGCGGCGGCACAGGTTTCTACATCAATAACATCAACGCTTCCGATCCCTACCGCGACAAGAAGTACTGGACATTCCTTGTCGGAATCGACACGACCGATGCCGAGACACCTGCCGCCAACACATGGATTCACACCACCAGCGGCATAGAACCCGAAGTGGGCAAATACTACCACTTAGTGGGCATTTGGAACAAGGAAGAGGGCAAGACCTACATCTACGTGAACGGCCAGTTGGCATGTGAGCGCACCGATGCCACAGGAGAGTACTTCCCTGCCACCGACGGCGGCGAAGACCCCACGAAGGACTGCCGCTACTTTGCCATCGGCGCAGATCCAGCCACATGGACCACTGCCAACACTGCATGGAACGGCAACGTGGTAACCGCACGCATCTATGACAAACCGCTGACCGATGCCGAGGCCAAGAATCTGTGGCGCTACGTCAACTACATGGAGACAGGCAACGTACTGGACAAGTTTGAAGACCCCAAAGACCCAGGCACACCCGAGACTCCCGAGGAGAAAGAGGCACGTCTTAAGGCTGCCAGCCCCGTGGCTGACATGCTGGACGTTGAGTTCAAGGAAGACGGTTCGGCTGTCGACAACTCTCCATTGGCCAAGACCGTAGAGAAATGGGGAGGCGCAAACACTTCATTAGGTGCAGGAACGGCCGTAACATATCTCAACACCGATTGGAACATCTACGGCAGCCGCTATGACAATCCTCCCTCGGGTACAGCCACTGGCTACTACGCCATCAAGTACATGGATGACGAGAATTTCCAAAACAAGCTGGCCGATGGCCACACCTTGGAATGCATCGTAAGCCGCAACTTTGATTGGCTGGATGACACTTCCAAATCCTACAAATACTTCAGCACCACCCAAGGTGGTGGCAGTGCCCTCATGGTGAATGCCATTGCCGCCGACCGTCCAGAGTTCACGCTGACCTACCAAGTCTATACTGACGGCAATGACGTGGCCGAAGGCGAAAACACCCAGGTATGGAACTACGCCTACAGCGGCATCGTTCCCGAAAAGGGAGAATACTATCACGTCATGGGTGTATGGAATCCCGAAGAGAAGAAAGTGTACATCTACGTGAACGGCGAACTCAAGGGTGAAGCCCCTGCCGGTCCTACCTACATTCCCGCTGCCGTTGACGGAACTAAGGACTCCCGCTGGTTTGCTATTGGTGCAGACCCCAAGGCAGCCACTCCCGGCGTAACCAAGAATGCTGCCAATACGGCATGGGCCGGCGATGTTTTGATGCCCCGCATCTATGACAAACCACTCACGGCTGAAGAAGTCAAGGCCCGCTGGGAATATGTGAGCTTCTTGAAGGAAAAGAACGCCACCACCCCCACTCCTGAGCCCGAGCCTGCTCCTTGATAACAGATTCTGAAAAAGAATTTGACAGTCATAAAGATTGAAGTTTGCACCGCAGTGTCTTTTGAGACACTGCGGTGCAATATTTTATTGCCCCAGCAGTTTCCCATAGCAGTAACAATACGCCACATAAGGCACAAACGGGGAGTTCGGCAGCTCGATTTCTTGCAAAATTCACTTTTTCCGTCAAAAATACAGACATTTTGTTGGGAGTTATAAATATATTGTGTACTTTTGCACAGAATTTA
>JAGAYF010000026.1 GCA_017940605.1 Bacteroidaceae bacterium
CCAACAGGCGGTCCATATCGGACTCGCGCACAAACTTGGGTAGGGGTTTTCCGCGCTTGGGGCCGGTGATGACGCGGGTGGGGTCTACCTGCACGACGCCATTTCGCAGCAAGTGCTTATAGAACGAACGAAGCGCGCTCAACCGCGTATTGACAGTTGTAGCTGCGCTCCCCTTATCCATCAGGCTGACCATCCACTCACGGATGTCGCCGCTATTGACTTTTTTCCAATCGATTTTTTCGCCGCTCTGCTCCACAAAATCCTGAAAAGTCTTCAGGCTGTCACGATAACCATTTATGGTAAGGTCGGAATAGTTGCGTTCAGCTTTCAGATATTTCAGGAATTCCTTCGTCAGCATAGATTTTGTCGCATAGCATAATTGCTACGAACATGCAACAGCATGCTCTTTACCACAAACCGTCTTAATCTTCCTGACGTCGGAGGGCCTGGACATATATGGCATGTTCCTTGGCCAGGCGTTTCTTCACGGAGGGCTTGTCGAATTGCTGACGGGCGCGAAGTTCCTTGATAACGCCGGTCTTTTCGTACTTTCTCTTAAACTTCTTCAAAGCTCTCTCGATGTTCTCGCCATCTTTAACAGGTACTATTATCATACTTATCTTCTAATTAATAATATTATCTCGCTTTTTTATTTGCGGCCGCAAAAATACGCAATATTTTGGACATGCGCAAATCTTTTCAAGTTTTTTTCTTTTAAAACAAATCCAGAAAGCACACTCGTGACGACGGCCTTCCACCACGGCATCGCGATTGCGCACGTCGCTTTGCAGGCAAGGGGGAAAGTACAGGGCGACAGACATGTACGGAAAAGCGTAAAAGATGTGCGTTTGCGGCCTGAAAAATTTCACACAGGGCGTAAAAATACCATAAACAAGGCGTGAAAAATCCACTTCATGCCCAGGCCGACGGCCAAGAAGACGGCAACACCGCCCAGGATGGGGCGCATCCTTCCACAGCCCATCCAATATTTAATAATGTACGCGCGCGTGAGAGGTTTTCGCTTGAAACACACGCGCCTTTTTCCGCATCAATCAAGGATTCGCAGGACATCGCTTTCCTCAGCCCAGGGGAACAAGCTGCGCAAGTGCCCAGCCATGCGCTGGAGGGACTGCGGCGGCTGACGGTCGCCCAGGGCCTTGCCGAAATCCATGTCATACATGGCCTCGGGGGTCGTATAGCGCGCTATTCCCCAGCCATACTGCCTGCCGCGTCGGTCATGCAGGTACTCAAAGTCGGCTATGATGCAACGCAGCCCCATTTGAAGCGACGTTGCCACGGTTTCAAATCCCTTGCGCCTGTTTTCCGTCAATACTCCGTCATAGGGCCGCCACCCTTGCGCACGGGCCTCCTTCTCCATTTCCTTTTCCAACTGGGAACGCCGTGGGGTACGGGATTTCGTGTAGCCGCACAGCATCTTCCACTCCCTGGACAGCAGCGATTCGTGCTCCATCAGGACATCCAACATGTACTGTTCGTCGGGCGACAGCGCACAATGCCGTGCGCGCCGCCAGTTCATCAGGTCGGGAAGCCAGTCCAGGCTCACATAGCCCGCCTTCTTGTTGAAAAACTTGCCATAGGCACACATTCCGCCGCATATTACCGGCCCCTTCCACTCCCATGGTCCGTCCAACCCCTCGTCGGAGAACCACAGATGGCGCGGGGTCAGTTCCTCAACGGAAAAGCTCTCAATCTCGTTCTTGAAAAACGGCAGGAAGCCCCATTTCAGGACGGCTCGCTCCAGTTGCTCGGCATTTTGGATTTCCATCAATCAGCCTCACCCAATTGCTTCCTGCACCAAGGGTCGGTAACCCGGCTTCCCCACAGGGCATAGGCCAGCATGACCAATTCGCAGCCTATCATAATGAACCAAGTCCAGCGCCAACCTCCGCAGGCATCGGCCAGCCAGGCCTGAAGCAAGGGAAAGACAGCACCACCGAAAACGCCCATCATGAACATGCTCGATGCCTTGGACGTATATTTTCCCAGTCCCTTGACGGCCAGCGTAAAGATGCAGCTCCACATGACGGAATGGCACAGGCCGACGGAAATGAGCACCCACAGATTATTGGTAAGCATAGCCAACAGGATGAGTGCCGATGCCCCTACCGTCGTCCAGGCCAGCAAGGGGCGGGGAGCTATGCCATTGAACCTGCTGAACACCATTCGGCCCACCATCATGCCGCCCCAATACAGCGAAGCCAGTATGAAAAAGGTATCAAAGGGCACGCCAAAGACACTGAGGCTCTCACGTCCCAAAAATGAGAGAGAGAATCCCTCGGCAATCAGTTCGTGGGCGTGGAGGGTCACGTTCGTTCCCACTCCCACCTCAGTGCCAACATAGAAAAAGATGGCCACGATGCCCAATGTGAGGTGGCGGAACGACCATACGCTGCGCTCCAGTTTCTCCTCGCCGCCGGCATGAGTTCCTTCAATATCGGGCAACTGCAAGCGGTGGGTTATCCATGTAATCACCGACATGCATACGGTCAAGGCCAGGAAGGGGATCTGCAATTGCGAAGAACGGACCTGTGACATGGCCACGCCGCCGAACATGACCACAGGCACGAAAACGGGAGCTATGAACGTGCCGAAAGAATTGATGCCCGTCACTGTATTCATGCGTTGCAAGGGTGTCGTACCTGGCAAATCATAGGCATTGATATAGGGATTGATGACTACCTGCAGCAGTGCCGCCGATGCGCCCAAGAGAAAACTGCCTATCAGGAAGACAAAATAGCCGTAGGGAATGTGGTTGCCGTCGCCCAGCGTGACATGGCCCTGTTCGAAGTAGATGGCAAGCACGGAAGACAGGAAGCACATGGCCAATCCGCCGACCATGACCAGTAATGCACGCACCAGCGTGGACTTGTATCCATGACGCTCAATCCACTTGCCGCCCAGCGGGCTCACCAACAGGTAAGCCAGGAAAAAGAAGAACGTAATGAGGGTAATGAGCGTATTCTTCAGCCCCGCCACGTCGGACAGGAAAGCTGTCTTCAGCGGAGCTTCGCATTGTTCGTTGACCGTCGTGAGAAAACCGACGATGAAATAAATAAACGTAAGGATGATGAAAGGCCCTAAGGCGCTCGTTTTCTTCTGTGTCATGTTATTTTTCATTTTATTTGGTATCGGCAAAATCACTTCCCACCGGCAAGTTGGTATACCTCACATCCCAGGGCCAACATAGCCCCCACGCCATACACTTCGGTCATGTCGCGGGTGACTTTCTGAGGATCAGCCCCAATGGGTTGCACATAGCCCAATTTCCCATTGGGTTCTACGGCATCGACCATGGCTCGCCACGCCCTTAGCACGACAGGCAGGTATTCTTCCTTGGGCAGCATTCCCGCATTGATGCCATAGGCCAGCCCAAAAGCGATGAAGCCCGTCGCGCTTGTTTCCGGCGAAGGGTATGATTGGGGGTCAAGCAAACTGGCATGCCAGTAGCCGTCGGGTTGCTGCAAATCCTTGAGACGCGAACTCATCTTGCAAAACAGAGACTCGTAGTATTTACGCTGACGCTTGTTCTGTGGATACAATCTTTGGATTTCGGCCAGCCCGGCAAGCACCCAGCCGTTGCCACGTCCCCAAAAGATTTTTTCTCCGTTCCTTTCCTTCATGTCCATATACCTTGCGTCCCTGAAAAACAAATTTTCATCTTTATCGAAAAGGTAATCCGTTGTCGCCCTGAATTCATTCTCCATGAATTTGAGGTATTTTTTATCCTTTGTCTTGAGATACATCCTCAAATATGAGGGAGGAGCCATAAACAAAGCATCGCACCAGGACCATCGGTCGAATCGATTGCGCTCTTTCAGGCGCAAATCCAACGATGTTTGGGCAGGGTGCGACGTTACAAAGTCCATGCGCGCCATAGTTGGGTAGTACCATTCCTCTTTCTTGTAGAAATCCGCCAAATCCATCCATGTCTGCGTCACCGTAAGGTCATCGGCATGGTACATACGCCCACCAGGTTGCCAATGCATGCGCTGCCCTATCCCTTTCAGCCAATCGTAATACCTTTTCTTGCCCGTCAGACGATAATGCAGGGCCGCCCAGTGAGCCATACCCACGTACAAAGCCCCGTTCTCCCAATTTGTCTCTGGCGTATGCTTCCGTTCAAACGACTGAACCTGCCAATCCGCCACCCGTTTCATTATCTTCACAACGCTATCAGGATGGGGCATTTGCTGTCCCCTCGCCATCTGGCCCACAGTACAAACAAGGAAAAGCGCAACAAGAATCTTCTTAACCATAATTGTTCAACAAGGATGATTTATTGAAGTTGGGACACTATGAAACGAATAATGCCCCAACCCAAAAGCCATAAAGATTCTTTTATCGTTATCCCAAATTCATTCGTTTGTCCACGTAAGGCAACTTGTAGGGACGGCGGTACTCGTAATAGTACAAGCGGTGCGCCGCAGCCTCCTTGTCACCCTCGAAACTCAGCAAGGCAGGATTCCATTTGACGGGACGCTGCAACTCTCGGGCAATATTGAAAAGGCAGCACAGCGTATTGGTACTCGTTCCGTATTCCACTGGCGCGATGGGGTCTTTATGCTCGCGGATAGCGTCAATAAAGTTCTGCATGTGGGGCGAGCTGACCTCATATTGGCCTGCCTCTATCTTTTCTTCCTGTTTCTTCAGCAAGCTCTTGTCGGAGCATTCAATGTAACCGCGGGCAACTTTGAGCCAACCCTTGTCGCCAATGAACTTAATGCCTTGCCACCCGGGTTTCTTTTCATCAAACGGCTGTTCAGTCATGACAATTCCGTTCGCATACTTCATCGTACCCCACTTAGTACCATTATATCCCTGGGGAATGAATTCCACCGGCCCGCTGCCGTCCATGCCTATCGCTGCTTGCGCAATATCATACATGTGAGCCCCCCAGTCAGCAGGATAACCGTTACCCGTCTCCTGATACCAGCGCCATGCGCCCCACAGTTTCTCATTCTCATCAGGATCTAGGCTCACGGGGGGGCACAAATCGGGATGGTAGTGTATCTTAGGGTCATTGAGCGGGCCTAGCCATTGGTTGAAGTTCAAGTTAGCCGGAATATCCATCTCTGGTAAATCAAGGGGTTTGGGAGGATCGCCCACGCGCACATGGATTTCATCAATGTGCCCCAAGCCTCCCTCGCGGACAATCTTGATTGCCTGCTGGAATTCCTTGCTTGAGCGCTGCTGGCTACCCATTTGCATAATACGCCCGAACCTACGCACAGCCGTCTGCACGGCAAGGCCCTCGGTAATCGTATATGCCAAGGGCTTTTGGCAATAAACATCCTTTCCTGCCTCACAAGCGTGGATGGCCACAAGGGCATGCCAATGGTCGGGCGTCGCAATCTCGACGGCATCGATGTCACGCCTGTTCAGGAGGTCCTCATAAAATTCATAGGTATCGCAACGTTCACCCACATTCTTGCTTTTCTGCCAGGATGTCACTTTTCTGCGAAAACGTTCGCGCTTTATGCTGTCCACATCACAGCAAGCGGCCACCTGCACGCCCGGACAGGACGAGAAACTTCGGAAATCGCTCAATCCCTGTTGGCCTAAGCCCACAAAGCCCAGGACTACGCGATCGCTCGGGGCAATACGCACACCGTCAACCTTCCAACTGGGAAGGATCAGCAACCCTCCGATGCCGGCTGCCGTAGTTCCCAAAAATTCGCGACGGCTCATGCCCGTCTTAGACATCTTTTTGGTGGCCTTGCTGCCACCTGTCGTTTTTTTATCCATGTGTCAATATTATAAATATGCATTATTATGATTCTATTCTTTCATTTCACCATCAAACGCGCGGTCAGTCCACGTCTTTTCATCTTCTCGCTGTCACGGGACGCAGCCTGACAGAAACACTTTGGCCACATCTACACCCAACGCCGTGAATATCAAGAACACGGCCCATTCATTCCATTCCGCTATTCATTGATATTTATATAGGGCAAAGATACAACAAAAAAATAAAAACAAACTGGTTTGCCCATAAAATTCATATCTTTGCAGTCTCAAGACACCGCTATGCACTTCCCCGCACACCACTTCACTCCACAAATCTTGATTCTGATTTACTTGGCAGGAATCAACGCCGTCGCATTCATTTGCTACGGCATTGACAAATGGAAAGCCCGCCACGCCCGATGGCGCATTCCCGAAAGCACCTTGCTCCTGCTGGCACTGGCAGGCGGTAGCCTGGGTGCTTACATCGGCATACAGGCATGGCATCACAAGACCCTGCACCGCAAGTTTCGCTACGGTGTCCCAGCCATCCTGCTGCTGCAATTGGTCCTTGCCAGCTGGTTCTTGTTCAAGTGAACGCCCTGCCCAGCTACAGCAAACGGTAGTCGCCCGCCTCACGCGTTACCACCTCCTGCAATTGTCTTACGTCGGGTTCTTCCCCCTCATATTCAATGACGGCCTCCGCCGGTTGCAGTGTAACCGTGGCCTGGATGCCAGGAATCGTGTCGAGTGCCCGTTGCACATGCTTTGCGCAGTTAGGGCACATCATTCCTTCCACGCTGAAAATTTTTGTCTTTGTCATCGTTGTTTCTATGTTGTCTGTCATTTTACCACTGATGCTTCTTCGCTTGAGCAACAAGCTGTTTGACACCACGCTCACGCTGCTCAGGGCCATGGCAATGCCTCCGATGAGCGGACTGAGCAGGAATCCGCTGACGGGATAGAGCAATCCTGCCGCTATCGGCACTGCCACCAGATTGTACACAAAGGCCCAGAAAAGGTTTTGCCTGATGACGCGCACCGTCAGCCTGCTCAGCCGGATGGCCTCAGGTATTTTCCGCAAATCATCCCTTAGTATCGTAAGCATGGCCGTCTCTATGGCCACGTCGCTGCCTTGTCCCATGGCAATGCCCAAATGGGCCTGCGCCAAGGCGGCACTGTCATTGATGCCGTCGCCTGCCATGGCCACGACATGCCCCTGAAGCTGCAAGTTCCTTATGTATTCTGCTTTCTCCATGGGCAACACATGCGCCCGCCACGACTCGATGCCCAACGCCTGGGCCAATCGGCGTGCAACGACCTCGTTGTCACCCGTCAGCAAGTGTACGGACACCCCCATGGAGCGCAGTTCGTCCACTGCCTGGCGTGAAGTTTCCCTCATCGGGTCTTCCACACAGAGCGCAGCCAGTATCCCTTGTCCATCGCTCAGCCAAACCGAGACCTGTTCCCTTTCCATGCCTGCCTGTTCCCATGAGGCAGTTTCGACCCCCATTCTTTCCATGAGTTGCCGGCTTCCGGCCCAATAGGTACGTCCATTGACCACGCCCTTGACACCTAAGCCGGTCAGGCTCTCAAAGTCCGCCACATCGCAGGCCGTTTCACTCTGCAGGAAGTCGGTCACGGCAGCCGCCATGGGGTGTTCGCTCCATCGTTCCAGCGACAGCAGGACCTGCCGCACCCCCGTTTCGCCAGGCCGTTCCCAATATTGGGTCACCCTGGGCCTTCCTTCGGTCAGCGTGCCCGTCTTGTCCAGCACCACGCAGTCTACGCGGCAAGCCACCTCCAGGCTTTCGGCATCCTTGACCAGTATGCCGTGCTGCGCCCCCTTGCCCATGCCCACCGCAAGGGCCGTCGGCGTGGCCAGCCCCAATGCGCAGGGGCACGCTATGATCAATACCGTCACCATGCACACGATGCCATGCACCCAACCTGCCTGCTGGGCCAGCAGCAACCATATCAGGAGCGTCAGCAGGGACAAGCCCATGATGACGGGCACAAATACAGCCGCCACCTTTTCCACCAGCCGTTCCACGGGAGCCTTGCTTCCCTGCGCCTCCCTGACCGTGCGTATGATGTGGGCCAACAGCGTTTGGCGTACATCCTTCAGCACCTCCACGTGCAGTGCGCCTTTTTGGTTGAGCGTTCCTGCCAGCACCTCGTCGCCCGCCGTTTTCAGGACGGCCATGGGCTCGCCGCTCATCATGCTTTCATCCACATAGGATTGGCCCTGCACCACCCTGCCATCGGCAGGCACGCGCTCGCCGGGGTGTATCACGATTTGGTCACCCACGCGGAGCGTCTCCGTTGCCACCCATTGCTCGCCCTGCGGCATCATGCGTGCCACCGTCTTGGGTTGCAGCCCCACCAACCGACGTATGGCCTCGCCCGTGCTATGCTTGGCGCGTTCTTCCAGCAGGCGGCCCAGCAGGATGAAGGCCGTCACACCGCCCAACGTGTCGAAATACAGTTGCGGACGGATGCCGTGGGCCAGCCAAAAGCCGGGAAACAGCAGGTTGGCCACGCTGAACGCATAGGCAATGCCCGTACTGAGCGCCACCAGCGTGTCCATGTTGCAGGAGCGGTGTCGCAGCTGCCGCCAGGCCGACACGAAAAAACGGCGGCCAAAGACCAACAGGACGACCGTGGCCAACAGCCAGGACACCCAGCCTGCCCACGGCTGCTGCACCATGCCCAGCATCATCAGGGGCAGAGCCAACAGGAACGCACCGGCCACACACCAGACCAGGCGGCGCAAATCGGCCGCCTGCCTTTGCTCCAGTACATCATCGTCGGCATCAATCATCAGGTCATAGCCTGCCGCCCTGACGGCCGACTGCAAAACGGTGGGTGAACACACCGTATCGTCATATTCAACCCAAGCCGTTCCGTCAGCCAGGCTGACACGCTGGTCCATCACCCCGGGCTGATGCCCCAGGGCTCGGCTCACGTGGGCCGCACAAGCGGCGCAACTCATGCCCAGCACGGCAAATGACGCTTTCTTTATCATACAACTCTACATGGCCCGCCCATAATACGGCCCACACTCAGCCAGACGGCCTGACAACGGGACACGGGGAAGACCATTCCTCTTCATTATGACTCACAAAGTTACCATTTTTTCGCGGAACGGCCGAAAAGCATGGTTTACAAAGTTTTTTTAAACACACAGAACACACTAAAAAACAACATATTGCATCTTCCGAAAACAAGATGTGCACAAAGACCGTTTTTTACGCTCCATATGAAATTTTTCACGCCTTGTTCCCACTGCTTTCATGCCTTGTCGGTCCACCTTTCGCGCCTTGTTCTTTTCACATGACGGCGCATAGGCCGACCACCGCCCCACGGAGTTGGAAAGGAAACCCGTGCCGAGAGCCCGAGACTGCACGCAGCATGTCTTCCGCGCCAGGGTGTCCTGACGGCACAGGCACGCCACTTTTTCTGACTGTAAAAACAAAGTTTTTAAGGAATTTCGGAGGAAATAAGGGTAGGTGTGGAAAATTCATTGTATTTTTGCAGTCAATTTATCGTTTTCACCAATTGTTTGATAATAAAGACACAAGAAATATGGATTACAATTTCAAGGATATTGAGAAGAAATGGCAACGCCGCTGGGCCGAGCAGCACACCTATCAGGTGACGGAGGACCCGGCAAAGCCCAAGTACTACGTGCTCAACATGTTTCCCTACCCCAGCGGTGCGGGACTGCATGTGGGACACCCGCTGGGCTACATTGCCAGCGACATCTATGCCCGCTACAAGCGCATGAGGGGATACAATGTGCTGAACCCCATGGGCTACGATGCCTACGGGCTGCCCGCCGAGCAGTATGCCATACAGACGGGCCAGCACCCCGCCATCACCACCGAGGAGAACATCAACCGCTACCGCAGGCAGTTGGACAACATAGGCTTCTGCTTTGACTGGGACCGCGAGGTGCGCACCTGCGAGCCCGGCTACTACAAATGGACGCAGTGGGCATTTCAGAAAATGTTCAACTCCTTCTACTGCAACGCCTGCCAGCAGGCGCAACCCATTGAGCAGCTCATTGCCCACCTGGAGAAGCACGGCACTGACGGGCTCAACGCCGCCCAGACCGAGGAACTGAAATTTACTGCCCAGGAATGGAACGCCATGAACGAGCAGGAAAAGAGCCAAACCCTCATGAACTGGCGCATTGCCTACCTGGGCGACATGGTTGTCAACTGGTGTCCCAAGCTGGGCACGGTACTGGCCAACGATGAAGTGGTGGAGGGCGTCAGCGTGCGCGGCGGCTACCCCGTTGTGCAGAAAAAGATGAAGCAATGGTGCCTGCGCGTGTCGGCCTACGCCCAGCGCTTGCTGGACGGGCTGGACACCATAGACTGGACTGAGTCGATCAAGGAGACACAGCGCAACTGGATAGGCCGCAGCGAGGGTACGGAAGTAGTGTTCACCGTCAAGGACAGCGACCAGACATTCACCATCTTCACCACGCGCGCCGACACCATGTTTGGTGTCACCTTCATGGTACTTGCCCCCGAGAGCGAGCTGGTGGACCGGCTTACCACGCCCGCACAGCGCGAGGCCGTCGATGCCTACGTGGCACAGACCAAGAAAAAGACGGAGCGCGACCGGCAGATGGCCACCGAGAAGACCGGTGTCTTCACCGGCAGCTATGCTGTCAACCCATTCACGGGAAAAGAAGTCCCCATCTGGGTCAGCGACTATGTACTGGCCGGCTATGGCACGGGAGCCATCATGGCCGTACCTGCCCACGACAGCCGCGACTACGCATTTGCCAAGGCCTTCGGGCTTCCCATCATCCCTCTCATTGAGGGCTGCGACGTGAGCGAGGAGAGCTTTGACGCCAAGGAGGGCATCGTCACCAACTCTGAGGGGGCCGACTTTTCACTCAACGGATTGACGGTGAAGGAAGCCATTGCCGCCACCAAGAAGTACGTTACCGAAAAAGGACTGGGCCGCGTCAAGGTCAACTACCGCCTGCGCGATGCCATTTTCAGTCGCCAGCGATACTGGGGAGAGCCATTCCCCGTGTATTACGACGGCGGCATTCCGCGCATGATACCCGAGGAATGCCTGCCGCTGGAACTGCCCGAGGTAAAGAAGTTCCTACCCACCGAAACGGGCGAACCGCCGCTGGGCAACGCCGAGTGCTGGGCCTGGGACACCGAGCAACGCTGCGTTACAGAGAACAGCCGCATAGACAACAAGGTCGTCTTTCCGCTGGAACTGAACACCATGCCGGGATTTGCCGGATCGAGTGCCTACTACCTGCGCTACATGGACGCGCACAACGACAAGGCCCTCGTTGACAAGGCCAAGGATGAGTATTGGCGCAACGTGGACCTCTACATAGGCGGCACGGAACACGCCACAGGCCACCTGATCTATTCGCGCTTCTGGAACAAATTCCTGTACGACTGCGGATACAGCTGCGAGGAAGAACCGTTCAAGAAATTGGTGAACCAGGGCATGATACAGGGGCGCAGCAACTTCGTCTACCGCATCAAGGACACGAACACATTTGTGTCGTTCGGCCTGAAAAAGCAATATGACGTAACACCCATCCATGTAGATGTAAACATTGTGGACAACGACATCCTGGACATTGACGCATTCAAGGCATGGCGGCCCGAATACAATGACGCAACGTTCATATTGGAGAACGGAAAGTACGTTTGCGGCTGGGCCATTGAGAAAATGTCAAAATCCATGTACAACGTCGTCAATCCAGACCACATCGTGGAGAAATATGGCGCAGACACGCTGCGTTTGTACGAAATGTTCCTTGGCCCAATCAATCAAAGCAAGCCCTGGGACAGCAACGGCATTGACGGATGCTACAGATTCCTGCGCAGAGTGTGGATGCTGTTCCACGACAGGGACGGCCATCTTGTGACAAAGGAGGGAACAGCAACGAAGGACAACCTGAAATCGTTGCATAAGCTCATCAAGAAAGTGTCAACAGACATCGAAGTATTCTCATACAACACCGCCATTTCCGCATTCATGATTTGTACGAACGAACTGACCCAGCAAAAATGTACGGACAAGGAAGTGCTGCAGCAGTTTGTTGCGCTGCTCGCGCCATTTGCCCCCCACATTTCCGAAGAGCTCTGGGAGGAACTCGGACACGGGACAACCGTCTGCGATGCCCAATGGCCTGCGTGGGATGAGCAATACCTGCAGGTAGATTCTGAGACCCTGAGCATTTCTTTCAACGGAAAGACACGCTTTACAATGGATTTTGCCCCCGATGCCTCCAACCAGGAAATAGAACAGGCAGCGCTGGCCGCCGAAGAAGCTCAAAAGCATTTGGCAGGCAAGCAGATTGTGAAGGTAATCGTCGTTCCTCACCGCATAGTCAACATCGTCGTAAAATAATCACATTCACCCATTTTTTACACTATGGAAATCAATAAACAGGAGTTAATCTATCATGGCCGTGACTGGTTGTTTATAACAATCGGCACGATTTGCTATGCCATTGGCTATGTGTGTTTTCTTTTGCCCTATCACATAACAACCGGCGGGGCTGCCGGTGTGGCTTCAGTCGTATTCTTTGCCACAGGCTTCCAACCCCAGTACACTTATCTCCTCATCAATATTTTCTTGCTCATATTGGCCTTGAAGATACTGGGCATAAAATTTCTGGTAAACACCATCTATGGCGTGCTCTCCCTGTCAACGGCCATCGCCATAGGCCAAGAACTGGTCATGGTCAATGGAGAATTGCCGAAAATCCTTGGAGACCAATCCTTCATGGCCTGCGTCATGGGCCCGGCCATCGAAGGCATCGGCTTGGGCATCGTATTCCTGAACAACGGAAGCACAGGGGGAACCGACATCATTGCAGCGTGCATCAACAAGTACCGAAATTTCAGTTTAGGCCAGATTCTGCTGTTTTTCGATATCATCATCGTTTCCTCAAACTACTTGGTCTTCCACCAACTTGACTTATTGCTGTACGGATTCTGCGCCATGATTGTGGAAACCTATATGCTGGACTACATGATGAACACCATGCGTCAATCCGTCCAGTTCATAATCATTTCACAGCACTACGAAGAAATAGCCAAAGCCATCAACGATACGGGACGCGGTGTCACCATGCTCGACGGCATGGGCTGGTACACCAGAAAGTCCAAAAAAGTACTTTTAGTCTTGGCCCGCCGCCGCGAAAGCACCAATATCTTCCGCGCAATCAAGAGCATTGACAGCAATGCCTTCGTGTCACAGAGCAAAGTCATCGGTGTATTTGGCGAGGGCTTTGAAAAAATGAAAGGAAAGTAAAACAGGATGGCAGAAGGCCTCACCATTGTTCCCATTTCGGGCTTGGGCAATCGCATCCGCGTGGTGGCTTCTGTCTGTGTTGCGGCAAGGCATATCTCACTGCCCATACGCTTGGTTTGGCGGCCCGCAAGGGATTTTCGCGCAGGGTTCTATGATCTTTTTGCCCCCATTCCCGTCGGAGAAGTACCCATAGAATCAGGAGGATGGGCCGACGAGCCCGCCACCAAGCGCAACTTTTTCCTGCCCATGCTCCTACGAAAGCGCATCTACGAAGAAGAATGGCGTTGTTTCCGCCCAAACAGTGATTTCAGCCTCATCAAAGCCGCCCAAGAGCACACCAGCCTCTATCTTGACACATGCTACGCACTCGGACCTTACAGCAGCACCGATGTGCGCCGTCTCTTCCGCCCCACGCCCGAACTTAGCGAAAAAATCAACGAGGTCACTCACCTTTTCCACGGGATTACCATCGGCGTCCACATACGCAGGACAGATAACCTGCAAGCCATACGCCACAGTCCCGTCAGCGCATTCCGCCAACGCATTGACAACATGCTCCAATCGGGCAAGGCCGACTCCATCTTCCTCAGCACGGACAGCGAAGAAGTACGCCAATATTTTCTGCACACATACGGAAATCGTCTCATCACACGGAAACCCATCCTGAACCGCAACAAACTGGATGGAATACGCGATGCCGTCATTGACCTGTGGGCTTTGTCACGCACAAAGCGCATCTTGGGAAGCTACTACTCGTCTTTCTCCGAAACTGCCGCCGAGATTGGAGACATTCCTTTGGACATCATCACCAAACAAGCCTGACATACATTATTATATATATGAAAAGAAAATTAGTATTCGCCACCAACAATATCCACAAGCTACGCGAAATCAAGGAAATCATGCCCGAGGACATCGAAGTCCTGAGCCTCGCCGACATTGACTGTCACGCCGACATTGCCGAGACGGCAGAGACGCTGGAAGGCAACGCACTTATCAAGGCACGCTACGTATACGATCACTACGGCCTGGACTGCTTCGCCGATGACACCGGATTGGAGGTGGATGCGCTGGACGGCGCGCCGGGTGTGCACACAGCACGGTACGCAGGCGAGGAACAGAATACAGAAGCCAATACTGACAAATTATTGGCCAAGATGAAAAAAAAGTCAGACCGCAGTGCACGATTCCGCACCGTTATCGCGTTAATAGAGAAAGGCGTAACGCACCTCTTCAGCGGGACTGTGGAAGGCTACATCACGACAGAACGTCGCGGCACCCAAGGATTCGGTTACGACCCCGTGTTCAGCCCCGAAGACACAGGCCTGACCTTTGCCGAGATGGGCGAAGAAAAGAAAAACCAAATCAGTCACCGCGCCCGCGCCGTCAAAAAACTCATCGACTACCTCAAGAACCAGCAACAATGACTGCAATCAGAAGACTGCCCCTGCTTTTGGCGTTCCTTTTCACCCTCCTGAACACCTACGCCGCCGATTGGAAGACATACCTCTCCTATCACAATGCCACCAAGAACACGGCCGTGCAGGGACGGGTCTACACATTGGCCAGCAACGGGCTGTACTACTACGTCCCCGACAAGGATGAAATACGCACATTCTCCAAAGCGACGGGCCTGAGCGATGCAGAAGTACAGCATTTCGCCTACAACAAGGATCTCGGGGCGTTCCTCATCGTCTACAGCAATTCCAACATTGACGTACTGGGGACAAACGACAGCATTGTCAACATGGCCGAGATGAAGAACAGCAACCTGCTGGACAAGACGGTAAACAGCGTCTCCACCGCCGGAAAATACGCCTACCTGTCCACCAATTTCGGCGTGGTGGTCGTCAATATGGAGTTGTGCGAGTTTACCAACACGTATGACTTCGGACAAAAGGTCAACAGCAGCGTATGCGTGGAAGACAAGATCTATGCAGCGACCACCGCAGGCATCTATGTCGGCGACTTAAGGAAGAATCTGCTGGACAAGGCCAACTGGCAACTGCTCAGTTCCAACACACAGGTTTCGCTCATCGAGTTTGGCAGCGACATCTACAGCATACAGTCCAACGGCCTCTGCCAACTCAATCCCTCGACAGGCGGATTGTCGGTCGTCAAGTCCGGAAACATACGGTATGCCAACCCCGAAGGCGACCTGCTCGTACTGGGTTCATCGACCGACATCACAACCATGGACGAAGCACGGAACTTCACATCCTATCCCCTCAGCAACCGCTTCACGTGGGCCAGTTGGGACGGCACCGGCTTTTGGGCGAGCAACAACTACGAGGGCCTGCGCCGCCTCACCGTACAGGAGGGGAATTTCCTCCATGCAGACTCCCTGGGCATCGTTCCCGACAGCCCCGTACGCAACTATTGCTACTACCTGGACCTGACCGACGGGCAGCGGCTGCTGGTAGGCGGCGGCCGCCTGAACTATCAGGGCAAGACATACGAAGGAACGGTCATGTACATGCAGGACGGCCGATGGACCAACTTTCCAGAGGACAGCATACCGCTCAAGACGGGCCTCGCGTTCCGCAATGTCACATCGGTGACCCAAGACCCCAACGACCCCGACCACCACTACGCAACGGCCACCGTGGGCGGGCTGTATGAATTCCGCCACGGCCGCCTCACCCACCTGTACGACTGCGACAACAGCCCCCTCCTGTCCATCCTTCCCAACGACAAGGACTACAGGTACTACTGCCGCACGTCGGGGCTGCGGTTTGACGGGGAGGGCAACCTGTGGATGCTCAACAACCAGGTAGACACCGTGCTCCATGTGCTGAAGGCCGATGGCTCGTGGACGAGTTTTTACATCCCTGCGGTAGCGGGCTACCCCACTTTCGACAAATTGTTCTTCGACTCGCGCGGCTTCGCCTGGATTACGCACCGCCGCACCACCAGTGCCCACCACGCGGGCCTGCTGGGCCTCTATTACAACGGCACTGTCGACAATAAGGCCGACGACAACGCCAAATTCCTCTACACATTCACCAACCAGGACAACACCAGCTACACATTCAACCAGGTGTACGATGCCGCCGAGGACCGCGAGGGCAACATCTGGGTGGGCACGGACCAAGGGCCTTTCGTCATGCGCGACCCCGTGTCCTTCTTCGAGGGAACACCGGTCATGGAGCAGGTTATCGTCAACCGGAACGACGGTTCGAACTACGGAGACTACCTCCTGGCGGGCGTACCCGTCACAGCCATTGCCTTTGACGGCGGCAACCGCAAGTGGTTCGGTACGGACGGCAACGGGGTCTACCTCATCAGCAACGACGGCCAGACCACCATCCACCATTTCACCAAGGAAAATTCTCCCCTGCTCTCCAACGTCATCTACTCCATAGCCGTCAACGGCACGACGGGCGAAGTGTTCTTCGGCACGGATGCAGGGCTCATCTCGTTCCGTTCCGACGCCACCGATCCTGCCGAATCCCTAGAGAGCAAGAACCTCAAGGTCTACCCCAACCCCGTCCGCCCGGGATTTGACGGCCATGTCACCGTGACAGGCTTCACTGAGAACAGCGACGTCAAGGTGACGACCAGCACGGGCCAGGTTGTGGCGCAGGGTGTCTCGGTGGGCGGAACATTCACCTGGAACATGCGCACCCGCAGCGGGAAACGCGTGGCCACCGGCATCTACTACATCATAGGGTCCGACACCCAGGGCAACAAGGGGGCAACGGCCAAACTCCTCATCGTGAAATAACCCACCCCATTCCAACATAACACCATGACTCCCCAAGAACTCATGCGCGAAGCCATCCGGCTTTCGGTTGAAAACGTAAAAAACGGCGGCGGACCTTTCGGAGCCGTCATTGCCAAGGACGGTGAAATCATCGCCCGCGGTGCCAACCGTGTCGTACCCAACAACGACCCCACGGCCCATGCCGAAGTGACGGCCATACGCAATGCTTGCGAAAAGCTGGGCACGTTCGACCTGAAGGGATACGAGATATACTCCTCCTGCGAGCCATGCCCCATGTGCCTGTCGGCCATCTACTGGGCGCGCCTGGATCGGTTGGTGTACGCCAACACGGCCGACGATGCCGACCGCATAGGATTCAGCGACGCATTCATATACAAGGAGCTCAACCTGGCCGTAGAGAAACGCTCGCTACCCACGACGACCATGCTGCGCGCCGAAGCGCTGAAGGCATTCCGCGACTGGGAGGAGAAAACCGACAAGGTGGAATACTGAACCCACCCACAGCCCGTCCGGCAGGGGCATCCCACATATTCCGCCTGTTGCAGGAAAGGCAAGAACACGTTATATCCATCTCTGCCCACATCCTATCCACCCTGTTTCAAGGGAGGGCAGGCCTGCGCGGCCTGAAACATTCCGAACAAGGCGCAAGACACGGACCGACAAGGCGTAAAAGGCCGACGGACAAGGCGCAAGAATCTGCATACAAGGCGTAAAAAACACGGTTTACGCCCTTGCGAACAGTTCAGAACACAATCATTTGGTTTTTAATGCTTTTCAAAAATCATCCCATAAGTAACTGCCGATTTAAAGCGCCTTTGCCATGCAGGATGGCCTATCGGCGTGCCCAGTCCTCCATGCTCTTTTGCAGGATGGCCCTGCCCAACCGCTCCCTGTGGGGCATGGGCCGCGGACTGTCGGCCAAGGTGCGCCCCGAGGTGAGGTCCAGGACGGTATAGCCCGTGGAATCGATAAACGTCAGGCCATTGTCGAACGTGTGCAGCGCACAGGGATAGTCGTAATCCTGACTCATGACGTCGCGGCTGAGGGGGAACGAGGCGTGGTCCAGGCCGAGCTGGCCCATGAGCGTGGCCAGGAGGTCGGACTGGGCGCATATCCTGTCAATCTTCACGGGTTGGGCAACAGCACCGCCCAGCCAGAGCAACGGCACGTGGTAGCGACGCGCGTCGGCCTCGCTGATTCCCTCGGGATAGCCAATGCCGTGGTCGGGCAGGCAGATAATGAGCAGGTTGTCCCACAGGGGTGTCTCCTTCATGCGGCCGACAAAACGCCCCAGGCAATCGTCGACGTAAGCCATGGCATTCTCCTTGGCACTCAGCCCGTCGCGGTGGTAGGGCACCTGCCAGTCTTCGTGGCTGGCCAGGGTAAGGAACGTCGTCATCCAGGGAATGGTGTCGCGGTGCTGCAGGACGCGCTGGCTGAGCGTGTCGAACGTAATGGCATCGGTCACGCCCCAGGAGTGGGTGCGCCTGACGGAATGCGGAAAGTGGCTGTCTCCTATGACAGTCTGATAGCCGTTGGCCATGAGGAAGCTCTTGGTGTTTGTAAAGTTGATGTCGCCGCCGTAGAGGAACTCCGTGCGGTAGCCAGCCTGCGCCAGGATGCCGGCCACCGAGCCCAGCGTGCGCGACTTCTCGGGCATTTTCATGGGCGACAGCTTGGGAAAGCCCTGATAGCCGCTCAGGATGCTCACCGTGCCACGGTCGGTACGATAGCTGTTGGCATAGAATTGGGTAAAGGCCACTCCCTCGTTCCACAGCTGGTTAAAATGCGGCGTAATGCCTGCAGTGCCCCCCAGGGGCTCGACAAACGTACCGGCAAAGCCCTCCATGATTATCAATATGATGTTGGGACGCAGGGTTTTCAGCAGGGGCGTGGGGTTTATGCTCTCAGTGGAGAAGCAAGCCTGGGCATACAGGGAATCGGCCTCGTCCTGGGGGAAGAATCGGTACATCTTGTCAAATTTTTCCGTCTTAAGGGTCGATGCCAAAAGGCTGAAGACCGGATTGACGGCCGAATGGTTGACGTATTGGTCCTGGGAAAAGTAGACTGTCCCGATGTTCATCGTCGCCTTGCCCACGCCGCCACGGACAAACAGGAACGTCACGCCGCCCATCAGCAGCAGGCACAGGGTGGCCGCCCAGCGGTGCTGCACGGCAGGCCACTTGGGCCGCCATGTCCAGCGCAGCAGGAGGAATATGAGCGTACCTAACAGCAGGATGGCTGCAACGCCCGTCAGCAGATAGGCCGTGGACACGCTGTTGGTGACATTGGCGGGGTCGTTCATGTAGTTGAAGATCGTTGCGTCAATCTTGAATCCCCAAAAGGAGTACAGCGAACAGTCAACGGCCAGGATGACGGCCAGCAGCAGGGCAACGACGGCAAAATAGGCAAGCAGGACCTTGCGCCACAGCGACTGCCCCTTCGTCCACACGGAGAAAAGGCACACAAGCAAGGGAACGGCCATCAGGTAGCCCGCCGTGGACAGGTCCAACCGAAAGCCGTGGCACAGGACAGGCAATAGGTTCTGCGCAAAATAGGTCCAGGAGAAGGGAGTGGCGTTGAAGGCGAAAAACACGGGCTTCACCGCAAGAAAGACGATGAGGAAAGCCAGGTATGCCTTGACGTAGAAAAGGAATCGACGCTTCATGGGTGATTCGGTTGGTGTTGCCTACAGCTGTTGCATGCCGTGCAGTTTCTTGTAGTAGCCGTTGCGCTGGATAAGTTCTTCATGCGTACCCCGTTCTATGATTCGGCCTTCGTGGAGTACGTTAATCTCATCGGAATTCTTGATGGTCGACAAACGGTGCGCAATGGCAATCGTCGTTCGGGAGCGCATGAGCTTCTCCAACGCGTCCTGCACGAGGCGCTCGCTCTCTGTGTCAAGCGCCGACGTGGCTTCGTCCAGGATAAGGATGGGCGGGTTCTTCAATATGGCACGGGCAATGCTGATGCGCTGGCGCTGGCCGCCCGACAAGCGGCAGCCGCGGTCGCCTACCGAGGTTTGGTAGCCATTTTCCATTTCCATGATGAAGTCGTGGGCATTGGCAATGCGCGCTGCCTCCTCTACCTGCTCCTGCGTGGCGTTCTCCACGCCGAAAGCAATGTTGTTGAAAATCGTATCGTTGAACAGGATGGCCTCTTGATTGACATTGCCAATCAAGCTCCGCAGGGAGGGTATGCGCATGTCCTTGATGTTCACACCGTCAATGAAAATCTCGCCCTCAGAGACATCATGGTAGCGCGGAATCAGGTCGACCAGCGTGGATTTGCCTGAGCCCGACTGCCCTACCAAGGCAATCGTCCTGCCTTTCGATATCGTCAGGTTGATATCATGCAGAATCTCCTTCCCCTCGTGGTAGGAGAACGACACATGCCTCAGCTCGATTTGCCCTTGGAGCGTCTGGATGTCCGTCGGGTGTTCTTTCTCCTCAATCGGGTTGCGGGCCAGCAGGATTTTGTTGATGCGCTCCAGGGATGCCATGCCCTTCTGTATGTTGTAGCCTGCCTTGGAGAGTTCTTTCAAGGGCTGAAGCGTCGTATACAGGATGACCAGGAAATAAATGAATAAATTGGCATCGATGGGCGAGTGGCCCGAAAAAATAAGATGGCCGCCGTACCACAGAACAACCACGATCATGCACGTTCCCAGGAATTCGCTCACGGGGTGCGCCGATGCCTGCCTGATACTCACGCGCATGGACGCGCGGCGGAACTCATCATTGACGGCAACAAAGCGATCCTCCATCTTTTTTTCCGCAACGAATGCCTTTATGATGCGCAATCCCCCGAGCGTCTCTTCAATCTGGCTCAGGCCATCGCTCCATTTCGACTGAGCATAGAGCGACTTGCTCTTTAGCTTCTTTCCGATTTTCCCAATGCCCAATGCCAGGAACGGAACGACCAGCAAGGTGAAAAGCGTCAGCTGCCAGCTGACCGTGAACAGCGTCCCCACATATATTAATATGAATATCGGATTCTTTATCACCATGTCGAGGGAACTTGTTATGGACGCGTCTATCTCGTTCACGTCAGTGCTGACGCGCGCCAAAATGTCGCCTTTGCGCTCTTCGGTGAAGAATGAAAGCGGCAAATGCAGGATTTTACGGTAAATCTTGGCCCTGATGTCTCTCACGATTCCCGTTTTGATTGGCATGAGCGTCGCCGAACCGCCGAAGTACGCGCTCGTTTTCAATAGGGTGAGGAACGCCAGGCCGACCCCGAACAGCAGCAACGCGGTGGACGGGGAGAACGTGTCCACTACGACCTGCGAATAGTAGTACCCGTTGTTCACCGCTATGTCTTTCAAATTATTCAGGTCGCACTGTTCCCAGGGTATCAACTCGTAGCGCTTCTGGTCCACCTTGAAGAGGATATTCAGGATGGGCAAGAGCAACATAAATGAGAAAACGTTGAGCACCGCCGCCAGTATGTTCAACGCCAGCGTCAGCGCGACAAATCCCTTATAGGGCTTGAAATACGGTCCCATCTTTTTGAAAAAGTCCTTCATCTCATTCTGCTTTTATTACTTTCTTCCGAAATCGGCCGGGATTTCTCCCCATTTCTCCGTGCGCCACTTCACCAGGGGATTCCTGTAGGAGTTCTTCTGCAGCCAGGCAACGGCGCGGTCGACCAACTGCAAGGTCGGCAGCGTCTCCTTATTTTTCTCCAGCTTGGTCTTGCACTCCTTCTTCGCCACCCAAAGCAACGCGTTGCGACTGTCACTGTACACGGTGGTGTGCTCATTGCCCTGCCTTTTCAATATGGCCAGGCAATGGACAATGGCTAAAAATTCGCCAATGTTGTTAGTTCCCACGACAGGGCCGTAATGGAAGACCGTCGCCCCCGTGCGCAAATCCACGCCCCTGTATTCCATGGGCCCCGGGTTCTTACTGCACGCCGCATCCACGGCAATGGCATCGGCCACCACCTGAGGCGGAAGCGGCAGCACGGTATCGGTCCTATACTCGGGCGGATTCTGGAGTCCGGCCTGCCGCAAACGGGGCTTATAGTAGTCAGCGGGCACGCCCTCGCGGAATGCATCCTCTGCCGCCGCGCAGGTGGGATAGGACTTGTACTTAGCCCCTTTCTCGCCCTCCACTTGGGCCTTGCACTCGGCCCAAGTGGCATAGACGCCGGGCTTCCGGCCCACCCATACGGTATAAAACTTCTGCTTAGCGGCCATGGATTCCTGCCATGTAGGTTGCTACATCCTCTCGGGCACTTCAATTCCCAACAGCTGCATACCGCTTTTTATCACCTTGGCCACTTCGGCCGACAGCACCAAGCGCAAGCGCTTCTTGGCGGCATCGGGCTCATGCAGGATGGAGTAATCGTGGTAGAACTGGTTGAATTCCTTGACCAGGTCATAGCAATAGTTGGCTATCACACTGGGCGAGAGTTCCTCGGCGGCCTCCATGACAATCTCGGCATAATCGGCCAAGTGCTGTATCAAGGCCTGCTCCTTGTCGTTCAGGGGAACGTCGGCCTCCACCTGCTCCGGCATGGCGCAGCCCTCGGCTTCGGCCTTGCGCAGGATGGAACGGATGCGGGCATAGGCATACTGGATGAACGGCCCTGTGTTGCCGTTGAAGTCGATACTCTCTGCGGGGTTGAACATCATGTTCTTGCGGGCATCGACCTTGAGGAGGAAATACTTCAGGGCGCCCATGCCCACGATGCGTGCTATTTCGTTCTTCTCAGCCTCGTCCATCCCGTCCTGCTTGTCCTGACGGCCCTCGCCCAGGGCATCGCTGGTCCTGCGCGCCGTGCCTATCATTTCCTTCACCAGGTCATCGGCATCGACCACCGTGCCTTCGCGGCTTTTCATCTTGCCGTTGGGCAGTTCCACCATGCCATACGAGAAATGGCGCAGGGACTTTCCCCACTTGAAGCCCAGCCGGTCGAGCAGGATGGAGAGAACCTTGAAGTGGTAGTCCTGCTCGTTGCCCACCACGTAGATCATGCGGTCGATGGCATAGTCCTGGAATCGCAGCTTGGCCGTTCCGATGTCCTGCGTCATGTAGACGGAAGTGCCGTCCGAGCGGATGAGCAGTTTCTTGTCCAATCCCTCGTCGGTCAGGTCGGCCCACACCGAGCCGTCCTCGTGCCGTTCAAACAGGCCGCGGGCAAGGCCGTCCTCGACCTCCTGCTTGCCCACCAGGTAGGTGTCGCTCTCATAGTATATCTTGTCAAACGAGACGCCCAGCGCCCGATAGGTCTCGTCAAAGCCGGCATAGACCCACTCGTTCATCATCTGCCACAGGCGGCGCACCTCAGCGTCGCCCTGCTCCCACTTCACCAGCATGGCGTGGGCTTCCTTGATGAGCGGAGCTTCCTTCTCGGCCTTGGCCTTGGCGCTGTCGGCATCCATTCCCTCTTGTTCATACTGCTGCTGCAGGTTCTTCACCTCCTCGCGGTAGTGCTTGTCGAAGGCCACGTAGTAATCGCCTATCAGGTGGTCGCCTTTCCGGCCCGACGACTGGGGAGTCTCGCCGTTGCCCCAGCGCTGCCAGGCCAGCATGCTCTTGCAGATGTGTATGCCGCGGTCATTGACGATGTTGGTCTTGACCACGCGGTTGCCTGCGGCCTGCAGTATCTGCGCCAGGCTCCAGCCCAGCAGGTTGTTGCGCACATGGCCCAGGTGCAGCGGCTTGTTGGTGTTGGGCGACGAGTACTCAATCATGACCAGCGGCGCGTCGGCACCGGCCTGGCGGATGCCGTAGTCAGCGTCGGCGTGGATGGACTGCAGCACGTGCAGCCAAAAGCCAGGGGCTATGCTCAGGTTCAGGAAGCCCTTGATGACATTGTATTTCTCCACGGCAGGCTCGTGTTCCGCCAGCCACTGGCCAATGTCCTGCGCCGTGTCCTCGGGTTTCTTGTGCGACAGGCGCAGGAAGGGGAAGACCACCAGGGTGAGGTGTCCCTCAAATTCGCGCTTGGTCTTCTGCAATTGCACTTGCTGTTCCTCCACATCGGCCTGGTACAGCTCCTTGACAGCCTTGGCCACTGCCAGGGCCAGTATGTTTTCAATCTTCATATTCTTCAGTCTTGCAAAAAGGTTATTTCTATCAAGAAAATGTTTTGGGCTACAAAGTTACAGAAATTTATCCTATAATGATAAGTTCAAGGAAGAAGATTACGCGTCAACCGCCTTTTCCCAGCACAGCCACGCATCGGGACAGGGCGTCTCCCACCCGCATGGCCACAACGCGCCTGCCCATCCGGAACGCAGCCCTGGGCCATCGTTTTTTTTCTACACGGGAGCGCTCCCATCCTGCAAGGCGTAAAAACCTGGCGAACAAGGCGTAAAAACCGCATGAACGCGGCCTGAAAAATTTTGCGCAAGGCGTAAGAAATCACCTCCTACGCCTACCGCGCTCACCGTCATGCCACGCATTTGACTATCAACCTCTTGCAAGCCCCGTCCATTCCACTGCGCAAAATCCTTGGGCAGGGCCACACCCCTCATATGCCCCACAGGCAGGCCGGAAACAACGATGGATTTTTCTTGCAATTTACTTGGTGCAACCATGGGCCGATATGGAGTTTTATTCGTAACTTTGCGTCTCAAATAAACAGTTCTATGGGAGGTTTCTTCGGCGTTATAGCTAAACGCCCTTGTATCAACGATTTATTTTACGGGACAGACTATCAGTCCCACTTGGGGACAAGGCGCGCAGGCCTTGCATCCTATGGCAAGGACACGGGCTGGGCTCGGTCCATCCACAATATAGAAAACAGCTACTTCCGCAACAAATTTGAAGACGAGTTGGCCAAGTTTAAGGGCGAGTCGGGCATCGGCGTCATCAGCGACAACGATGCGCAGCCCATCATGTTCCATTCGCACCTGGGGCGGTTTGCGCTCGTCACGGTGGCCAAGATTGACAACCTCAAGGAATTGGAGACAGAACTGCTGGAGAGCGGCGACCATTTCAGCGAGCAAAGCACGCTGGGCACCAACCCCACCGAGGTAGTGGCCATGCTGCTGAGCAAGGGCAGGGACTTTGTCGACGGAGTACGCATCGTACACGAAAAGATAAAGGGCTCATGCTCCATGCTGTTACTCACGGAAGACGGCATCATTGCCGCGCGCGACTATTGGGGGCGCACCCCCGTCATACTGGGGCGCAAGGACGACGCCTACGCCGCGACCAGCGAGTCGTGCGCCTTTCCCAACCTGGACTACACGCACGTCAAGGACCTCGGCCCTGGCGAAGTAGTGAAAATAACAGCCGACGGCACGGAACAACTGCTTGCACCCCACGGCAAAGGCATGCAGATATGCTCCTTCCTGTGGGTATACTACGGATTTCCCACGTCAACCTATGAAGGAGTGAACGTAGAAAAAATGCGCTTTGACAACGGTTTCCTGCAAGGCCGGGAAGACCGGAGCGATGTGGACTGCGTGTGCGGCATTCCCGACAGCGGCACGGGGCACGCCCTGGGCTACGCCGAGGGAAAGGGCATCCCCTACCACAGGGCCATCACAAAATACACGCCAACGTGGCCGCGCAGCTTCACACCCTCAACGCAGGAGCGCCGAGCCCTCGTGGCCAAGATGAAGCTCATACCCAACCGCGCCATGCTGGAGGGCAAGCGGTTCATCTTCTGCGACGACTCCATTGTAAGAGGCACGCAGCTGCGCGACAACGTACAGGTACTCTACGACTACGGCGTAAAGGAAGCCCACGTGCGCATCAGCTGCCCGCCGCTCATCTATCCGTGCAAATACATCGGCTTCACGACCGAACGCTCGGCCATGGAGCTCATTTCACGCCGCATCATCAAGGAAGAAGAGGGCGACGACGCCAAGAACCTTGGCGCATACGCCACGGCAGGCACTCCGCAATACAACTGTCTGGTGGAAAAAATTCGCCAACGCTTGGGACTGAGCAGCTTGCAGTTCAATTCGCTGGAGACACTCGTCAAGGCCATCGGCTTGCCCAAGTGCAAGCTGTGCACACACTGCTTTGACGGCAGCAGCCACTTCTGAGGACCGCCCTGACAAGGCACAAAAAAATCAGGGGGCATCCAATGACTTGGATGCCCCCTGATTTGGATGGTATCAGGCTCAGCCCTCCTGCGTAAACTTGATGACCGTCGTCACATTGTTGTCAGTCGTCAGCTTAAACTCGGCAACGCGCTCGCTTCCGGTTTCATTGCTCTCAAATGTCAGGTTCACCGTCTGCGCACCAGCGGTAAAATTCGTCTCATCCGCCTCAACCCAGTCCGCATCGCAGGACAATTTTGCCTCGTCGGCATAGATCGTAAACAATAACCTGGCAGAGGTAGCCTCTTTCACGGCACGGAGCGCAAATGTCGGGTTCTCCAGCTTCTCCCAGTTGGTAAACGCAATCGCAGGCACTTCAATGTTCAGCCAAGGGTACTGAACGAACCGCCTTTCCACCTTTCGTTCCTTGTTATCCACCGTCATTTCGCCATATCGCACCTCTCCCGTCGTGTTTGCCGTGAAATTCAGAAGCACTGTCCTTTGCACGATGGCGTCCTGCGGTACGGTAACCGTGCTATACCTGTCCTCCATGAGCATCCACTGAGCAGAAAGATTGGTTGTCCAGCTCTTGCTCGAAACAACGCTGACGCTGTCCAGCACCTGGTCAGCATAAATCACATGATACCCACTCAGCATGGGATATATCCCAAGAACATCGTATCTTTCCTCGGCGGAATCGCCACAGGAAGCCAACAAAAACAGAGCCGACAGAACTCCCCAGAAACAAAACCTTTTCATTGTGCTTTCATTATTGATTAACGGTGCAAAAATACAATTTCTTTTATAAATAGCTCCCGTCCGTATCGTTTTTCAGGGCAAATTGTCGTATTTTTGCATTATCTTAACAATTTTTCAACGTACTACAGGACATGAAAAACCTCTTTTTCGCCATGCTTTTGGGGACAATGCTGTGCGGCAGCTCCCCTGCTTTTTCCGCCACCCTCAATACGGCCCGCATGAAGGCCCTCGGGCTGGCCGGCAAGACCTTTACAAAGAAATCCAACGGCGTTTGGAGCGTCGAAGGGGGGATTACCGTATACAGCACCGAGACATTCGCCCCCAAGGTCCTGGGATTCGGCGGCCCAGTGCCTTTGTTCATTGCCGTCAGTGCCAAAGGAAAAATCCTGTCCATTGCGGCCGCGCCCAACAATGAGTCCTACTTTGACATGATTGAGGAAGCGAATTTCCTGCACAGCTGGGACAACAAGACCCTGCGGCAGGCGGCGCAGCACAAGCCCGATGCCGTCAGCGGAGCGACCTACACGAGCAACGCCATCACGGAAAACGTTACGATTACCGCCAAAAAACTGACCGGAAAGGCCAAATAATCCTTATTTTCTTCTTGTCATCCATCCTGCAGTGACTCCCATGAGGACGAGTCCCAGTCCTGTGATGACTATACCCTGCCAACCCAGGTACTTCCAGCCCAAGCCCGCCAGCAACGTGCCCAAGGTGCCGCCCAGGAAGTAGATGGTCATGTAAACGGTGTTGATACGGTTGGATGCCTGCGGGCTGAGCGACAGGACGTGGCTTTGGTTGGCAACGCCGACCGACTGATGGCCCACGTCCAGCAGGACAATGCCCGCAATCAAGCCCCCATAGCCATTGCCCCACAGGCCCAGCACGCACCATGCCAAGGCCATCAGGATAAATCCCGCGCGGTTGAAGCGCCGCACGCCCCACCGATCGACATACTTCCCCATATTGGCCACCGCCATCGAGGTCAGCAGGCCGCACAGACAGAGCAGTCCCACCGTCTCGCTGCCCCGACGGAACGGCTCGCCTGCCAGATGGAATGCCATGCAGGCCCACAGCACATTGAACGCCGCAAAAGCAAACGCCGAACGGAGCGCACCGGCCCACACCTCGGGCCATTCCTTCACGATGCCCACTATCGAGCGCAGCAAACCGCCATAAGTTCCTCGGAATCCGACATCCATGGGTGGCAGCAGGCCCTTGGCAACCCACGCGCAGAGTACCATCAGCAAGGCCGCGCCCCCATACAGCCACCGCCAGCCCACCCAGGCGCCGATGAGCCCTCCCAGGGTGCGCCCCAGCAGTACGCCCACGATGATGCCGCTCACGACATAGCCCACATGGCGTGCCTTGTCGTGCGGGCGCGAATACTTGGAGACCATGGGGATGTACATCTGCACCGCCACACTGCTCAGCCCCGTCAGCACCGATGCCACCCACAGCCACACCATATGCCGCCCGAGCGCCATGAGCAAAAGGGCGGCCACGAGCACACAGAAATTGCCCAGTATCACCTTGCGCGCATCAAACAGGTCGCCCAGCGCCACGATGAACAGCAGGCCGAAGGCATAGCCCCCCTGTGTCAGCACGGTGACGATGTTCGCCTCGAGCGGGCTTGCCCCCATGCTGACGCGGATGCTCTCGAGCAGCGGCACGTTGTAGTGCAGGTTGGCCACGGTGAGCATGGCCATGACAATGACGGTCCACAGCGTTTGGCGCGGAATGCCGCGATTGACTTGCAGGGTTCTGAAGTTCTCCATTCAGGTGCAAAATTAATGCTTTTCCTGACTACGCATTCACAAAACCCTGCTCAAAAAAAGCCTTGCCACTCCCCCACTGCCACTACGTGCGGAATGACCCCGACAGGGCCGACGATGGCCTGGGGAAACAGGTAAAAATCCCGCAAAGCAGGCACGCTGCCGCACAACAAGGCATCAGGGTTGGTTTTTTACGCCTTGCGCAAAATCTTTCAGGCCTTGTTCACACAGCTTTCACGCCTTGTTGGCCCACCTTTTACGCCCTGAAGTTTTACCATTTCCTGAAGCCCCGTTTCCACAGTGCTTTCAGGAAGGGTTCTTGGCTCTATGGGAGATTGTTTTTCCATGCATGGAGCGCCCCGCACGCCTATGCCTCCTGCAGGGGCACGCGCACGACCAGAATCTTGTCTATGCGGTTGGCATCCATCTCGACAACGCGGAAATGGAAGGTACGCCACTCACACGTGTCGCCCACCTGGGGAATGCGGTCCAGCAGTACGAGAATCAGTCCGGCCACCGTGTTGAAGTCAGCATCGTAGTCGGTGTCCTCGTCAAAGTAGTTGAGAAAGTCAAACAGCGAACACTGGCCGTTCACTATCCAGCTCACCTTGTCGCGCCGCTCAATGATGTCCTGTTCCACGCCCTGCTCCTGAATGTTGCCCACAAGGCCCTCAAATATGTCGCGGAACGTGAGGATTCCCGTGACTGCGCCAAATTCGTCGCATATCAGTGCCGTGTGCTGATGCGTTCCCTTGAGGTGTTCCAAGGCCCGGTACACCGTTATGTTTTCGGGCAGGTAGACAGGCTTCTGCAAATTGTTGCGCAACGAGAACGAGGCCTCCTGAAGGCGGCTCACCAAGTCCTTGAGCGAGATGAAGCCCAGCACATGCTCCAGGTCGCCGTCCACTACGGGGTAGTTGGCAAACGGTGTGTTACGTATGACGTCCTCGACCGCCAGCACGGTCATGCCAGCATCGAGCGTCACTATGTCGGTGCGGTAGGTCATGAGCATTCCCACGCGCTGGTTGCCCAGTGCCAGGGTGCGCTCCATGATGCCCTGCTCAAGGGCCTCCACCTCGCCGCTCTTCGTTCCCTCGCGTATCATGGATTTTATCTCGGCCTCGGTTACGCCCTTGTCTTCCTTTTGCAGGCTGAAAAGCCGCGTCAACAAGTCGGTGTTCTTGGTAAGCAGCCACACGAAGGGCTTGGTTACGCGCGCGAAGAACAGCATGGACGGCGCGCACAGGCGTGCCATGCTGTCGGCCATGTCAAGCCCCACGCGCTTGGGAAAGAGTTCGCCCAGCTCGCATTGCAGGTAGGTGGCCACAATCAGGATACCCGTCTGCGCCACCAGCGTGGCCGTTGCCTGCGACATGCCCAGCTGCGCGAGCAAGGTGGCCAGGTCGTCGCTTAGCTCAGCCCCGGAATAGATACCCGTGAGAATGGACACGATAGTGATGCCAATCTGGCACGTTGACAGGAACAGGTCAGGATTGGCCTGCAGGCTCAGAGCCTGCCGTGCCGAGCGGCTGCCGGCACGGGCCTGCACCTCAAGCTGTGTCTTGCGGGCCGAGATCAATGCCACTTCGGACAAGGAGAAATAGGCATTGAAGAAAACAAGAATCAGGATAATGGTAAAATGCAGCATGGCATGAGAAGATTATTGCCCGTTGGGGTCATCCCACCGAGCCTTCCAGGGAAACGGAAAGCAGTTTCTTGGCCTCTACGGCAAACTCCATGGGCAGCCTGTCCAGCACATTGCGGGCATAGCCGCCCACGATGAGTGCTACGGCATCTTCCTGGGGAATGCCGCGCTGGTTGCAGTAGAATAGTTGTTCTTCGGAAATCTTGGAAGTAGTGGCTTCGTGCTCCACAATCGCTTGGTTGTTCTGCACGTCCATGTAGGGAAATGTGTGTGCGCCGCACTGGTCGCCCAGGAGCAGGGAGTCGCAGGAACTGTAGTTGCGTGCGCCGTCGGCCTTTGCGCCCACCTTGACCAAACCGCGGTAGCTGTTCTGGCTGTGGCCCGCCGAAATGCCCTTGCTCACGATGGTGCTGCGCGTGTTCCGCCCCAGGTGTATCATCTTCGTACCCGTGTCGGCTTCCTGATAGTTGTTGGTCACCGCCACCGAGTAGAATTCCGCCTGCGAATTGTCACCGCTCAGGATGCAGCTGGGATATTTCCACGTGATGGCCGACCCCGTCTCAACTTGCGTCCACGACAGCTTGCTGTTAGCTCCGCGCAAATGGCCGCGCTTGGTCACCAGGTTGTACACGCCGCCCTTGCCGCTGGCATCGCCGGGATACCAGTTCTGGACAGTGGAGTACTTTACCTCGGCATTGTCGTGGACCACGATTTCCACGATGGCGGCATGCAGTTGGTTCTCATCGCGCAACGGAGCGGTACACCCCTCCAGGTAGGACACGTAACCGCCTTCGTCGCACACAATCAGCGTGCGCTCAAACTGTCCTGTATTGACGGCATTGATGCGAAAATAGGTGGATAGCTCCATGGGGCAGCGCACACCCTTGGGTATGTATACGAATGAGCCGTCGCTGAACACCGCACTGTTGAGTGCCGCAAAATAGTTGTCGCGAATGGGTACGACGCTGCCCAGATACTGGCGCACCAACGACTCATGCTCCTTCACTGCCTCGCTGAAGGAGCAGAACAAGATGCCTTTCTCGGCCAATTTCTCGCGAAACGTGGTCTTTATAGAGACAGAGTCCATCACGGCATCGACGGCCACGCCGCTCAATGCCGCACGCTCCTGCAGGGGGATGCCCAGCTTGTCGAAAGTCTTTTCCAGTTCGGGGTCTATTCCGTTAGGTTTCCTGCCTCGGGGGTCAGCGTAATACGAAATGGCTTGATAGTCAATCTTGGGTAGGCGCACATGCCCCCATGTGGGGGCTTCCTGCGTAAGCCAATAGCGGTAGGCCTCCAATCGGAACGACAGCAACCACTCAGGCTCGCCCTTGCGTTGGGAAATCAGGCGAATGACATCTTCATTCAGCCCAGACTTGAGCACATCATAGTCGGCGACTTCCGTAGAAAAGCCGTAGTCGTATTTTTTCTCGGTGAATTCCTTGATTACTTTGTTCTCGTCTTCCAATGTCTGACTATCGTTTTGACGACTCATTGCTTACGTCATGGTGAATGGGAATCCATACCGTATCGGCCTTGACATCCCCATCGGTTCTTTTGGCAGCATACCATTTCACATTCTCAAAGACTGTTTGGGCTACCGCCGTCACGGGCTGATACAGGTGGGAATTTTCCTTCTTCTCCTGATTGATTATGTGGAGGGCATCCATGGCACAGAATATGCAGCTAAGCAACAACACATACTTGGCCATGCCGAGCAACATTCCCGCCAAGGAATTCAGCAACCCCACATGGAGGCCCTTGAGTGTCTTGGTGAGGAGCGTTGCCACGAATCCCAACAAAATAGGGGTTACAACCCACAGCACAATAAAGGCCAACAGGCGGCCCAGCACAGGCGCTACCGTCGAATGGGCCGAAATGTAGGGGGCAAGGAGGTCTCCGAAGGTTTCATATAGCTGATAGGCAATAAACAAGCCAACTATGAATCCTATTGTCGAAACCACCTCCTTGAACAGCCCATGCTTCCAGCCACGGTATGCGCCCCAGGCAGCAATAACCAGCACGATGATATCCAATTGAGCCATATAGCGATTGAAACTCCTCTTATTCCTACAATGTCTGCTTGACTTCTATCTCGCGGAACGTCTCAATGACATCGCCTTCTATGATATCGTTGTAGTTTGTAAGGCTGATACCGCATTCAAAGTTGGTGGCCACTTCCTTCACATCATCCTTGAAACGCTTCAGCTGATTAATCTCGCCCGTGAACTTGACGATGCCGTCACGTATCAGGCGTGCCTTGTCACTGCGATGGACTTTGCCGTCCGTCACATAGGCACCGGCTACTGTTCCCACTTTGCTGATGCGGTATACCTGACGCACTTCGAGCGTTGCCGTCACCTCTTCCTTGATTACGGGTTGCAACATGCCTTCCATGGCATCCTTGACGTCGTGAATGGCATCATAGATGACGGAATAGAGCCTGATGTCCACTTCTTGCTTTTCAGCCTCCTTGCGGGCATCGGCACTGGGACGCACTTGGAAGCCGATGATGATGGCTTGAGAGGCGGCAGCCAAGGTTACATCGGTTTCAGTTATCTGGCCTACGCCCTTGTGAATCACATTTACGGCAATCTTTTCCGTTGACAGCTTGATGAACGAATCGCTCAAAGCCTCAACAGAACCATCTACGTCGCCCTTGACTATCAAGTTCAATTCCTGGAAGTTGCCCATGGCAATACGACGGCCCAACTCGTCAAGCGTAGGCAATTTATGGGTACGCAGGCCCTGTTCACGCTGCAACTGCAAACGCTTGTTGGCAATATCGCGCGCTTCCTGTTCTGTATCCATCACATGGAAGGTGTCGCCTGCCTGCGGTGCGCCGTTCAATCCCAAAATAATGGTTGAATGGGCCGGTCCTACATTATTAATATGCTTGCCACGCTCGTCGCCCAAGTCTTTCACACGTCCGTAACATGTTCCGGCTATGATATTGTCGCCTACATGCAATGTGCCGTTGCTTACAATCACTGTCGCAACATATCCACGGCCTTTGTCCAACGATGACTCTATAATCGTTCCCGTTGCCTTGCGGTTGGGATTGGCTTTCAATTCCAACATGTCGGCTTCCAACAGCACCTTTTCCAACAGTTCGTTGACGCCAATTCCTTGCTTGGCCGAAATATCCTGACTTTGGTACTTTCCGCCCCATTCTTCCACCAAGAAATTCATTGCCCCCAATTCTTCCTTTATCTTATCGGGATTTGCACCGGGTTTGTCAATCTTATTGATGGCAAAAACAATGGGAACGCCTGCGGCCTGGGCATGATTGATGGCTTCCTTGGTCTGGGGCATCACACCATCGTCGGCTGCGATGATAATGATGGCAATATCGGTAGCCTGTGCGCCTCGGGCGCGCATGGCAGTGAACGCCTCATGTCCGGGAGTGTCCAGGAAAGTGATGTGCTTCCCATTTTCAAGCGTGACATTGTACGCTCCAATATGTTGCGTGATTCCTCCTGCTTCTCCGGCAATGACGTGCGTCTTCCGAATGTAGTCCAACAAGGATGTCTTGCCATGGTCAACATGTCCCATGACTGTCACGATGGGATCACGCGGCATCAAATCTTCCTCATTGTCCTCTTCTTCCTGAACAGCCTCCGAAACAGACGCACTGACGTATTCTGTCTTGTATCCAAACTCTTCAGCTACCAGATTAATGGTCTCTGCGTCCATTCGCTGGTTGATACTTACCATCATGCCTATGCTCATACATGTGGCAATTACCTGGGTGACAGGGACATCCATCATACTGGCCAACTCATTTGCCGTCACAAATTCCGTCAGCTTCAGTATCTTGCTTTGGCTTGCCTCCTCATTCAAACGCTCCTCCATGCTGGCTCGCAACATGTCGCGTTTCTCACGACGATGCTTTGCACCACTACCAAAAGCCTTTTGCTTATTCGTCAGACGGGCCAACGTCTTTTTTACTTCCTTAGCAACATCTTCCTCATTTACCATGGGCTTGACATTGGCTGTCTGTGATTTTTGTTTTTTGTTCTTCTTGCCCAATGGCTGCTGTTGCTGTCCAGGACGTTGTGGGGTATTCCTACTTTGTTGAGGTCCGGGAAGGTCGATTCCTTTCTTTACTTCCCCTGCAATGTCAACCTTGTTGCCCTGAATGCGATTACGTTTCTTGTGTCCTTCGCCCTTGTACCTTTCTTCACGTTCCTTGCGCTTTTCCTCTTTTGTCTTCTTTTGAGGACGCGTATTTTCATTCACGCTGGAAAGGTCGATTGTCCCCAAAACCTTAGGGCCAGTTATCGTTGGCTGGGAATGAAGGCTGAACACCTCTTCCTTTGGCGCTTTTGCTGGTTCGGGTTTCTTTTCTTCTTGCTGCACAGCAGGCATTACTGGCTCTCTCGGCGGGACAGGGGCAGGCTTTTGAACAGGTTTCCCCACATTATTCAAATCAATTTTTCCCACTGTTTTGAGTTGGGGCTTGGCATTGTCGGGAATCACCGTTCTTATCTCTTCTGGCTTCCTTGGCTGCTGCTTTTTCTCTTTTGCCTTTTCCTCATGGCGCTTTGACAATAGTTTATCTGCCTTGTTGCGAAGGAGTTTGTCCTGGTCAAATTTTTCCCTCACCATAGCCTCAACCTTATCGTCGAGTTTGGTGTTCAGGTCCATATCTATCTGCAGGCCTTTCTCTTCCAGATAACTTTTTACAGTATCCAGGCCTACATTCAACTCTTTTAGAATTTTGTTCAGTCTTACTCCCATATATTACTCCTGCTCAAATTCTTCTTTTAAGACTCTTAATACATTTTCAATGGTATCTTCTTCCAAATCTGTCTTGGCCAACAAATCTGCACGCTGTGCCGCCATCACCTCACGGGCCGTCTTCCATCCGGCATTCTTGATGGTATCAATCACCCACTGGTCAATTTCATCATTGAATTCATCCAAGTAGATATCATCCTCCACCTCACCATCTGTTTCACGAAACACATCAATTGTATACCCTGTCAGCATGCATGCCAATTTGATATTAAGGCCATTGCGTCCGATCGCCAATGACACTTCTGCGGGCTTCAAATACACTTCCGCCTTCTGCGTTGCTTCGTCCAGGTAAACAGTAGAAATATGTGCTGGGCTCAGCGCGCGTTCAATGTACAATGTTTTATTGGTTGTATAATTAATCACATCAATGTTCTCATTGTGCAATTCACGTACAATTCCTAATATTCTTCGTCCTTTCACACCAACGCATGCTCCCACGGGGTCTATACGGTCATCATAGCTCTCCACGGAAACCTTGGCCCGCTCGCCGGGGATACGTGCAACGTCCTTCACTGTTATCAAACCGTCAGCGATTTCCGAAACTTCCTCCTCCAACAGACGGCGCAAGAAATCGGGACTTGTACGACTGACGTAAACTTTAGGACGGTTATTAACCATTTCAACGCGCGTCACCACACATTTTACCAAGTCACCTTTACGGAAAAAATCACCAGGTATCATGTCTTGACGAAGCATGAGCAATTCATTTTGGTCCTCATCAACAAGCAAGACCTCATTCTTCCATGTTTGATATATTTCAGGCGAGACTATCTGCCCAATCATATCCTTATACTTATTATATATATTATCATGTTCCAACTCCGTCACCTTTCCTGCCAATGTCTGACGCAAGGTCAGCAACATGCGACGACCAAAGTTTTTCGGGTCGTATTTTTCGCTCACTTCTTCCCCCACTTCATAGTCCGAAGCGATTTGCTGGGCTTCCGACAATGGGATTTCCCTATTAGGGTCATTCACTTCATTGTCTTCTACAACTACACGTGTACGGTAAATTTCAAAATCACCATTGGTAGGATTGATAATTACATCAAAATTATCGTCACTGCCATACATTTTTGCCAAGATACTGCGGAAACTCTCTTCTAAGACACCTACCAGGGTTGCAGCATCAATCTTCTTGTTTTCCTTGAAGTCTTTGAAATTGTCCAACAGGCTCAAGGTCTCTGTCTTTTTTGTTGCCATATTCTTATTATTTTATATTTTCAATCTATTTACAATCTACTTAAAGGATATCGAATAACAAACGCTTATCAAATCTTCATGACGATAATTTTCGTCAACATCCATCATCTTTGGGCGTTTAGCACCTTCTGCCAGCACTTTACGTTTCACCGTCAGTACAATTCCTTCTTCGTCTGCATTCTTAAGTACACCTTTAAGTTTCTTACGCTCCTTTGTCAGCACTTCAACATTGTCACCTACATGATTCAGATACTGCTGCATGACCTTGAAAGGCTGGCCCAAGCCCGCACTTCCTACTTCCAACTCATAATCCTCATCATCACGATTCAAACGGCTTTCGATAAACTTGCTCAATTCCACGCAATCGTCTATCCAAACTCCGTCTTTGTCATCAATTTCAACAACGATACGGTCGTCTTCATCTACGGTCAGGTCGGTCAGAAAATATCTCTTGTCGGCCAACCACTCGTTTACGATTTCGGTCACTTTGTTCTTGTCAATCATTTTCGTATGTGATTTATTCAGAAGTTAAAAAAATGAGAAGCTCTTTCGGGCCTCTCACTTCCTAATTTTCGGCAAAAGTACATATTTATTTTATATCCTCCAAATTTTTTAATCTAAAAATCATCTTTTTACGAAAAAGGACATATCTTGCCATTTATAAAAATTTCTTATCGTGCAAAAACCAACAAAGTTCATTGCCCCTCTGATTTATGCAAAGATATCGGTGTTTCGCTAATTATCTGTCCGTCTTGAACAGTTGCTTTCCACTCGGCAGGAGCATCCATTGCCGTACGTTGGCGACGCCATCGATTGTGAGTCCACAACCACAAATGAGGATTCACTTCAATCTGTTGTTCCAAGTCGCGCATGTACAACTTGGTCAGTTCATGTTCAGCATAACCATTGGCATCTTCTGTCAACAATTCATATTTACAATGATAGTACCCTCTTCGAGGACGCGTTATATGAGCCACATAGATGGACGCATTCACTTTTCTTGCAATACGCTCCGTACCGGTAAAGACCCCTGTGTCCTGCCCAAGAAAAGACATAAACAAATGAGTATTCACCCAGCGAGGTCCTTGGTCCGAAATAAATCCCACAACTGTCTTCTGCCCCTTGCGGTAGAGTTGCATGATCGTCCGCAAGGATTCTTTTTTCTTTATATTGAGTCCACCGAAACGGCTGCGTATTTTCAAGAAAAGGCGATCCATCGGCTTACTGTGCAATGGGCTGTAGAGTTGCGAGCATAAGACATCCTGCTCCACCCACCATTGGAGCGAGGCAATGTATTCCCAATTGCAGAAATGGCCCAGATACACAAACAGCATGTTCTGCTTGTCAAATGACTGCCTAAAACATTCCACGCCTTCCATTACCATGCGCTGCATCAACTCTTCCTTACTGACCGACAACAATTTGATTGTTTCCACGAAATAGTCGCACAGAAAATGGTAAAACTTTTTTTCTATAAAATATCGTTCTGCATCACTTTTATGGAGGAAAGCCATCCTTAGATTTTTTTCCACCACATGACGACGATACCTGAAGACATAAAACAACACAGGGAACAAACCGTCACTCAACAAATACAGTAGCTTATAAGGAAGCAACGACAGCAATTTGCAACAGCAAAATATCAATATATAAATTATATTATCCAACAGATGTTTCATAACTATTTTTGGGAGAGTCCTTTTGTTCACACACATTCCTCACTGATTCCACAACTACTTGGGGGCTGATACCATACAAACAAGGATATTGCTTCTTGTAACATGGTTTATTTCCATACACAGAACAGGGGCGACACGTCATAGGTATTTGCACTTGTTCACTGCCAGGTGCTTGCAAGCCGCCGAAACCCGCAATTGGATGCGTTGCACCCCAGATAGAAACAGTTGGAGTCTGTACTAGAGCAGCCAAATGCATATTGCCCGAATCCATTGTGAGCATAACATCCAAATGAGCCATCAGCCGAAGTTCCCTTTCCATGTCGAAACGCCCCACCAATGATATCACATGAGGCCATTTTTCCTGCAATGTCCGGCACGCCAATGCTTCTGTCTCACCAAATCCGAAAAGAAACATCCTGTACATGCCCGAAGCCGACAAGAGACCTATCACCTCATCCAGCAGTGACATAGGGTAAATCTTTCCTTTGTGACGAGCAAAAGGGGCTATTCCCACCCAATTTACATCATGTGGCCCGGCCATGTCCAGCATTTCAGGAGGCAACGACGGCAACTCCTCTCCAAAAATAGAATGACATTCAATTTCTATGGGATATTTCAACCGACCCAACACTTCAGCATATCGTTCCGGAGAACTTTTCAGGGAATGTCTTTTTTTATTGTAGCGACATGTCAACGCATAACGCCGCCACCGTCCCTTGATAATATGGGCGACGGAGGTTCCTCCCACCCAAAACATAATCCGCAGCACTTTCGTACGTAACACATCGTGCATATCCGCCACGGCATCATACTTTTCCGCCCGCAACTCCTTATAAAGTCTCCACAAACCTCGCACCCCTTTATATTCATCCAGATTGACGGCACGGAAATGCACATTGTCAGGCAGATGGCCGCACAGTTTCCCCATGCCGGGGCGACTCAACAAGGTAATCTCGTGTGCAGGATATCTTTTAGCAAAAGATTGCAACACAGGAATAACCATTGCTACATCTCCCAATGCCGAAAAACGGATAGCCAGAATTCGTGCCATTATGCTTTCTGAATACAGGTTTGAGGTTTCAAAGATAGTGTAAAGTATTGAATCGACAAAAGAAATACATATAGCTTTTAATGATTCATGCTTTGTCCGGAAAAATATTTCCACAGTGGAGCAACCATCAAGGCCTGCATCAGACCTCCATTTTTCAGGAGTTCATACACTTTTTCCTTTGTAAGGATATGCACCTCCAAGTCCTCCGTTGAGTCCAAATGCTGTTGCGACATAGGCATCACTCCTTCGGCCAAAAAACTATAGGACAAGTTGTTCATGGTACTGGCATTGGGAGAAAGACACATGTATTCCTGCCATGTACCACCGCCAAAGCCTGTTTCCTCCAATAATTCGCGCTGCGCTGCCTGTAAGGGAGTCTCATTCTCCTCCACGACACCGGCACAAAGTTCAAACCTTGTCACACCCAAGGCATGACGATATTGTCGGACAAGCACCATCTTGCCATCTTGCGTTATAGCAATCACATTGACCCAAGTGGGGTATTCCAACACATAATAATCATCCATGACCCTCCCATCAGGCAACTGCACTTTGTCCCGTCTTGCCGTGAGCCATGGACGACGGAAAAGATATTCTCTATCCAATGTTTTCCACTTCATGTCTTTCATGTCCATGCACATCTTTTATCTGGTCCTTACGTCAGTCTTTTGCTTGGTGAACTGTCAGTTGGGGGAATGGGAAACTGATGCCCAATTGGTTGAACTCATCATAAATTTTACGGTTTCCATCAAAAAGGACCGACCAATAATCTCCGTTTTTTACCCAAACACGCACCACTAGGTTTACGCTGCTGTCTCCCAAATCATGCAGATAGACTACAGGAGCAGGTTCCTGCTGAATGCGCCCATCTTGCTGAATAATCTGTCTTATCACTTCTTCGGCGCGTCCTACATCTTGGCCGTACTCCACGCCTATGGGCCATTCCACCATCCTGATTTCCTCGCGCGAATAATTAATGATGGTGTTATTGCTCATCTGTCCATTGGGTACGTAGATTTGGATTCCTTTATAAGTCTTGATGATGGTATGAAAATCTGAATGGCCACTACTGTCCCTTCCTGCCCTTGGGTGTTGATGAAATCTCCCACCCTATAGGGCTTAAACAACAATATGAGTATACCACCAGCCAAGTTTTGCAAATTTCCACTGAGTGCCATGCCTATAGCAACACCAAAGGAAGCCAGTAATGCAGCAAAGGACGTCGTCTCCACTCCCAACTTACTGATGACAGCGACAATGAGCAGCACCAACAAGGTAATATTGATAAAACTTTCCAAGAAAGTTTTGACACTGAGGTCTATATTACGCGCATTCAGAATTTTTCGCGCCAGCCTATTGAGCAACTTAATCACCAGGCGGCCTACCACAAATATAATGGTGGCGGCCACAATGCGCATCCCCATCCCTACGCCCCAATCCAACAGTTGCTGCAACAAATTGGCCGTTTTCTCCAACCCCTGCGTGGTTGTTACATCTTTCACTATGGTTTGGGTTATACTTTTCAGGCTGTCCACGGCACGTTGTTTATCCTCGGCCGATTGCACAAGCTGCCACATCCAACACATTACAGAATTATCCATACAACAACACCCTTCTATTTTAGTTGCAAAATTACACAAAAAAATCCACACATCTCCTTACATCATGAACAACCGACTACTTACCACATCGTACTAACTAAAAACAAATCTCCCCTACGCCCATGGCGCAAGGGAGACCCAATCAATCAAAAAACTATCAATAAGAAAAGTATCAATTCTGTCTTCAATGCTTTGCTCTATGCAATACTAATATTGCGGCTCAGCTGTTGTTTCTGCTGCTCGTCCAATTTGGGCAGGTCTATCGTGAGTACGCCATGCTCCATCTTGGCACTGATGTGGTCTTTATCCGTGTTCTCGGGAAGGACTAAGGTCTGTTGGTATTTAGAATAATGAAACTCGCGACGCAGGTATCGCACATTTTTCTTTTCGTCATCCTTGACTTCATCGTGGTCTTTCTTTTCCATACTGATGACAAGGTCCTCATTTGCGTCAAGGCTGATGTTGAAATCCTCTTTCACCATACCCGGTGCGGCCACTTCCACATGATAGACTTTCTCGTCTTCCGTTACGTTGATGGCAGGCGCAGTAGCACGTGCAGGTGTCATCCAATTGGTGTTGAACAGGTCATTAAATACTTCCGGCAACCAGTTTTGAGTGTTGTAATGAATGGGTAACATAATCAATTTCCTCCTTTTAATTTAATTGTTATTGTTATTTTATCAGTTTAATTCTCTCGTTCAGTTGTTCTGAATTCACCCAACATAAAGACAAGCACCGTGCCAACACCCCAAAAGCTCACTTCGTGTCTTTCGTGTATGACAAAATTTCCGATTCATCTGACAAAATGTCAAAATAAATCTGAGATGTTTTTCCTTGCCATCTTATAATAATAGCACAACCGCCCATTTCCTTGCATTATAAATTATACATTAAAGTATACTCCATAATAGTCATTCTGCACTTTTGCTCATTTAGGCTTAGGCTGTCATGGTAGTGAGCATCGCGACATCTTTTTGGCACAGCGAACCATACACCATCAAACACTACGTGAGTATATTTGCCAACTTGTCCGTATGACCTTGAAACAATAGGAAACTAGTCCGCATATAAGAGACACGCACATTGTGCAAGTTCAATTCCATCGAACAGAAATGAGCCAGCCATGAAGTACACAACATTGCCGACTGCAGATACCATATGCGAGCACAGAGATACTTGCAGGAACTCATAAGATAGGATATCGCCATAAAAACTCCCCACCGCCTGCCATGAGCAGGCGAGTGGGGAGGATACATCCATCGTTGAAACAATGTGAGCTTTCGGTTTATTTTGTCATTTACAGACCACCATCGACAATCCAGATATGCCTTTCATTATCATTTCTGACGGCGATATGTTTCTGCTCTTGTTTCCCATTGGGGTACGTCAAGGTGTAGAACACAAACGTAGCAGTGTGATCGCCGTCACGACGTTCCATGAAATCTGAGACTTTACACCCTTTCATATTCTCGGTCAGCCTAGGGAGTATGTTCTTGTAATAGACCAGTGCTTCACTGGCTTGATTATAATCGCCGCTAATGATAGCTTTAAGAATGAACCGGGCAGCTTGTGTGGCAGTCTCATTTTGTAGTTTATTGAGCCGGTTGATGCCTGTCCCCGATGTCACTTCTGCTACATCCGTCCATTGGGCATCTGGAATTTGTGTGAGATAAGAGCGACTCGTCATGATATTATATTGGATATTGTCGATATGGAGTAAGAGAATCTTTTGGCCGCTGTCAACAACCCATAGCTTGACAAAGCGTAGCAGTCCATCATTTTTTGTGAATACATTCTCAACTACCATTTCACAATCGCCCATTTTCCCTGTCTCAAGCAGTTGTTGCAAGTCGTTGTTTTTATCCTTGCCTTTGAATGTCAAGGTAATGGCCGAGTCCGTTTCTGTGCATACCATATCATTCTTCTTGGAAAAATCGATGGCTGACTTTTGCATAGCCAAAAGACGCCCGGGGTAGAGCAGGCTGACAAAGTTTTCAAGGAAGTTAGCTGTGCGAGGTCCTTTTACGTAGAGTGCGTTGGGTATCCACATATATTGGGTCTGGCCGTCAAACACGATGGAACGTCCATTCTGCTTTCCAACACGATAGAACACGCTGTCGTTCTGCTGCAATAGTTCTGCGTCTATTCTCACGAAATCGGCTTTTGGGTCAAAATAGGCAAAGCTTTCATTGGGCGTGGTGCGGGCATAGACTGCCATCTTGAAACTGCCTACGTTCTGTACGCTTTTAATCCATTGTTCAAAAATTTGACCTCGCGACGTCTCTGCAACAGCAGACGCAGAGAAGAGGCGACTCCAACCGATAACAAATCCTAACAGGAATACGGCGGCAGCAGCTATGGGACGCCAGAGATGACGGGGTTTTGCCTTGAGTTTGCTAACAGATTTCTTAGCAGGAAGTTCCCGCGGCTGCAATACATTGAAAACTTCGGCCAGCTCATCATAGTACGCTTTGCATTCAGAACACTCGGCCATGTGCGCTTTACATTCGGCCAACATTTGCATATCAATAGTAGTATCAAAAAGATCAATTACATTATCTTTAAATTCCTTGCAATTCATAATCATTTTTTAATGTTATTTTTTGTCTGTTTTATTGCTTTGCGGATTTTCTCCAGTCCATAAAGGAAGCGAGATTTCACCGTTGGCAGAGGGAGAGAAAGAATTTCGGCAACATCGGCAAAGCTATTGTTGCCATACATTCGTAGACGAATGACCTCAGCCTGTTCTTCTGGGATTCCCGCAAGAAGTCGAGCTATTCGTTGGTAGTCCGCTTCATTGTTTTCTGTCGGGAGGTCAGGCATGTCAAGGCAAGTGTCCAACGGAATTATTTTTATGCGGCTAGACATAGAAAGCCGTGAGGTACAGATGTTCGACAGCGTGCGAAAAACATAGTTCCGCCAATCTTTCACCTCACTGCTTTTCTCGTTTGATAGTTTACTGCAAACTTTCAAGTAAGCATCTTGCAACGCATCTTTTGCTTCGTCTGCGTCACCAAGGCGGTAACAGGCATACCTCATTAAGTGAGAGTGTTCCCGTCGCAGGTGTTCTGCAAGTTTGTTCATTGTAATGTTGTCATTGTTCATTGTATTTACTTTTTTGAGATGCATCTGTCATAAAGACCCGAAAACACCGAAAAAGATTTAATCGAACGATATTTTTTCAAGAAAAGATACCTCGCATTTTGAATCATCGACGCCCTGTATTTGTAAAGGAATGCACTTGCTCTCATATCTGTCAGCCTTACCATTTTTTGTGCCATTATAACTGGTTTTATTATCATCATTCTTCAGCACTCTCATCTGATTGAAGCGCATAATACAGTTTTCCTATGGTATACACTCATCGACATGAACAGCATTCATGTTCTCCAATATTTGCTGGACAAATAAGATCGTTGATTACAGCCCAACAACATTTTTAATTCCCTCTCATTCGGGAAAATTAAAATTGGTATTGCATCTCTCTTCCTAAACAACATACTTATTGTGCAGCCATTTCTCAATGAAAGCAAAACCGCCCTCTCTATTACACACCATATCAGTGAGTAATATATGATCACGCTTATTGACACCCACAGTCATTATCCGTGTTTCCTTATAATTATCTTTGTCATATCGTCTGCTGTACCGCAAACCTTACCAGATCACCCTTCCACTAAGTAACAGAAACTTCAATCCATTATCTTACATAGATTGTTTGTTCTGTTGAACTCGGGGATGACCTTTGTGACAAATTTGCTTTTAACGGATGATTCTATAATAATTCTTTTTACGCGGTTTGGCCGGATGAGGTTCTTCGTCGGGATAGCCCAATGAAAGCGCACCAATACCTATCAGCCCATCGGGCAGCCCCAAACGGCGCATCAGTTCCTGTCCCCCAGCCGTGGCAAACATCTCACGTTCTCGGTTAATCCAACAAGACCCTAACCCAATGGCATGGGCTGCCAACATCATATTGCCCAGCACGAGCGAACCATCCTGCAAACTGTTGCCCCAAACCGCAGGGTCAGAACCAAACACGAGCACAATGGTGGGAGCATCATAGTAGGGATTTACCTTGATTCCCTTTACGGCAGCATTCATGCGCGCCAACTGTGTCATCAGTTCCTTGTCCTGCACTGCCACTATCCATGGGTCTTGCTGCCCCTTTCCTGTAGGAGCCCAAGTTCCTGCCTCAAGCACAGTCGTCAGTTCTTCATCCGTAATTTGCTCCGCCTTAAACTTCCTGATGCTGCGTCGTGTACGCAGACTATCCAACACTACATTGTCCACCATGTCCATATTCATTTTTGTATTTTGTCACAAATTCTTACTTGCCATGAGTTCTGCCCCCAATTTGGCATAGCAAAGTTACGAAAAAAACGACTATCAGCAACAGAAACCCTTTTATATCAACACAACCCTTATCTGTTTTCATCCTAACAAAGAAGAAAAGCCACAAACCGTTTGCAATTTCAATTATTTTTCTTTCCTTTGTAACATAAAAACACTTCCAACAAAATATCATTCATGAACAGAATCCTTACTTTTCTCATTATATCGTTGGGATGCCTGTACTCTTTTTCGCAAACTTCAAAACAAGATGGCAATAACACCAACAACAGCAGCAACGTAGTCCACACATCCACCACAGAGAAAAGCAACACCGCCGTCAGCCTTCCTTATGGGACATACGGTGTGAAAGCGCGCGGACAGGCAATGAAGGAGATGCGCAAGGTCAGAAAATTGGAAAAGAAACTATCGAAGGGAAATGCTTCCAGCGTCAAATACAAGAACGAGTTGAAACAATTGAAAGACACGCTGCAACGGCATTATGAAATGCGCGTTGCAGAGCGATTGGACTTTCTGGAACAATTCTACACCGACCTATTCCTTCTGGACAATCAGGCAATGACCCAAAGATATCGTCCGTTCTGCTCCACTACCATCAAGGACATACTGAAAAAGGTCTATGGCGACATGCACGGCGAGCACGGCTACGCATGGTCGCTGTTTACCGACAACATCAAGCATCTGACGGGAACGTTCCGACTGACCTACCTGAACGGCGACCCACAGATAGTGGAAGACAAGGAGCTGGCCCTATTTATGTTCGACGACAGCGTCAGACAAGTCAAGCCAATCTACCGATTCTGCAACGAAGAAGACAAATGGTTTCTGTTCAGCATGGGCGATTGCCGCATCTATGTGCAGGTAGACGGTTCAGGCAATGACCTTGTCATCACAGGCCTGGCCAACACCTATCACGACGTTTGGGCCAAGTTTCAATAGGGCCACAATATAGTTTCTTCACACCTGCATCCATCGTTCCAAGAGCCACCCTCAATCGAACATCACACTTCAAAATTCCTCAACGAAACCTCTTTTTCATCAAAACACCGAGTACGAAAATATCAGAAAAACAAAGTCATACACATTTACTCCACGGTGACCGACTTGGCCAGATTCCTAGGTTTGTCAACGTCCAACCCTTTGGCAACAGATGTGTAGTAGCCCAACAATTGCAGAGGAATGATGGCCAGACTGCCGGCAAAATGCTCATCAACACGCGGAATGTATATGGTAAAGTCTGCCGTATCCTCTATCTCATAGTGTCCGGCAGTCGCAATAGCCATAAGATATGCACCTCTGGACTTGCACTCTACCATGTTGGAGACGGTTTTTTCATAAAGACTATTCTGTGTCAGAATACCCACAAGAAGCGTTCTGTCCTCAATCAGGCTGATAGTACCATGCTTCAGTTCACCGGCAGCATATGCCTCAGAGTGAACATACGACACTTCTTTCATTTTCAAGCTTCCCTCCAATGAAATGGCATAGTCCAACCCCCTGCCAATGAAGAAAGCATCATGGGCATGGGCGTATTTGGCAGAGAACCACTGAATGCGCTCCTTGTCTTCCAAAAGCCCTTTCACCTTGTCAGGCAGCGTCCTCAATTCATGAATGTAATATGCATATCTCTTCTTGTCCATCAGTTGCCTGACATAGCCAAACTGTACGGCAAGCATATACGTCACCAGCAACTGGGTACAGTAGGCCTTGGTAGTTGCCACACTGATTTCCGGACCTGCCAAGGTATACAGCACATGGTCGGCTTCCCTGGCTATGGAACTGCCTACCACATTGACTACGGCCAACGTTCTTATACCTCTTGACTTAGCCTCACGCAGAGCCGCAAGGCTGTCCGCCGTTTCACCAGACTGAGAAATGACTATCACTAGGCTATCCTTATTAAGTATTGGATTACGGTAGCGGAACTCGGAAGCCACATCTACCCTGACGGGAATGCGCGACAAATCCTCAATGACGTATTGCGCTGCTATGCCTACATGCCATGCGCTTCCGCAGGCCACAATGTGAATATCGGACAGCGATTTGATCATCTCCGAAGTAATTCCAGTCACACTCAAATCTATTTTGTCTTCCCTTACCAGTGAGCTCAGCGTATCCTGCAACGCTTTGGGTTGCTCATGGATTTCCTTCATCATGAAATGCTCATAACCGCCCTTCTCGGCAGCTTCGGCATCCCATGTTATTTCCACTGTCTCTTTTTTGATTTCTTCCTCCTCTATATTGAAGAACCTGACGCAACCATTTTCCAAACAGGCCATCTCCATGTTACCAACATAATAGATATTGCGGGTGTACCTTAATATAGCTGGCACGTCAGAAGCAATAAATGCCTCACCATCAGTAATCCCTATAATCATGGGGCTGTCTTTCCTTGCTGTCCATATCTGGTTAGGATAGTCCTTGAACATGATGGCCAGGGCATAAGAGCCACGCAGTCTTATCATCGCCTTTGCTATGGCAGCAGAGGGACTGTTGTATTTATTGTAATAATAGTCAATTAGTTTTACTGCTATTTCTGTATCGGTTTGGGAATAGAAAGAATATCCTGCCTTTATCAATTTTTCCTTTAGCTCTTGGTAGTTCTCTATAATGCCGTTGTGCACGCCGACGACCTGAGAGTCATCTACGCATCCAGAGGAAATATGGGGATGTGCATTCATTTCACTGGGTTCACCATGAGTAGCCCAGCGGGTATGCCCTATGCCGATGTTTCCCTGCAGTGTTCTGCCCCCGTCCACTTTTTCCGAAAGGACTTTGAGCCTGCCTTTTGCCTTCACCACATGGACCTTTCCTTTCTTGCCCCTGACGGCCAGGCCAGCGGAGTCATAGCCTCTGTATTCCAGTCTTGATAATCCTTCCAACAATATCGGGGCAGCTTCTTGCCGGCCAGTGTATCCAACGATTCCACACATAGTCTTTTCTTATGTTAAGTTGATAATGATTTATAGGTTCTTACATGTCATATTTTAGTTTCTCCCACTCGGTCTCCCGATCCAGACGTTGCACAAACTCCTCGTATATATCCGTAGGCACATCGCCCAAGTTGTATTCTTTCTCTGCGTCTTTACGTATCTCGGCAATCCATGCACGCCGGGCCGTAATATAGTCCTGCTGAATTCTTAGTGCATCATTCTCTGTGATACTATCTATGCCATAGTATTCACAAATCAACCTATAGCTCCATGTCCATCGGTATTCGGCATAGTTGGCATGTATCTTTTCCAGTTCCAGGCGTATGGCATCCACACTGTCGAATGCCCCTGTCCTCACATCGTTTACTATACGCTCTTCTTCCGATAGCGGGATGAGCATGCCGCTCAAGTCGCTCCACTTGCCAGTGCCCGTTTGGGATTTGGGTCTCTCTATTTTGTGTCTTTTCATGACAGCGCCCATATAGATGCGCAATGCTATGTCATAATACTTGATGCCTTTCTTCAATGAGGAATTCTTGATGACATAGTCATGGTAATTATAACGCTGGACATCGCCCGAGGCTTCGTACAGAGCCTCAAGAGTACGTTTGGCATTCATGATGTTGCCTACGGAAAAGGGTGACAACCAGTCAAAGTTGATGATGCTGTTCTTGGCGTTAGCAGGACGTTTGTCACGGCTTGGCCATTTACGGATGTCGCGGTACAACCCCACAGTCGTCAGGTTGCGCCCAGGGACTAATATCATCTCATCGCCATAGGCAAACAAGTAGCTGAAAGGCAACTTGCGCGTATCTGGATGGTACATCAGCTTGCCGTAGCATACAGAGAACGTACCTATTTGAGCAGGCATGAGGATATACGAACCGCTGGCCGTTTTTGTGCCACGTTCCAGGACTCCCCAGTGAACAGGTCCCATCTTGTAGGCGTGGTTTGAAAAATTAGTTGCCGAGCCAGCATTATAGAAAGAATACATGCCTCCTATCAGTAGGGTGCTTTTGTGGTGGCTGGCCGTGAAAGGTCCGCAGAACGCTGCGCAGGCCTCCCCATTACTCATATAGCAATTCGCAAAAAACAAACTGTTATCTGCAGTAAACCCATTGGTGATGACACAGGCTTCACCCACAAAACAGCTTTTCAGTTTGGCCTGCCGGTCAATGGATGAGCCGTCATATATAACAGAGTCTTCGCAGATTACATCAGTTCCTATATATACGTTGGCATCAGGAATGCTTTTCAGTGTACATTCTTTCAGGCACGACGCATTTTCTATGATGCAATTGTTGCTGATGTAGCAATTGGTTATCTCCGTGGTCCGTGTTATGGACACATTGTTTCCTATAACACCCCGTCTTTTGTCCTTCCCGGCAATGGACCGAGTGATGATATTGCGCAGATTTTCGGTAAATACCGCATCGGTTTCATACTTCACCATCAATGCCGCCAACTGAGAATTCAGGCCGTCAAAAAGCAGGACATTGCCATCGCCCACCTCGTTAAGCACCGATATCAATGTGCCTTCTCCGAAATGAGCCCCCGGGGTGCTTTGCACCACACTTACGTCCGATATGACACATCTGTTTCCTATCTGGTAATTCAGGATATAGCTCCTTACCTTTTCTATCAGGCAGTTGTCACCTACCGTTACGTTCTTCAGCACAGCATCGTAGATTCCCGCATGTTTCCTGAAGCCCTGACCGATGTCTATCTCTTCGGTTAGCGCGCCAATGGAGACAGTGCCGTAGAAACTGGCATTCCTGACATATTGGGCATCAAACTGTTCTGCAACTAAGATATTGTCCCAATCCTCGGCGATGCAATTACTCTGCTTTAACAGCATTATTTCATCGGTTGTTAATTTTCTCATACCTTCAATTTCTGCAACATTATTTCATGCTATTCTACTTTAAAGACTTGTCTCAATATACAACGAGATGCTGTTCGAAATATTGCCTCTGCCAGATTCTTGCGCCATAAGATTAAACAGCGTTTTACGTTCCAGGGGAAAGGACAAATCAAGCCAATTTTTCCTAATCGAAGAACATTTTTTTCATCTTAAAAAAAAGAGAATTCCCCGTCATCACCCAATGAAAACTCTTTCTTGTCAAAACACTGAGTAATGCAAAATATTACTCCCACTAATTTTAAACTTAAAGGGAGTAAGTTTAAAATTAGTGGGAGTTTTGAAAACACCAGAGTAATGTGGAAGCAAAAAAGTTCCCCACAAGAAATCTTGCAAGGAACTTTCACTCATCCTACCCTACGTCAGGGGTTCGCATCTCCGGCATCCTGCGACGCCGTCTGCTGATTCTGCCCCGTCAGCAGGGTCTTCACATTAGCAAAGGTGATTTGGGGGTTGGTCAGACGCATCTTGTCCATCATGATGGCACTCCTGCGAAAATGGACACGCAGGCCCTTGACATTGTCGGCCGACACTTCCTCTTCTTTCTCACTCGGCTTGCTAGTGATTCTCACGTGAAATGACCCCAAGTCGCCCAGTCGCACGCTTTTGCCTTGTTGCAAATGGTTGATAACATGCTGCTGGAGGCTGGAAAGCACGGCCAGGATGTCATGGCGTGTCACTGTGCTCTCTTGAGCCATTTCCTCGGCCAGGTCATTAAGGGTAATCTGGCCCAAACGTACCTGCTCGGCATAAAAAGCCTTTGACCCGTTCTTGGGGTTGGCACGCTTCGTCGTCTTAAATACAATCATTCTTTTTCTTTTTTTGTTAAAGTTTTGCGCAGAATGTGCTGCGCGCACGCCAAATCGATTTTGCACTGCAAAGATATACAATTTTTCTATAACAAACAATATTTATAATGTAAAATATTTTGCTTAAATTTTAAACCATCTAAAATACAAAATATTACGAACAACGTATCTTTGCACATTTTTTGACTATCACCCATAAGACCATACATATTTTCAACATCCACCTACTCTGCAAGTTTTCCAACCAAAAAGTTGGCCGTTCCAAAATAAATACTTAATTTTGCATCCGCTATTCTGGCTACAGGTAGCACAGTAGTAATCATAATTTATTTAATAACATGTATTTAGATTCTGAAAAGAAGAAAGAGATCTTTGGAAATTACGGACAGTCCAACACGGATACTGGCTCACCAGAAAGCCAGATTGCCTTGTTCTCCTACCGTATTTCCCATTTGACGGAACACATGAAGGCCAACCGTAAAGATTATAGTACAGAAAGGGCCTTGACGAAATTGGTAGGTAAGCGTCGCGCATTGCTCAACTACTTGAAGCGCATTGACATTGAGCGCTACCGTGCCATCATCCGCAAATTAGGATTGCGCAAGTAATCAGTTTGCACCACCCACAAAAAGCGACCAGTTTCTTTTATCAGGAAACTGGTCGCTGCTTTTATCGCCTTGGGTAAACTCACCCGAATTACTTGCCTCGCAAATAGCGGTCTACAATTTGACAACCAGGGCCGCACATGGGCGAATGGGCAAAGCCGGACAGCTCAAACAGGGGTATCTCGGCATTGCCTACATTCTCAAGCGCCGCCTTCAAGTACAGATTCTCTTCGTACCGCATAGCCATCTCCATATGGCGGTCACCTGTCACCAACACCAACTGCGTGTTCAATTTCCGCACATGGTGCAAGGGGGCATATTCTTCTACCAAAGGGATCTTCTGGTCCAAACCACGCTCTTTTTTAATGGTAAAATGCGTAGCCGTCTGCCCGCTCAGTGGGAAATAACCCTTGACAGAGTCGGCATCTATCCCATATTGACCAAGGTATTGCTTATCCAGGGCCAGCATCAGGGCGAGGTATGCCCCTGCCGAGTGCCCTGCAACATAGATTTGCGAAGCATCGCCCCCATATTGTCCGATGTGTTTAACAACCCACGCAACCGCCGCCGCGGCATCACGGGTATAGTCAGGATTCTTACAACGAGGAAAAAGCCGGTAGTTGGCAGGAACGACCGCATAGCCCCGCTCCATAAATTCCTTGCGCAAGGATTTGCTGCCCTTGGTCAGACCACCGCCATGAAACCACACCAAGGTTTTGAATCCTTTCTTCCCTTGGGGATAATACACATCCAACTTACAGCGCTCACGCCGATACTGACTCGTATCGGACGACGCAACATAGGGAATATCCTTGATCCATTTGTACTTCTCCTCAGCACACAGGAACTGGCAGGTAAGAAACAGAAGAAGGAAGCAGAGAGAACCTTTCACATTATAACAACCCGATTACATAACCACGGCCGCAAAGCCTCCACCCGATGCCAAATGGACCTGTAACTTGCCACTGAACGGGATGTTTTCCACGCGAAAATCCTCAGCATTCTTGTCTGCGTTCACGCCATCACGGTAAACTTTTACCTCACGCCCTTTCATGAAAGAGACATCAAGGTCTATCTCCCGTTCATCCCAGTCAGTAATGCCTCCTACATACCATACCGTTCCCTTGCGGCGGGCAACGATGATGAATTTTCCCAATTCGGCACGAAGCACCTTGGTTTCATCCCACACGACAGGGACTTCGGCAATGAAATCCAAGCACTGCGGGTTGGCTTCATACTGGGTAGGTGAGTCACACAACATATTGAACGGCGATTCAAAGACGACATATTCAGCCAACTGGCGGCAACGCGTTCCCTGACTCATGGGTTGGATGCGATTGCCGAAATAACCGTCTTTCGTTGCATTGCGCATCGCCCCCTGTGTATAGTCTATAGGTCCAACTACCTGACGGGTAAAAGGCACGATACATTCATGGGTGACAAGGTCCAGTTCTTTCTTCCCTTTTACGGCTTCCAGTCCTAACACAGCCTCATAGTTAAGAACGTTGGGATAGGTGAACTGCAGTCCCGTAGGAGGGAATACACCGTGGAAATCGACAATCATGTGGTAGCGTGCACAGAGCTTGGCCGCACGTTCGGCAAATTTCACCACTTTTTGGTCATTGCGATTCATGTGGTCAATCTTAAAACCTTTCACACCCATTTGGGCATATTCCCTAACAACACGTTCCATGTCGGCATCAAAGGGCAAATAGTCAGACCACAATATAATGCCTACGCCTTTTTCCTTTCCATAGTTCACCAACATGGGGAGGTCTATCTCCGGAATAGTGCGAAGCAAATCCATTGGTTGCTGGCGCAAGGTCCATCCCTCGTCCATCAATATGTATTCAATCCCATGCTGCGAGGCAAAATCGATGAAGTATTTATAGGTCTCATTATTTACCCCTGTCTTGAAGTCCACCCCCGTCAAATTACAGGCATTCCACCATTCCCAGGATGCTTTGCCCGGACGAATCCAAGAAACATCCTTCAGTTCGCAGGGGTCGGCCAGACAACAGAGGACATCCGAATCAAGCAACTCGGCTTCCGATCCTGTCACCAAGACGACGCGCCAAGGATAAGTACGTTTCCCTATGGAATGAGCAAGATAATCCTGACGTTCCAAAACACGGGAACGGGTCATATTCTTGCCAAATGCCTCCTCTTTCTTGGGATATTTAGGATAATATCCATGTAAGATATTGCCACCCACGCTTTGCATAAACATAGTAGGATAGTCGCGTACATTAAAATCGGTCACTAAGGCACATTTACCGTCATCCAACCTTACTAAGCACTGCGGAGCAATCATCTCATCAGCGGAGATGGACGAAAGTTTCGCCTGCTTGTACAATCCTTGGAAATCTGTATCCATCCCGCGCAGGGGTAAGTAGCACATTTCAAAATCGGCAGCAAAACAGAACTCATTCCTTTCATCCTCAACATACAAGGAATCGTCCTTAAACTGAGTCACAAAACGATAGGCCATACCGCCATTGAAGACACGGAACTCAATACCCCACTTCCTATCCTGCAACAGGAACCATGTATACGCTTCATCCACTTGAGACTTACGGTAGAAAGGCGTATCACGAGTAACACGAGCAGACCCTTGCTTGGTTTTCACGGAACGGCTCACATTTTCGCCCAATACCGTTCCCCGCTGTATCCTCATAGCCGCCCTACTGGGCAGGAGAACTTGGGTCTGACCGTGAGACAACGTAAAGTATACTTGTTCTTTTTCTATAAAAACATCAGCTTTTAACTGCTTGTCGGGTGAAAGCACACTCCAGGAACGTTGTCCAGCCCAAAGCACATGGCACAAACATGCCATGCACACCATCAGCACCCACCTATTCGCTTTCATTTGACCATCTATTGTTTTTTAGTTTCCTTGCGCCCACGCAGCGTAACGACCAATGACGCAAAGAAAGCCAAGATAAGCACAACAATTGCCCCATAGGCAACGGCTTCTGTCACCTTTACACTGGAAGGCCGGAATTCCATCATGATTTCATGCTCTCCGGCAGGAACGCGCGCCGCACGCAAAGTATAGTCAGCCCGTCCCAACGACAATGGCTGGCCATCAATAGTAGCTGTCCACCCCGGATAATATATCTCAGAAAAGACAACCACTCCACCTTGGGCAGAAGAAACGGTATAATGCAGTTCGTTTGCATCATATTGCGTGATTTGCACCTTACAAGTTGAATCTACGGGAACGGCCTCGCCCAATACTTGGCGGAACTGTGCCTCGGCCACTGCCTGATGTTTCAAATTCAACTGATGCAAAGCCGTGATTTCAGCATTGGCATTGTCGACATAGGTCAATTGATCAACAAACCAAGCATTACCATTTGTATAGGGATTGGGCAAAGGAGCAGTCTGGCCTCCTTGCAAAGGCATAATGAAGTATTTTGTATTCAGCATATTCAGGACAGGGAACAAGCTGTCTCCCGCAACATTCTCCATCTTCCCCTGAGCCTGCACCAGCGCATTCATTACCTGCTGCATCTCAGGTGCAATGCAATGCTCTATCAAATCTTGATAACGCCCTAACTTGGCAGCATTGTAACCTCCGACACTCTTGTGGAAATAGGATGTTTCATTCTCATTAAAAGTATTGCTTGCCAAGTTGAGAACCCTGTAATCCAAACTTTTATCCTGCAATATCAGTTGGTCGGTTTGGGTTTCAGAAGGAGCGCCCAAATCCGCACGAGGCATTTCAAAGTTATTGTCGTTGAGGTAGCGCCGATTCACACCATACATGTCAACCAAACACAGGACTCCTATCAGCAAAACCATCCATTGGCCCTTTAATTTCTTTTGTCCATAGATCCACAAAACGGAAGCACCGATCATGATAACAAGGAAACTGCGCCACGCATCGGCCACAAAAAGAGATTGGCGCATTTCCGTGAGATTGGCTATTATGGCTTGTCCCATTTGCGGATTGTCGCCAAATGCCCGTGACAAGCCTTGGGTCTCAGAAGCCGAAATGAAAGAAGCGAAGAAAGCACTGGGCATCAAGGCGAACAACAAACATATTCCTGCCGTCAATGCCAAACTTACATAGAACCATCTAAACTGTTCTTTCAATACCTTGGGGTCAGCCAGGATCTTCGACAATCCCATCACCGCCAACAGAGGTATACAAAATTCTGCAACTACAAGAATGGAAGATACTGTCCGGAACTTATTATACAGGGGGACATGATCGATAAAGAAACTGGTCAGCCCCATGAAATTATGTCCCCAGGACAACATAATACTCATGATGGTGGCCGCTAAAAGAGCCCACTTCATAGGGCCTTTTACGATAAAGAGGCTCAACACGAAAAGGAACAAGATAAAAGCCCCCACATAGACAGGGCCGCTTGTTCCTGGTTGGTCGCCCCAATATTGTCCTATTTGTTGATAGATTTGCTGAAACTGAGGATTGGCCTTGGCCATGGCTCTCTCATTGTGTGAAATAGGCACAGAAGCACCGCCTTTGGCATTCGGTATCAGCAATGTCCACGTTTCTCCGATACCATAACTCCACTGAGTTATATATTCCTTGCTCAATCCGCTACTCTTAGACTGTCCAGCCGATGCCAATTCGCTCTTCCCGCGCATGGATTCCTTGGAATAGGTATAGGTGTGATACAGATTGGAAGCATTGGCCGCCATCGCTATCAAGACGGCAACACATAAGGATATACTGCCCTTGACGAAAGTTCCGAACTCCCTTTGACGCAGAGAACGGACAAAGTAGGCCAATATCATCAAAATTAATACGGGAAGAAAATAATAGGTCATCTGAAGATGGTTGGACAAAATCTGGAACGCCAAGAACAAGGCGGTCACTGCTCCTCCCCATACATATTTTCCTCGATAACAGAGAACAACTCCCGCAATGGTCGGTGGAATAAACGCCAATGTCAAGACTTTCCAAATATGACCTGCACCAATAATAATGAAGAAATAAGAAGAGAATGCCCACGCAACAGCACCGACGACAGAAACAAGCGGACGGAAGTTCAGTGCCCGCATAAGGATATAAAAACCCAACAACAGTATAAACACATACATCACCACAGAAGGCAACCCCAATTCGTAAATACTGCGAAGAGTGTTCAGCACCGTGCGCGAACCGTACCGAGGAGCGATCTGATAGGTAGGCATGCCGCTGAACAAAGAGTTTGTCCAACGCGACACTTCGCCTGTACGGTCAAAATGGTCCCCAATTTCCTTACCTGCACCCACTGCAGCCGTATTATCTTGGCCCGTCAACACCAAGCCTTGCGAGACAGGCGTTGCAAAATAAGTGAATGACAATAGTATAAAAAACAAAACGGCAGCCAATTCCGGCCAAATTTGCTTAAATAGATTTTTCATCATATTATAATTATTTTACTTCTCAATACCTATAATAATCTGCCTTGTAAGGTCCTTCTACTGGTACTCCGATATATTCGGCCTGTCGTTTCGTCAATTGACTTAAGTGCGCCCCGATTCGTTCCAAATGTAGGCGAGCCACTTCTTCATCCAGACGTTTGGGGAGGACGTACACACCTATGTCATATTTATGGGTAAATAATTCTATTTGCGCAAGCACTTGATTGGTAAAAGAATTACTCATTACAAAGCTGGGGTGACCAGTTGCGCAACCCAGATTGACCAATCTGCCATCAGCCAGCACTGTTATGCAGTGACCGTCGGGAAAACAATAGCTATCGACTTGAGGTTTTATGTTGGTAACAACGATTCCGTTGACCTGTTTCAATTTTTCTACCTGGATTTCACTATCAAAATGGCCAATGTTGCATACAATAGCCTGATGGGGCATCTTTTCCATATGCTCCACCGTGATGACATCAACATTGCCCGTACAAGTAACAAAAACATTGCCCCTTGGTGCAGCCTCATCCATGGTTACGACTTCATATCCCTCCATAGCTGCTTGCAATGCACATATTGGGTCAATCTCTGTCACCAACACATGAGCCCCATAGCTTCTCAAACTTTGGGCACATCCTTTTCCTACATCTCCATAACCAGCTACGACTGCCGTCTTGCCTGCCAGCATGACATCGGTGGCCCGCTTGATTCCGTCAACAAGGCTTTCACGACATCCATAGAAGTTATCAAACTTGCTTTTGGTTACGGAATCATTGACATTGAACGCAGAAAACAGAAGTTCCCCCTTTCGCTGCATATTGTACAGACGATGAACACCTGTCGTTGTTTCCTCACTGACACCTATCATGTGGCCAACAGTGCGATGCCAACGAAGAGGGTCTTCACGTAAGACTTGTTTCAACAACAATTTCAATTCCCGTTCATCATCACTGGAAGAAGGTGTGTCAAGCACGGATGCATCTTCCTCAGCCTTGTAACCCAAATGTATCATCAAGGTGGCATCGCCGCCGTCATCGACAATCATATTGGGCGTTTGGCCCTCAGGAAAGTTCATGGCCTGCAATGTACACCACCAATAATCAGAAAGATTTTCACCCTTCCAAGCAAAGACGGGGACATTGTCAGCCGCAACCGCCGCAGCAGCATGATCTTGGGTGGAATATATATTGCATGAACACCACCGCACTTCTGCGCCAAGTGCTGTCAACGTTTCAATGAGGACCGCCGTTTGGATGGTCATATGCAGAGAACCCATGATGCGAGCCCCCTTGAGCGGCTGTTGTTGGCTGTATTTTTGACGGAGGGCCATTAGCCCTGGCATTTCATGCTCAGCGACATGGATTTCTTTCCTACCGAAATCCACCAAGGACATATCTGCCACCCTATAGGGAAGGGATGTAAAAAGAGAGTCGTTCATATTCTTTTATTTAAATAGGATGCAAAGATACTAATTTCTCATTGTTTCAACCTTAACAAAATTTTATTTTCGTAACTTTGCAGGGCAAATAAATAAGCAAAGCATGTCATCACAGAAAACCAGCATCCCAAAAGGAACACGCGACTTCTCTCCGAAAGAGATGGCCAAGCGTAATTATATCTTTAACACAATTCGCGAGGTCTATGCCCTTTACGGATTTCAGCCCATTGAGACTCCTGCCATGGAAAACCTGTCTACACTCATGGGGAAATATGGAGAAGAAGGCGATAAGCTTCTATTCAAGATTCTCAATTCGGGCGACTTTCTCAACAAGCTCGACACAAACGACATCCATTCATTCAGTCCGCAAAAATTAGCGGCCAACATCTGCGAAAAAGGATTGCGATATGACCTGACCGTACCTTTTGCCCGTTTCGTCGTACAACATCGTGAAGAACTGAACTTACCTTTTAAACGATATCAAATACAACCCGTATGGCGTGCCGACCGACCTCAAAAAGGACGTTACCGCGAATTTTATCAATGTGATGCAGACATTGTGGGTTCTGACTCCCTCCTCAACGAAGTGGAACTCGTACAAATCATTGATACTGTATTCCAAAGATTGGGCATAAGAATCTGCATCAAAATCAACAATCGCAAAATCCTGTCCGGAATGGCTGAATACATTGGCAGAAGCGACAGACTGACCGACATCACAGTGGCCATTGACAAACTGGACAAAATAGGCATTGACAAAGTTAAGGAAGAATTGGCCGCCAACGGCCTCAGCACCGAAGAAATAAAAAAGTTGGATCCCATCTTTGCCATTCAGGGTGGCAACAACGATAAGCTATCTGCTATCCGCGAATTATTCAAAGAAAACGAAACAGGCACAAAAGGCATAGAAGAACTTTCTTTTGTATTGAATACGCTGCAAAAACTGCCCATAAAAAATGAAATCGATTTTGATCTCACACTGGCACGAGGCCTGAACTATTACACGGGATGTATCTTTGAGGTCAAGGCTTGTGACGTGGAAATTGGTTCCATTACCGGCGGCGGCCGCTACGATAATCTGACAGGTATCTTTGGCATGCCAGGCCTGAGCGGCGTCGGCATATCTTTTGGTGCTGACCGAATCTATGACGTTCTCAACCAATTGGGACTCTACCCCAAGGATACACTCCAGACGGCTCAGTTATTGTTCATCAACTTTGGAGAAAGGGAGGCGGCCCATTGCATGTCCTTGGCAGCCAAGACGCGTCAGGCGGGCATCAGGACGGAAGTCTATCCTGACAGCACGAAAATGAAGAAGCAGATGAGCTATGCCAACAACGCCAACATTCCATATGTGGCATTGGTGGGAGAAAATGAGATACAGAACGGTACTGTCTCGCTCAAAATAATGGAAACAGGCGAACAGCAGGCCCTCACGATTGAGCAAGCCATTCAGTTAATCAAAGACACATAGACAACTTTTCCATATATGCTATAAAAAATCATGCGGGACGGCCAATGTTGGCCGTCCCGCATGAGGTAATCACCCTATGGATGAGATCGCCTTTACTCCGTCGCGTCGGTTTGCTTCAGCGTCATGGGGACACTGCGCTTCATTGCCTGCAATTTCTTTTGTTCAGCATCCCGCTGCCCCATGGGCCTCTTTCCGTTTTCTCTCAATTGAGGATCTGGCCTACGCCGCTTGGGGGAGAATCTGCCCATCCCTGCGTGCCTGCCGTCCTTGAATTTCTGAAACCGCTTTTGGTCTCTCTTTTCAATCTTTATAATCTTACGAATTTGACGAGGGGACAGAATCTTCTTGAATTTTTTGTAATAAGTTTCTTGAATATCGATTCTTTTGCGCACTGTCTCAAAATATTCCTTGAACTCTTTCTCAATGTCAGCGTCGGTTACCTCTTTCTTCCCAGCCGTCGCATCTTTCTGTCCGTCCGCCAGTTTTTCGTCCACACGATACAACTTGCGCAATTCATTAAGATAGTCTGTATACAAGGGTTTGAACTTTGCCGCCGTTTCATCGCTCAGCATCAGTTCCTTAGCCATATGTTGCACCCTGATTTCCAGCATTTTCTCTGCCGACGGTTTGGCATGCTGCGCCTTTTTACCCACTTGCATCTTACCAGGCTGTTGGATGCCTTGTTCATCCTGGGCTTGAACATTTATGCCAGCCCCTATCACAAAGGATATCAATATTAAAAACAAATATCTTCTCATTTTTCTAAAGGTTTATTAGTTTAACATCATCAACAATTATGCGGCCACATGTTCTTGTTGTCTGTTAATTAGATGGGAAAACGAAAACGAGGTTTAATCGTTCTTCCTTTTTTTACATTTCTGAGCAGTTTTTTGTATTCAACACAAAATATTGGCGCATTGATTGTGAAAAAACATTACCAAATGGAATGATTTGCTTAATTTTGCGCATACAATCCGAGTAAAAACTTAATACAAATAATAATATCATATGAAAAGAATTTTATTGACTGCCCTGTGTATATGCTTCGCCTTGATGGCCGATGCCAAGGGCATAAAGAAAGTGGCCTGCATAGGCAACAGCATCACCAAAGGTTCATGGCTGAGCCACCCTGAACGTGACAGCTATCCCGTCGCGCTGGGGCGTTTGCTGGGCGGCGGTTGGAGAGTAGACAACTGGGGCGTAGGCGGAGCTTGCGCGTCAGAAGAATCGAGCAAGTTCTACATGAAGAATGAGGACTACGCCTTACTCAAAGCGTCCTACCCAGACGTAGTGACCATCTTCCTGGGGCACGACGACGCACGCAAGCCCAATCAGAAACACCTGCATGCATTTGCCGGCGGGCTGAAGAAGATGGTCCAGGACTTGCAAAGAGTGGAGAGCCACCCCAAGATTTATCTGCTGACTCCCACCAAGGCACGCACTAATGCGTGGGACAACGATGACGAAGCCATAAGGACACGCGTCATCCCCGAAATAAGGAAAGTCGCAGCCGAGACGGGAGCAACGGTGATAGACATCTACTCTGCCACCGAGAACGACGGAAAATACTATCCTGACGGCATACACCCCGATGCCAATGGCGCAGGTCACATGGCAGAAATAATCAGCCAGGCCATTAACGGAAAGAAAGCCCAGTACGAACGGCCGCTATCGGTTCCCACTTTGTTTACCGACCATGCAGTCTTGCAACAGAGGAGCAACGTGGCCGTCTGGGGCAATGGTGCTGCAGGCAAGACCGTAACAGTGAAACCCTCATGGGGCAAGGCGGTAACCACCGTGGCCGATGCTGACGGCAACTGGAGACTGCGCATAGGCACCCCCGAAGCCAGTTTCACAAAACACAGCCTGACCATTACGCAAAACGGACAGAAAATCGAGATCCAGGACCTGCTGATGGGAGAAGTATGGCTGGCAGCAGGACAGAGCAACATGCAGATGGAACTGGGAGGATTCTACAGAACCGCTGTCATAGGCGGCCCTGAGGCCATAGTCAATGCCGACTGCGACGGCCTGCGCCTCTACCGTGTCCCGCGCAGCGACAGTCCACGTCCATACGACGATGTAAAGAACAACGGATGGGAGGTATCATCCCCCCAAAGCGCATGTCACTTCAGCGCCACGGGCTTCTTTTTTGCCCGACAGTTGCAGAAATCCCTGGGCATACCCGTGGGCGTCATCCAAAGCGCATACGGCGGAGCCAGCATCATCTCATTCATGAGTCCTGAGGCATGCCAGCCCTATTCCGACCTGCGCGGCCGCGACTACAAGGACATGTACATTCCCAAGTACTGGGAAAAATATGACTGGCCGCAACACACGCCCACCGTCATATACAACGCAATGATTCACCCTATCCTTTCCTATAACATAAAGGGAGCCATATGGTACCAAGGGTGTGACGACCGACGCCACCCCGACGTTTACAAGAAGATGTACGCCACTTTCCTCAACGACTGGCGCAAGAAGTGGGAATGCGGCGACTTCCCCATGTACTATGCCCAGATTGCCCCATACGGCTACAATGACAACACGGCAGCACGCATGCGCGAAGCCCAGGAACAGATAGAAAGCGACCGCCTGAACACCTACATGATTTGTCTCATGGACAACGGACTGAAAAAGAACATCCATCCCGACAATAAGCCGCAGGTAGGCTTCCGCTTTGCCCAACGTGTACTGGACAAGACCTATCACAAAGAGGGAATCAATTCTGAATACCCCCATTACAAGAGCATGGAAATCCGCGAAAAGGACGGAAAAGTTGTCTTGCGCTTCACCGGAGCCGACGACGGCATAGCCAAATCGACCAGTAAGTATACCGGTTTTCAGATAGCAGGAAAGGACAGGATTTTCTACAATGTGGAAGCCGTTGACGAGGGCAGCACCATCGTGCTGACACCTCCGGCAGGGGTCAAACCCGTTGCCGTGCGCTACTGTTTTACCGATTTCTGCGTAGGAAGCGTGTATAACCTGCGCGGCAACCCCCTCTCCAGTTTCCGTACTGACGATTGGGACAATTAACGCCATACACTCAGCAGCATTCAACGGGAGGGAATTACCCAAATGGGTAATTCCCTCCCGACTTTTGTTGAAACTCATCAGGAAAAACATTTAGGCACGCAAACATCCACTTTGCAGAACAGGAACAAAGCAAGAAACAGCCACGAAAAGCCAGCAGAGAATCCTGCTCCCCCAAACGCGCAGCCAACAAGGCACTAAAGGCAGCAGAATGCGGCTAAAAAGAATTCGCGCAAAGCGCAAAAAAGCCCCGAATAAAGCGCAAAAGAACACGCCGAGGCCTCTGTGCATTCCCTTTGCCCGTATCCACCCTGTTCACCTGTCTCTCATTTCGACATGACATCATCCATACAAAACTACGCACAATTAAAGAGCCGTTCATCAGTGACTTGCAACAACCGACAAACAAATGAGAGAAAATTTCCGCAACAGCTGCGCTAGGATTTTACGTCAAAAATTTGCGGATATAAAACAAAATACTTAATTTTGCAGTCGGAATCGTACGCACATACGCGATTCGGACTTGTAGCTCAGTTGGTTAGAGCAACAGACTCATAATCTGGAGGTCGTAGGTTCAAGCCCTACCTGGTCCACACTGAAAATCAAGCACTTACGAGTCTCTCGCAAGTGCTTTTTTCTTTGTTGCGTAAACAATGCGTAAACAAACTGTTTCAGTCTCCACGTCAGTATCATAGATAGTCAGAGAGGTTCGGTGCCACCGCATAATTTGATTTAATGATGCCAATTGTTGCCTAAAGTGAACAAAATTCACTAAAATCA
>JAGAYF010000027.1 GCA_017940605.1 Bacteroidaceae bacterium
CGGGGTGGCGGTTGATGAGCGTGTCGGCCAGGAAGTACAGTCCCTTCTTGCAGTTGACGATGTGCATCGTGCCGAAATGCTTGTAGGGCGGCCGTATGCCAATGACGGCCTTGGCGGCCTTGATTGTGCCGCTGTACTTGGTGTACATGCCGGTGATGAAGGCATCGGCGTCGCCTGTCTCGACCATCATCATGCCAAAGTAGTTGCGGTCGTTCATCATGTCCTTCGCCATGTCGTAGTTGATGCCCTCGCGCTGGCGCATCTGGGCCAGTTGGGCGGCATAGGCCAGACGTTTCTGGGATACGGCGTTGTCACGCAGGTTGATGATGTCAATTCCGTCAAGGTTGAGGTGCAGTTCGCCCGCCAGCTGACGTATGTACTCGTCGTTGCCCAGCAGGATGGGGAAGCAGATGCCCTCTTCCTTGGCCTGGACGGCGGCTTGTATCATCTTGGGGTGCGACCCCTCGGCAAAGACGACGCGCTGGGGGTTGTTGCGGGCCGCATCGTAGAGCGAGCGCGTGAATTTCGTCTCCTGGCCCATCAATTCGCGCAGACGGATGCGGTATTCGCCCCAGTTGGTGATTTCCTTGCGGGCCACGCCGCTCTTGATGGCGGCCTTGGCCACGGCTATGGAGACCTGCGTGATGAGACGCGGGTCTACGGGCTTGGGAATGAAGTAGTCGGGGCCGAAACTCAGTTCGTTGACCTGGTAGATGCGGTTCACGACATCGGGTACTGGGGCTTTTGCCAGTTCGGCAATGGCCCTGACGGCCGCAATCTTCATTTCCTCGTTGATGCAAGTGGCGGCCGTGTCAAGCGCACCGCGGAAAATGTAGGGGAAGCCAATGACATTGTTAATCTGATTGGGGTAATCTGACCGCCCGGTGCTCATGATGACGTCGGGGCGCGCCTCCTTGGCGTCCTCATAGGTAATTTCGGGGTTGGGATTGGCCAGGGCAAAGATGATGGGCTTTTCGGCCATGGTCTTGACCATCTCCTGGGTGAGCAGACCGGCCTTGGACAGCCCGATGAACACGTCGGCGTTGCGTATGGCCTCGGCCAGGGTATGGGCGTCGCGGCGTTCGGTGGCAAACTCGCGTTTCTGGGGGTTCAGGTCTTCGCGGTCGGACGTAATGACGCCCGAATGGTCCAGCATGAGGATGTTCTCCTTGCGTACACCCAGGGCCATATACAGCCGTGTGCAGGATATGGCGGCTGCTCCCGCTCCGCTGACGACCATGTGCACGTCCTCCAGTTTCTTGCCCGCAATCTCGCAGGCGTTGATGAGCCCGGCGGCCGATATGATGGCCGTCCCGTGCTGGTCGTCGTGCATGACGGGGATGTCCAGCTCGGCTTTCAGCCGGTTTTCTATCTCAAAGCATTCCGGTGCTTTGATGTCCTCCAGGTTGATGCCCCCGAAAGTGGGCGCAATGGCCTTGACGGCCTGGATAAAGCGCTCGGGGTCTGTTTCGTTCACCTCAATGTCGAACGCATCCACGCCGGCGTAGATTTTGAAAAGCAGGCTCTTGCCCTCCATGACGGGCTTGCCGCTCATGGCCCCTATGTTGCCCAGCCCAAGTACGGCAGTGCCGTTGGATATGACGGCAACGAGGTTGCCTTTGTTGGTGTACTTGTACACATCCTCGGGTGTCTCCTGAATTCTCAGGCAGGGAACAGCCACACCTGGTGAATAGGCCAACGAGAGGTCTTTCTGGGTAGAGTAAGGCTTGGTGGGGGTGATTTGAATCTTTCCTGGTTTGCCCATCGAGTGGTATCTGAGGGCTTCTTCGTCGCTAATTTTCATGAATCTCTTGTTGAATGAGCTGCAAAATTAGTGATAATGCCACTTTTAGGATGAATTTTGTTCAGAAAATCGAGCAAATTTCTTCATTCTGTCATTTCCGTGGCCAATAAAACGTTTTTTTGAGGTTGCTGACGCGATATTTTCGTGTTCGTTAGGCTGATAGAACAAAAGAAATGCGTAACTTTGCATGTCATATCGCCATGTAGGTGGCGGATGCGCAATAATAATATTTCAAAAACTGAATAATAACTGATGAAAAAAGGATTCTATAGATTCTTGGGCCTGGCATTGGTGGTGCTGAGCCTAAATTCGTGTGTATCAAATAAGGAAATGACTTACTTGCAGGGAGCAGATCAGCAATACGCCTCTCCGCAGACTATATTGAAGAACTACGGCTTGATTATCCAGCCCGACGATGAGCTGGCCATATCACTAAATACGACGAACAAGGAACTGACGGATCAATTTAACAACAATACCTTGATTGGTGGCGGTGCAACGGGGAATTATACCTCAAACACAAACACGACTTCGGGTGTGTCCTATTTCTATGTGCAGAAGGACGGGACAATCACGTTTCCTGTGTTTGGCAAAATCAAGGCGGCTGGGCTTACGGTGGAGCAACTGTCCAAGGAACTGGAGAACAGAATCCGCGAAGGCTACATTAAGGATGCTATTGTAACGACGCGCATCATGTCGTTTAAGGTGACGATTCTGGGTGACGTGAAAAATCCGGGTACGCAAAGCTACACGGGCCAAAGACTTACGCTGCTGGAGGCCTTGGGCCGTGCAGGCGACCTGAACAGCAGTGCCATAAGGAAAGAAATACTTGTGGTGAGGGAAGAGGATGGGAAAAGAGTTACTTATACGGTAGACCTGACGAATCCGGAGTCGGTGTTTGATTCTCCTGCCTATTATCTCCAGCAAAATGATTTGGTATATGTGGAATCAAACAAGTCAGTCAAGGTGAAAGGAAGTACTAGCTACACTTATTTGACCGTGAGCGGTACTTTGGTCGGCATGGTGGCTTCAATTGCTTCATTAATCATAGCTTTAACAAGATAACAAATGATATCAGAAAACACAATAATGGCAGCTGAGCCATACCGTGACGAAGAAAACGAGGTAGACGTACTCGCAATTGTGAGAATGTGCCTGTTCCTGTTCCTGAAGTATTGGAAATGGTTCTTGTTCTCAACATGTGTGTGCATGTTCTTTTCCATTTTATTATATATGCGCGCGCAACACACCTACGTCCAGACCGCAATGGTCTTGTTGGAAGACACGGGCGGGCGTGGATATTACGGAGGTAATAGTTTGGATGCCTTGAAGGAGATGAGTGGCGTGAGAGTCTCCGATAAATTGAAGGATGAAATGTTTGTCCTTACTTCACGCCGCCTGATGGGCAAGGTCGTAAAGGAACTGGATTTGGATGTCTTCTATAGTACGACCGTTGGCTTGCGCCCTGTGTCGCTTTTCAAGGTGCGACCGTTTACTGTCACGTTTGATTCATTGGCTGCAGTGCCGATGATGTTCGATGTCGAGGTTGAGAGTGACGGAAAACTTACAATAACGAATTTGCTTACGGTAGATGGGAAAATTCCCTTTAAGGCACAAGTCGATTACGGTAAACAAGTAAAAACGCCGGCCGGCACCATTGTCTTTACACGTTCGGATGAAGCCGATGAGTTTGTGGGCAAAACAATAAACGTCTTCCATAATACATTTCAAAAGACAGTGTCGCGCTATACAAAGATATTGTCAGCGAAAGAGTATGATAAGAACGCCAATCTGATAGAATTGGATATAGTTGATACCAATCGCGACCGCTGCCAGACCATCCTGAACACTCTTCTCAACATATACAAGAAAGATATCGTGGAGACGAAAAATACTGTTGCGACGAACACGGCAGAATTCATTGATGCGCGTATCGGAATCATAGGAGGCGAATTGGGAGAAGTAGAAGGGCAACTGGCCCACTTTAAGAAAAGCAACAATTTCGTGGACTTCAACATGAACGCCCGCGCCTATTTGGAGCAGACATCCGAATCGCGCAAGCAATTGGTTGATTTGGAGTCACAGCTCAGCGTCGCCCAATACCTCAAAGACTTCATCGCGCAAAATTCTGACAAGAAAGTCCTGATACCACAGCTGACAGGCTTGGGCACATCCAGCATGCAAGGGCAGATAGACCAGTACAACAGAATCATGGTGGAGCGCAACAGAATGGCAGCCAATGCCAGCGAGACCGCTTCCCCCATTGTCGAACGGGATGCTGCACTCGATGCCATGCGCAGGGCCATCTTGGCATCCCTCGACAGCTACACGAACACCGTAAAGCTCCAGCTGGCTCAGGCCAAGCGTGTAGACCGAATGCTTCAGGGACAACTGACGGGCGTACCCGAAAAAGAGATTAAAGCACTCGACATAACCCGCCAGCAGGCCATTAAGGAGAATCTTTACACCTATTTGCTCAATAAGCGCGAGGAAGTGGCCCTCCAACTGGCCATCAATGAGGCCAACGTGCGCGTGGTCGAACCTCCGTATGGCTCAGACCGTCCCGTGTCTCGGGGCGTTAAGATTTATGCCTTAGTGGCCTTGCTGATAGGATTGCTGATACCCTCTCTCGTATTGTGGATTCGTACCAAGATATACACCAAAGTGCGCGGCCGCAAGGACGTTGAGGACAACCTGAGCGCCCCCATCTTGGGTACAATCCCGCGCTGGGATGACGATATGAGCGACGGCACGTTGCTGCTCAAGGGCGACATGTCCTCGAGTGTGGCAGAGGCATTCCGCGTCTTGCGTTACAGTGTCGACATGGTCGTGAAGCGTCCGGCAGTCATAATGGTGACATCCTCGACCCCATCGCAGGGAAAGAGTTTCACCTCTCGCAATCTGGCCGTCATCTTGGGCATAACAGGCAAGCGGGTATTGCTCATCGATGCCGATGTGCGAAAAGGCACGCTGACATCAGTGCTTCATGGGAGCAGTGCCGGCTTGACGGGCTATCTTGCCGACGAAAGCCGCACCCTTTCCGATGTTGTGGTGAAAGGCATCTCAGACAATGTCGACCTCATACCCTCAGGGGTGCGCCCCCCCAATCCCGCCGAACTCCTGATGAGTCCGCGTCTGGAAGAGTTGGTGGCACAGGCCAAGAAGGAGTACGAATATATTCTCTTGGACACCACTCCAGCGTTCTCCGTTGCCGACGCAAACCTTATTACCCGAGTGGCCGAGCTCATGCTCTATGTCATACGTGTGGGAGTAGAAGACTCACGTTTCCTCAAAGAGTTGGATAAACTGTATCGTGGAGGAAAATACCCCAAGATGGGAATCGTAATCAATGATGAAGACGCCCTGAGCAACAGCGGATACGGATACGGATACGGATACGGATACGGATACGGATACGGTTATGGCTATGGGTACGGATATGGCAATAAGAAAAAGAAGAAATCTCTGAAAGATCGCCTGCTGTCGCGTATAAAAAATTAACGGCAAAATAAAATGAAGCAAGGGGGAGGCACTAAATCTTAGTGCCTCCCCCTTGCTTCATTTGTATATGTTTATGAAAAGTGCCAGATAAGATATAGAAGAATTGGCACAATTCCCATTTCTTTCTATCCATTTCAAATGATGACACCGCCTGCAAAGGCCCTTTCCTCTCCGCACCTGCGTTCCCTTTGTCCCCTTCATGCCTTTCAGGAATCCATCCTTTCCTTTGGTCCTGCCCGTTCCGTCCGTCCCGTTGCGGCCTATTCGCTCCATGGGTGCAGCCTTCGCTTCCGCGCAAGGCGCAATCGTCCGGCGGGCGCGGCCCGAAAGATTTCGCGCGGGGCGTGAGAGCAGCGCAGACGGGGCGCAGGCGTCCGCCGTATGCGGCCCGAAATCCGCCTCATGCGCCCTGTTTGCCTTCTTTCCCTTCCGTGTCGTATGTGGGAACTCTTTTCCTGACTTAGATGGGGAGTTGCCTTGCTGCTTGGTTGTGTAGATGGCAATCGGGCATTGCCCCTAAGCTGGGGGAGCTGTCGCCTTGGCGACTGAGTGGCGTTCCTGATGCTCCCTGCCTTTCTTGCACGCCGTGGCTATCCCTTCTTCCCCTGTCCCTCCCCCTTGCGGAAGCCCCCGCTTCGTTTTCCTTCCCTTCCCTTCCCTTTGCTTCCC
>JAGAYF010000028.1 GCA_017940605.1 Bacteroidaceae bacterium
CTTTGGATGAAGGTTTGGCCAAGACGAAGAGGGGCGTGTTTGAAAAACTTTCCCGCGTGATTGCAGGCAAATCTGTGGTGGACGATGATGTATTGGATGACTTGGAAGATACGCTGATAACGTCTGATGTGGGAGTTGACACGACTTTGGAGATAATAGACCGCATAAAGAAACGTGTGGAAAAGGAAAAATACCTGAAGACAAGCGAACTCAATTATATACTGCGCGATGAAATTACGCAAATGTTGCTCGATGCCAACGACGGGACGACAGATGCGGAAAAGCAGGAGGGGCCTTATGTCATCTTGGTGGTCGGTGTCAATGGCGTAGGCAAGACAACGACCATCGGAAAGCTGGCTCACATGTATAAAGAGAAAGGATTGAGTGTCTATCTGGGTGCTGCCGATACATTTAGGGCGGCTGCGGTGGACCAACTTCAGATATGGGCCGACCGCGTGGGCGTTCCCATCATAAAGCAGCAGATGGGAAGCGACCCAGCCAGCGTTGCGTTTGACACGATCAGTTCTGCCGTGAAGAACAAGGCGGATGTCGTCCTGATAGATACGGCCGGTCGTCTGCATAACAAAGTGGGGCTGATGAATGAGCTGTCCAAAATAAAGAATGTAATGAAGAAGATACTGCCATACGCTCCTAATGAAGTTTTGTTGGTGCTGGATGGCTCGACAGGCCAGAATGCATTTGAGCAAGCGCGCCAGTTCTCACAGGCAACCGACGTGACTTCGTTGGCTGTTACCAAGTTGGATGGCACTGCGCGGGGCGGCGTGGTCATCGGCATATCGCACGAATTTAATATCCCAGTGAAATACATTGGACTAGGAGAGAAAATTTCCGATCTTCAGCCCTTTGACAAGCGTGAGTTCGTGGATTCTCTGTTTGATGAAAAGAATATGTAATGCGCATCGTTGATATCATTACGATGGGGTGCTCCAAGAATTTGGTGGACTCGGAAAAACTTCTTTATCAGTTACAGCGTAATGGCATAAAGGTCTGTCACAATCCTGTGCGTATCCATCATGATGTCGTTGTGGTCAATACGTGTGGGTTTATCAATGACGCGAAGGAGGAAAGCATTCAGATGATTCTTTCCCTGGGGGAAATGAAACAGCGGGGAAAGATAAAGAAACTCTATGTCATGGGATGCCTGTCGGAACGCTTCTTCAGCGAGCTGAGCCAAGAGATACCGGAGGTTGACAAATACTTTGGGAAATTCAACTGGCACGAACTGCTGAAGGAACTCAATATGGAATTTGCCCAGGACAAAGCAAACGAAAGGCAGCTCACTACTCCGCGACACTACGCCTATCTGAAGATATCTGAAGGCTGCAACCGTCATTGTGCCTATTGTGCAATACCCATCATTACGGGCAGCCACCGCAGCCGCTCCATGGAAGACATCTTGGATGAAGTGAAAATCCTGGTAGCAGGCGGAGTCAAGGAATTCCAGGTCATAGCGCAGGAGTTGACATACTATGGATTGGATTTGTACGGTAGGCGCAGGTTGCCTGAACTCATACAAAGGATTTCCGACGTTGCGGGCGTGGAATGGATACGGTTGCACTACGGCTATCCCAACAGTTTCCCGTATGAAATCCTGCCGGTTATGCGCGAGCGCGACAATGTCTGCAAGTATCTTGACATAGCCCTTCAGCATTCCAGTGACAGAATCTTGCAACGCATGCACCGCAACACCTCCCGACAGTACCAAAAGGAATTGGTGAGCCTGATGAGGGAGGAAGTCCCCGAGATTGCGTTGCGGACCACCTTTATGGTGGGCTATCCCGGTGAGACCGACGAGGATTTCCAGGACTTGGTGGATTTTGTCAAGTGGGCGCGGTTTGAGCGCATGGGGGCTTTTGCGTACAGCGAAGAGGAGGGAACGTTTGCTGCTGAGCACTATGCAGATGATGTTCCCGATGAGGTGAAACGACAACGCCTGGACGCACTGATGGCATTGCAACAAGATATTTCGGAAGAGATCTGTGCGCAAAAAGTGGGCAAGACCTTCAAGACCATCATAGACAGGAAAAGCGGCGGCTATTACATCGGCCGTACGCAATACGATTCCCCCGAAGTGGACGGCGAGGTCCTCATCCCGAGCGCGGGCAGGCGGCTGCGGCGCGGCATGTTCTATTCCGTGCGCATTACGGAAGCAGACGAATTTGACTTGACAGGCGAAGTAATCAGATAAAAACCAAGCGATGAACAATAAAGAATTTATAGCCGAACTTTCAGAAAAGATGCAGCTGCCCGCCAAGGACGCGCAGCGTATGGTAAAAAACATGCTGGATAGTATCACGACATTGTTGGAAGAGGGCAACGACGTTTCTATCAATGGTTTTGGCACGTTTGACGTGAAGAAACGCAATGACCGCGTGATGGTTCACCCCGTCTCGGGGGCAAAGATGCTGGTGCCCCCCAAATTGGTGCTGAATTTCAAGCAAAGTGCCACGTTCAAGGAGCAGATGCGCGAGGAAAAAGGTGTGTCCGACGAAAAATGACCCTTCATCGGTAATATTATATTGTAAAAAGGAATTATCATATGGCCAATCGAGCATCATTACAGGATATAGCCCAGCTTATGTCGGAAAAGACGGGGCGGACAAAGCAGTTTTCCGACCAGTTCGTGCGTCAGTTCTTCGCCATCATACGTGATGCGCTGCTTAGGGAGAGCTATGTCAAGGTCAAGGGGCTTGGAACGTTCAAGCTCATCATGATAAACGAACGCGAAAGCGTGGATGTCAGCAGCGGCGAGCGCATAGAGATTTCGGCCCACCATCGTTTGTCCTTTACGCCCGACAAGGAGATAGCCCAGCGCATCAACCGCCCGTTCGAGGACTTTGAAACCGTCTTGCTGGAGGAAGAAGGTGCGTCGCAGCCTGCTGGTGCAGAGCCTGTCTTGGTGGAATCCCCGGCTGTGGCAGCAGTGGATGATTCCACTCAGGATATCCAGGTGCAAACCATTCGTCTGGAGGATGCCAAGGTGGATGAAGAACCCGCACCTGCGGAAGAAGAAACCGTGTTTCCCACACAAGGGGAGGCTGAACCTGAACAGGCGGAAGCCCATGAGGAAGTGACGGGCGATGCCGCAGGACAAGATGCTGAGATGACGGATGAAGAAGTCTATGAAGAGGAAACAGGTGGTCGAAAATGGCTTAAAGCGATTATTTTATCCATTTTCGCAATTCTTTTGTTCATAGGAGGTTATTTTGCAGGTTATTATAAAATGTTTGACACTGTTCTTAAGTCAAATGTGCCTGTTGCGAAACAAAGTGGAAGCACCGAGTCCCAACCGCAGCCCATTCTTGCGGACAGCATGACGGTGCAGACAGACAGCTTGTCGGCCCAACAGGAGGACACCGTGCGCCAAGGGGCGGACGAGACGGTTCGTTTGTTGGAGGAAAGCAAGAACTATGAGCAAATGCCGCAGGCGGAATACCTGATAGTGGGGACGCTCGACACCCATCAGATGCAAGAGGGCGAGAGCCTCATCCGCTTGAGCCAGAAATACTATGGCGACAAGGACATGTACAAGTATGTCATCTTCTATAACCACCTAACGAATCCCGACATTGTCCATGTGGGGGCTGAAATCAAGTTCCCCAAGTTGGTCAAGTTGCCTCAGTAAACTATATTCATGATGTTCCCGCAGTCGTAGCGGGCAAGCACGCAGGGCGGCCTTTTCAGGGCTGCCCTGCTGGGTTGTGGGCTGCGCCAAAAACTCCCATTTCAGCAGTCATCGGGGATGAGCCGATTTCTTACGCCTTGTATGTGGGGATTTTACGCCTTTTTTGAAATTTTTCAGGCCGCGTCGGCAGGTCGCTTGCGCCTTGTTCGCGTGGCTTTGTCCCGAGGCAGGATTTCCCTGATGCCCCGTTGCTCTTTTCCTGGGCTTTTCGTGGGCGGAACGCATGGCGGCATGGACAAATCAACAAATATTAGTATTGCAATGGGGGAATGTGGGCAGGATTTAGTGAATTTTAATGATGCTGAATGGCCAAAAAACATTATTTTTGCAAATTGAAATCATCATATTGAAACAATATACATCAGAATATGGAAGAAAACATTGATATCAGAAGCCTGAATGCTCTGATAGAGAGCAAGAGCGGTTTTATTACCGACTTGGTTCAAGGTATGGGACAGGTCATCGTGGGGCAGAAACACTTGGTGGATTCCCTCCTGGTGTGCCTGCTGAGTGACGGACACATATTGCTGGAGGGTGTGCCAGGCCTGGCCAAGACATTGGCAATCAAGACGCTGGCCAATCTGGTCGACGGCAGCTACAAGCGCATACAGTTTACTCCCGACCTGCTGCCGGCCGATATCATAGGCACGGTGATATACAGTCAGAAGACCGAGAGTTTCGTGGTACGCCAAGGGCCTATTTTTGCCAACTTCATATTGGCCGACGAAATCAACCGCGCTCCGGCCAAGGTGCAGAGCGCCCTGCTGGAAGCCATGCAGGAACGCCAGGTGACCATCAGCAGCGAGACATTCCAGTTGCCCAAGCCATTTTTGGTCATGGCCACCCAGAACCCCATTGAGCAGGAAGGCACCTACACGCTGCCCGAGGCCCAGGTGGACCGCTTCATGCTGAAAGTAATCATCGATTATCCGTCCATAGAGGAGGAGCAGCGCATTGTCAAGGACCACATACAGGGCAAGACGCAGCAGGTGCGCCCCGCAGTCAGGCTGGATGAGATATTGGCAGCCCGCGATGTCGTTAGGCAAGTCTACATTGACGACAAGATAAACAGCTACATCACCGACATTGTCTTTGCCACGCGCTATCCCGAGAAGTTCGGACTGGAGGGCATGAGCCAGAACATCAACTTCGGTGCTTCGCCCCGTGCCAGCATCAACCTGGCGCTGGCGGCCCGCACCTATGCCTTCATCAAGCGGCGCGGCTACGTCATACCTGAGGACGTCAGGGCCATGGCCCACGACGTGTTGCGCCACCGCATCGGCCTGACCTATGAGGCCGAGGCTGACAATGTAACCAGCGATGCCATTGTAACGGAGATACTGAACAAGGTGCAAGTACCTTGATGGCGTGTTTGTGTAAATAGGAATAGGCGGTGGATAAGAGTGAACTTCTGAAGCGTGTCAGGAAAATAGAGATAAAGACACGGGCGTTATCCAGCAATATCTTTGCAGGCGAGTACCATTCGGCCTTCAAGGGCAGGGGTATGGCCTTTTCGGAAGTGCGGGAGTACCAGGCCGGCGACGATGTGCGCGACATAGACTGGAATGTGACGGCGCGCTTCAACCGTCCCTACGTCAAGGTGTACGAAGAGGAGCGCGAGCTCACCGTAATGCTGCTGATCGACGTGAGCGGCAGCCAGGTCTTTGGCACGGCCGTGGCCTACAAGAGGGACATGGTGGCCGAGATTGCCGCCACCTTGGCCTATTCTGCCATCCAGAACAACGACAAGATAGGTGTCCTCATGTTCTCTGACCGTGTGGAGCGGTACATACCGCCCCAAAAGGGCAGGAAGCACATTCTGTATATCATCAGCCAGTTGCTGGACTTCAAGCCGCAGAGCAACAAGACGGACATTGGGCAGGCCATTGAGTTCATGATGCGAACCCAGAGGAAGAGCTGCACTGCGTTCCTGATAAGCGATTTTATAGATGACAGCGACTATTCCAAGGCCCTCGACATCATGGGGCGCAAGCATGACGTGGCCGCTATCCAGGTGTATGACCGCTTCATGACCGCACTGCCCGACATTGGCATCATGCGGCTGAAGGATGCCGAGACGGGACATGAGCAATACATTGACACTTCCGATAAAAGAATACGCGAAATACACCGCCGTAACTGGATAAGTAACCAGCAACGCCTGAATGAACGCATGCTGCGCAGCAATATTGACCTCATATCCGTCAGGACGGATGAAAACTATGTGAGGGCACTCATCAACATGTTTGCAAAACGAGCTTGATATGATACGTAAGACAAGATTCTGTTTGTTGTTGGTGTTCATTCTGATTGCCCATGCCCTGCGGGCGCAGGTCACGGTCAATGTGTCCATTGACAGCGTGGCCATCTTCATTGGGCAGCAATGCCACATCAACCTGAAGGTCACTGCACCGCAGCAGGAGCAGGTTACCTTTCCTGTCTTTCCCAAGAAAGTATTGACGGACGGCATTGAGGTGCTGAAGGAGGAGATCGTTGCGACGGAGAAAATCAATGATGGCAGGCAGACGTCCACTACCAAGCAGTATACGATTACTTCCTTTGATTCCTCCATGTATTACATTCCCCCCTTCAAGGTGAAGGTGGGGGCCAAGGAGTATCAGTCGAAGAGCCTGGCCCTGAAGGTGGAGACGCTGGACGTTGACACGCTCCATCTGGACCAGTTCTTCGGTCCGAAGCCGCAGGCCGAAGTACCCTTTTCGTGGAATGACTTCAGGCCGATGTTCTACCTGAGCCTGCTGTTGCTTCTGCTCCTGTTCTTTGCCGGATACATTGCGGTGCAGTTGCACAACAACCGACCGCTGATTCGCAGAATCCGTATCCGTCCCGTCCTGCCTCCGCACCTGTGGGCCATCAAGGAAATAGAGAAGCTGAAAGTAGATACGGTCAAGAAAGAAGATGCCAAGGAATACTATTCAGAGCTGACCGATGTGCTGAGGAGCTATATTCACCGGCGCTATGGCTTCAACGCCATGGAAATGACGTCGGGAGAGATCATAGAAAGCCTGATGCGTTCGCAGGACCAGCAGGCGTTGGATGAATTGCGCGAGTTGTTCTATACGGCAGACTTGGCCAAATTTGCCAAACTTCAGACGCGGTTGAACGAAAACGATGAAAACTTGCTCAGGGCTGTCAACTTCATCCAGGCAACCAAGGTAGAGGAGACGGAAGCTGCTGTCAGGAAGAAGGTGGAAGTTCCGAAAGAGGTGAAGCGCACGGACCGAAATCGATTGATATTGAAATTGTCGGTGGCAGTCCTGTTGCTCTTGAGTGTAGGCCTCCTGTTTGAAATAGGCAGGGAATTGTATAATTTGTTCTACTAAAAGATTGTTCCGGTAATGACATTTCTACACAGCGCATACTTGTTCCTCCTGCTATTGATAATACCATATATTATATGGTACTTCATGGCGCGTGGCAAAGAGCCGTCCCTGAGTGTTCCCAGTACACAGGCCTTCCGCTTCATGCCCAAGAGTTTCCGCTTGTACCTGGTGCATGTGCCCATGGCGTTGCAGGTCTTGGCATTTGCCATGTTGGTCATTGTCTTGGCGCGGCCGCAGATACGCAATTCGTGGCGCAATTCGCAGGTAGAGGGAATCGACGTGATGCTTTGCATTGACATCTCCACCAGTATGCTGGCTGAGGATCTGAAACCCAATCGCATTGAAGCGGCAAAGGAAGTGGCTTCCCAGTTTATTGCCAACAGCCCGCATGACAACATAGGCCTGACGATTTTTGCAGCGGAGGCTTTTACGCAATGTCCGCTCACGACCGACCATGCCTCCTTACTGAATATGTTTACCGGTGTGACGTGCGATTTGGCAGCAGGTGGCTTGATTGACGACGGCACGGCTATCGGAATGGGGCTGGCCAACTCGATTAGTCGCCTGAAAGAGAGCAAGGCCAAGAGTAAGGTGATTATTTTGTTGACGGACGGCTCAAATAACCAAGGGGAGATTTCACCCAAGATGGCTGCCGAGATTGCTCATCTCAATGGAATACGCGTTTATACGATAGGCGTTGGCACGAATGGTGATGCGCCGTACCCTGTACCTTTGCCTGGCGGAGGTGTGAAGTACATAAGGATGCCGGTTGAGATAGATACGCAGACTTTGGTGGACATTGCATCCATGACTGACGGGAAATTCTATCGTGCAACCAGCAACAAGCAGTTGGCGCAGATATACGAGGAGATTGGGAAACTGGAAAAGACAAAATTGGTCGTGAAGCAATATGACAAGCGCCATGAGGCCTATTTCGTTTTTGCGTTGATAGCCTTCCTTGCGCTCTGTCTCGATATTTTATTACGATATGTCTTGTTAAGGCGCGTTCCATAAGTTTTAAGTTATAAGATTATGTTTCGATTTGCCCATCCAGAATATTTATATTTGCTTATTCTTGTTCCTGTGATCATCTTGTTCTATGTGCAAGGAGTGTATTCCAGGAAGAAGAAACTCCGTCTCTTGGGCGATGCTGCTTTGCTGAAGGACTTGATGCCCGATGTGTCCCAGACAAAGCGTGTCGTGAAGTTCATTGTCACCTTATTGACATTTGTTTGTCTGGTTATCATCCTGGCCCGTCCGCAATTTGGCATGAAACTTGAGACGACTGAGCGCAATGGCATCGAAATGGTCGTGGCTCTGGATGTCAGCAATTCCATGTTGGCGACGGATGTTTCTCCTAACCGTTTGTCCAAGGCCAAGATGTTGGTATCCAGGATGGCGGATAAGATGTCGAATGACAAAATTGCCTTGGTCGTCTTTGCGGGACAAGGATTCATTCAACTGCCCATAACCAGCGACTTTGTATCGGCCAAGATGTTCTTGGATGCTATCTCTCCGAGCATGATTCCTGCCCAGGGAACGAATATTGGCGAAGCCATCCGTCTGTCGATGGGTAGTTTCACCAATCAAAAGAATGTTGAGCGTGCCATTGTCATCATAACGGATGGTGAGGACCAGGCGGAAGAAGCTGAAAAAATGGCATCGGAAGCCGCTAAGAAAGGCATCCATATTTTTGTCTTGGGAATTGGCAGCCCGAAGGGGAGTACCATTCCCACGAAAGACGGGAATACACTGCGTGACCGCGAGGGAAACATTGTTATAACGAAACTGAATGAGGCTATGGCCAGCAGTATTGCAGCAGCGGGCAACGGGGTGTATATTCATGTGGATAACTCCAACATTGCACAAGAGCGTTTGTCATATGAGTTAAACAAGTTGGAAAAGAATAAACTTGGTTCTACCACTTATGCCGAGTACGCAGAGCAATTCCCTTTGGTGGCATTTCTTGCGCTGGTGGGTTTAGCCGTTGTGATGTTAATGTCAGAAAAAAAGAAACGTTTCTCAGATTATTTTAGATTTCTCAAAAAATGACATATCGAACATTCATATTCCTATGCGGTCTTTTGTTGTTTGTGCCAGGAATCTCCATGGCTCAGACAAAAGAAAGAGTGTATCTGCATAAGGGGAACAAGAAATTTACCCAAAAGCAATATGCCGATGCTGAGGTTAATTATCGGAAGGCTTTGGAACAGGATGCGCAGGAC
>JAGAYF010000029.1 GCA_017940605.1 Bacteroidaceae bacterium
GGAAATAATGATGGAATGTGAGTTGGGCATCACAATCGGACCGCCTACCGAAAGCGAATAACCAGTCGACCCCGTTGGGGTACTTAAAATTAATCCATCGCTTTGGTAGGTATTGAGATATGTATTGTCCACTGATACTTGAATCCCTATCATAGATGAATTGTCATGCTTGAGTATGGCTATTTCATTCAAGGCGTAGAGGGATATACTGAGCCTTCTGCGAGGTGAGGCGACTCGTAGCACACTTCGTTTCTCAATGGAATACTTACCATGCGCCAATCCTTCAATAAGACTTTCTATTTCTTCGGGAGTGTTGTCGGCCAAAAAGCCTAAACGTCCCGTGTTGATGCCTATGATGGGAATGCCTTTGCTCCCTACTGCGGCTGCACTTTTAAGAAAAGTTCCATCGCCACCAATGCTGATGACAAAATCGGCCGAGAAATCAGAGTTGTTAAATGTCTCGTCGGGCAGGAATTCCTTTGGCAGGGATTTTCTGATGAATTGAAAAAACGTATGTTCTATGGAGATGTAGGCTGCAGACGCACGCAATGCTTGAAGAACGCGGACCAAGTTGGCTGATTTTTCAAGTTGGTATGTGTTGCCGAATATGGCAAACCTTGTGGCTGCTCCTTTCATGTGATTCTTTTTTATGGTATGCGGACTATGAAAAAAGAAAAAATAGTAATTTTGCAATTGAGTAGGGCAAAATTAGTGCAAAAGTACCAACAGACAAAGTAAAATTTGTGTTTTTTGTCTGTTTGAATAAAAGTTCTTTCTTTGTTCCTATAATTTTATCGGATAGTAATAGAAGTAATGACCAGGCTAAGTGTAAACATTAATAAAATTGCAACATTGCGCAATGCCCGTGGGGGCAATAATCCCAACGTCCTCCAAGTTGCATTGGATTGTGAACGTTTTGGAGCGCAAGGGATCACAGTTCATCCGCGACCCGATGAAAGACATATTCGCTACCAGGATGTCTTGGATTTGAAACCCGCCCTGACGACGGAATTTAATATTGAAGGTTATCCCATCCAAAGCTTTATGGATTTGGTGGTAAAGGTACATCCTGCCCAAGTGACACTTGTACCCGATGCGCCCGACCAAATAACGTCCAATCATGGATGGGATACCAAGACTTATCAGGAAATGTTGCGAAATTTAGTCGCAGTATTTAAAACGAATGGCATTCGGACATCATTATTTATTGATCCTAAAATAGAAATGGTGGATTGTGCAGCCGAGGCAGGTGCCGATAGGGTGGAATTATATACAGCCCCCTATGCGGAAATGTATGTACAAAACAAAGAAAAAGCCATAGAATCGTATGTATTGGCCGCTGAGGAAGCCAAAAAGGTAGGCTTGGGATTGAATGCAGGCCATGATTTGAGTTTAGAGAATTTGCAATATTTCCATCAATGCATTCCATGGCTCGATGAAGTGAGCATTGGGCATGCCTTGGTGTGTGATGCATTGTATATGGGATTGGAAACGACGATCAAGTCATATTTGGACTGCTTACAATAAATGATGAATAGGAATGGAAACAAATGAAAAATATGAAGTAGCCCTATTGTTGGCTGACGGATTCGAAGAAGTGGAGGCAACGTCCGTTATTGTTTTTGTCCGTCACTCAGGAATTAGTTTGGTAACGGTATCTGTTACAGGAAACCATCGGGTTGTTGGCGCGCATGGCGTTCCCTTTACGGCAGATGCCTTGCTGAATGAGGTCGATTTTTCTTCCATTCAGATGTTGGTCATGCCTGGTGGTATACCTGGTGCAGATAATTTGTCTAAAAGCAAGGACGTGAACCGTATAGTAAAACAGTTTTATGACCAAGGCAAATGGATTGCAGCCATCTGTGCTGCTCCCTTGGTGTTAGGAAAATTGGGCTTGCTCAAGGGAAAGCGAATTACATGCTATCCTGGCTTTGAATCCTACATGGAAGGTGCAGAAATCATAGGGGAAAACTCTGTGGTTGATGGAAAACTGATTACGGCCAATGGCCCAGCTTCGGGAATGTATTTCGGATACAATATTGTGGCTCAATTACGCGATGAGAAGACGGCACGCGAAATGGCCAATGGCATGATGGTAAATTATTTTTGACGTATTCTGAATGGATTGGCTGATTATTGTCGCCGGTGGCAGCGGAAAACGTATGGGAAATCATCTTCCTAAGCAGTTTATGGAAATAGGAGGCAAGCCCATATTGATGCATACCTTGGAGCGTCTGCATTCCAGCCAGCCCCATGCCCGAATGATACTGGTTCTGCCTCAGCAATATTATTCGTTGTGGCAGGGATTATGTAAGGAACATTCATTCAAGCTGACTTTACATATCGTTTTTGGAGGCGAGACACGTTTTCATTCTGTTAAAAATGGACTGTCCGTCATTCCAGAAGGTGAAGATGGAGTAGTGGGAGTGCATGACGGTGTGCGTCCTTTTGTCAGTGCTGAGGTTATTGCCGATTGCATGGCAGCTGCACGCAAGACAGGGGCGGCATTGCCTGCTGTAAAACCCGTTGAGTCTGTCCGCATACAGCAAGATGGCGACGTGACAGTGCCTTTCAATCGTGACAAATGTCTTCTGGTGCAGACACCTCAATGCTTTTCCGTCCGTTTGTTGCGTTGTGCATATCAGCAAGATTACATTCCTGATTTCACGGATGATGCTTCCGTTGTTGAAGCCTTGGGACATCAAGTGACAATAGTAGATGGAAATAGGGAAAATATCAAATTAACCAATCCTTCAGATTTGTTGTGGGCTGATGTTTTGTTGAAAAACAGTTAGGACTCTCAAATATGTATGACGTACTTTCCCAAGATGTTAAATATTTGAAAGGCGTTGGCCCTAAGCGTTCTGTCTTGCTGAAAAATGAGGCAGGAATAAGTTCCCTGCATGACCTGCTGTATTATTTACCTTACAAATATATTGACCGCAGTCACATCTATAAAATCAGCGAAGTGCAGGACGGAATGGCAAATATCCAAATTATTGCCCAGATAAAGACCATCTATGAGAATGGCCGTGGGCGCAAGAGACGGTTGGAGGCCCTTGTTGATGATGGAACGGGTGTGTTGCGCTTGGTATGGTTCAATGGAATAAACTACATACATAAACGTTTGGAAATTAATAAACCCTATCTAATTTTTGGAAAACCTACGGAGTTCAACCATGAGGTGAATATTGCGCAACCCGAGATGACCCTTCTTACTTCTTCTGTCGAGATAGACACCATGGCACGCTTGCGTCCCGTGTATAGTCTGACGGAAAGCATGCGCAATGCAGGAATAACATCTTCGGTGATAGAACAACTGGTAGCCAATGTCTTTGAAAAATTAGATACATTCAAGATTCCGGAAACCTTGCCCGAGTATTTCAGGAAGAAATACTCCTTGATGGACATTGAAAAAGCCCTGCACATTATCCATTTTCCTGAGAATACGGAAGTGTTGCCTGAGGCGGAACGTCGACTAAAGTTTGAAGAATTGTTCTATGTACAGTTGGAAATATTGAATTATGCCAATCAACGTACTCGCAAATACGAAGGTTTTGTCTTTTCCAGGATAGGTGATCACTTCATAAAATTCTATCATGAATCATTGCCATTCGATTTGACCAATGCACAGAAGCGTGTTATTCGGGAAATACGCAAGGATTTGGGCAGCGGCCGGCAAATGAACCGCTTGTTGCAGGGTGATGTGGGTAGTGGAAAGACCATCGTGGCACTTATGACCATGTTGATAGCCATAGACAATGGCTATCAAGCATGCATCATGGCTCCTACGGAGATACTTTCCGAGCAACATTACTACAATGTGTCTCGCATGTTGAGCATGTTGAATGTAAGGGTCGAATTATTGACAGGTGCAGTGATAGGCAAGCGTAGGAAACAGATATTGGAGGACGTTGCCAATGGTGAAATTGATATTCTTGTTGGGACACATGCCTTGTTGGGCGATATCGTAAATTTTAAGAACTTAGGCATGGCCATCATTGATGAACAACATCGTTTTGGTGTGGAACAGCGGGCCAAGTTGTGGAAAAAGAACACCAATCCACCTCATATCTTAGTTATGACGGCGACACCAATTCCTCGTACATTGGCCATGACGGTGTACGGCGATCTGAGTGTTTCGGTCATTGATGAACTGCCTCCTGGGAGAAAGGCCGTTCAGACATTGCATTTCTATGAAGAGAACAAGGAAAAATTAATCCAGTTGGTCCGTTCTGAGATAGCATCTGGCCGCCAAGTATACTTTGTCTATCCTCTTATTGAGGAAAGTGAAAAGGCCGATATGAAAGACTTGGAGAATGGATATGAACAGATATGTCAGTTGTTTGCCGATATGAATGTGGGAAAGCTCCATGGCCGCATGAAGGATGATGAGAAGAATACGGTAATGGAACTTTTCAAGGATCATCAGCTGGATATCCTTGTTTCCACAACGGTTATAGAAGTAGGAGTGGATGTTCCTAACGCCTCAGTCATGGTCATCGTCAATGCCAATCGTTTTGGTTTGGCTCAGTTGCACCAATTGCGCGGCAGGGTGGGGCGCGGGGCAGAGCAGTCTTTCTGTATCCTGCTGACTGGATATAAACTTTCTGAAGTAGCTCGGCGAAGGTTGGAAATTATGGTGGATAGTACCGACGGTTTTTTCATTGCAGAGGAAGATTTGAAGTTGCGTGGTCCGGGTGTGTTGGAAGGAACTCAGCAAAGTGGGGTTATTTTTGAACTGAAATTGGCCAATGTCATCAAGGATAATGATTTGTTGGTTGAGGCACGCACGGCGGCGCAGGAGTTGTTGCTGAGTGATCCCGAAAAACAGAATTCCATCAACGATATTATATGGCAGCAGTTGGCCGAAAAGAAGAAAAATAAAGTTAATTTGTCCAATATTTCATGAAAAAATGGCTGAAATGTGCCAATTTGCTTTGTGGACTGAACAATATTATGTATATTTGCAACGTTAACTCATAGAAGTGAGTAAAATTTTTACGCAAGATGAAGCACAATATACTAAAAATAGGAATACTTTTGTTTTCAGGTCTGTTCTCTTTTCAGGGCATGGATGCCCAAGATTTGATGGCGGCCCAAGCTCCTGTTGACAGACAGCTGAAAGCAGTAGATTCCGTCTCTTTACAGAGGGCTATCAAGCGGGAGCTTTCCGTGACAGTCTCCGATTTGTACCCAACTTGGACCAATGATTACGTCAATGCATATAAGGATATGGCGAAACCCACTGATTTCAAGATCTCCTTGCAGGGCTTTTCCATGCCTACCCCTAGTCGTCAGATCACTTCACGCTATGGTTATCGTTCATCTTTCCGACGCAATCATTACGGTCTCGACATAAAAGTGTACACAGGCGATACCATTTATGCAGCTTTCGATGGAAAAGCCAGGATAGTAAGCTATGAACGACGTGGATACGGATATTACATCGTTTTACGTCATCCCAATGGTTTGGAAACGGTTTATGGACATTTGTCCAAGCAACTGATTGCAGAGAACGATATAGTCAAGTCAGGCGATCCCATTGGTCTGGGAGGAAGTACGGGACGTTCTACAGGGTCACACCTGCATTTTGAGACACGTTTCCTGGGTGAACCCATCAATCCCGAATTACTTTTCGACTTTCCCAATCAAGATGTCACCAATGATTATTATGTGTACCACAACAGCCGTGGTGTAGAAAATTTCCAATGGGCCAATGCGGCTGAAGCGGCTAACTCATCCAACAACAGTCAAGCCAATTCCTCAAGGAAGTCAATTTCCTTGGCATCATCAAAACCTGTTTACCATAAGGTAAGGAAAGGAGATACATTATTCTCCATCGCCAAGAAGAATTCCATCACCGTTGACCAGTTGTGTGCCTTGAATGGCATCAAGAAGAAGTCTACGTTGCGTGCAGGGCAGATATTAAAGTGTAGGTAAATATTGTTTTCCTGCAATTGGCCAGGGCAATAGTTGAATCGTTTCGACCTTAATTAATAATTTTTTCATAATGAATTTTGGTAACCACACTGTTTTTATGGTGTGGTTATTTTTTGTTTCTTATTTTTCCTATAAATGGGTATGGTAGGGTATAAGCATGATTACATTGTCAGAATTATATCTCCATAGGGGTGGAAGATTCAATTATTCCGTAATGTATTAGAGAACAAGTATTATTAATATCTATTCTATGGACAAAGACGGACAGGACTTTTTATCATCTTAACCCAAATTGGTCATTAAAAACTTCGCTAGTGTACTTTTCTAATGACCGATTTGGGTTTATAGTCACAATGGTTGGCAGGTGGTATCATTGGTTTTGCCATCATCTAATCTTGTAATCAATCTTGATAAGATGATTATTTGATTCCCCTGATATCAATTAGGAACTCAATCTTAACAATTATCAATTAAGGTCAGTAAGTATAGTATAGCTTTGTTGTATTGCTACACCACCCTTATTGCTTCTTCATAAAGTTTTGGTATATCTTTAGTTTTGATACGGAATTTTGTCCCGTGATTATGGCCTGTTCGTGCATCGAAATCAACATATACAACACCCTGTTCTATAGCTTCAATGAACTTTTCTTTATCAACGTTCTTTAGCATAAGAACATTGTTGTAATGAAAATATTGATTTCCACCCTCGCGCTTGCTTTCGGCCTGAACAAAGAAACAATTGATGAGTTTTGTGCCAACCTTTGTATATAAATCGTTAAAGCCCCAGTAAGGCAGAATTGGTAATGCTCCTAACCCAACTTTCTTGTTTACTAACTTAAGCCATCCTCCATGGACAGATTTGTCACATTTACTGCTGTCAAATAATACTTCAACTCGCTCATCCTTGCGATTAACATTCACTTTAAAGCCTCTGTCTGTATATGTAAGTGCATTTAGTGTCGCACGGAAAGATATTTCATCCTTAGGATATTCAATTCCTGCTTTTGAATGAGTCCAGCCGTATTTAGGCAGTAGCATATTAGGGACTAATTTTGCTGCTCGTGGCGACGGTTCCTGATGACACAGCGTCACAAGAGAGGATGTTTCAGCACGTTGTGCTTTCAGTTCCCATTCGGCAGCATTAGGGATTGGAAGGTTGTTTTCAGGAATACCAAGGAGGTCTTCAAGAAGATTACCTACAGAGCCATCGTTCTTTTTGCGTTTAGGAGGACATTTTATCCATCCTTTAGCTTCTATCTCTTTGAACTTTACAATAAGTTCTTCCTTGCTGATAAGCTTCAGTGTAGTTGCCATATCTAAAACAAACCTAGTTGTGTGTATTCTTTTCTCTCTATTATTTGAATTCCATTAATCCTAGCATTAGCTAGTTCGACGTATTTCTCGCTAATTTCAAAACCTATATATTCTCTTCCAAGGGCTTTTGCTGCAACAGCTGTAGTTCCACTTCCCATGAAAGGATCTAATACAATCTTGGCGTAAGTAGATTTTATTATTCTATCTATCAGAGCTACTGGGAAAGGAGCTGGATGTTCATTCTTCTGCTCCTGCATAAATTCCCAGATGTCTCCATAACCACTACTTTTAGGAATAAGTTTGAAATCTTTCTTGGGAATTAGATAGATAACTTCATAGGTCGGCAAGAAATAGCCAGGATTGAAATTTATTCCACCTTTACGCTTCCATATAATAATTTGGCGAACAGGGAAGTCTTGGACTATTTCATGTCTGTCTTGAATTAAGCCACCTTGAACTCTCCATTTGTGATTGTAGAATATTGCACCGTCATCTTTGATGAGTCGATACATCTCTGTAAGACAATCCTTCTGCCATTTGCAGTATTCATCGTATGGCATATTGTCATCATAAGTAGCATAGCCATTGATGAGTGCTGCGTTAGACCATTTGCCGCCTCGACCATCTTTCATTCCATTTCCTGTTGAATTTTTTAGATTGTATGGAGGGGAGGTTACTATGAGATCAACGCACTTATCGGGAAGCTTGCGCATACCCTCAAGGCAATCGCAACATTGTATTGTATTTATGTATTCTTTGATATTAACTTTGTCCATTTACTAAGTTCGAACTTTATTACTTTTGAGTACGAAGTTATATAATTTTATCGGATTATGTATGGAATAACAAAGAAAACTGTTGCTCTTTCACGATTTTTATATTATTTGTAAACTCCAGTTATCTAAATTGATGCCTAAAAACTTCTATAATACGATATGTTGTGATAGGCATACTTTTATCTTTCGTCAATAATAATCATGTTGCAATTTCTAAATGACTAAATCGGAAGATTGTCGTTGTTTTCCAAGAAGTGATAGAAATTATTTTTGCTGTTTCTGTTAATGAAGATGATTGTTATATATGGAGTATGCAAATATTTAGAGTATTTTTATTTAATTGAATGTGGTCTGTGAGAGTAGTATATAATGACGGTGTTTGACAAGTGTAATGGGAGAAGTTGAGGAGCTGCAGAGTGGCGTTGGAAAAAGTTGGTGTAAAAAACTCGGGGAGTTTTTTTAAAAAGTCCCCGAGTTTTTTAAAATTAGAGGAAGTAAGTTGAAACTTAGTCCTATTGTATAGATGGCATGGTGCTTGGTTTTGTGGAAGAGGACCTGCCATGGTTAAGAATGACAGGGTAGGGTTGAACGTATGCGGGGCTTTTCGCTATGACGAAAAGCCCCGCATACTATTGTACTGCCGCTATGGGTTCAGTGCGGCCTGCGTTGGTCAGTCATCGTAACCGTTGGCCTTGGCTTTCCATACCAGGCCAAGCACCAATGTGCCGATTACGGCTGCAATGAGCAGGCTGATGAACACGATGTTCCATCCATAGTGGTCGGCAACGTATCCAAATCCCCATCCGCTGAGGACCGTGCTGGCATAGGCAAAGAGTCCTGTCAGGCCCACGGCCGATGCTGCGGCTTCCTTGGTGGCAATGTTGGCGGCAGCAATGCCTATCAGGGCCTGCGGACCGTAGATGAAGAAACCTACGCCGAACAGGAAGATGATAGAGCCCACCATGGGCAGGCCTTCGGATTTCCACATCCACAGAAGGCCTACGCATATCAATGTCAATATGGTGCATATCAGACTGACGCGTGCAGCCTTGCCGTGAAAGTACTTGTCGCAGGCCCATCCTGAGAGCAACATGCCCAATAAGCCGAATATTTCAAATCCTCCGGCCATCCATCCTGACTGTGACGGGGTGACGTTCAACCATTGCTGGAACATGGTGGGTCCCCAGTCCAGGAATGCAAAGCGCACAGTGTAGATGAAGAAATTGGCAATGGACAATATCCAGATGAAGGGGTTCTTGAACACCCTTTTCATGAGTATGGCCCTGAATTCCTTGTTGGTCTTCTTGCGTTCCACCTCGTCGGTCATCTTGCCGACCGCAATTTCGGGCAATCCCACGCTGGTAGGCGTGTCGCGCAGCACGAAGAAGATAAATACCACGCCCAGCATGGCAATGATGGCAGGAATGTAGAAGCACCAGCGCCAGCCAAACGAAACGATGTATCCGCAAAGGACAAGTGCGACAAATGCACCGATGCTGTGCGAGGTGTTCCAGACGGACATCTTGGTGGCCAGTTGCTTGGGATGTACCCAATGGCACAAGATGCGTGCGCAGGGAGGATAGCCTGTACCCTGAAACCATCCGTTGAGTACCCACATCAGTCCAAACAGCCATACCGTGGAACTCATGCCGAAGACAAAGTTGCAGATGGCACACATGGCCAGTCCCAACATCATGAACCAGCGTGCATTGACGCGGTCGCCCACGAAACCATTGACTAATTTGGAGATACCATAAACGACTCCGTTCATGGTAAGGAAGATACCTAAGTCTGTTTTGGTGAATCCCAGGTCGGGATCGGCTTCCATTCCAGGAATGGCCATGCTGAGGTTCTTCCTGACAATGTAGAAGATGGCATAGCCAATCATTGTTCCTATAATGGAACGCATCTGCCATTGCTTGAATCGTTTTGCGGTGGCGTCATCTACCTGACGCCCCATCATTTCCATTGAATTATTGCTCATGATTGATACGTAGAATTAAAATTAATGGTGCAAAGATAGACATATTTTTTGATTGACAAGTCCCATATTGGTGGGATTTCCGTAATTTTGCAAACAAATTACGAACATTATACAATACATTTCCTATCATGAAAAAGTTACTTTCCGTATCTCTCATGTGTACAGACCTGATGAATGTGGAAAAGGATATCCACATTCTGGAAGATAACCATGTAGATTGGTTTCATTTGGATGTCATGGATGCCCATTTCGTGCCGAACCTGACATTTGGTCCTGATTTCATCAAGCAACTGCGCAATGTCACTGACGTTCCGTTTGACATCCACGTCATGTTGGAAAAGCCCGAGGTTCTGCTCAACTACCTCACGCTGTCTGCCAAGGACTATGTGACGGTTCACAGTGAATTGCCCGACGACGAGATTCAGAAAAGCATTGACCTGATCAAGGAAAAGGGGGCTCACGTCGGCTTGGCCTTTAATCCTGAAACGCCAGTTGAGAAGGCTGCCAAGTTTCTGCCCCAGGTGGACCTTGTACTGCTGATGCTGGTTAAGCCTGGCTTTGCCGGTGGAAAGATGATAGAAGGAATCATGGACAAGGTGGCTGCTACCAAGAAATACTTGCAGGAACACGGACTGGAGCACGTGCTTATCTCAACCGACGGGAACATTACGGTGGAAAGGGCAGCCGCCATGGCCAAGATGGGGGCAGATGTCTTTGTGGGCGGCACTTCGGCCGTGTATCGCAAGGGCATGGATTTGAAGGATACGATACCTGCATTCTATCAGGCCGTATCATAAGGCAAGAATCATTAATGCTTGTTTTCAATGTACCCCGTTGCAGGCTTCGTCGAAACCTGCAACGGGGTGTCTCATGTGCGTGCGGCCTGTCTTTTTGGTAGACGTTGTGATAAAAAGCCCCTTGTGTGGCGGCTTGGTTTCGGCATTTTTGACTAAATTTGCCCGTTCATTGATAAAATCTGACCAGGTATCAAAAAATTTAGTTACATATTGCGCATATCGGTAGTCGTTATTGCCATTATCTATGTGGTATTGACGACATCTTTGAATATGCCTTTTGTTACTGAGGCCATTGCACGGAAAGTGTCGGCCCTATTGTCAGAGAAACTTAGGACGGAAGTCCGTGTGGGGCAGGTAGAGGTAAGGCCTTTCCGCCAGATTTTTGTCAGGGATGTGCTCGTCAGGGATCAACGGAGCGACACCTTGGTGGCAGCACGGACGCTCAGCGTGCATTTGGACCTCCTGCCGCTGTTGCAGAACGAGTTGGTCATAAAGCACATGGGGCTGTTCAATGCTTCGGTGCGGTTCAGTAAGGATTCGGTAAACTCCAAGCCGAACTATCAGTTCATCCTAGACAACCTGGCCTCGGACCAGGGGGACGAGAAAGCCCGCATCAAGTTCAGTGCGCGCTCGTTTATATGCCGCGACATACAAATAAGGTACGATGTAGCCGACCAACCGCAGACACCTCGCAAGTTGAACCTGTCGCATGTGGCGTTGCGAAACCTTGATGCCAATTTCCGGATTAATTACTTTGCCCAAGATTCCATCGATATTCGGGTAAGGAACATCCGATTCAGGGAACAATCAGGACTGGCTGTAGAAAAGACTTTGCTGAAATGCGTACTGGCCGACAATAGGCTTCATGTGCATGACATGCGGCTGGACATGGCTCAGACTCACTTGCGCATTGCCCAGGCCGACGTGGTGCTGAAGCCGCAGATACGTATCCGTCATGCCCAAGTGAACGGTCTGCTTTGTCCTTCTGACTTCGTTTGCCTGTCCGATGAGGCGAAACAATTTGCGAATGACCGATTCCAACTGGATGTCGTGGCCGACGGCAAGGGGCAAGACCTGGATGTGCAGACCCGTATGCATGAGAAGGCGCAGCAAAGCATGGGCCTTGTGGCAACGGTACGGCTGGATCAGGGCATTTGGAACAGACAGCCGATTCGTGTGTCGGCCCATGTGGAGCAGTTGCGTGCTACTCCGGCGTTCTATGAAAAGGCACTGGCCCTCTTTACGCAGGATGAGAGCCTAAGACAACGCCTGACGAAGTTAGGGCAGGTGGAACACTCGGGCGAGATACATGTTGACGGAGAGAATATCCATGTAACGGGAAACACGACGACGGAACTGGGAAAACTGGAGGAAAGCCTGACTCTCAAGGGGCGGCAATTGGATGGCCATTTGGCTTACAGGGACTTTCTTGTGGACCAATTGGCACAAGTCGAGGCTTTGCCGCGCTCGCCACAGGCCTCGCACGGCACGGCCATGGTGTCGGGATGCCTGCAACCGCTGTCCCTGCACTTCACTCATCGGGGTGAACAGTTATTCTATAACGGCTATGCCTACCACAACGTCAACGTGGAGGCTACTTGGGCCGACAACAAGTTGAATGCCGACCTGCATGTGGATGACGAAAACCTAAAGTTGGCATCGCAAGTCCGGCTGACGACGGGCCGTCAGGGGGCTTCTGACATGCAGGCACAGGCTCGTGTGGACAAACTGTCACTCCGCGCCCTTCACCTGACTGACCGATACGATGATGTGGTTCTGTCGGCGCAGGTAGCGGCTTCGCTGTACGGCAATCCCGACAGGATATTGTCTGTGACCGTTCATGATTTCAAGGCGGACAACATTCCGCATCCTGTAGCCTTTGATTCCCTGCGTGTCAAGTTGCGTCAGGGGGCAAACAGTCAGGACTTGGTCGTAGCCAGCGATATGTTGGATGCTCATGTCAGGAGTTCCGTCCCCATTCAGAACGCCCCCGATGCCATGTTCTCCTTTATGTCTGCGGCGTTTCCCTCCTTGGGTAATTATGTCAAGTTTGCCCCCGTGCAGCATCCCAATTTGGATTTTCAGTTCAAGGTAAGAAAAACTGATGTCCTGGCTTATTTTCTTAACCTGCCCTTGAGTGTCAAACAGGAAGCAACTGTATCGGGCTTCGTTGACCATGACAAGAACCAAATCAACCTGACTGCTTGGATGCCCAAGTTCACGATAAACGACGAACCCTATGCCGATGCGAGCATGTACCTGAAGGGAAACAGAGATTCACTGCATGTGTTATCCCAACTGACCAAGTCTTTTGACGACACTGACGTGCGCATGGTTCTCAATACCCAGGTGGCAGACAACACCATTGCCCCCGTTCTGGACTGGAAGACGATCAACAGCAACGGAACAAGCGGAAATGTGGCGGCACGATGCCAGTTCAGCAAGGACAATGCGGACGACCGCATAGCCGACATCCTGATTCAGCCCTCAAGGGTCTTCATTAAGGACACGCTGTGGAGTGTAAGCAGCTCTCATGTCGAATGGAACAAGGGCAATGTCCATATCAGCCCACTTGAAATCAGGAATGGCAGCCAGTATATCAGCCTTAGCCGCGCGAAGGGGAGTGGTGAGCCCTACAAGGTTGACATCAATGACATTGAGATAGCGCACATTCAGGACCTGCTCAATTTCCATCCAGTCGAATTCTCAGGAAAAGCAACAGGTACGGCATTCATTCCGACAGAAGTTGACCGGCGGGACATCCCTGTACGACTTACGGTGCAGGATTTCCGTTTTCAGGACGGACGCATGGGGACGCTTCGCGTCAAGGCTCTTTGGGACGGTGAGGAAGGGGCGGTCCACATTGACGGACTCACCCGCCGGAGTCTTCAGGATTCGCTATGGATACATGGGAGGGTCGATATAGCCAACGATTCCATTGACCTTAGCTTTGAGGCGCACAGGACGAGTCTGGAGTTCCTTAATTCGTGGCTGGAAGGCGTGCTGGGCCACATTGAGGGAACGACTACGGGTCATCTGCGCTTGCATGGTCCGTTGAGTGGAATGGATTTTGAGGGATGCGAGCACGTTGATACAATGACGTTCCGTCCGCCCTTTAATAATGCGCCCTATATGGTGACACATGACAGTGTGCGCTTTGCCGAGGGGCGTATCATCTTCGAGGACTTCCATATCAAGGACCTGCGCGGGGGCAGTTGTACGGCGGTAGGGCAGGTTACGCACAATAAGATTAAGGACTTTGGCTATGATATACGTTTCGATGCCAACAACCTGCTGGCCTATAATTGGCGCGAGGGAGCGAGCCAGGATATTTTCTGGGGTGTCATACACGCCAATGGCGACGGCCGGCTGTGGGGTAATACGTCCAACGTGCATGCTGAACTGAACCTCTCGCCTACGCCTGGCTCGGTGTTCTGCTACAACAGTTCGGACGAGGAGACGGCTGCGGCTTCGACCGACTTTATCCGTTTCCACGACAGCTACAAGTCGCCTTCGGGTTTCTCAGGCGGCGATGCTGTGACGGTTGCAGCGCAGAATTCCATGCGTGACTCAACGGTCAATATTTTTCTCCATATCAATGCCAACGTCAATCCCAATGCTCAAATTGTCATCTACACCGACCGAAGAACCGGCGACGGCCTGACACTTCACGGCAACGGCCCTATCAGCGCATCGTGGCACAACAAGGGCCGATTCCAGTTAACTGGATTATACACGACGACCGAGGGCGAGTACCACTTGACCATCCAAGACTTGATGCGTCGCACGTTCCGCATCCAGCCTGGGGGCTTTCTCAGGTTTTCGGGGAGTGCCGAGGACGGTGACCTGAACCTTAAGGGAGTCTACTCTGTGCATTCCGTCTCACTCAGTGACCTCAACTTGGGACAGAACATCAGCAATGCCACAACCAGTGTGGACTGCCTGCTCAACTTTGGCGGCAAGTGCAACAACCCTCAGGTTACCTTCGGACTGGACTTCCCCACGGCGGGCGATGACCTGCGACAGACCATTCACAGTGCCATATCTTCCCAAGAGGACATGAACATGCAGATGCTATACCTGCTTACGATAGGCCGCTTCTATACCTATGACTATACCAACATGGCCAATTCGTCGACCATGAACCAATCCACGCTGGCTATGCAGTCGCTTTTTGCCAATACGTTGGGCAACAGCCTTGGCAGCGTCATCAGTCAGGCTCTTCACCTGACCAATTGGACCTTTGGTCCTAACATTGCCACGGGGCGCATGGGCTGGGATGATATGGAAGTGGGAGGTCAGCTTCAGGGTAGCCTGCTTCAGAACCGATTGCAGCTGCGCGGAAACTTTGGTTACCGTGAACAGACGACCTATGCCAACAACTTTGTGGGCGACTTCAATATACGTTATCTCCTAAACCCCAAGGGTACGGTCAGCCTCAAGGCTTACAGCGAGACCAACGACCGTTACTTCTCCCGTTCCTCGCTTTCGACCCAGGGAGGAGGCATCCAGTTCCAGCATGACTTCAACAACGCCAGGAAATTGTTCAAGAAATCCCCAAAAGGTAAAAAGAAGTAACCGTTCTTGCATATGGGAGTCCGACTTAGTGAAACAGTTCTTGAAACTTCCTGCTTTTATTAGGCAGAATTTGCAGTGAAACGGAGTTTTTAAGAACAAGGAATGGGCGTAATGGCAGATTTCATTAATTTTGTATTGTCTAATGATGTGAAGTTAAGATGCATTTGATATAAGATGAAGATCATTGTATTGTCAGAAAATCGTTTGCAAAGCAATAAATTGGGGTTGCCCGCGTTCTATAACAAGCCAGATTCCACGCTGGTCAGGAGCGGCAAACCATTTTTTCTGCCCGAATGGGGCGGAAGTTGGCAGGTTACGCTCCACATGGTGGCCGTGTTGAACCGTTTGGGGAAGTCCTTTGCCCCTAGGTTCGCTCCTCGTTACTACGATCAGGTGGCACTGGGGCTGATCTTCCAGCCAGAAAAGGCTGAAGACAGTGCATGGGGGGCGCATGTGCTGGATGGTTCGACTGTTGTAGGACTTCCACTGGACAAAAAACTGCTGCCGACCGATGGTTGCATGTGGTGCAGTGACAATAAGCCGGTCAACGTCTCCTTTAGTCCCCAGGACTGCTTGGCTGAGATGGATTTAGCACTATCGGCCCTGAGTCAATTGATGACGTGGCGGCACGGCGACCTGTTGTTCAGCCGGCCGCTGCACGTTGAGAACCATTTGGCCGAGAGCCAGCTTGTGGAAGCCATGATGGCAGGCACGCAAGTGCTGAAGGTGGCGGTAAAATGATGAAGATACAACTATGAAATGCTGGAATAAAACCACTTGCCGTATGGCGTGGGTGCTAATGGGACTCATCTTCCTGTCGGGCGTGGCCATGGGCCATACCTTGCGACAGGAAATCGTGCGCGTTGAGTGGAACGGCATCAGACAGGGGCAAGTACCTGTGGTAAGTCGCAGCCTATGTTTGGGACGAATGGACCTAGGCCAAGCCATCAGCGTGCGTTTGGAGTATCCCGAGTACGTCAGGCTTAGTGCCAATGAACGTAAGGCGTTGCAGGATGTGGGCTACGTTCCTGCAGAAAGTCTGTCCGTTTCGCAGAACATAGGTCGCAGCAGAGGAGAGTGCTTCTTCGACGTGCAGTTCGTACCCATCAGGAAGTCGGGCCGGCACTGGGAACGACTGGTCAGTGCCAAACTAGTCGTCTGTATGCAGGACACTCATCTGTCGGCTGTGACAGTCGACGACGTGGCAGCCGATGGAAGTGCGGCAACGCGCTATGTACAACATAGTGTCCTGAGCACGGGCCGTTGGGTTAAGATTCGTGTACAGGAAGAGGGTGTCTATGCCCTGACCCATGCTCAGTTGGCCCAGATGGGGTTTGCCCATCCAGAGATGGTCAAGGTGTTTGGCTACGGCGGCAGGATACTTAATGACCGAATAAGCTACGGAACAACGGGCGGTGACTACGATGATTTGGAGGAAATACCCCTGTATAGGCGTGGCAGTGATGTATTGTTTTGGGCCGAAGGCACGGTGCGCTGGGGCACTCTGTCTTACAACAATACGACCCAGACCTATGTCGCCACCCACCGCAACAATCCCTACAGTCGTTACAGCTACTATTTCGTGACCGAGGGAGACAGTCCTGCCGTGCTGGCGAATAAAACTACTGCGCAGTCAGTTGCAAGCTCGGTGATAAAGACATTCCCCGAACACAGCCTTATAGACCCCGAGGAGTACAGTTGGTATACCAGCGGACGCAACCTATATGAACGATACAACTATGGCGAGTCGGGCAACAGCCGCACTTACAACTTGGCTGCACCCGATGCAGACACCACCCAGGCGGCATCGCTATATGTTATCTTCTCTGCTTATAACCAGAGTGGCGTAACACAGGTGACTGTGAAGGCCAACGGAAACCAACTTGGACAGTTTAACATTGGCAAGTCGGGCGAATACGACCACGCCATCAGCGGTAGTCGTCTGTGGGCTGTGCAGGGACTTATGCAGAACAACAAGGTGAACATTACCACGACAGCAGGCGTTGATGCCCGACTGGATGTGCTACGGCTCGACTATATGCGCAAGCTGAACCTAAGGGAAAACTTCCTTTGCTTCAGCAGTCAGCAGTCGGGTAGTGCTGTTTTTCAGATAACCAACGCCAATGCCGATACGCGCGTGTGGCAGTTGGGACGGCCTGGAGACCCGTTGGCTGGCAGGGAAGGTACTTTGGCTGGCAACATTCTCTCTGTTCCTGTCGACGATGCGTCACTTCGCTACGTCGCGCTCAATACTTCGGCCACATTCCCCCAGCCTGAGGTGGTAGGTACGGTCACCAATCAGGACCTGCATGCCGACAGTTCGTACACCATGGTAATCATTGTGCCCGAGAGTGGAAAACTGACGGCTCAGGCACAACGTCTGGCTCAATGGCATGCACAGCATGACGGTATGTCGGTCAAGGTGGTGAGAGCCGATGAGATATATAATGAGTTCTCGAGCGGAACGCCCGATGCATGTGCATATAGGCGATACCTGAAGAAACTCTATGACTGTGCAGACAGCGAGAAGGATATGCCTCGCTACTTGTTGCTCATGGGCTCGAGCGTGTGGGACAACCGCATGCTGACCAGCGAGTGCGCCTACCTGAACCCCAAGGACTACCTTCTGTGCTATGAGAGTGAGGCCTCGTTGAGCGAAGTGGACAGTTATGTGACGGATGACTACTTTGGACTCCTTGACGATGGTGAGGGAAGCAATTTGCTGACTGAGAAGATAGACTTAGGCATAGGTCGCTTGCCGGTAACGACTGCTGACGAAGCGCAGGTCATGGTGGACAAAATCATTGACTATGCCCAGAATACCCATGCTGGCAGTTGGAAGAACAATATATATATGTTGGCAGATGATGGCGATGCCAATCAGCACATGGAGGGGGCAGAAGCCGTGGCTCAATTGGTGGAATCACAACATCCCAACCTGAATGCAAAACGCATCTACTGGGATGCCTATGAACGCGTAAGTACGGCCACGGGGCACACCTATCCCAGTGTGACATCCGACCTGAAGTCCATCCTAAACAACAAGGGGGCACTGGTCATGAACTACATGGGGCACGGTGCTCCCTACAGCATCTCCCATGAGTTGGTACTTCGCCTGAACGACTTCAAGGAAGCTTCAAGCAACAAAGTACCGCTGTGGGTGATCGCTTCATGCATCATCACCCCCTTTGACATGTTGGAGGAAACCATAGGCGAGACGGCCATGCTGAACAAGAAAAGCGGAACAATTGGCTTCTTCAGTGCATCCAGAGCGGTCTATTCCATGCAGAACGGCTACCTTAACAATCACTTCATGAACTATCTGTTGGCCCGAGATGCCAACGGCCGCCGCAACACAATAGGAGATGCGGCGCGCATGTGCAAGGTCAGGTTGGTGACGACCGGCACGGGAATTTCCCAGAATGACTTGGGATACAACAAGCTGAAATATGCGCTGATGGGCGATCCAGCCCTGACACTCTCCATGCCCACTGACCGCGTGGTCGTAGATGAGGTTGACGGCAAACCTGCGGGGACGGCAGTGCAGTTCCAGGCAGGAAGCCAGGTCAGGATAAAAGGCCATGTGGAGAAGGAAGACGGTACTGCGAATTCCGATTTCAATGGTTCAGTGTCGTTGACGTTGATGGACAGCAAGGATACCATTACGTGCCGCAACAATGCAGGTGCTGACGTAACTCCGCTTACATACAGTGAGCATACCAAAAAACTCTATGAGGGTATGGACAGTGTCAGGAACGGACAGTTTGAGATGACCGTTCCCGTTCCCATCGACATCAAGTATTCCAATGGCAAGGGAAGGGTAAGCCTTTATGCATTGTCTGCTGATAAGACTGGCGAGGCCAACGGCACTTACAACAACTTCACCGTAGGGGGGACGTCTTCCTATGTGCAGCAGGATTCGCTGGGTCCTGCCATTTTCCTGTACCTGAACAACCCCGATTTCCAGGATGGCGGAACGGTCAACGAGACTCCCTATTTTGTTGCACAGCTGAGCGATCCAGATGGAATCAATGCGACGGGCAACGGAATGGGACATGACCTGGAATTGATTATTGACGGAGAAGAGTCGCGGACCTATGTCCTGAACAATTACTACACAAATGATTTCGGTAACTTTACGAACGGGAGCGTGGCCTACCTGATTCCCCAGTTGGAGGAAGGCAAGCACCGCTTGTTCTTCCGTGCGTGGGACATGAAGAACAATTCCTCGACGGCGGTGCTCAATTTCAATGTGAAGACCGGCCTGCGCCCATCGCTGCTCAGTGTGGCGCTGACCAACAATCCCGCCGTGCAGGCTACGACCTTCCTCATCAGCTATGACCGGCCTGATACTGAAACGGAGTTCACCATCCATGTGTACGATTGTTTTGGCCGTCTGTGGTGGAAGCATACCGAGACAGGCACTTCGGCCAACGGGATGTACACCGTCAATTGGGATTTGACGTCCAACAACGGAATCTCCTTGCCTGGTGGGCTGTATCTGTATCAGGTATCTGTCTCCTGCAACGGAAGCAAGGAGAGCACAAAAACAGAGAAATTAATCATCCACAAACAATAAAACAGGCTTCTGTCAGTTATTATTGTAGCTTAATATCAGAAAAAAACATGAACAGATTGTCATATTGCGTATTTTCCCTCCTGTCACTCGCGGCTGCGGTGGCTCATGCGGAAGATATCAAGAACAAATTCAACCCCGTCCAGACGGCTGTCGTCTCCCAGAGCATTGCTGCCGATGCCCATGCAGGCGGTATGGGAGACATTGGTGCGGCCACGGAGCCCGATGCCAACTCCCAGGCGTGGAATGCTGCCAAGTATCCCTTCTGTATCAGCAAGGCGGGGGTAGCGGTGAACTATACGCCGTGGCTGCGTCAGTTGGTCAACGATATTGACCTGGCCTATCTGGCTGGCTATTACCGACTGGGCGACTACCAGGCCGTCAGTGCATCGCTTCGCTACTTTTCGCTGGGCGAAGTGTACTATGGCACAGGCACAACGTCACAGACGGGTAATGAAATGACCATCAAACCGTATGAGTTTGCCGTCGATGCTGCCTATTCACGCATGTTGAGCGAGCAATTCTCGGCTGCGGTCACCTTCCGATACATCTATTCCGACCTTTCGGGTCACTATGACGATGGCTCGACGCCTGGTTCGGCGTTTGCCGTCGACTTGGCCACCTACTACAATACCTATATGAATGTGGGTGCGCGTGAATGCCAGTTTGCGCTGGGTCTGGGCATCTACAACCTGGGCAGCAAGATTGACTATGGCGATGATTACTCCTTCTTCATCCCGACGACCCTGCGCCTGGGGGCAAACTTCATGGTGCCGCTCAACGAATACAACCGCATATCCTTTGCAGCCGAGGCCAACAAGCTGCTGGTGCCGACCTATCCCACCGATGCCCAGTGTGCCAAGGCGTTGGGCTATTCCACGACCGACGGCGAGGACCACACGGCCGAGTATCAGACCTACCGCGAGGACAAATATTACAGTATATCGCCCATCAAGGGTATTTTCAAGAGCTTCAACGATGCCCCCAACGGCTTCAAGGAGGAGTTGGAGGAAATACAGTGGAGCGTGGGTGCTGAATATACCTACAATGACAAGTTCATGCTGCGTGCAGGCTACCATCACGAAAGTGCCAACAAGGGCAACCGCAAATACTTTACCGTGGGTGCCGGTTTCCGCATGAATGTGTTTTCCCTGGATGCCGGATATGTAATTTCTACGGCCGCCTCCAATCCCCTGGACCAGACATTGCGCGTTTCGTTGGGATTCGATTTCGATGGCATCCGCGATTTGTTTACGCGAGGCAGGTAATCCACAAAGCATGGCAAGATGAATATCCGTGTCGGTCTGGGTTATGATGTCCATCGGCTGGTGGCCGACCGCCCGCTGTGGCTGGGTGGCATCAGGATTGATTCGCCGTTGGGCCTGTTGGGACACAGCGATGCCGATGTCCTGCTGCACGCCCTGAGCGATGCTATCCTGGGAGCTGCCAATTGCAGGGACATTGGCTATCACTTCCCCGATACGTCTCCCCAGTACGAAAACGCCGACAGCAAGCTCCTGTTGGCCGAAGTGGTCAGGATCGTTGGCCGGAAGGGCTTCAGCATCGTCAATGTGGACGCGACGGTGTGTGCCGAAAAGCCTAAGTTGAGTCCCTATATCGACCCAATGCGGCTTTGCATTGCGTCGGTCCTGAACATAGATGCAGATTGCGTTTCGGTCAAGGCCACCACAACGGAACGCCTGGGGTTCACGGGCAGGCAGGAAGGCATATCGGCCTATGCCGTCGTCTTGTTGGAAAAACAATCGTGACAGAATAATTCCTTTCATTGTATCGGATAGCCCGTTTATGGGAAACGGGCATGTTAAGGTCGTGTATCCTTCGGTCGATGGTCCATGTAACGTGCTGCCTACGGGGAAGTGGTGCTTCTGGTATGGATAAACGGCAGGCGGCAGGGCGTGGAAGTTGGGCCAATGCGGCCTGAAAGAATTTGGGCAAGGCCCAAAAGTGACGCGGACAAGGCGTAAAAACTGGCTGTTGCCCCGTGAATGTCATCAGTGGGGTGCTATGTTGTGCGTGATAGCTGTCCTAGCTGCCTAGACTGCCCAACGGGATGGCCTTTGGGCTCAGTTGGCCGCGCTGTGATGGCTGTTGTTCCGTTGCTTCCTTGTTAGCCGTGAAGTGATACAAAAAGAAAAGTCCTGACTGTTGGGTCAGGACTTTTCTTCTCTATTTGAAGTGGCTGTATATAACCGATATGCTGATGGGATTGCCGGTACTGCCAACCAATTTCGTGCTGCTCAGGCTGAAATCGTGGTAGACCTTGGTGTAGGTGTTCGTGCCGTTGACTTCCGTCTTTACGGGTATCAGGACTACCTTGTACCAATCGTCGTCGCCGTCGTTGTTGTGCATGCGCTTAAGGTAGGAGACAAGCGTAGCAATGTTCTCATACGAATAGGAATTGTATGCGCTGTTGTATGTCGAGATGAAGGATGTCGTTCCGTTGGGAAGTTGGTGCTTTTCAAAGAAAGCGTCCATTTCCTTTTTGGGAATCATCAACAGCTCACTTGGCACAGCCAGGCTGTAGCGTCGCAGGGAATCGTTGTTCTGGCGCTTAAACACAATCTTTGCACTGTTGATGGAGTCGTTGTCATGGCCCTGGTAGATGGAGTCTATGGGCAGTGTCACTTCCGTGAAGATGCCGGCAGGCGTCTTCAGGTAGGTGCAGGCGGTGTCGCCGAGCAAAGCTTCGTTGTCCTTGTTGGAGATGCTGTTGTTCTGCAGGACTTCCTGTGTCGCGGCTACGCGCGATACGCCCACGTAGGTGCTGTCGTTTACCGTGTAGTTGAAATAGATGCTCAGGGTGGAAATGTCAATGTTCACCATCGTCCCGTTGCCCGAGATGACCTTGAAGTAGAACCCTGGCATGACGTGGTGGATAAAGTTGTAGGAGTTTTTGAAGTATTCGGGATGTTGGTAGTATTGTTGCAGGATGCGTGAGCCGTATTCCCTGGGCAGCTTGATGTTGATGTGCTTGCTGTAGGAAGAAGAGTAGCGCAGCGAGTCGCTTACCTCGAGGTCGACCACTGCAAAGGACATTTCTTGGTAGATGGCGTCGCTCCTTTTGCTCAGGTAGGGAGCAGGGTCAAGGTTGGTGTAGTATACGGTCTCTTCGGCCATAATGTGGGCAGAATCAAGCTCCATTATGGCAATTTTCATGGAGTTGAGTGAATCTCCGTAATAGGTGTTGATGTATAGGTTGATGTCCACGCTGTCGGCCACGGGCAGGCCATCCTCTTTATACATGGTGGCAATGTCGGGCAGTTCGTAGTTTTCCAGGCAGTAGAACTGCGCCAGGAAATTGCTGGTTGTCGTTGCGCCTGTCTCGGGGTCGGTGACGCGCCCCAGGTAGCATTGCGATGTGTTTGCAAGGAGGGAGTCGATGAGGATGCTCTTGGTGTGGGCGTAGAAGATGCTGTCTGACGTGCTGAACTTATCGTTGCTTGGCAGAACGCTTGGGCCGATGCTTCCTGTCTCGTCGTCGCATGAACTGAAACAGCACACAGCCACCATGACAAGGAGGATGGTGGCCATGACTTTTGATTTGAATGGTTTGAGTGGGAACATTAAATCAAAAAATTAAGTTGTAGGGGCTATGCTTGGTCGTGTAGGCTGTTATAGAACGCCTGTACTTTCTGTGGGAAGTCTTCCTTGCTGAATGGGAGCAGGGGAATGTTCTTGTTCTGTGCAAATTCTATCAGTTCTGGGTCAATGTCTTCGTCGGAGCAGACAATGCCGTCGCAGAACAGGATGCAGAATTTGGCAAAGTCGCGGTAGGTCTTGAATGGCATCTTGTAGGAATTGATAACACGCGGCGTGACGTTGCGGAAAGCCAGCATGGCTACGAATTCCTGGGGTAGGGGAGTCTCAAGCGATTGGTTGTGGAGCGACAGCACAATCTTGCTCGACGCATAGGTAGGTTCGTCCTTGTATGCGTTCTTCAGGTAGAACGGAATCAGCATGGACATCCACCCTTGGCATTGCACAATGTCGGGAAACCAGCGCAACAGCTTGGTTGTCTCAATGACGCTGCGCGCATAGAAGATGGCGCGTTCGTAGTTGTCGGGATATTCTGCCCCGTTTTCGTCATACGCCATCTGGCGCTTGCGGAAGAAGTCGTCATTGTCAATGAAGTAGACTTGTATGCGCGAGGGTTGCATGGATGCTACCTTGATAAGCAAGGGATGGTCGGTGTCGTTGATGATAATGTTCATTCCCGACAGGCGGATGACCTCATGCAACTGGCCGCGCCGCTCATTGATGATGCCCCACTTGGGTAGGAAAGTGCGTATCTCGCAGCCGTTTTCTTGAATGTACCTTGGAATCTTGTTTCCCATGACCGACATGGGCGTCTCGGGGACGTAAGGAGCGATTTCCTGGGTGATAAAAAGAACTCTTTCTACTGCCATTCTGTCATATTTGTAATGCAAAGTTACGAAAAAAAGAAAAATGGAGTTTCCTTTTTTCAAAAAATAATGCTTTCAGGCCATTCTTTGCAGGGGACAAATGCCCTCTATTTCAAAATAAAGTTGTTATTTTGCAGGCTCAAATCAAGCTGATAACAATAGAGAGAAATGGAATTGCTGACCACTGTTTCCCAACTTGAGGCAAGCCTGGCCCGCGCCCGTCAGGAGGGGTTGTCCGTCGGACTTGTCCCTACGATGGGGGCACTGCACAAAGGACATGCTTCCTTGGTGGAACGTTGTGTAAGGGAGAATGATGTAACAGTCGTAAGTGTCTTTGTCAACCCCACGCAGTTTAACGACAAGAAGGACCTGCAAAGCTATCCGCGCGACCTGGATGCCGATTGCCGTTTGCTGCAATCCCATGGTGCTACCTATGTCTTTGCGCCCTCCGTGGAGGAAATGTATCCCGAGCCGGACACGCGGCAGTTTTCCTATCCGCCTGTTGACACCGTTATGGAGGGAGCATTCCGTCCTGGACATTTCAATGGCGTTTGCCAAATCGTCAGCAAATTGTTCTATGCCGTCAAGCCCGACAGGGCCTACTTTGGTGAAAAGGACTTTCAGCAGATAGCCGTCATCCGTCAGATGGTACAGGCGTTGGGCATCCCCGTCCGGCTGTGTCCATGCCCTATTGTGCGTGAGTCAGACGGACTGGCTTTGAGCAGTCGCAATGCGTTGCTGTCTGAATCGGAGAGAAAGTTGGCGGTCAACATCTCGCGCATCCTGTTCTTCAGCCAGGCCTATTCTGCCAACCACACCGTCCGGCAAACTCTTGCCTTTGTCGAGGATTCCCTGAATGCACTGGAGGGACTGGAGGTCCAGTATTTCCAGATTGTGGACGGCCGCTCGCTTCAACCCGTGGCCGATTGGCAGCAGACTGATGACATTGTGGGTTGCATCACTGTGTTCTGCGGCAGTCGTCCCGTCCGTTTAATTGATAACATCCGATACCGATAAGCTATGTTTGTAGAAGTACTCAAGTCCAAGATACACAATGTCAGGGTTACCCAGGCCAACCTGGACTATGTGGGCAGCATCACCATTGACGAAGCGCTCATGGAGGCTTCGGGCATCATTGCCGGCGAGCATGTCTATGTGGTAGACAATAACAACGGCGAGCGTTTCGAGACCTATGTCATTCCGGGCGAGCGCAACAGCGGCATTATCTGCCTCAACGGAGCAGCCGCGCGCAAGGTCCTTGTCGGCGATATCGTAATCATTATGGCCTTTGCTTCCATGACGCCTGAGGAAGCCAGGCAGTTCCGTCCATCTATCATTTGTCCCGACAGCACAACCAATGCATTGCGCTGACGGGACAAACCAAGTTCCTTTCCTTTTGTTCTTTTCTTAGGGAGTGACCTCGTTTTCCGTGTCGGTAAACTTGGCCACAATCTTTCCTGTTCCGTTGGTCTTGCTGTTGCCGCCCACTGCATAGGCATCGCTGATGTCTCCCACGCGTATGTAGTCGGCAGGCTTGATAATACGGCTCTCCTTGCGGTAGCCAATCATCTTGATGCGGTCATTCTCCGTCATGACGAATCCCTTTTGGTTGGTCGGTTTGTACACGGGACGGTCGGCATCTAGTTCATAGTCTGAGCGTATGCCGCCCACATCCAGGTTAAACCATCCGCAGTCTATCCATAGGGTATCATTGCTGGCATCATCGCCTGCCTTGAGCACATAGATACTCGGTTCTTCGGCCACCCATGCCGTTTGGTACAGGTTGAAATCCACGTCCTCCCCGCGTTTCTCCCATACCCACAGTTCGGGTGCAAAAGTCCCTGCCGGCAGGAATAGGATGTGTCGTCGCTTGTTATCCGAATTGGGTTCTATCGTCTGCTGCGTCGCATCGCTGGTGTTGGTAGATACCACGGCGGTAATTTGTCGCTCGCTGAAGGTGCGCGTTTTGTAGGTAAATGTGTTTACACCCACGTTCAGTCCGGTCGTGATGATGGTGTCTGTCGTCGTGCTTCCCTCCGTCACGGTTATCTTGATGCCGTCGGCGGGTATGCTCAGCAGTTTGTACGTGATGGGGATGTCGTGTCCCTTCCCCAGTCGGTTGGTGGTTGTTACGGTGGCATCGTACCTGTCGTCAAACACGGGGGCTTTGTTGGTGAACTGGTCCTTAGCCCCCTCCACAAAGTATTGGCTCTCGCCATACACCCAGGTGGCGCTTGCGTCGGTGTTGGTCTTAAAGTAGAGGGGTATTACCTTGTAGTTTGTGCCGTTCACCCTCCTTACCGAGTCATACATCTGGTAGTCTTCCCAGGTCAGAATCTTTTCATATTGGAACGACAGGCCGCTCTTGCCGGGTATGATGGTCGAGTCCACCCTTACGGCCAGCACGTTGTTGGTCAGGCTGGGGTTTTTCTTTGCTGAGTCGGCTATCTGGGCCGCTGTGTATCCCACGGCCGTGCGCACCGTTGTGCTGGGGTCGGTGTCGGGATAGATGGACTTGTCCTCCGGCTCTACATAGAACGTCAGGGGGAACAACCGCTGGTTGATAGCCATGGGAATCAGCAGGTTGACGGCCAGGTTGCCGCCCGTTACGCTGGCGGGGCAGTCCAGATACCATTGGTATCGCTGCCTGAGCACCAGCGTGATGTCGCGGCTCATGATTTCGCCCGTATACAGTTCCTTGTCATCGGCCGACAGCTTGTCATCGGCGGCGGCCTTGGCCTGGTCGACATACAGACGCAGGTTCACTGTCTGCGGTTCGCTCACGGGATTTTTCAACTTGAGCCTTACCGTGCACCAGTCGTCGGCCGTGCTGCCCATGACGGTCACGGGGTCTTCGGCAAACATGGCCGCACTGTCGCCCGTCGCGTAGATGGAGATGAACTTGTTGCTCCAATAGTCGCTGCTGGCGTTCTGAGTTTCGTTGCTGCCAAACGTGTAGCTGGCCGTTGCCACCGAACCTGTCTTGTGCGGGCCCATATACTTAAACTTCAACTCCAGGTACTCGCCGCCCTCGGTAATGCAGAAGTAGGTGTTGTTCACAAACAGGCGCTGCTGCCCGTCCGATATGTTGGTCACCGACTCGGTGGTTACCGATGTGCTTATGTTGTTGCTGGCGGCATGTTGGGCGGCCTCGGCCGGCGTGCTGTATCCTGCGCTGGTCACGCTGTTGATGTTCATGCGGTAGTTCACGTTGCGCAGCACGTTGTAGAACTCCGTGCCGTGTTCGCCTTTCCTTACGATGTCCACCTTGTAGTACGATGCGCTGCCGCCCTTATACCGTCCCTTGATGATCATGTAGGTCCTGCCGCGTGCCTTGCCCGTGGCGTTGGGAGTCTCATATATGTATTGCGCGTCCTTCGAAAAGTAGCTGTCGTTGCCCTCGTTGGGCGGAATGCCCTCGGTGTAGGTCATGCTGGGGGCAAACCCGTTGAACTGTTCGGCTTGCAGTTCGTCATATGTCTTGCTCACCTCCGTGCCGCCTTCCGTCTTGTCATAGGTTACGAAGTCGCCCGTGTTCTCGTTGTAGGCGGCTATGTGTCCGCCGTTGGGCTTGTTGCACACGCAGAATCCCAGGTACTCAAAGTTGACCAGCGACGCACCCGTCTCCACGTTAATCTCGGCAAAGTTCCTGACCAGCGGCACGCGGCGGAACAGTCCCTCCAGCACGTTGTTGGTAATTTTGTCCACCTTCAGGCGCTTCCAGTAGGCATCCTGTGTGCCCGTTACTTTCAGCGGCGGTATCAGGGCTTTGTCCGATGTGCCGTATCCCAGCGCGGCCGTCTCCATTACGCTGTGCACGGCTGCGTCCTCATAGGCCATGAAGTGGATGATGCGCTCCTGCTTCGACTGCGTCAGCGTTACGTCAAACAGCGTCTCGTCCCCCTGGTTTGTCTTCGACCCCGTTCCGCCCACGCTCACCGGAGCGGGTGTGGCCTGCACGGCTTCCACGAAGTAGCCCTCGGTGTCAAACACGAACAGCCACAGGTCCAAGTCCTTTCGCTTGTCGTCCGTCATTTCGCCCATCGTCTTGGTCAGTACTTGGGGCGAACTGGGCAGCATCACGCCCACGCGCACGGTCACCTTGTCGCCGTCCGTGTCGTCGTCATCTATTCTCAGCGTGCTGTTGCACGAGCTCAGGCACAGCAGTCCCCACAGGAGCAGGACACTGGATAGTATGGTATGTCGTTTTAGCTTCATCTCTTTTTATATATAATATATGTATGTTGCGTTCTGGTTGATGTCTTGGGAACTGTGAACTCCTCCCCTAAGATAGGGGAGGTGGCGCTTTGCGCCGGAGGAGTATGACGTTATATTATTATACATGTTTTCTTGCAAGTGACACACGCCTTCTGTCTGAAGCTGCTCCCCTAAGTTAGGGGAGCTGTCGCCTTGGCGACTGAGGAGTGTGTTGTTGTTATGGGCACACACGCCCCCGACCCTTCGGGTCACGCCCTCTTACTTAGAGGGGTTGTTACCTTGTGTTGTGATTCCTCCCCTAAGATAGGGGAGGTGGCGCTTTGCGCCGGAGGAGTATGACTTTATACTATTATACATGTTTTCTTTCGAATGACACGCGCCCTCTGCTTTACACACTCCATCGGCCCTACGGGCCACTTCCCCTAGCCTAGGGGAAGAGTTTTTGCACCCTAACTTGCGCGTCGTGCCTTTTGGGCCACCTGCTGACGCAGACGTAGCCCGGCACAACTTGCGACCTCGCAAATCTCGGTTAGAGGGGGAATTGTTGCTGTTTGCGGTGTGTGTGCTTGTTCCTGCCATGGGTGTTGTGCTGTTTCAGTGCTTAGGGCCACAGTTCCTTGTTGGTCTTGTCTGCGCCCCATGTGGCATTGGTGGCTTGGTGCTCATCGCCCCAATACCAGATGTCGTACACGCAGCGGATGAAGGATTGCCCAGTGTATGAAGGGTTGCTGTTCTCTCCCTGCCAGCCCCCGTAGTATCTTCTGCGGGATGATGCCCAATAGCCAACCTCGCTGTCAGTAGAGAAAAGGGAAGGAATGATGCCAGCAGTAGACAACCCAATTACATACTCTATCTCTCCCTCTGTGGGTATTCTCCAGCGGCCGGCGGGGTAGCCGTCTTCCTGATAGGCGGCGCAGCGTTGTTGGGCATTTTCGTAGGTCATTGTACTTCCCTTTCCGTAGGAAGAGGCAATCATGAAGGCAGGAGCAATCATGTTGCTCACCTCGGTAGATGCCGGTCTGTATTGGTCGGTCACCTTGGCTATGTTGGTGAATGACTGGGCCGCACCTCGAGGGTCACCTATCATGTAGGTGTTGTCCGAAAGGGCAGAAATTTTGACCATATATAAATTTTGATTGTTATTTGTTCCACCTGACCCCGTGATTGTACTCGGGTCTCTGATCTGACCTAATGTATTATAGGAGGTATTATTAGCGGTGGTAGGTTGATACGTTTCATAGTTTGTCCCTGCACCGTCATTGTATGCACGTTGACTTTGTGTTGTTTCTCCATAATTATTATATCTATACCGATAATTAGTATAACTAAGGCCTGGTATATAATACCACCCATTGACATACACCTTTCCGTCCGACTTGTGTCCCTGAATGTAGATAGGCGGATAGATGGTGAAGACCACCTGTTCGGTCAGGCCCACGGTGTTGGTCAGTTCCACGGTCACTTCGTATGGCGTGTAGGTGTTGGCCAGGTCCAGGCTGTGCTTCAGGGTGAGCGTGCCGTCCTTGGCCGTGGGTGTGTAGGCGGTGAAGGGGTTGGATGCTGCGGTGAATTGGTTGCCGTTGTTGGGGTAGCGGGTCACTTCATCGGTTTCGGCGGCTGCACCGGTGGTCAGGTTCTCTGTCTTGAGGTTGAATACGGGGCGTCCTCCCGAGGTCTTGTTGGCATCGGTAAAGGTGTAGCGCATGATGTTGGCTTGGCTGTAGTCGGTGTACCGCACCTGGATGACCTTGGGCGAGCCCGACTGCATGTCGTGGGACGAAGCGTAGGTAGTGTAGGCGCTGTCCTGGTTGTTGATGGCCACGGTGTCTTCCTGCACGGCGAGGAACTGTATCTCGCGCATGTCTATGGGGATGAGGTCGCTGCTGGTCCAGGGAATGACGATGTAGGTATTGTTGGTAATCTCCACCTTGTCGGTCTCGCCCAGCGTTCCCATGACGCTCACGTCGACCAGTGTGCGGTAGTAGCAGTTTCGGTCCAGCTTAAGTTCGTAGGTACGGATAGGTATCTGGTAGCGTGCCGTGATGGTTATCTTGTCATAGCTAGAGGTTACCTCGTTCCATTCCTGCCGCTGCCAGGGTACGGTCAGGGAGAAGTAGGGTTCGAGCGCGCTGTTCTCGGTCCAGGTGCGCGGATAGCTGTAGAAGGGGTACTCAATGGTGTAGTTCACGCTGTCGCTCACGCCGTCGCTGGCCTTGATGGGGTTGCCGCCGGCATCGGTCACGAGGTAGGGCTTCATCCTGCGCATGCGGGTGTGGTCGTTTGTGCCGAAGTCGAAGTAGTCGGTGCTGGTCAGTACCACCTTGTCGCTCTCGCGCATGTTGTCGGGATTGAGGTTGCCGCGCTTTACGCCGTGGAAGAACGAAATGTAGACGTTGTCCATGTCGGGCGACCACTCAAAACCATTCTCGTCGACGATGCTCTTCTGTATGTTGTGGATGACCATGTCCATCTTGGCGGCGGCGCGTCGCAGGATGACCGCTCCGCGCAGGGTGTAGGTGCCGCCGTTGATGGCATAGAGGGTGACTGCGTCCTCGCCGTCCATGATGAACTGGTCCTGCTTGGGCTTGCTCCAGTCGGCAAATCCGCTGGACTCAATGACGGTGCTCTTCAGGTAGTCCATGGTGGCATTGGCCGTGGGGTCAATGTCGGCGGGCGCATTGGCAATGACGTAGGCATAGCACATGGCACCGGCCTTGATGGCGGTGTTGCCGCTCGAGCCGTCGGGCAGCAGGGCGCGCAGTTCGGCAGGGGTGAGCGTCTGCACCAGGTCATAGGCACTGTTCTGGTTCACGCCGTCCAGGTGGATGTGCTTGATGGACGTGCCGTAGCCCGTACCGTCCTGAAATACGTACAGGTAGACGTCGAGTGTCTGTATGAGGTTCTCGTTCAGGCTGTCCAGTCCCGCCGTCTGGCTCTGCGTGGCCACGGCTTTCTGGCCGGGTGCACCCTCTTGGGTGCTCAGGTTGAGTTGCAGCGACGGTTCGTTGCCCACGGGGCTGTTCAGCAGTTCGTCGCTGGCGCACGAGGCGGCCACGACGAGGGCTACCAGCACCAGCACGGCTGCATGCAGGTGCGACAGGAGCGGGTTTCTCCTTCTGTTGGGCATGATGGGGGAGTTGATTGGCTGGGATTGCTCCCCTAAGTTAGGGGAGCTGTCGCGTAGCGACTGAGGAGTGTGGCGGTGAGTCAACGCTGGCATTGTGCTTCGCCTTGAGGGCATGTCTGTATGAGGGTGACGCACGCCCTCTGCTTTACACACTCCATCGGCCCTGCGGGCCACTTCCCCTAATTTAGGGGAAGAGTTACGCTTTTGTGTATGTATGCTTGTAGCAACTTTGTGCTGCTCCCCTAAGTTAGGGGCGCTGTCGCATAGCGACTGAGGATTGTGGCGGTGAGCCACCGCTGGCATTGTGCTTCGCCTTGAGGACATGTCTGTATGAGGGTGACACACGCCCCCGACCCTTCGGGTCACCCCCTCTAACTTAGAGGGGGAGTTGTCTTGTGTAATAGCTCCTCCCCTAAGATAGGGGAGGTGGCGCTTTGCGCCGGAGGAGTATGATGTGGTAGGTATCTTTGTCATATTATCCAACTGTCATTGTTCCGTGTTGCGTTCGTGTTGTGTGGCCATGCGTCAGTCTACGGGTTGCAGTATCTCGATGGCCGCCCCCATGACACCCTTATCGGCGCGGTACACCTTGTCACCAGCCTGGTTGCGCACGGCAAAGGTGATGCGTGCGCGGTTGCGTTGCTCCGTATTGACGGCAATCGTGCTCCTGATGCGCAGCGTGGCCCTCGGTCCTACGCTTCCCGACATGGTCAGTGTGCCCTCGGGCGTACCGTTGTCAAACACGATAGCCCCGTATGTGCCGCCTATGGTCTCGAGGGTGGCATACCAAGTGCCGCTCACGGGCGTGTTGAACGAGAAGTAGCACACGGCCGTGGTGCTGGGGATGAGGGTCACCACCGTCCTGTCGTAGATGCCCTTGCTGTCGAGCACGACCTCCGTGCCGGCAATGGTTTCCTCGTCCCAGTTGATGGTCTCGGTCACGGTCACTTCGTCCTTGTAGTCCATCTGTTCCGTCCATGTGCTCCATCGGGCCACGTCCATCCTGAGTTGCAGCTCGCCGTTATAGAAATAGCCGAAGACGGTCCAGGCGTGGTTGCGCACAAAGTCGTTCTCGGCATCCATTTCAAACTCCATCGTCTTCTCCGTAATGCCGTCGGTGGTGTAGACAATCCTGCCGTGCAGCTTGCGGTCCGTCTCGCGCAGGTAGCAGCGTCCCCATTCGGTGGCCGTGCCGTTGCCGATGGCCGTGTTGAGTGTCGTTTCGTAGGTTTGGTCCTTGTTGTCGCTGCGCCACAGCAGGCTCAGTGGGTCGGGGTGGGCGGCAATGTCGCTGTTGGCCAGGCTGCCAAACGCTATCGTGCCGCTCACGTAGCTGTTGGGCGTGATGCTCACCGTGGCATCGCCCGTCGTGGTGAACAGGTTCTCGGTGGTGGCAATGTGGCCGCCGTCTGCGCCGCCCTTCCTGCCGCCCGTCAGTGTGATGGACCTGATGGCGGCCTGGCCCATGGCGGCCGTGCGCGTAAATACGAAGCGCAGCTTGGACACGGCGCGGTACATCTGTACCTGCGGTATCTGTATCACCTTGCCTGCGCCGCCTATGGTCAGCCCCGTGCCTGCCCCTGCCATGGGCAGTCCGTCATCGAGGGCTGTCCTGTCGGCCTGGGTCACGGGGTGGGTGGGAACATACGTCCCGCTGCCGCCGTCCTTTACGCCAAACTGCGTGCCGCCCATCGTCGTGGCGGCTATCGTGGTGCGCGGCGTGGCGCTGGTGTAGCCCAGCCCCAGGCTGCCCTGGTTGGCAATGGCGTAGACGCTGGCCCTGTGGGTGCGCAGCGTGTTCAGATAGGTGTCGGCAATGCCTTCCAGGGCGATGGATATCTCCTTGGCACCGCCGGTCAGCACCACGTCGGTCTCGTGGGCGTAGCCCAGCAACTTGTCGCTGTCGTCCTGGTCGAACACCCACACGTCGAGCGTACGGATGGCGTTCTCCTCGCTCATGTCGGACGCAATGTCGCTCGTAACGGCCTTCGATATGATGGGGGCTTCGGGCATGTACAGGTAGATCTTCATCAGGACGGGGTCATCCTGGGGACGGTCCTCGCGGTCGCTGCCGCAGCCGCCCAGCAAGATGAGCATCATGAGCCCCAATAGGACACCCATGGGCTGCCATGCCGACAAAGGGGCGTGTAATGTGGAAAAAGATGCCGAGTTTTTCAGAAAACTCCCGTAGTTTTTTAAAAAACTCCCCGAGTTTTTCGGCATAAGGCAAAAAAATAAACGGCCTTTCTCCCTCCCCTGTCGCCCGCAGGGGCGTGCCTGGGGTGCGGGGCAGGCGCTGTGGGCCTTGTGGCGTGTGCTGATGCGTGTATGTATGTTCATGATGGTCTCCTGTGTGCGTGTACTGCTTGTGCGTGTCCTACTCGAGCTCCAGTTCCGACGGCGTAACCTGCCGCCATTTCAGGTCGAGCCGCAGGCTCATGATGAGTGTGGGGTTCGATACGTCGGGTACGATGTTATAGGCCTCCTTTAGGTCGTTCACCGTGGCCGTGATGGTGGTCACATAGCCCGGGTGGAAGACGTTGTTAATCTCTTCACCCAACTTGTCAGTGGGGTAGGGTTGCTTGGTCTTGGGGTCAATCTCGCCCATGAGGTAGAACTTGCTGCCCTTGGGAATGCGGCATTTCGTGCCCACGGTGATATCGTAGCCCGTGATGGTGTTCTCGCTGTTGTTCTGAAACTCGAGGATGAGCCTTACGGGGTCATCCTTGCCCGAGGGCAGGACTAGCGTGTGGTTGGCCGCCGTGGTCTCGGTGTTCTGCCGCAGGTACATGTCATTGGCGTTCATGTCGCGGTCATACAGCAGGTACTGGAGGGCCGAACTGGGCAGGAAGTCGTAGCCCACGCGGCGTTGGTTGGAAATGATGACGCCCGTCAGCGGAAAACTGGTGCTGCCCGAACCCCAGGCGTGGGCATAGCCGTCGTTGTCGACCAGGCTGGAGGCCGCGCCGCCCTTGACCTTCAGTTCCAGGCGTGCCACACCGTAGCCCATGGGCTTTACCAGGGCCACACCCGTGGTCTTGCGCTTCACCTGCGTGCCTGTCCAGGTGGCATCGCTCAGTACGCCGCCCTCGCCGGCTGCCCACTTGCTGTAACTGCCGTAGAGGCTGACCCACATGTTCTCGTCAAAGGCGTCATCCTCCGACGTCTTGATGAGCGTATTGCTGCGATACCACAGCTGGGCGGGGTATACGTAGCGCGTAGGTTCGCTGATGGTGGTCGTAAGGTCGGCGTTGTCGCATGTCTTCAGTTCAAATGCCGTACCGTTCCAGTGTATGACGGCCAGTCCGTCGGGCAGGTTTTCGGGGAAATTGCTGACGGAAGCCCCCAACTGGGAAACGCCCGAGTTGCTGGAGTTCAGTGATGTACCTACTGTACCCGTACTGCGTATGTTGGTGCGGATGGCCTCCATAAGCTGGTTGTATATGTCGTAGTTTTGGTTGGCGCTGTGGTTGTAGTTGTTCTCGTTATTCTGATTATAGTAGCTTGTATAGCTTGCCGTGGCAGGTGAGAAGCCTACGGTGGTTGCAGTATAGTTGTCCTTGATGGCTGTGAGCAGTGTGTTCAGTGCATTCTTGATATTCTCGGACGTACATGCCACCTCTGACAGGCTGTTAATGAAGTTGGTGCGTGCTGTCTTCAGCCCGTCGGGGACTTCATACTTGTAGTAGTAGCTGTTGCCTCCTGATGTATAGTTTCCTGTAGTAGCAGTGGTGGAACTCCATGCCAGGCTTACGCTCTGGTTGTTGCGGGTATTGGTAGTAAAAGAGTAGGAACCACTATTGTACCTTGTCCTTACGCCCACATAGCTGCGTCGGGTATTTGAGTAGGTTGTTCCAATAATGGTGTTGAGATAGCTGATGATGGCATTGGCCTTGGTCCAATCCATGGTGGAGGATTTGTAGATAGGCTCGGGGCTGAACTGAATGCCGCCCGCCGTGGTCGTTTCTTCCAGGCCGTAGTTGACGCCGCTGATGGTGGTAGAGCCTTTTTGGAACTTGTCCTGCACGCTGTTGCCGCCCCGCGGACGTATGCCGTAGGCGAGGAACGAGCGGGTGTCGGTGGGAATCTTGACACGGGGGTACACGCGCGACTGGCTGCCGGCAAAAGTGTGGCTGCCGTCCCAGTCGTTGGGAATGTAGTCGCCGCGGTAGCCGTCCAGGTACTCGAGCGAGATGACACTGCCCAGGCTTTCGTCGGTCGTGCGCACGGGGCTGACCACTGTTTCGTCTCCGCTGGTGGTCGAACCGAACGGAAGGAGGATGATGGAGTCCATTCCGCTAAACACTTCGTTGGCCTGGGTGTTGGCAGTCGTCATTTTTTGCACGCTTGTGCCCGAGTGGAGCGACAGGGCCATGGCTACGCCGTCCTCCTGGCTGTCATGGCGGACGGAAGAACCCCGTTCCTCGTCACTGCCGGCGCATGATGCGGCCAACAGCAGCACTCCCGCAGCCAGGATGCGGCCCATGCAGGCCCAGGGGCGGGCCTGGCGTGTTGTCGTGTCGTGTGTGTGCTTGTCCATGTGTGCGGTGGGGGATTACAGTTGGGGGTCGAAACTCATTCCGGGATTCCAGTCCAGGCGGATGCTCACGCCAACGGATGCATCGGTGGGCCTGACGACGCCCATGTCGTCGACCTTGCCCTTGATAATCTTGAGTTGGCCGGCACGAAGCGGCGCATTGACGTTGAGGATGGTCTCGGTAATCTTGCCATTGGGCAGGGTGATGTACACTTTGTACTGCCACAGGGCGTCCTGGCCGCCCTGTGTGACGAAGGGCTCGGTCGTCTCGATGACCAGGCGCTGCGTGGGCAGCTCGCGCGACGGCATGTTGACCGAGCAGAAGCAGGCTTCGTTGCCCTCGGTGATGGAAAGTTCGTCCGTCCTGAAGATGGGGCTGACCGTAGGGAAGCTGTAGGTGCTGTCGGCCAGGCTAAAGCTGGAGGCGAAGCCCGTGGCCAGCACTTCCATGCGGCTGATGTGCGCACGGGTCGTGTCGAGTACCAGCGCAGTGGCGCAGTTGACCATGTATAGCTTGACATTGAACGTCTGATCCCTGTCGGCCAGCACGTCCATGGGCTGCCTTGCGGTAAAAAGGCCCGTCGAGTGGGGACGGAGCGTGTCGGCCTGCACCTGTTGCAGGCGTGCCGTGTGGCACAACTCATCCTGGGTGAGGCTTACCTGGTTGTTGTCGGTGATATTGGCTACGGCCATGTGCATGTACTGCCTCATGGGCAGGTACAGGGTGTAGCTGGACTGGTTGGCATCCATGATGTGGGCTTCGTGGTGCAGGCGGGTGGAGTCGTCCTGCGTGTCATAGAACGACAGGTCCACGTCGTGGGCAAAGTCGGAGAAGATATTTTGCAGGTAGTGGCGCAAGGCATCGGCCACGTGCACGTCGGTCTGCGTGTTCAGCTGGGTTTGCAGCTCGGTAGTCATGTTGGTGACCAGCCTTAGTTCGTAGTTCAGCTCATAGTCGTGCCCGCAGTTGTCCAAATCCTCGTCAATGCTGGAACAGCTGCCCAGCAGGAGCGCGGCCGTCAGGAGAAGGAAGCCCACTGTCCCCCTCAGGGTGGGGAAGGGGCGGCCCTGGGCGGCGCGTGCCGGTGTGTTGTGCGTGTGCCTGTGTGTCATGTGTGTCTTTTATATGTCGTTCCGCACCTGTCGGGGCGGTTGTGTGTATTCTCTTTCGGTGTCCTTCGTGCGGCGAAGGCGGTGTTTTTTCGCTCGGTCAGGGTGAGCCACCCTTTTTGTGTCCTATTATAGATATGTACGCGCGCGTACTTCTTTTAAATGGTGGGGCAGTTCAGAGGGGAAAAGGTTTTTGAAAAGCGTTTCCTGCACCTGCCTTGTGTGCAGGAAACGCTTATTGAGGTTTTGTTTAGAGGGTTACATCAAAAGAGAGGCCGGGCTCCCAGTTGATATCCACGCTCAGACCCAGGGAAATCTGGCTGGCGCGCAAGTCGGGCACGGTAACGTAGGCATTCTTCAGACTGTTGGCGTTCAGCTTGAATGTAGCAGTCGTCATGAAGTCCTGGATAAATGCACGAACTGCCTCAACCGTAGCACCATTGTCAGCTGCGTAGGATGCAGCGGTGGTTGCGGCGTAAGGAGGCATGTTGTAGTTGGTGTAAGTCCTGGTGGGGAACGTCTTGCCGCTGACATTCAGCGTACCTACCAGGTAGAATGTACCACCGTTGCGTACCATGTTGGTGCGACCCCAGAAGTTCTTGCCTGTTGCGTTCTTGAACTCAAGGGCAACAAATACATTGTTCTGTGCATCTACGGCTTTCGAGTTGTCATAGTTGTCCCAAACCAAGGTATAGTTGGTGATGTCGCTGCTTGTACCCAGTGTTCCTGAAATGGCTTTGTCATATACAATGTAACTGAAGTCGGTTCCCGTGGGAGTGAAGTCCCATCCTACCTGATTGGGCTGGCCACCGATGAGGATACCCGTCAGTTGGAGGCAGTTGTCCGATACCGTGATGGTATTGTCGGGCTCTGCATCGTGGAATGCGTGGTTGTTGTCGTTCAGTGTGGTGACACCGTCGTAGGTTACCACGGCCTTCAGCAGGGAGTTGCCGTAGTTGATGTCCTTCTGCATGGCCACGCTGAGGTCGGTAGACTTCACATAGCTGTCTTTCGTCCAGTCGGCAGTCCATTGTGCGTCGGTATCCCAGTTGGTGACGGTCTGTGGATAGTCAGCCTTGGCGTGTTCCTTGTCAGAAGTACGCACGGGGCTGTTGCCGAAGTACCATAGTTCGGTGGGGTACAGGTATTTTGCTGCAGTGGAGGTCTTGTCAATGTAACCGGTAGCACCTCCCCAAACCTTGATGTCGGTTACGTAGGAGAAGGTGTGGGTTGTTTTGTCAAAATCCATCTGTGCTGCACCCATGGGCAGGCCGAAGTTGAGGGGGAACATGTTAGAACCTGAACCAACATTGTAGCCTGTGTAGTCAGAAGCAGTCCTTCCGGCATAATAATTAACCAGTTGAGTGGTGAGGTCGTTCTTGAAAGTAGGTTCTGTCTTGCTTCCGCCGAAATAAGTGGAGAAACGGGTCTCGATTCTCTTGCCCAAGCACTTGGCAATGTGCTCCTGAATGTTGGTAGGAGTGGCTGAGGCCACCTTGTCGGTTACTTGCCAGAGATCCTGCACCATCTTGAGGATAGCTTCGGCAGAACCGGCGCGGATTTCCGTCTTTCCGTCCTTTTCCATCAAGGGCAGTGCGGCGTATGCCTCGCCGAGGATTTCCTCCAGCGGCTTCATCTCCAGTTTCTTGGTGCCATCATTGAAGCGATCGCAGTACTCATACCATTTTACAGAGCCTTCATAGAGTTCGAAAGTACCTACGTTGGTGGTAATCTGTCCAACCTTGAATTCGCTGAGGGCATTTGTTCCCAATACGGCAGTTGAATTGTATGATGCGTTTGATTCGAAAGTATAAACCTTGGCAGGATCGCCGTCAATGGCTACCGTGTTAGTGCCTTCAGGAGTGGGCAGAATGGTCTCGACATTGGATGCATTCAGATAAGTGGGGCAGTCATCAGTTGTTGCATTCTGAGTACGATCACCCGTGTTGGGACGTGCGGAATTCTTTTCAACCAACCACCAGAACCTAAACTTGAGATCTCTGCTGGTCTTGTCACCATCGGTGGTGTTTTCTTGGTAGAGACCGTTCTTGGCAATGCGGGTCATGACATCGGCCAAGGCTTTCTGGGTAGCGGTATAGGCTGAAGCGTCAGTCAGTCGGGCCACGCTGCTGAAAGTAGTCGTGCTCGGGTCGGAAGTGATGCTGTGGGTGGTGTTACCCTGGGCATCATTGGAGGCAGCACCTGACGTTTTCAGTGCCTTTCCGTAGAACAACAGGGAGTTTGTGCCGACAGGAAGGGAAATTTCAATGATGCGGCGGTTCTCTGAAGCCGAGATGTCGCCCGATGTCAGCAATTCAGAAAGGTCATAGTTCCTGGTAGCCGTGGGAAGAACGCCAGCAGCGTCAACACCCTTGAAGACATGGCTGCCACCACCGTTTGCCGTTTTGTTGTTGGCCAGTTGGAACGTAAAGATATGCACGTTGTCCATGCCGCGGAAGCTGCCGTCTTGCTGTACATCGGCGGCTGTCATCTTGGTTGTGTTGGCTTGCGTGTTCGCAGCCACGTTGAAGACAAACTGAGTCAGTACCTCGTTTGTCTCAGCATTGTAGTTGGGGTTTGTCTTGACTTCTTCAGTGGCATCACTGGAGCAGGAGTTGAACCCAACCATGCCTACCAGGGCGATTGCACCCGTGTAGGCCAGATTTCTAAACTTCTTCATTCTAATCATTTGTGTGAGTTTAAGTTAATAATAATGTAATGTTCTCTATTTTTTCTGTTATCAATGTTTTGCCGTGCGTACTTCTCTGTTTCATTGGGCCTGTCCGGCGATGCCTTTCAGGTTTTCCTGGGCTTGCAGGTCGCCTTGTGCGGCGGCTTTCCTGTACCAAGTGAGGGCTTCCTCCTCCTGTCCGTCCATGTAGAGGGCGGTGGCCAGCGCATTCCAGGCACGTGGGTCGTGCTGCACGGTCCTGAGTACGCGGATGGCCTGGCTGTACTGCTTATCCTTCACCATTTGCGACGCGGTGTTGATGGATTGTGCGGCCTGGTCGGGCACATAGTCCCAGAAGATGCGCACATAGCCTGAGTTGCGCTGGTCGGCCAGGATGTTCTCCTTGATGTACTGGTAGGTACGCCCGCCGTTGAGTTGCTTGATGCGTGCCTCGCGGCGGTCCAGGTCCGTTTCGTCGTCAATGAGGGCGAGCACTTCGTCCTTGCCCTCAAACTGGGGCGCGTCATTCAGTTGGTCGCGGAACTCGGTCCATGCCTCTGCGCCGTTGGCCACGTCAAAGAGGGTGTCGGGCAGCGACAGTTCGCGCTTGATGTATTCCTTGAGCGCATCGCCGCGTCCCTGTCCCAACTCGGCGTTGTGTTCGTACTTGCCTTCTATGGATGCGAGGCCGATAATCTGTATCTTCTCCACGCTGGAGGTGGTGTCGGCCGTGATCTGCCGCGTAATGTCGACGATTTTGTCCAGTTTGCCGGCGTTGTCGCGGAACTCGCGCCTCAGTTCGGTCCGGTCGAGCGGGAAATAGACGTACAGTGCGCCCAGTTCCTTGCGCAGGATGCGCGTATCGTCATATGGGCGGTACTTCGACACGTGTTGCAGCACGGGATTGGTTTTCTCCAGGTCGCCGGCGCGCCCCGTGTTGTCCTGAACCAGGCGTATGACGGGAACATAGGGGTTTTTCCAGCGGAAAGACTCACCGCATGTCTGCGAAAGCGTCTCTACGTGGCAGCAACCCTCGCGCTCGGTCAGCACGCACAGCGTGAGCGGCTGCCTGGCCCAGGGGTATTGGGTGAAAGGCAGGCTGATGCTGCCGCCTGCCATGGTTGGCATGTCCTTGGCACGGGTGTAGGCGGGTTCTGTCAGCCCCTTGAGGCGGCATTGGCGGTGCAGCTTGCGTGCATTGGCCGCTCCGCGCACCGTGACGGGGTCCAGCCTGAGCGTGTCACCCTGCGCCGTGCACAGCATGGGCGTTACGGTGGTGGCATAGTTGGACGTGGGCCTGACCAGGGGCACTTGGTATTCTACCTTCAGTTCCTTTTCCGTGCTGTGCGTCGTCACTGTCTGCGCCCAGGCGGGCATTGTACCCAGCGCCAGCAGCATTGCCACGCACGCGGCGGCACGTCGTGTACTATATTCCCTTGTCCTTGTACCTATCGGGTTGTTGTATGGGGTAGAAATATGGTTGTTCATGTGCATGGCCTCCTTTACTTGATGTTATAGATGACGTTCAGTCCCAGCTTGGGCATGACAAAGGATTTGTCATCCTTGCCGAGGTAAGTGCCGCAGTGGGCGCATTCGTAGTTTTTGTACCATGTGTAGCCCACGTCGACCCCTGCTTCCGCCTCGAAGCTCCAGTGGGGCGACAGTATCCACGAGTATCCCCAGAACAGGCCCGCCGCAACGAGGTCTCCCTGCTTGCGTTTGTCCTTGATGGTGGGGTAGAGACCCAGCGGCAGGTGCAGGTGTCCGGCGTTGTAGTGGCTGTACACGGCGTTGAAGCCGAGGAAGTGTCCGCTGAAGGTTTCGCAGAACCAATAGCGCATTTCGGGGGCGACCAGCAGGTGCTTCCATTTCGTGCGTCGGGCGCTGTGTTGCGGCCAGGGCATGTATCCTGCGTTGATGCCCAGCGTCCAGTGCGGCGCGGTGCGCAGTTCCAGCCCAATGTTGGGCGTGAGTGCGGCATCGTACAGGAGGTTGTTCTTGACGGCCAGCGTCTGGCCCTTGGCCGTCAGGGTGATGGCGAGCAGTATGGCCATGATGCCGAGCTTGATGCCGCCCTGTGCGGCCCTATGTCTTGCGGTGGGTTCGTTCATTCGTTGCTGTGTTGAGGTTGTATGTAAGAGTGCCGTGCATGTGGGCGGTGATGGTTTCGCGCGTTGCCGGTCTTATTTTTGCATATATTTTGAATATTTATTATCGGCATTATGTTTAGTGAAAGAATGTTTAATGTTAATTTTATATTTCCTTGAATTTTAAACAACGTCACATTCATTTTTAATATTCAGGCGCATAACCATGCGCTTATTACTGAGTGGTACGCTGCCTATGCCCTGATTCCCGTCATTTGCCGTACCGATCACGTCATGCACCACCGCGCAATGCCGTTTCACAACGCTTTTCTGCACCCATTATGTGAGGAGATTCTCCTTTTCCCTCCATCCCGTTTCCATCATGCCCAAGGCAGGTGGACGTTTCCTTTTTATAATAGGATAGGAAAGCCCCCTTTCGGGACACGAAAACGGGACTTTGGGAGCACCGACAAACAGTAGGGCTGAAAAACTCGGGGACTTTTTTAAAAAACTCCCCGAGTTTTTTAAAATTACTCCCTCTAATTTTGAACTTGCTCTGCGTAATATTTTCACTGCTCCCAGCCACGACCGCAAAACACCTCCGTTTTTTGCCAAAACGTGCTTTCACCAGACAGAATCAAGGATGACTGATAAGCCCATCAAGATTTGTAGACCCTATAAATCCATAGAAGACCCTTTTTCACCGTCCCAGCGAGCTCATGTCCCAACTGAAGTAAGATGACGCGCAGCTTCAGAGGTGCTTGCCCCTGTATTATTGGCACACATTCCTGTATTATTGACACCTGTTCCCTTGCAAACTGCACATTCCGTCGGCCCTGTAAGCTCCTCCCCTAAGATAGGGGAGGTGACGCGCAGCGTCGGAGGAGTATGAACTATATAGGTATTATTATACATGCTCTCTTGTGGGTGACACACGCCCCCGAGCCTGCGGCTCACCCCCTCTAACTTAGAGGGGGAGTTGCCTTGTATATCATGCAGGCCTGAGTTGTGACACACTCCGTCGGCCCTGTAAGCTCCTCCCCTAAGATAGGGGAGGTGACGCGCAGCGTCGGAGGAGTATGACCCTATGTTGCTGGACTCATTCCCGTGCGAATAACACACTCCATCGGCCAAGCGGGCCACTTCCCCTAACTTCGGGGAAGCGTTTTCCCGTCTCCATGACGGAGATGCGCGCCCCTGTTTACGTTCATCTGAATGTACAGACAACGCCATCCTCCAAAAATAGAGACAAATAGCATTTGTTTTGCACGAATCCGTATTCATTTTTCTTTATATTTTGCATATTTCGGCCCATAACGGACATAAAAGCTTCCTTTTCGGACATGCAGCGAAAAACATGCCCCAAAACCATGGGCGAAAGTCCCGATAAAAACGTAAAAAGCGGAAATAATTTGATGCAATTGCAAACAGTTGATGGCAAAACGCGTCAAATTGTGTTAATAAAATTAAAAATAGGGGGGGGTAAAATCAAACTTTTAGTCGTAAATATTTGGTACGTACAGGGATTTTCGTAACTTTGCAGCCAAAATACCAACCATAAAAATTCCTGACAGCAGAAAAAAGCACCTGACGAAAGAATATTCAGCCCCCCATTTGCGGCGCAGACGAAAGGACATCCCGTGGCAAAGTCAAGCAAGGACGAAATCCCTTGCAACAGGACTTGCCCAAGGTACGTTAAACATAATACCGATTAGTGGATAGCCTTGATGTAAGAAATTGTGTCTTTGATACTTTTGAAATTGAATGTTTATCGCGTTTCTTGAATATGTGTACGAATGCAGTGCAGGCTGTGGAGTAGTGGAAGGTGGATTGTGAATTGCGTTAAAAAAGTGAATAAAATACCGCTCGTACTGATGATGATGGTGGAAATGTGCTTGTCCTCTATGCATTTACATGCAGAAAATGTTTCCACTCCTGCTGTCGGGGCCGATTACGTGCTCGTGGCCGCCCATTTGCAGGTCGATTCCATCGGCGGTCAGCCGCAGGAAGCCCAGCAGCGGCGCGTGGTGCACATCCATCACAGTGTGGCACGTCTGTGCTTCCCCGTCAACCGCACCGAGGTGCGTCCCGACTACATGGACAACCGTGCCGAGCTGCATCACATCGTCCGCGTCATTGACAGCATCCAGCAAAGTCCCGACTGCAAGATACACAGCATCACCCTGCGCGCCTATGCCTCGCCCGAGGCCTCCGTTGCCTACAACAAGAAACTGGCCATGGGGCGCATGGAGAGCTTTGCGGCCTACCTGGAGACCATCTGCAAGGTACAGGACGTGGAAATCACGTCGGACTACCAGCCCGAGGACTGGGACGGCCTGCGCATGTACGTGGAAAAGAGCACGGTCCTGGCACACCGCGACGAGATATTGCAGATCATAGACGGCGAGGCTGACCTGGATGAGAAGGAAGCGCTCATTCGCAGCCGCTATCCGCACGACTACCGCCACCTGCTGCTGAATTGCTACCCCATGTTGCGTCGCACCGACGTAGACATTGAGTACAGTGTGACGGAGACTTATGTGCAACCCGTGCCTGTGCCTCAACCCGAACCCGATACCATCCCCGTGACGCCTCAGCCGTCCGTGCCTGTCATTCCCTTTTCGGCCCAAGAGCCCGTTGAGTCCCCCGTGCCCGATTGCCATGAGGGCCTGCGACCCAAGCTGGCCGTCAAAACTAACCTGATTTATTATATGGCGCTTGCCCCCAACCTGGAAATAGAGCGTTGGTGGGGCAGGCATGCCCAATGGAGCGTCATGGCAGAGTGGCAGGCACCCTGGTATGTGTGGCATCACAACAGCCGCGCCTATGAGGTGCTCAACGGCGGCTTGGAGGTGCGCCGCTGGCTGCACGGGGCCGACCCATGCCACCGTTGGCTGACGGGATGCTTCCTGGGTGCTTACTTCATGGGCGGCAAGTACGACCTGGAGTGGAATCACAAGGGCTATCAGGGCGAATACTATTCTGCCGGCCTGACCGTGGGCTTTGCTCACCGCCTGGCCCGCCGCTGGAACATGGAGTACAGTGTGAGCGGCGGCTACCTGGCCACCGATTACCGCCGTTATCACGGCATGTTTAACGACCAACACCTGATTTGGCAGCACAACGGCCAGGCGGACTACGCAGGGCCGACCAAGGTCAAGGTGAGCTTAGTGTACCTATGGTGAGGATGAGAGGAATAAGCACAGGTTTCGGTCGTAGGGCAGTGGAGATGTGTGGTCCACATACGCAAAGCTCTTCCCCTAAGTTGGGGGAGCTATCCACGCTTTCCGTCTCTATGTCTCAGATAGTACGGGAAGACTCTTCCCCTAAGTTAGGGGAAGTGGCCCGCAGGGCCGATGGAGTGTGTCATTCGCATGGGAATGAGTACGATAGTATAGGGTCATACTCCTCCGACGCTGCGCGTCACCTCCCCTATCTTAGGGGAGGAGTTCACAGGGCCGATGGAGTGTGTCATTCGCATGGGAATGAGTACAGTAACATAGGGTCATACTCCTCCGACGCTGCGCGTCACCTCCCCTATCTTAGGGGAGGAGTTCACAGGGCCGATGGCGTGTGTCATCTTATCGGTGATTTATGCAGGAAATGTAGAAATATTGGCCGCTGCGTGTCAGCGTGGCACAGGAGGAAGGGGCTGCAGGGCGGTCTCATGGCCTTTGGCTGCGCGCTGTGGGCCATGCTGTTTGCCTCGTGCGACCGCCGGCCGCTCGAGGTGTACTGGCCTGATGCCGCCCGCATCCGCATTGACGTGGACTGGCAGCGCTATTTCAGCCAGAAGCCCACGGGCATGACGCTCTTGTTCTATCCTGAGTCGAAGAACTGGGAGCAACCGCAGAGCATAGTGACGAACAGTGTGGACCAAGTCTTCGTCGACCTGAAACCCGACGTGTACCGCGTCATCCTGTTCAACCAAAGTGTCGACGAGTTCGGCTCTATGCGCTTTGAGGACATGCAGAGCTACGACAAGGCTGTGGCCCGTGCGCGCAACATGGTGACCCGCGTGAACGAAGCATGGGACGACAGCCTGACCTATATGACTGATCCCGAACTGTTGGGCGTGGCCCTCGACACCATCGTCATTACCGAGGACATGCTGGAACAGCAGGTGCACTTTGCCAGCTACCATGACCGCCACCGCTACACACTGACCACCGATACGGCGGTCCATGTGTTCCAGGAGACCGTAAGGCCGCTGACGACACAAATATATGTACTCGTACACGTGAATGGGATACACAACATGCGCAGTATGGAGGGCAACATCACCGGACTGGCCGACGGATGCGCCCTTTCCCAGATATGGCGCACCGAGGAGAGCCGTCCCTTGCTGTTGGATGCGTGGTCGGTGGGCGGCATTACGCGCAGCGTGGCCGACAGCATCAGCGACGGGTGGTGTACCTGCGTCATGCCTACGTGGGGACTGCCGCACGGCAAGGAGCTCCTGAGCCAAAGGGAGCGTGAGGACAATCTGCTCACCCTGTGCTTTACCCTCAGGGACAACACGACGCGCGTCTATCAGTTCCCCGTGGGCCAGCTCATCCATTACAAGGATGCAGGAGAGCCACTGTCCGGCCAACCCTGGAGCACCCTGCGTGAACTGGAGGTCGTCGTGGATGCCCCTGCGGCCGACGTGCCTCAACTGCCCGAGGTCATCGATGTCGGAGGCGGCAGTGGTTTTGATGCCCGCGTGGCCGATTGGGAAGATGGGGGAACGTTTAATGTGGGCATGTAGAAGTAAGATGAATAAAAGAATAGAAATAATGAAATATGAATCGATTATTAACTTTAAAAAATTTTGTGTTATGATGAAAAAAACAATTTTTTCCATGGCAGCTGCTACCGTATTGTTGATGGGCAGTTGCGCTCAGAGCGAGGACAGCGAGCGTCCCTCTGAAAAGACGCAGGACGTCCCCGTCCTGTTCAGCACCTATGTGGGCAAATCCCCTGTGGTGAAAGCCGGCGGTGTGACTGGCGAGATAACTGGGCTGGATGACCTGACATCAGGATTTGGCGTCTTTGCCTATTACACTGATGACAGCGATTTCAACCAGGCAGGCAGCATTCCCAACTTCATGTACAACCAAATGGTAGAGAAGACGGGTGAATACTCTCCCGTGAAGTATTGGCCCAACGAAGTATATGATGTTCCGGACAACGGTATTCCTGAGGGTACGACCCCTCATGCAGGCAAGGACAAACTGACGTTCTTTGCCTATGCGCCCTTTACTGATGTGACAACGGCTGGTGCTGTCAAGACTTCCCTGAAGGAAGATTCCAAGGAAGTGGGTATTACAGCCATCACCAATAATGAGGCAACAGGTGCTCCCGTTATTTCCTACACCTGCGCTTCTAAGGCAGCTAACTTCGTGGACTTGATGTATGCTGAAGAGAATGTAACGACCAACCGCAACCAGTTGAAACCCGCAGTAGGCAGCAAGATTGCGTTTACATTCAAGCATGCACTGGCCAAGATTGCCTTTAAGATTCAGGGTGTATTTGATAAGACATCTGCTCCTGGAGAAACAAAGGCAGCAGAGACGACCATCACGGTGACGGACCTGAAACTGGAGTCGGATGCCAAGGTGGGCAATACAGGAAAGCTTGACTTGGCCGACAATACATGGAAAGAGGTGTCGACCAGCGGCCTGGACATGGAACTGTTGACGGGTGGCAGCTTTGAAGTGGATGAAACAGCAAAAGATCTGACCGATGCTTCCGCCTTGTTCATCCCCGGTACGGACGAGGCCACCTTTACCGTGACCATTACCTATGAGGTAGCTACGACCGATGCCAATGTCAAGGGTGGAAAAGCCGTTGTGGTCAACAAGATCAAGAACACGGCCAAGTTTACGCCTGAGAAAGGAAAGAAATATACCTTGAAGCTCCTGTTGGGAATGACGTCTGTCAAGATGACCGCCACCGTATCGCCTTGGGAAGATGCTACTCCTGATAAAGAGGTTTGGCTTCCTATCAATCAATAAACCCTATTAACTTATTATTATAAAGAACATGAAGAAATTATTTTGGTTGGCAACGGCAGCCATCGTGCTGGCTGGTTGCTCACAGAACAGTGAATTTGAAGAAGCACAGAAAGTGAAGGACCTGGGAACGGCCATTGCCTTTGATACCTATGCCGGAAAAGCCCCCGTGGTCAAGGCTGGTTACAAGAATGACCTGACCACGGCCACGCTGAAGGAGGCTGAGGCAGGATTTGGCGTGTTTGCCTACTACACCAAGACCGACAACTACAACAGTACCCAGAAGCCCGACTACATGTACGACGAGAAGGTGACTTGGGACGGCAGTGCGTGGACCTATTCACCCGTGAAATACTGGCCCAACGACAATAACCCTGCCGACAACAAGGGTGCTGAAGGAACGGTGACCAACAGCTTGGTCAGCTTCTTTGCCTATGGTCCTTATGTGGAGTTTGATCCCACCACGGGCATTGCCGAAGGTTGTACCGAAACGGGCGGCGTGGTAAAACGCGGCGCAGTGGAAGAGACGGGTATCACCAAGGTGTCCATCAAGAACAGTGAAACAGGCGACCCCGTGATTTCCTATGTATTGGACAAGGAGAAATCCGTAGACTTGCTGTGGGGTACGAGGGGCAAGGGCACCTATACCGAGGCTGACGGAACGAGCAATACTGTTGACATCACCGACGGCAAGCAAGTAAACAAGGACTTGGCCAAGCAGACCAAGGATGAGAAGGTCAACTTCCTGTTTAAGCACGCCCTGGCCCAGATTGGTGGCGTGAAGGGCGGCTCTGCTTCCAGCGGATTGCAGATCATTGCCGACGTGGATGCCCTGGAAGGCGGTACATTGGCCAGCGAGACGGTTATCACCCTGAAGAGCGTAACCATTGAGGGCACGGATGCCGCTACATTGGATGCAGGTGGTATCGTGAAGAACGGTACATTCAACCTGGTGACCGGTAAATGGACGCTCGGAACGGATATGCTGGAAGGATTTAAGCACGAAGTGACGACAACAACCACCGATGCCGCCGGCAACCTGACGATGAACGAGGTACTGAGAGAGCCTGCCACCGTGGCCACGGGCGGTACGAACCTGCCCACGGGCGTAACGACCACGGCCCAGGACATCTATCAGAGCGGTGCCAAGGTTTCTCCCATGGTATTTCTGCCTGGTTCTCAGCCCAAGCTGAAGGTGACGGTGGAATATGTCATCCGCACCAAGGACAGCAAGGTGGAGAACGGTTATTCCGAGGCTTCGCAGAAGATTACCAAGACCATTCAGCTGGGAGCTAAGATTGAAGTCAACAAGCAGTACAACCTGTTGCTGCGTCTGGGACTGACCAGTATCAAGTTTGAGGCCACCGTGTCTGACTGGGAGAAGGGTGAATACACCGATGCCACTGGTACGCACGACAATGTGCCTGTACATCTTCCTATTAACGTTGAATAAATACATACGGTAGTTTTTTTAGAGTTAATGTTTTGTTCTCGGGGGCGGGGAAACGCTCCGTCCCTGAGTTTTTTTCAAGAATCTAATCACTGAAAACATGTTGGGCATCGTCAGACAGATTGTGGAAAAGCACGGCATCATCATGGGATGTTGCTGCATGGCCATGGCATGGCTGACCTCGTGTGTCCAAAATGAAATCTTGGAGGACGACCAGGAGGTAATGCGTGCCATTGGGTTCAATGCCTATCGGCCTGTATTGCGTTCGCAGTCGGCTCCCATGACAAAATCCATCTCCCGGTTGGAGGATTTGGAGGGTACAGGCGACACGGACGGATTCGGTGTCTTCTCCTACTACTCGGACAATACGACCTATGCGGCAGGAAGCAGTGTGCCCAACTTCATGTACAACCAACATGTCACCAGTACCAATGGCACGGACTGGACTTATTCGCCATTGAAATACTGGCCCAACGAAACAGGGGCGAATGCCAAGAGCGACGGCGTGGACTATCTTACGTTCTTTGCCTACGCGCCCTACCAATCTGCGGGAGTCAGCCCCGTGAACACGGCGGCAGGCGACCCCAAGATAACCTATACACTTGACAGCGAAAATCCGACAGACCTGTTATGGGCCGTAAACCCCACGACGGGACTACCCTATATCAATATGACCAAGCAGGCGGTGAACGAGAAAATCAACTTTCAGTTCCGTCACGCCCTGGCCAGCATAAGAATGAACGTGCAGGCCGTCATAGACAAGAAGAACCCTACGGGCGAAAGCGTGGCTGACAACACGCGCATCACCATCGACAAGATAACGATTGAGGCAGAGAACCAAGCCAAGACCGGGGTGCTCAACCTGAACAACCCTGTGGCCAATGTGCCGAAGTGGGAAAACACAGGCGGTGCGGGCAACCAAACCTATACGGTGAATGCCGCCAATGGAAACCTGTACACACCCCTTCGCGATGCTGGTGACAAGAAAGCGGCCCAGCAACCCCAGGGCGTAACCAAGGACAAGCAGCCCTTGTTGGTCAAGAAGGACGGAACGACACAGGATAACCAGGTGTTCATCCCCTTCAATGAGAAACAGAAATTTAATGTTACGGCCGAATACTACGTGACAACCGATGACGATGACCTGATAATGACCGGCGGCTACTGGCGCGTGAAGAACACCATCAGCAACACGCTGGAGATAGACGGCTTCAACCAGGGTGGAAAGCAGTACACCGTGGACATGCTGCTGGGACTGGAGACGATGAAGTTTGATGTCTCGGTGGCAGCATGGGGCGACGAGGAGAACATCAACAACGGAGACAACACGCATGTGTGGGAAGTGAACGCCAAGGCCGGAGACAACGAGCAGGTGTTGTGGGACGTGATGCCTGAGGAAAACATTGTGGGTAAGGGTGGCTACCTTGCGCTGATGATGAAGTTGATGAACCTGAAGGAATGCCTGGAGCAGTTGGAGAACAGCAGCGCCAAACCGCAGTTAATCATCGAATATGAAATATATGACATGTCCAATTACAGAATAGGTGTTCATTTGGGGGATAACAAAGGTGCTTTGGTTGAATATACGAACAGTACAAACTCGCTATCGGAAAGCACGGGTACGATTACTTTTGACTTTACGGTGGGAAGCACTGCAAGAAATACATTCTATAACTACGTAAAATGGAGTACAAAGGCTAATAGTACATACGCAGATGAACATCCAAATGAATTGGATGCCATCTTCTCCCTATTTATCAGAAATGCCAGAATCAAGAAAGTGACCTATGTGCCTGCATAGAAATAGTTTCAGCCTGTGGTGCATCCTCTTGTTGCCGTTGCTCATGGTGGGGTGTGCCGAAGATGAGCCTCGGGAAGTGAATCGCATACCCATTGCGTTCAGTCTGCAAAGCAATCATCAACCCTTGGTGAAAGCGGGAGCGGTCTTTGTGGACGGAACGACCAAAACCACCATTCCCGCAGGGGAATTTGTGGGTGTGTTCGGCTATTACCAGCAGACGAGCACGTGGAACACATGGCAACCCGGGAAAGGAAAGGCTGATATCTTCTATAATGAGAAGATGACCAGCCAAGGCGCAGGGACAGATCCAGAAAAGGCGGGACTGACTTATGTGAACACCCGATACTGGCCTAACAATGCAGGCGACAAGTGTGCCTTCCTGGCCTATTATCCCTACAGTGCCAACGGGGTGACGACCCATGGGGTGAAAGTTAACGCAGGAAGTACGGACATGGCCAGCTTTCATTTTAAAATGGAAAGCAAGTCCAGTAATCAGGTGGATTTTATGATTTCCGATTTTGTGGCCAACATGGAGAAACCCGTGTTGACGACCTCGGTGGAGCTGAATCTGCACCATGTGCTGTGCCAAGTAAAGATAAATGTGGAAAAACTCTATAACATAGAGGATGTCACCAACATCCAACTGACCGGAATACAGATGGAAGGAGACTGTACACCCTCCATGACGACTGAAGGAACGGCCTATACATGGAGCAACACGACCAAAGGTGACGTGACGGTGGACAACTTCAACGCACCGCAGTCGATTATCCTGGCCATCCCCCACAGCGTGACCGGCGCAAAGGTGAAAGTGA
>JAGAYF010000001.1 GCA_017940605.1 Bacteroidaceae bacterium
CGACAAATGTTTTCTTCCATCTACTATTCCACTGCAAATGTAATATATAATTGTTTTATTACCAAAAAAATCCAAGAATATTTACCCTAAACCACTTAGGAACACTGTCTAAGCGCAAGGAGGGGGTATCATTCTCAAGGAAACAGCGGTGACACACGTCTGCAGGAGCGGGCTACTCGTCCTTGTTCCCACGACGGCACAGCTGCCAGAAGGCAACGGCCGATGCCGCGGCCACGTTGAGCGAATCCACGCCGTGATGCATGGGGATGCGCACCACATAGTCCGCCCCGTCAATGGCCTGGCATGAGAGCCCGTCGCCTTCCGTTCCCAGCACGATGGCCAAGCGCGGCTCGTCGGCCAGCGCAGGGTCGTCCAATGGGACGGCTTTGTCGGCCAGGGCCATGGCGGCAATGCGGAAGCCCATCTGCCGCAACTCATCCAGCGAAGCGTCGGTCCACGTCCACGGAACAAGGAACACCGACCCCATGGAGACGCGCACCGCCCTGCGGTTGAGCGGGTCGCACGAGGAAGGCGTGAGCAGGACCGCGTCTACGCCCAGCGCTGCCGCAGAACGGAAGATAGCCCCAATGTTCGTCGTGTCCACCACGCCGTCAATCACCGCCACGCGGCACGCGTGGCGGCACACCTCCCGGACAGGGCGCACGGCAGGGCGACGCATGGCACACAGCACGCCGCGCGTCAGCACATAGCCCGTCAGGCTGCTCAGCAGTTCGCGGCTGCCGGTATAGACAGGGATGTCTCCGCACAATTCCAGCAAGGGAGCAGCATCGCCCTCCAAGTGCCGGCGCTCACACAGCAGGGCCAACGGCTTCAAGCCCCGTTGCAGGGCCACCCGAATCACCTTGGGGCTCTCGGCAATGAAGATTCCTTGGTCGGGCTCCAGGCGGTTGCGCAACTGGGCCTCGGTCAGGCGGCCGAACAGGGCCACCCGCGGGTCGTCCAACGATTGTATTTCAATGGGCTGCATACATTGTTTTCTGCAAAGGTAGCCATTCTTCGCGGGAAAGCCAAACGGCACGCCCGTTTTCTTGCATTCGTCCGGCAACATACTTTCAAGGCGTAAAAACTTGGGCTTGCAGAATTTTTTCCGTAACTTCGCGGCGTTGTAACGGGTTCACTATACAATGAAGAACGTTCTATACTCCATCATGGCGCGCTTGCTGACGCTCGGCATCGGCCTGCTGTGCATGGCCTGCCTGCTGGCTTCATGCCAACCGCGCCGGGCGGCCTCGGCCGACGGCCTGCAGGACACCGTGTTGTTCCGCCACGCCACGCTGCTGCGCATAGTGCACTACCCAGGCTACACAGTGGCCGAGGTCAAGAACCCCTGGCATCCCCAGCGCCTGCTCCACCGCTACCTGCTGGTCGACAGGAACGACTCCCTGCCGCACGACATGCCCCCGGGCACGGTACTGCGCACGCCGCTGCGCCGCATGACGGTGGCCATCTCGGCCCACTGCGCGCTGCTGAGGGAACTGCACGCCGCCGATGCCATCGGCGGCGTGTGCGACGCGCAGTACATGGTCGCCCCGTGGGTTCACCAAGCCGTGGCCCAGGGCAGCATCCAGGACATGGGGTCGTCGCTCAACAGCGACGTGGAGAAACTGCTGGCCTCGGGGTGCGATGCCATCCTGCTTTCGCCCTACGACCAATGCAACTACGGCGCAGTGGAAAAGACTCGCATTCCCATCCTGGAATGCGCCGACTACATGGAAAACTCGCCGCTGGCACGCGCCGAATGGATGCGCTTCTACGGCCGCCTGGTGGGGCGCGCCGCGCTGGCCGACAGCATATTCCTGGCCATCGAGGAAAAATACAACGCCATCAAGGCCTTGGCCCAAGCCCAGCCCGACAGGCCCACGCTCTTCGCCGACCTCATGACGGGTTCCACGTGGTATCAACCAGGCGGACGGAGCACGATGGGCCGCCTCTACGCCGACGCCGGAGCGCACTACCTGTGGGACGACAACCCACAGAGCGGCTCCGTTCCGCTGAACTATGAAAGCGTGCTGCACCGCGCCGCCGATGCCGACATCTGGGTCATCAAGTACGGTGCTCCACAGGATTTCACCTATGCTTCGCTGATCAGGGAACAGACAGGCTACGCACATTTCCGCGCCCACCGCCAACGGCACGTGTGGGGGTGCAACCTGTTCCGCACTCCTTTCTATGAAGACGGGGCGTTCCATCCCGAACGCATCCTGAGCGACCTCGTCCGCATTGTCCACCCCACGGTGCTGCCCGACGGCGCACTGCACTTCTACACCCCACTCAATGAATAAAAGCACCCTTTGGCTCACCGTCCTGTCCGTGATGGCCGCCGCCCTCGTGCTGGCCAACATCCTGTGCGGATCGGTCGATGTGTCCCTGACCGCCGCATGGCAGGCCCTGACGGGCCAAGACACCCACAGCACCGCGTCCATCATCATCCTGCACCACCGACTGCCGCAGGCCATCGCGGCATTGCTGGGCGGCGCGGCCCTCGCGGTGAGCGGCCTGCTGCTCCAGACGGCATTCAGCAACCCGCTGGCCGACCCCTCCATACTGGGCATCAACAGCGGGGCATCGCTGGGCGTGGGCATCGCGGTCATCGTCATGGGGGGCAGCCTGGCGGGCAATGTCTTCTCGCTGTCGGGATTCCTCCTCACCGTGCTGGCGGCCCTGGCCGGTGCTGCGGTGGTCATCCTGCTGCTGCTGTTCTTCTCATCGCTCGTACAGGGCAACCTCATGCTGCTCATCATTGGCCTCATGCTCAGCTACGCCGCATCGTCGCTCATCTCCATGCTCAACTACCTGGCCTCGGCCGACAGCCTGCAGGCCTTCGTCATATGGGGGCTGGGCAGCTTTGGCGGCATCAGCGTGGCGCAGCTGCCGGCATTCAGCATCACCATCGCCGTGGGGCTGCTGGCCTCGCTCATGCTGGTCAAGCCCCTCAACGCCCTGCTGCTGGGCCACCGCTACGCGGCCAACCTGGGCGTCAACGTGCGCAGGACCCGGGCCTTGCTGCTGCTGACGACCGGCATCCTCAGCGCCACCGTCACCGCCTTTTGCGGACCGATAGCCTTCCTGGGCCTGGCCGTTCCCCACGTGGCGCGGATGCTCCTGGGTACGGTGAACCACCGCAGCCTGCTGCCCACAACGCTGCTGTGCGGCAGCGTCATTGCGCTGGCGTGCAACCTGCTGTGCAACCTGCCCACCCAGCACGGCCTGTTGCCCATCAACGTGGTCACGCCCCTGTTTGGCGTGCCCATCATCCTGTACGTCCTGCTGGGGCGGCGCAGGGACAGGTAGCCCCGTCGGCCGTCGCAGCCAGGGAGATGGGCCGCGGCACTTCCTGCATGACTGGAAAAACATCCCTGCTTCGCTGACATTCAACCCATCGGCATTACGCAAAACCATACGGGCGCAAGATGCGAGCTTTTACGCCTTGGGCGCATTTTTTCACGCCCCGTCCTGCGGCTTTTCACGCCCCGTTGGCAGGACTTTTACGCCTTGGCCGGAAGCCGCCGGCGCACAGGGTTCTGCCATCACTGGGCTGCACGCCCGCACCAGGCCGAAAGGATGCCGCGAGAGGTGCGCCAGAAGGAGCGCGACCTTGTTTTTTCGTTTTTCCGCAAAAAACATCCTGCCAATTGATTGCGTTTCACCAATTATTTGTAATTTTGTATTATCGATAAAAGCGCAAAAAAATTTTACAATCCAACTTATTATTATCAACATGAAAAGGATGTATCTATTCTTAGCATTCCTGTCGCTGCTGGGCATGCGGCAGGTCAATGCACAGGTGCTGGACCTGAACTTCACTGCCAGCGGCATTCAGAACTCGGCGGCGGCCAACGCCTATGAGCCGGGGAGCAATGCCGAAGCCGCAGTGCTGTACAATCCGGCCAAAGATCTCTACATGGGTAGTACCGACAGGACGAAACAGGGATGTTTCTACTTCAGGTACGACCTGGATGATGCCATCGGACAAGCGTTCAAGAGCGGCAAGAACACATGGGAGTTCCTGTTCCGCCTGGACAAGAACGAGGGCTACCACAGCGAAAAGAGCAATGGTACGAAGAAAATCTTCAGCAGCGAGCAAGGCGGCGGCTGGAGCTTCATCCATTACTCGCAGACCAAGGAACTGCAGCTGGAGTACGGCACTGACAACGGCAGCGGCGCGAACCAGTACATTCAGTACTTTGCCAACGAGCAGATTGTGAGCGGCAAGTTCTACCATGTCGTGTGCACCATCAACACCGAGGCCGCCGACAAGGCCGATGCGTGCAGTTTCTACATCAACGGCAAGAAGTGCGCCGTGACCAACAACGGCGGCAACCTGGGCACAGAGCCATTCATGGTGCAGAACGGTACGACCAAGGGCGTTACCGGCATGTGGGGCTCGCTGGGCGGCGACGTGCAGGGATGGACGACTGCGCCTGCCACGCTGGACAACTCGAACGCCTCGACTTTCGTGTTTGCGCGCGTCTATGACAAGGCGCTCACCGACGAAGAGGCAGCTGCCCTGTACACCGACAAGGTGAAGGAAATCACCGAGCCCGTGCAGCCAGCCGACGGCCTGATGCTGGATGCCGTGTTTGACGAGACAGGGGCCAAGGATGCGTCGCTGTATTCTGCCGAGACGCAGCAGCTGAAGACCTACGGCACGCTCAAGACGCAATACAACAGCCTGTACAAGCGTTACGAGGGTGTCTTCTCCGGATTCGACACGGGCGACAACACAAAGAACTACAGCAGCACGTTCCTGAAGCGCGACGTCAGCAACGACCCCACCGCCACCGGCCTGATGGGCGATGCATTCACCATTGAGGCATACTGCCAGGCCAACAGCGCCAACCCCGAGGTGACCATGAGCCCCATTAGCATGCAGCAGGCAGGCGGCGTCGGGTTTGAGTTTCAGAACAGCGGCAACATTGCCTTCAACTGCAACACCTACGGCTACAAGAACAGCACCAACAGCTGCGGCGGCGGCTTGCTCAAGCTGAGCACCGGCGCAGGGGTGCTGACCACGGGCTATACACACTATGCCCTGGTGTTTGACCGACTGAACAGCAAGTCCTACATGTACATCAACGGCAAACTGGTGAAGGAAGCTGACAATGCCGACCTCTCGCCCTACCACATCCTGACCTTTACCTACGGTCCTTACGGATGGTGGGCCGTTGGCGGCGATGCCCGCAGCAATACCGACGGCCCGTGCGACTTTCCGTGGAACGGCCAAATCAGCATTGCGCGCGTATGGACCAAGGCACTGAGTGCCGAGGAAGTGGCAGCCAAGTGTGCCGAGGCACAAAAGGCCTACGTCACCATAGGCGAGAAGGGGTACACCACCCTGTGCCTGCCCAACGCCGCCAAGCTGCCCGCAGGCGTGACGGCCTATGCCGTGACCAACTGGAGCGGCGACCGCATTGACCTGAAAAAGGCTGCCGGCGAGGGAGACATCCTGGCCGCCGGCGTTCCCGTGGTGCTGAAGGGTGCTGCCGGCACGGAGTACACCCTGGAGGCCGCCATCAACCCCGAATCGGCCATCACGCCCGATGTCAACTACCTGAAAGGTACGCTCAACAACGACACCGTGGACACAAAGACGGCCTTTGTACTGGGCAATGGCAAGAACGTGGCCACATTCGGCCTCACAGCCGACACCATACTGCCCTCCAACATTGCCTACCTGCCCAAGGGCGAGGGCAGCGACACGCTGCTCTACCTGTGCGTGGACGGCCAGCTGGAGAAATACAGCAAGCTGGTGGACATCACCTTTGACATGAGCGGCACAAAGATTCACGACAACGGCACACGCGCCGATGCCGCCAGCAAGGTGGGCCTCAGCGGAAACGCAAACTCACTGGAAAATCCCTACGACACCGACTATCCGTACTACGGCTGTTCCAACCCCACGGCTTCCAGCTATTTCTATGGCACATTTGACAAGGGTGACGAATTGGCCACGGCATTCGACACGGCAGCCACATGGGAATTCCTCGTGCGCATTGAAAACCTCATCGCAGCAGGCGGCAGCGGTTTGCTGAAGTTCCTGAGCTGCCAGGAGGCAGGCGGATGGACATTCTATAACAACCAGGCCGGTCTCTATTTTGACTACCTGACCACGGAGGGAACTTCCCGCGCCACCTACTCCACCGATGCCGGTACGCTTATACCAGGCAAGTTCTACCATGTAGTGGCAACGATGGACAAAGCCACCAAGGAGATCAAGCTTTACGTCAATGGCAGCAAGCCTGTCACCGCCGTCCGCACCGATGGCAACTGGCAGCTGCCCAACTGCGGCACGACCGCCGGCGAGAAGGACGTATGGTTTGGCCTGGGCGGCGACCCCAACGGGAAAGCAGCCACCGAAGGCGCCTGTGAGAACAGCACCGGCAGCACTTTCGTGTTTGCACGCGTGTACAACGGTGCATTGAGCGAAAGCGAAGTGGCCATGCTCTACAATGACAAGGTGAAGAAATACACCGAACCCGCAAAACCCAACACGGAAGACCTCATCTTTGACGCTGTGTTCAACAAGGACGGCGCAGCCGACGCATCGGCCTACAGTTCCATCGTTCCGCTGGAGAAGATGGGCGAAGTGCCCACCGCTTACAACAGCAACCTGCAGCGCTACGAGGCCAAGTTTGCGACCAACGGGGCAAACTACTTCCGCTACAACCTGGCCGCTGAACCTTCCATCCTTGACCAGATGGCAGACGGCTATGCGTGGGAGGTTTACTGCAAAGTGCCCTCGACTACTCCTGGCAGCGTCCGCCCAATCGGCTACGAAATGTCCTCCTACGGCGGCGGCCTCCACTTGCGCAACGCCGAGGCACACATTGCATGGCAGACCTTCACCGGAGGATATAACAGCTCCAACGAATACGAGAAACCAGGCTGGCGTTGGGTGAACCAGGAACTGCCTACAAGCTACACGCACTACGTAGCAGTCTATGACCGCAAGTCTGGACATTCCAAGTTCTACCAGAACGGGGTGCAGATTGACGACCACCCCATCACGAAGAAAGAAGGCGAGGCATTCTACTGGGCTCCCGGCGCATGGGTTGCCATCGGAGGCAATGCCAACAACTGGTATCGCGCCAACGTCAACTGCAACTCGCCCTACAACGGCGAGATAGCCATTGCGCGATTCTGGGGCAAGGCACTCAGCGCCACAGATGTGACGGCGCTGTACAACTCAGCCAGCAGCACGAGCCATACATTGTCGATGGACACCACTGGCTTCACCACCCTCTGCCTGCCTATGAACTACACCTTGCCTGCCGGCGTAACGGCACTCATTGCCAAGCAGCAGGGCGACAGCACAGTCGTGCTGGACACGCTGGCCGTGGCAGGCGAGACCGTTCCTTACGGCACGCCGGTCATCCTAGCCGCCGACAAAGGCATCTACACGCTTGACGCTGCCGACATCACCGCCGTCACTCCCAAGGAAGTCAGCGGCAACCTGCTGGAAGGATCATTCGCTTCCAAGAATGCGACGACCGGCGAAGTTTACGCCATGACCTACGGCCAGTCAGGCAAACCCTTGTTCATTATCAGCGAGGACGAGAACATCAAAGCCAACTCCGCATGGCTTCCTGCCATCGGCGGCGAAGACATCAAGTACCTCGTCGTCAATGGTGACACCCTGATTGACAAGGCTGTGGTCAACGTTGAGCCTGAACCCGAGCCCGAACCCGAGCCAGACCCCAACAAGAAGGACCAAATGACCTTCGTTGTCATGGGCAACTCCATCTCCACCTATGAAAACTACCAGCCCGCCGGCTACGCCGTCTACTACTCCACCTCAAGGGGATTCAACAAGGGCATTCAGGTAGGCGACACCTGGTGGATGCAACTCAGCCGCATGAGTGGCATGAGCTACCTCAACAATGTTTCATGGAGTGGCTCTCGCGTCACCTACGTTCCCGGCGTCAACGCCAATTCCGTCTTCACATCGGATGAGCGCGTCAATGCCGTGGGCCGCGCAGGCATTCCCGACGCCATCATCATCGCAGGCGGCACCAACGACTGGAGCAACGGCACAATGGCACTCGGAGAATACTCCACCAAGGTATTCAACGACTCGCTCACATTCCGTGGTTCCTACACCATGCTGCTGCACAAGCTGCGCAAACGCTATCCAAGGATCAAGCTCTTCTGCTGCTCCATCTTCCCGCGCCAGCAGGCAGCCACCCAGGCCAACGCAAGCGGATGGACGCAGAACGATGCCAACGAGAGCATCAAGCACATTGCCGATCAGTTCGGCGGATACTATGTAGACTGCACCAAAGCACCGCTGACCGACGACATTCCGACCAACTACATTGACTACGGACTGCACCCGTCGGCTGCCGGACACAAGCTGCTGGCCGAGGCCATCTACAAGTCACTGCTCGAGCAGGGCGCCATCTCAGATACGCTGAAGAAGACGACCGAAGTCGCCGAGGCAGAGAAGTTGCTCGACCTCAGCTTCGACAAGGACGGCATCGTGAACAAGGGTACGTTCCAGACCACCGTGGGACAGAACGGCGCAGCCACCACTGTGTACGACCCCACCAACGACAAGTACTACGGAACGACCTCCATGTCCAACAAGGACTACTTCTACGCTCTCTATGACAAGGAGGACACCCTGGGCCACGTGCTCAACAACAGCGTAACCTGGGAAACCCTCGTCCGCCTCGAGAACCTGTCAGACCCCAGCGGCTCAGGCAATGTGGTCAAGTTCTTCAGCAACCAGGAAGACGGCGGCTGGACCTTCTACAACACGCCCAAGAACATCACGTTCGCCTATCTCACCGAGAGCGACGGCGTATACAGCATCATGAAGCATGAAGTGGGCGACTCCACGATGATTGCCGGCAAGTTCTACCACTTAGTTGTCACCCTGGACCGCGCAAGCCACACCATGCGTTTCATTGTCAACGGCAAGCTGGTGGCAACGGGCACGCGCGTGGCCAACGACCTGCGCTATCCCAACTGCGGCACTACGCTGCGCGAGAAAGACATGTGGATTGGCCTGGGCGGCGACCCGGGTGCCTATGCAGCCACGGGCGATGCCCAGAACGGCGCAGCCACCACCTTTGTGTTCGCACGCATCTACAATGCAGCCCTCACCGAGGAGGCAGCCCTGGCACTCTACAACGACGAAGTGAAGAAATTCACCGAGCCCACCAAGCCCAACACGACCGACCTCATCATGGACGCCGTGTTCAGCAAGGAAGGAGCAAAGAACGCCTCGGCCTACTCCATCCCATTGGAGCAGCAGGGCACGGTAACCACCGCCTACAACGCCGACCGTTCGCGCTATGAGGCCCAGTTCAGCGGCAGCAGCGACGACTTCTACAAGTTCTTCCTCGGTTCCGAGCCCTCCATCATCCATCAGATGGCCGATGCCTACTCTGTGGAAGTATACTGCCAGGCCGAATCGGCCACGCCCTCCAGTTCCATGAGGCCCGTCAGCTTCCTGGATGGCTATGGCAGCGCACTCCACATGAATGCCGCCGGCAACATTGCCTACGGTACGATAACCTATGGATACGACATCAATTCCACATTCAAGAAATACACATGGGATTGGACAGGCAACGGCAAGCTCACGGCCGACTACAACCATTATGTAATGGTCTTCGACCGCACCAAGGGATTGTCCAAGCTCTACATCAACGGAGCTGAGACCATCAGCCGAAGCTTCACTACGCACGAATGCATCTACATGGACAACGCCGCCACCGAGTGGATGGCCATCGGCGGAACGCCCGGCGGCCCATACGCCACGTCGACGACGCTCAGCAAGTACCCATTCAAGGGCAACGTAGGCATCGCACGCATCTGGGGCAAGGCCCTCAGCCTTGCCGAGGTCAAGAGCCTCAGCACCATAGCTGCACAGCCCACGGCCAACGTCAAGATGGAGAGCACGGGCTACCAAATGGTGTGCCTGCCCTATGCATACACCGTGCCCGAGGGAGTCACCGCCTACATCGTAAACGAGCAGACCGACAACACCGTCACCCTCAAGCCCATTGCCTGGAACGGAAGTGCCGTACCCTACGGAACGCCGGTCATCCTCAAGGGTGAAGCCAAGGCAACCTACACCCTGGCGGCCGTCAATACCGACACCGTCACGGTAGAGGTTGAAGACCTGTCGGACAACCTGCTTGAAGGCTCATTCGCCCAGAAGCAAGTGGCCCTCAACGCCGTCTACTACCTGGATGCTGCCAGCGGAACGGCCGTACTGAAGAGCGCACGCGCGCGCACCTTAGCCGTAAATAAGTGCTGGCTGCCCAACACGGGCGGTGCTGCCAGCAAGACGTTCATCGAACTTGTGCCCGATGGCATCCACGGCATACAGGCCGGCGCAAGCGGCACAAGTGGCAGCGACGTCTACAACCTGCAGGGCCAGAAGGTCAGCAAGCCCACACGCGGCATCTACATTGTCAACGGCAAGAAAGTGTTCGTCAAGTAGCAGCCCTACATAACCCACCTGCTCCCTGTCCCTGAACAGGCAGGGAGCAGCCATGCACAAGGAAGCCCGAAAACAGTTTCGGGCTTCTTTGTTTGTCATGCCCGGGACCGACAGGGAGACGGGCGGCAGAACACGGTCCTGCCCGCCGACGGCACAGGCGGCGCACGGCAAGACGCAAGACGCGGCCCAATGCGGCCCAAACCATTTTCCGCAAGGCGTAAGGCCTTCCCTGACAAGGCGTAAAAAACCGGCACGCACCCCACGGGGGTTTCCGCCCACCGGCACAAGGCCGGCCTACACCAGGCAGGGCCGGCGCAAAAGAAGAAGGCTGAAGCCCCTTCTTGTGGACTTCAGCCTTGTTTCTGTATTGGCAATTGCGTTTGCCGCAGGGTCTTCTTCCCTGACCGCCGCCTATCTCAATCGGCTATGAGGTTGCGGCCCGTCATCTCGGCCGGCTGGGCCAATCCCATGATGTGCAGGATGCTGGGAGCGACATCGGCCAGGATTCCGTTCTCAACACGGGCCTGCTTGTTGTCGGTGACGTAGATGAAGGGGACGGGGTTGAGCGAGTGGGCCGTGTTGGGCGTTCCGTCATTGTTGAGGGCATGGTCGGCATTGCCGTGGTCGGCAATGATGATGGCTTCGTAGCCCGTTTCCTTGACGGCCTTGATGACTTCGCCCACACATTCGTCGACAGCCTTGACGGCCTTCTCAATGGCTGGGTACACGCCCGTGTGTCCCACCATGTCGCCGTTGGCAAAGTTGACCACGATAAAGTCATACTTGTCCTCCCTGATGGCAGCCACAAGTTTGTCCTTCACTTCATAGGCACTCATTTCGGGCTGCAGGTCATAGGTAGCCACCTTGGGCGACGGCACCAGTATGCGGTCCTCGTTCTCGTAGGGAGCTTCGCGTCCGCCGTTGAAGAAGAACGTAACGTGTGCATATTTCTCCGTCTCGGCCGTGTGCAGCTGCTTCAGGCCCTGGGCACTGAGGTATTCGCCCAGCGTATTGGTGACATTCTCCTTGGGAAACAGGATGTGCACGCCCTGGAACGAGGCATCATAGGGCGTCATGCAGTAATACTGCAGGTTGGGCACGGTGTGCATGCCCTCCTCGGGCATGTCCTGCTGCGTCAGCACCTGCGTGATTTCCTTGGCACGGTCGTTGCGGAAATTGATGAAGATGACCACGTCGCCTTCCTTGATGCGGCCGTCCACGTTGGCGTTGACCAGCGGCTCCATGAACTCATCGGTGTCCTTGTGGTCCTCGGTGTCGCTGTCATAGCAGTACTGCACACCCTCGACCATGTCGTCCACCTCCTTGCCCTTGCCCAGCACCAACTGGTCATAGGCCACCTTGACGCGATTCCAGCGCTTGTCGCGGTCCATGGCGTAGAAACGGCCTATGATGCTGGCAATGGCAGCCCCGTTGGCCTCGCAGGTCTTCGTCAGGTCGGCAATGAATCCCTTGCCGCTCTTGGGGTCGGTGTCGCGGCCGTCCATGAAGCAGTGCACATAGGTATGCTCCAGGCCGTACACCTTGGCTATCTCGATCAACTTCTTCAGGTGGTCAATGCTGGAGTGCACGCCGCCGTCAGAGCAGAGCCCCATCAGGTGCAGGCCCTTGCCCGTCTCCTTGGCATAGCCGTAGGCACGCTTGATTTCAGGATTCTCCAGAATGCTGTTGTCGCGGCACGCACGGTTAATCTTCACCAAGTCCTGATAGACCACGCGGCCCGCCCCGATGTTGAGGTGGCCCACCTCAGAGTTGCCCATCTGTCCGTCGGGCAGGCCCACGTTCTCGCCGCTGGCCTCCAGCTGCGAGTGCGGGTTGTCTTGGTTAATTTCATCCAGGTTGGGCGTGGGCGTATTGAAGATTACGTCGGCCTTGTCCTTGTGGCCAATGCCCCAACCATCCAAAATCATGAGTAAAGCTTTCTTTGCCATAATGAATATAGATTGTAATTTAAGATTTTCCGCCTGCAAAGTTACGAATAAAATGAGAGCAGAGCAAGTGCGGGCAAAAAAGTTTGGCCGCACGGCTCTGCCGAATAAAAGTAACTTATC
>JAGAYF010000030.1 GCA_017940605.1 Bacteroidaceae bacterium
GCCTGCCCTTCGCTCAATCCTTTTCCTCTTTCTCCCAACTCAGTATCCATCGACTTTGGCAGGTCGAAAACAAAATCTGCGCAAGCCGCATATAGAACTTTTCTAAGTTCATCATCAGTTGCGTCTTTCTTCGCGATAAGCAAGTTAAACCTAATTGTTCCGCTCATCAACGTATTTCCTTGAGGAACATATGAAAAATATGGCCGCGTTTTATCGGATAAATGAAGTTGATTACTTAACATAATGCTTCCACTTGTCGGTTGTATAAAATGAAGCATAAGTCGAAAGAGAGTCGTCTTCCCCACACCGGTTTCACCCAAAATGGCCGTCTTAGAGCCGGGCTTGAATTCATACGAAAAATGCGTCAGTATATTACGATGTCCATTCTCATACTTAAAGCATACATCATGAAATATTACACCTACAGATTTCTCTATGTTGCATAGTGGATTATAACTATTGTCAAAAGAACATTGTAATGAAGTATTAATTTTATTTAGCCTATCTATACTTGCCGTCGAGTTTATCAATGATGACATGATGCCCAGCAACTGCAAGAGTGGGCTTTGAATCTGTCCTACAAGTTGCAGAAATGAGGTCATAACTCCAAAAGTAATAACACCATTTCTCAATTGTAATCCTCCCCATATGAAAGCAAATAGATATCCAAAGCCAAAGGTAAATGCCAACATTGTACGCGTCAGGATAGAGAACTGTGTGCGTGAAAGCACTTTACCGATTAATGATTTTTGCGTATAATCAAGTCTGTCAATTATCCATTGCTCACTGTTCATTGACCGAATAAGGGCATTGTATTCCATGCCTTCTTGCACCTGCATTTGTATGCGGCTTTCTTCATACCTGATTTCATGGGTCATTTTCCTTAATCGTTTTGACACAAACCTTATAAAAATTGCCATGAACGGTGTCAGCAGCAACAATGACCATGCCAGTCGCTTGTCAAAAAACCTCAGTAACAGAAACGCGCCTGTTAACTGAACCATTGTTATAATTATTTGAGGAAGATATTCTGTTGTTGCGTTCGTAACGACATCAATATCCTTTGAAAGCCTTGATGTGATATCTCCCGAATGAAATTCATCATCCTTAAATAGTTCTTTCCTAAACAAACTGCTGAATAATTCGAGACGTAGCTGGTTTGCCTGCTTTACATTGGCATGGGTACTCAGATAATAGTACAGTTGCCTAAGCAGAATGGAGGCCGCAAAAGTTACGGATAGCCATACTGTCATCCAAACTAAATCTTCCGCAGTTCCGGAATGAATAGTCTCGTCAATGAAAAGCTTGCTTAGCCATACCATCAGCAAGCTAAGCAACACCTGTACGATACCAACAACTATCCTAATTGCCGTATTCCAACGTATGCCCAGACTATTTTTCCAAAACCAAGCTAAGTATCTCATTCCAGCAAGCCCAGTTCCTTCCAGTTTGTCAAAATGTCGTTTACATCCGATCTTGCCGTTTCAGGCTCAACCTCATATTCGTTACAGACAGCCTCAGTCAGACCGTCAACTGAAAATTCTTTTTGTCTTTCTGCTTCCCTCCATATCCATGCGGCTGTTTCATTCAAGTCAATAATTTTATTGAAATTGACAACGTCCAAACCTTCTCCCAAAATAACTGTCTCGCCACAAATCTCTCGCAACACAAATCCTTTTTTTAATTTCATAATTTTCTGTATATATATAATAAATACTTTCTAATGGGAAGAAACGCCATCCACAGTCTAACTGCAATTTTTCTCCATGTGCTGTACACATAGTGCCGTTTTCCTGCGCCCTGGCCGTCCGTAACATATAGCACCTTGCCCATGATATCTTTTTTCGTGCAATGTTCCTTAACCGCTACATTCCCATCGCCCATCAGGGTGATATCATTCCCATATAGGTGAATGATGCGGTGTATCACATAATATTGATTGTCTGCCCATGCCAACACAATGTCACCGACAGACAGGGAATGATGCTTTTTCAGGACGACACTGTCTTTTCCTCCTATGATGAACGGCACCATACTGTTACCTTTCACTGGCAGAATCACCTCCGTACCAGAATCAATCAGGTTGCATACATCGCTCATGAAGGCATCGGTGTTATTGGACAACATGTTTTGCACAGATTTTTGCTGCTTCTTCGTCAGGCAGGCAACTCAAATGCCATATTGGGGCTTTCAGCGCAAGGTGGTTTTCAAAATCATGCAGCCCGTCGGCCATGTCTTTGTCCCACCTCTTTCCTGAAATACTGGGCACAAGGACGGCATATGCCTCAATGCCTCTCAAGGGCCTGATTTCGTTAAATGGTGCCTGGCTGAGGTCTACGATTCCTCCCAACAGGTATTTCTCATTTTTATAGCAGGGTGTCTTTCCGCTCCATGGCGATCCGCAGACCCATATTTCTTCGTTCACAATCCTTACCACGGGATTATCGTCGTTCAGTAACTCCGTCTGGGGGATGTATTGCTGCCACAGGCTGGCATGCGTACTTTTTCCCGTACCACTTTTCCCCAAAAACAGATAGGCCTTATTCCTGAATTGGATAACCGAAGCATGAAAAAGGGCCGTTCCCAATGTGGCCGTGTTCAATGCATAGAGTACCATCAATGAGTTGTCCACAGCTTTTTGCTTAAACGCATCATCGCAAACGAGCGTTGCATCATGGTGATCCTTTGTGCATACCAAAGAACCGATTAACTGATTGCCCATGCTGAATTCAAAGACATTCTGCCCAGTATCAGTGTAACCGCATGAAATATCAAACCCCTCTTCTTCCTGGTGAAACTCTTCGGTGAAATCTGCCCGTTCCACGATTGCATTTCTTACCGCAAGGCTGAACAGTTCCTTATCTTCTGCGGTTTCAAAGGGGGAATAGTTGCACATCCAGTCGGGCGTGTCAATATCTGAATCCACAGAGAAAACGTGGTCGGCCACTTTATAGAACCTTTTCATGAAGCAATTATTGCAGGAACAGATGTTGCATTTATATTCATTGGATTGCAAATTTACGAAAAAACTCATTTCCTTGCCTATCGGCGCACGGTCTTTTTTCGTCCCAGATTGCCAACAGGGATTCCATTTCAGGAAAAAACACAACAGCCAAGAATCGTATCGCCGTGGGGAATGCCAGTCACGAAATGCATTCAGTACATAGAAAGAATAAGAGAAATGTACTCGTATTTAATTAATAATTAAACTATTAAAACCATTAAACAGTCATACAAGGCCCAACCTTGTTGCAGTTCCCGTGATTTGAGGATTTTTACGCCTTGCGTGAAATTTTTCAGGCCGCGTTGGCCGGACTTTTACGCCTTGTTGGCTGAGCTTTTGCGCCTTGGGGAATTGTCCTTGCCCAAAACGGCAAAAAAATGCAGCGAGTTTCGCTCGTTTTCTCGGGGAAAAGCATTAACTTTGTTTGCCGTAAAATAACTAAGATTCAGTTTTCCTCATGCCATCCACCACTGGTAACAGCGACACATTGTACATCCGCACCGGCGTGCAGCAATTCCTCTTTGCGCGTTACGACCATGTGAAAGCCACTTCGCTCGACTTTTGCAAGTTTCCGTGCCGCACGGGCATTTCGGCCAATGCCAACATGCATGACGCCCTGCGGAAAGTCCCCCTAGCGCACGAGAGCTACCACCAGGTGAACGTGAGCGTGACGGGCGACGTTACGCTGGTGCCGCTCAACGAATTTGACGACGAGGATGCCGAGGACCTCTACTTCTACAACCTGCCCGAGGGGCGCAACAGGAAGCACGTCTACTTTGACATGCTGCCACGTCTCAACGCCATGATGCTGTTTGCCATTGACAAAGACTTGGAGCACACCATACTGGAGACATTTCCGCAAGCCACATTCCACGCTGCCCAGATGCCGCTCGTGCTGCACTGGAGGTCGCTGGCCGCAAGCGGAGAGGGCCACATCTTCGTTGGCTGGCAGGAAGGCAGGCTGACTGTCTGCGCATTCCGCAACCGCGAACTGGACCTGCTGAACAGCTACAAGGTCGACAATGTGGGCAACGCACTCTACTACACGCTGGCACTGGCACGCCAATGGGGCATCAGGCCGCAGGAGGACCACGTGTGGCTGTGCGGCGAGGCAGGGCCGTGCGAGAACCTGCGCGGACAGCTCAGTACGTACCTTCAGCACGTGGCAATGCTGCAACCGGCCGAGGAGTATTCCCCGCACATCGTCCCCTACCTGAAAGACATCACTTACGACATGCTTGCCCTGCTGTTCAGGGCGTACTAACTCCTAAGACTGAGCCTGATTCATGAGAGTTATCACCGGAAAGTACAAAGGACGCCGCTTTGACGTGCCACACGGATTCAAGGCCCGCCCCACGACCGACTTTGCCAAAGAGAACCTGTTCAATGTGCTCCGTGCCTACATCGATTTTGAGGAATGCCGCGCCCTGGACCTCTTTGCCGGAACGGGAAGCATATCGCTGGAACTGCTGAGCCGCGGCTGCGCCAAGGTGGTGAGCGTGGAAAAGGACAGAACCCACTTCATGTACCTCAGGAAGCTGTTTCTCTCCCTCCATGACGAGGCGGCATTTCCCGTCATGGCCGATGTGCTGCGCTTCGTTCCCCGCTGCACGGAGCAGTTCGACTTTGTCTTTGCCGATCCCCCCTACACGCTTTCCGAAATTCCGCAACTTCCCGACTTGGTGCTGAACAGCCACATCCTGGACAAGGAGGGCATCTTCGTTCTTGAGCACGGGGCCAAGAATGACTTCAGGGAGCACCCCCTCTTTCTGGAACACCGCGCCTACGGCAGCGTCAATTTCAGTTTCTTCCGTCGTGATTAGCGATGCCTTCATGAACATGCTGCGCAATGAGTTTCCATTTGAACTCACGGCCAAGCAGGAACAAGCCGCACTGGGCTTGTTTCAGTTTCTGTATGGCAGCGACGGACGGAGCATCCACCTCCTGCGCGGCTATGCCGGAACGGGAAAGACATTGCTCGTTAGCGCACTGGTCAGGACGCTTCACCGCCTGAAGATTCCCACCATCCTGCTCGCCCCCACCGGCCGCGCGGCCAAGGTATTCTCCATACACGCCGGCACAGCCGCCTACACCATTCACAAACAGATATACCGGCAACGCAGCCTCACGTCGGAGAATTCCCATTTCGACTTGGACCGCAACACCCACAAGGACACCTTGTTCATTGTGGACGAAAGCTCCATGATTTCGGCCCAGGAGGATTTTCGCTCCATCTTCGGCAGCGGCAACCTGCTGGAGGACTTACTCCGCTACGTGTACAGCGGTGCAAATTGCCGCCTGCTGTTTGTCGGCGACAATGCCCAGCTGCCGCCCGTCGGGGACGACGTAAGCCCAGCGCTGAGCGCGTCGGCGCTGCGCAACCTTGACTTTGCGGTAAGCGGCTTCCAGTTGACCGAGGTCATGAGGCAGGAACACGACAGCGGCATCCTGTACAACGCTACCAGGCTGCGCCAGTCCATTAGGTTGGCAACGGACGGTGAACCGCGCATTACGCTGGGACGATTCAAAGACCTGCGCCGCCTGTGCGGCGACGAAATCATTGAGACCCTGCAACGCAGCTACGATACGGCCGGACAGGACGGCACTATCGTGCTGACACGCTCAAACAAGCAGGCCAACATGTACAACCAAGGCATTCGCTCAACTTTCTTCGGGCGCGAGGACATGCTGCAACGCGGAGACATCATCATGGTGGTGCGCAACAACTACTATTGGGCGGAACTGGAGGCCCAGAAGCGCAAGAACGAGGGGAACAGCGAGATGCCGCCCATGGATTTCATTGCCAACGGCGACATTGCCGAGGTTCTATCCGTACAGGACGAGATGGAATTCTATGGCCTCCACTTTGCCGACGTACAAATCCGTTTTCCCGACTACAATGGGTTTGAAATGCAGGCCCGCGTCCTGCTTGACGCCATGCAGAGCGAAGGCCCGTCGCTCACTCCCGAGCAGGACCGCCAGTTGTTTCAGGGCGTGAGCGAAGACTATGCTGACGAGCGCAACAAAAAGGAACGGATGAAAAAAGTTCGCATGGACCCCAACTACAATGCGCTGCAAATCAAATACGCATATGCGGTAACCTGCCACAAGGCCCAGGGCGGGCAGTGGAGGCATGTCTTCCTGGATCAGGGATGGATGCCGCCCGATGGCTATGACGTGCAATATTACCGCTGGCTGTACACTGCGTTTACGCGATCCACGGAAAAGTTGTTCCTTATCAACTGGCCCGAGGCGCAAATTGAGGACTACGAATAGGATTGCCCCACACTTCCCTTTTCGGAACAGGGTACAGAGGAATAAAGTATGCTAACGGAAATCCTTTGTGGAAAAACCAGGAGCTTCCATCAGGCGACGGAATGCCTTTCCAGCACAAAACTTATTAAACAAGAGGATTGTCTTTCCTATATGCTTTTTGAGTGTTCTTCGGTATGGGCGCAAGAATTTCAGGAACTCAATGGCAAAGGTTTCACCTTGCTGGGCCGATGCTGAAAACAGATTGAGGGCAACGTTCAACTCGTCCTCGGATGCTGCTGTGCCAAAAAGCAGGCATCCTAAATGGTATTGTGCCTCAGGACACCCGCCCTCTGCCGAACGGAACAGCCAATCGGTGGCCGTATCCTCATTAGCCTCGACACCAAAGCCCTGCAAATAGCAAGTGTACAGGCGAAATTGCGCTGCACTGTGGTCTGCCTGGGCTGCCTGCATGAAATAGCGGAATGCCGTCGCGGCCTTGGGGGAAATATGCTCATATCCATCCGCGTAGATTGTGCCTAGGGTATACAATGCCGGCGGATAGTCCTCAGATGCCGCATTGCGAATGTACCGCAGGGCTTTTTTTGTATCGTGGCAGGGACGCTCTTCATCCAAAAGCATGACACCCAATAGATATTTGGCCTCAATGTTTCCGTAGTTGGCCGAACGCTGCAAAAATTCACGCGCTTTCTCCTCGTCCTGCTCGACAACCTGGCCGTACAAATAGCAACTGCCCAACAGATACAGTGCCAAGTCGTCATCTTGCCCAGCAGCCTTGTTCAGCCACTTGAGTCCCTGCATGGGGCGCGCCCTCCTGACTCCTTCTCCATGTATGAGCATGTCACCCAGACAGGCTTGGGATGTCGTTTCGCCTTGGTGCGCCGCCTCATTGTGCCAATAAAATGCGCGTTCCAAGTCAACATCCAGTCCTTCACCATTATAATAGGCGATTGCCACGGCACACTGTGCCTCCGCATGGCCCTGCATGGCCGCACGCAAGAACCAGTAAACCGCTTTTTCGTCATCGGGCTGGTCATGCACGCCCAAATGGAGCAGATGGCCCAAACGGAACTGCGCTTCCACGTCACCGTTCTCGGCAGCACGCTGATACCACAACGCAGATAAGTCCCAGTTTTTCTTTACATGTACTCCCTCTTCATGCAACAGGGCATAATCGAACATGGCATCGATGTCGCCGTCCTCTGCCTCGTGGCGGATAGCCTCAATGTCCTTGCTGGAATACAATAACGTTGCTCTGTTCGTGGTCAAGGCTAAACGGGTATTGTTTAAAACAATGTAGGTTGAAATAAACTGGGAGCGGGAGCAAGATTTTCCCATTCATCTTCATCCGACTCCAGTACGCTTAGATTTCTACGCAATTCCACCAATTGCTGACGCACTGCCTGCAACCGCTTGACGGCCTCGGCAATATTTTGCTCCCCACCCTTGTTTTTTATCAGCAGCTGGCGCGCTGCTGCCAGCTTCAAGCCACGCACCTTAACAAGGTTGTGGATAACTTTGACAAGTTCAATATCCTCAGCAGTGTACTGTCGGACACCGCGTCCTGCCTTGTGGGGCTTCAACCTTGGGAATTCCTGCTCCCAATAGCGCAAAGTGGATTCATTCACGCCAAATTGCTGCGCCACTTCATGTATGGAATAATATTTCTTGAGGATTTTGTTGGAATTGAGGGGCATATTCGTATGAAATCTTTTATTTACGATGCAAATGTACGGAAAAAGGTTTAACTTTGCAACGTTTTTTCAAAATTTCCACCAAATGACAGCAAATGAAATAAGAGAATCTTTCAAACGCTTTTTTGAAGAGCGCGGACACCTGGTAGTTCCGTCCGCTCCCATGGTCATCAAGGATGACCCCACCCTTATGTTCACCAACGCAGGCATGAACCAATTCAAGGACATCATATTGGGCAACCGCGAACCTCGGTCCAAACGAGCCACCGACTCGCAGAAATGCCTGCGCGTCAGCGGAAAGCACAACGATCTTGAGCAAGTGGGACACGACACCTACCATCACACCATGTTTGAGATGCTAGGCAACTGGAGTTTCGGCGACTATTTCAAGAAGGAGGCCATTGACTGGGCGTGGGAGTTCCTTGTGGACGTCCTGAAGATAGATCCGACCATCCTATACGCCACTGTGTTCGAGGGTTCGCCCTCCGAGGGGCTCGAACGCGACAATGAGGCCGCCCAATACTGGGCAAAACACCTGCCTGCCGGCCATATAATCAACGGAAACAAGCATGACAACTTCTGGGAGATGGGAGACACCGGCCCGTGCGGTCCTTGCTCGGAGATTCACATTGATTTGCGCTCCGACGAAGAGAAAAAGCAACTGCCGGGGGCTTCATTGGTCAACCAGGACAATCCCCATGTCATAGAAATCTGGAATCTCGTATTCATGCAGTACAACCGCATGGCCGACAAGAGCCTTCAACCGCTGCCCGCCCGCGTCATTGACACCGGCATGGGTTTTGAGCGCCTGTGCGCGGTCATGCAGGGCAAGAACTCCAACTACGACACCGACGTATTCCAGCCCCTCATACAGGCCGTGGGGCAAATGGGGAACGTCAGCTACGGACAGAACGAGGAAACCGACACCGCGATGCGCGTCATTGCCGATCACATACGCGCCATCGCATTCAGCATAGCCGACGGCCAGTTGCCGGGAAATGCCAAGGCAGGCTACGTCATCCGCCGCATACTGCGCCGCGCCGTGCGCTACGGCTACACGTTCCTCGGCCAACGTTCCGCATTTTTGTACAAGCTGCTGCCCACCCTTATCGACAACATGGGCCAGGCTTATCCCGAACTGGAGGCACAGAAGACGCTGATAACCAAAGTCATCAAGGAGGAGGAAGAAGCGTTCCTGCGCACATTGGCCACAGGCATGAACTTGCTGGACGACGTCATCAACGAAACAAAAGCCAAGGGCGAAACCCAGATTTCGGGCAAGCAGGCATTCACTCTTTTCGACACATTCGGATTTCCCCTCGACCTGACGGAGCTGATATGTCAGGAGCAGGGACTCAGCATTGACATGAACGCGTTCCAGGAAGAGATGCAACGCCAGAAGGAGCGGGCCAGAAATGCCGCCGCCATTGAAACAGGTGACTGGCAGCAGGTAAGGGATGGCGAAGAACAGTTCTGCGGCTGGGACAAGACGGAAAGCACGTGCCACATACTGCGCTACCGAAAGATTGAGCAAAAGAAAAAGACATACTACCAGCTTGTTCTGGACACTACCCCATTCTATGCCGAAACTGGCGGCCAGGTGGGCGATACGGGACAGCTGAAAAACGATTTTGAGACCATCGAAATCATTGACACAAAGCGGGAAAACAACCAGGCTGTGCACATTTGCACCCAATTGCCGCAGCATCCCGAAGCCGAGTTCATTGCTACGGTCGACGTTGCGCGCCGCCATGCCAGCGAAGCGAACCACACCGCCACGCACCTGCTGGACCAGGCCCTGCGCCAAGTGCTGGGTACGCACGTTGAGCAAAAAGGTTCTTTGGTCACGCCCGAATACCTGCGTTTTGACTTTTCACACTACCAAAAAGTCACCCCCGAGGAACTGCGCCAGGTGAGCCGCATTGTCAACGAGAACATACGCCGCGACTATCCCCTGGAGGAATTCCGCGACATCCCCATTGAGCAGGCACGCCAAATGGGAGCCATTGCCCTCTTCGGCGAAAAATATGGCAACACCGTGCGCGCCGTCCGCTTCGGCGAAAGCATTGAACTGTGCGGCGGATGCCACGCATCGAGCACGGGCCGCATTGGCCTGTTCCGCATCATATCGGAAAGCAGCGTGGCTGCCGGCGTGCGGCGCATAGAGGCATTGACAGGCCAGGCAGCAGAAGAATCGGTATACATGGGCGAAGATGTCATCAACGGACTGAAGTCACTCTTCAACAATTCCAAAGACCTCACGGCCGCCGTGCGAAAAATCATTGACGAGGATGCACAGATGCGGCAAAGCATCCAGACATTCATGCAAGAGAAAGTACAGATGCTGAAGCAGCACCTCGTGCAGACGGCCAAGATGCAAGACGGCGTGCGCATTATCCGCGCCAACCTTGACATCACTCCCGAAATGGCCAAGGACCTGGCATTCCAAATGGCCAGTGACAACAGCAGCCCCATGCTGTGCGTCATAGGTTCTACGCACCAGGGAAAACCACTGCTCACGGTCATGCTCAACAAGGCCCTGATGGAAACCCACCCACTGAACGCAGGACAGCTGGTGCGTCAGGCTGCACCGCTCATTCAGGGCGGCGGCGGCGGCGCGCCCCACTATGCAACCGCCGGCGGCAAGAACGCCGAGGGCCTGAACGCCGCCCTTGACAAAGTGATGGAGTTGGCCGGATTCTAATCAGCGGACAAGTTCATACGGAAGCAGTCTTGGCCGACACGGCAGCTGCTCTTTCGCACTTTATTACCCACAACAGAAAAAGGCTGAAGCCCAGGCATAGGTTTCAGCCTTTTGGCAATCAGACATTTCCTCCCTCTGTTATGGCAACATCCAGCCACAGAGGCTGATCATGGTTAGAACATGATTTCTTACGCCTTGTTGACTGTACCTTTACGCCTTGCACAAGATTTTTCAGGCCGCATATGCAGGCCTTTTGCGCCTCGCGCTTTTGCCTCTGCCCTATCAACAGATGCTCCATCCTCTATGCCACAAGGTTTTGCCAGACATAAGAGTACCTTATATGGGCAGGCAGGAAAAACATGGGGAGACTCATCCTCAGATGAATCTCCCCGTGATGGCCAACCCTTGTAGCAGACAGGTTTCTACAACCGTCCGCCACATACAGGCTGTATGGTACTTTTTATGATGGCTTCCGTCTCAGTCAGTCAGCTTGCGGTAGCGCAGGCGCTTGGGTTCTTCCAGCCCCAGTCGCTTGGCCTTGTGTATTTCGTAGTCGCTGTATGACCCCTCATAATAATAGACCTGCCCATCTCCCTCAAACGCCAGGATGTGTGTGCATATGCGGTCAAGAAACCAGCGGTCGTGGCTGATCACGACGGCACAGCCGGCAAAAGCCTCAAGTCCTTCCTCCAACGCACGCAGGGTATTTACGTCAATGTCGTTGGTCGGCTCATCCAGAAGCAGCACATTGCCCTCTTGCTTGAGGGCCAGGGCCAGATGCAGGCGGTTGCGCTCTCCACCACTGAGCACGCCGCACATCTTTTGCTGGTCCACTCCGCTGAAATTGAAACGGCTCAGGTAGGCGCGGGCATTGACCTCATGTCCGCCCAGACGCATCAATTCATTACCCTGGCTGACCACCTCGTAGACGCTCTTGTTGGGGTCAATGTCCTTGTGCTGCTGGTCCACATAGGCAATCTTGACCGTTTCGCCCACTTCAAAAGAGCCGCCGTCGGCCTGCTCCAGTCCCATGATAAGGCGGAACAACGTCGTCTTGCCTGCGCCGTTCGATCCTATCACGCCAATAATTCCGTTGGGGGGCAGCATGAAATTCAGGTCCTTGAACAGGACTTTGTTGCCAAAGGCTTTCTGTACGTGCACAGCCTCAATGACCTTGTTGCCCAGGCGCGGACCGTTGGGGATGAAGATTTCCAGTTTTTGCTCCTTTTCCTTCTGGTCTTCATTCAGCAGTTTGTCATAGGAATTAAGGCGGGCCTTTCCCTTGGCCTGGCGTGCCTTGGGGGCCATGCGCACCCATTCCAATTCGCGCTCAAGCACCTTGCGCCGTTTCGAGGCCGTTTTTTCTTCTTGCTCCAGCCGCTTGCTCTTTTGCTCCAGCCAGGAAGAATAGTTGCCCTTCCAGGGAATGCCTTCGCCGCGGTCCAGCTCCAATATCCAGCCTGCCACGTCGTCAAGGAAGTACCTGTCGTGCGTTACCGCGATGACCGTTCCCTCGTATTGGTTCAGGTGCTGCTCCAGCCAGTCAATGCTCTCCGCATCCAAGTGGTTGGTGGGCTCATCCAGCAGCAGGATGTCGGGCTTCTGCAACAGCAGGCGGCACAAGGCCACGCGCCTGCGCTCGCCGCCGCTCAGATGGGCCACATTCTCGTCTCCGGCCGGACAGCGCAGGGCCTCCATGGCGCGCTCCAGGCGGTTGTCAAGATTCCACACGTCGTGGCCGTCCAAATAGTCCTGCAAATCGGCCTGACGCGCAAGAAGCTGGTCCATTTTCTCAGCATCCTCATAGTATTCAGGCAATCCCATTTTTTCATTGATGCTTTCATACTCTGCCATGGCATCCACCTCCTGCTGAACGCCCTCCTGGACAATTTGCTTCACGGTCTTGGCATCATCCAACTGGGGCTCCTGCGGCAGGTATCCCACCGAATATCCCGGGGAAAAGACTACCTGACCCTGATACTCCTGATCCAGCCCCGCTATAATCTTTAATAACGTGGATTTTCCCGCACCGTTCAAACCTATGATGCCTATCTTCGCCCCGTAAAAGAAAGAAAGAAAGATATCCTTTAATATCTGCTTCTGATTCTGCTTGATGGTTTTGGACACGCCCACCATCGAAAAAATAATTTGCTTGTCGTCAACTGTTGCCATTGTCGTAAAAAATATGTTTTGCGGGCAAAAATAATCATTTTCCCTGCAAAACCAGCACCAAGCGGGCAAAAATATTCCATTTGTGTGCATAAAATTTTGGAAAATGTGCAATTTGTTAAAAAGAGTGTGTAAATTTGCACCCACTAAAAACAAAAGAAGTTTTTTGGCTGTATGGACACAAGTTTTCTGAAATTATTAGCCAACTCCATCCATGACAATTGGAACCGGCCCGCCTTTTCCAATTATCAGGCCCAGACATATACGTACCGAGACTTTGGAGAGCGCATCGCAAAGGTGCGGCTCTTGCTTGATGCGGCCGGAATCGAGCCCGGAGACAAGGTTGCGCTGACGGGGCGCAACTCTGCGGGCTGGGCTATGGACTTCCTGGCCATCCTGGCCTATGGAGCGGTGGCCGTTCCCATATTGCAGGATTTCAAGCCGGCCTCAATGCACCACATTGTCAACCATTCGGGTGCGAAAGCCCTGTTTGTCTCGGGCAGCATTTGGGAAAACCTTGACATTACCCAGATGGAGAAACTCACGTTCGTGTCATTGATTGACGATCTCAGCATCCTGCATTCGCGCAAGAGCAAACTGAAAAAGGATGCCCACTATGCCGACTCCTTATTCGTCAAGAAGTTCAAATATGTCCTGAGTTTCACCGACCTTGAGTTCCACAACGAGAAGCCCGACGAGTTAGCGCTCCTGAGCTACACGAGCGGGACGAGCGGATTCAGCAAAGGGGTCATGATTCCCTACCGCGCCTTGTGGGGCAACACGCAATTCGGCCTGGACAACATACCTGTGCTCAAGCCGGGAGCTGATATCATCTCCGTCCTGCCCATGGCGCACATGTACGGCATGGCATTCGAACTGCTGGCCGAGGTTTGCTGCGGCGTCCACGTGCATTTCCTGACGCGCACGCCCAGTCCGCGCATCATCATGGAGGCATTGCAGAGCATTCACCCGTGCATGATCGTGGCCGTGCCGCTCATCATGGAGAAAATCATCCGAAAGAACATCTTTCCCAAGCTGGAACGACCGCACATGCGGCTATTGATGAAAGTCCCCGTACTGCGCCAGCAGATATTCAAGCGAATACGCCAACGCCTGCTCCAATCGCTGGGCGGCAACCTGTACGAGGTCATCATCGGCGGTGCAGCCTTCAGCCGCGACGTGGAGCATTTCCTGCGACAAATCCATTTTCCGTACACCGTAGGCTACGGCATGACAGAATGCGCCCCCCTCATTTCGTACAGTCCGTGGGACACCTTTGCCGAGGGGTCTGTGGGCCGCTGCATCGAGCGCATGGAAATCCGCATCGACTCCAGCAACGCCGAACACGAAGTAGGCGAGATACAGACGCGCGGTTGCCACGTCATGCTGGGCTATTACAACAACGAAGAGGCGACGCACAACTGCATGACCGAAGACGGATGGCTGCGCACGGGCGACCTGGGCACGATTGACGCCCGCGGCAACCTGTACATACGCGGCCGCAGCAAGAACATGATACTCGGGCCTAACGGACAGAACATATACCCCGAGGAAATCGAGGATCAAATCAACAGCCTGCCCTATGTTTCGGAGAGCCTTGTGGTGGAGCGTCAGGGCAAGCTGATTGCGCTGGTCCACCCCGACCTGGAGAAAATGGATGCCGAGGGTATTGACATCGGCCAGGTGAGAAGTATGTTCCAGCAGAGCATAACGCAGCTCAACCAGAACCTGGAATCGTACTGCAAGCTGAGCAGTTTCCAGGTATACCAGGAAGAATTTGAGAAAACCCCCAAGCGCAGCATCAAGCGCTACCTTTATAAATAAGCAGCCCCATGAAGAGTAAATTTATCACGCACAGCCTGCGCCTGCTCGCCTTTCTGTGCATCCTGAACGCCTGCACCGATGCTTCCGGCCGCAAGAGCCGCCTCAACGTATGGTCCTACAACATGCTGTTCGACTACAACTGGGTGGCCAAGAGCCCCGACCAGACCTGGTGTCAGCGCATGCCCCACCTCATGGAGGCCATCAGGCAGCACCGTCCCGACATCATAGGCACACAGGAGCTGCAAACATTCCAGGTGCGCGGCGTTGTGGCCATGTCGGGCTACGGATGGGTAGGCATCAGCATGAAGGGCAACCGCGAGGGCCTGTGGGCCGAAAATGCAGCCATCTTCTACAACCGCGACCGCCTGGAAGTGGTGGATGAAGGCAACTTCTGGTTTTCCGAAACACCCAACACCCCACGCACCTACTCCTGGGGCATGAAATACTGCCGCATGTGCACCTGGGGCAAGTTCCGCGACCGCCAGACGGGGCACATTTTTGCCCTACTCAACAGTCATTTCTATGTAGATGCCGACAAGGAGGAGGCACGCAAGCATGCAGCCCGCCTGGTCCTCAGCAAGGCCAAGGAATTCCTGCAGGAAGGCATTCCCGTCATATGCACGGGCGACCTCAACGCCACCATCGACAACGAGAGTGTGCAAATCCTGCTGCAAGACGGCACGCTGAAAGACACCTACGCCCTGGCCCGACATCCCCGAGGGCCGCAGGGCAGCTTCCACGGCTTTGGCAAATATCCTGAACCCAAGAAGCGCATTGACCACGTGCTTGTTTCATCAGCATTCCGTGTCAAGGACTACGAAATCATAGACGAACAGCTGCGCACAAGGCAGTGGCAGAGCGACCACCTGCCAGTCAGCGTGGTGCTCAGCTTCTGACATTTCATCCAACCACCCATAGGAACTCCCCGAACAGCCATCGGTGCTGCATGTGGGGAGTTTTTTCATGCATGGGGCGCAAGCCGCGTTTTTTACGCCCCATACGAAATTTTTCACGCCCCGTCCACCCACTTTTTACGCCCTGTTCACCCACCTTTCACGCCTTGGCCGTCCGCTTTCGCCCAAGGTCGTGATTATGAAGCACGGACACGGGATATTTTGACACGGCCCTGCGCTTTTTTCACCTTATTCTTTCCCATTCCGCCAAGAATGTGTAAATTTGCAGGATAATAGGGACATAGAATGCCCGTGTGTGGAATATTAATCATCAAAATAAAATCATTTTTATGAGCGAACAAGAGAAGAACATTAAGAGCCTCATCGAACTGCGTGCCAAGGCGCGCCTGGGCGGCGGCGAAAAGGCGATTGAAAAACAGCATGCCAAGGGCAAGCTCACGGCCCGCGAGCGCATAGACCTGCTGCTTGACAAGGGCAGCTTTGAAGAAATGGACATGTTTAAGCTGCACCGCTGCCACAACTTTGGCATGGAGAAGAAACAATACCTGGGCGACGGCGTAGTGACCGGCTGCGGAACGATTGACGGCCGCCTGGTCTATGTCTTTGCACAGGACTTCACCGTCAACGGCGGCAGTTTGTCGCAGACCATGTCTGAAAAAATATGCAAGGTCATGGACCAGTCCATGAAGATGGGCGTACCCTGCATCGGCCTGAATGACTCGGGCGGCGCGCGCATTCAGGAGGGCATTACCTCGCTGAGCGGCTTCGGCGAAATCTTCCAGCGCAACATCGAGGCCAGCGGCGTCGTGCCCCAAATCAGTGCCATCTGCGGCCCATGCGCCGGCGGCGCTGTGTACAGCCCCGCCATCACCGACTTTGTGTTCATGCTGAAGGGCGTGTCCAACATGTTCCTCACGGGTCCCAAGGTGGTCAAGACCGTAACCGGCGAGGATGTCAGCGCAGAAGACCTGGGCGGTGCCAGCGTGCACAGCACCAAGAGCGGCGTGGCCCACTTTACCGCCGACACTGAGGAAGAACTGGCACAAAGCATTCGCAAGCTCATCTCCTTCCTGCCGCAGAACAACATGGAGGAGACACCGCGCGTGGAATGCACCGACCCCATTGACCGCGTGGAGGAAAAACTCAACACCATCCTTCCCGACGACCCCAACAAGGCCTACGATATGTACGAAATCATCAAGGCCGTCGTCGACAACGGAGAACTTTTTGAAGTTCATGAGAAATTTGCCCGCAACATCATCGTAGGCTTTGCGCGCTTCAACGGACAGACCGTGGGCATCGTGGCCAACCAGCCCAAGGTCTTTGCCGGCGTGCTTGACTGCAACGCCAGCCGCAAGGGTGCGCGTTTCGTGCGTTTCTGCGA
>JAGAYF010000031.1 GCA_017940605.1 Bacteroidaceae bacterium
GGTTGAGATAAAGCTGGCGTGAGTCGTCAATAGCCCTCACATGGTCCTTGTAAGCACGCAAATCGGCATATTCTGCCATGTTGGGTTCGTCCTTCAAGTACCAAAGGGCTACCATCTCGTTGTTCTTAAACTGCGGAGCATAATCCAATATGCTTCCAGGCAGCACCTGCTGCACGCCTGTCCCGCGGCAGGAATCCATTGCTTTCTGCATGAAATCCACGCCCTGTCCCCACACGGAGGAAAGGGAGAGATTGAAGCCGCATTCGGCCATTTCCTTAAATCGAGCCGTGGTAAGTTCTTCGGCAGGCTGGATAGAATGCCATGCCAGCACGGGGAAACGTTCACCTGTAGGGCATACATAGCGACTTTGGCGGCATTGATAGGCAACGCCGCGCCCATTGTCATCATAGTCTTCAGCCTGAATGACGGCCGTTCCGCCCGGTGAGATGGATACGGGCTTGTGGGCATTTTGTGCTCTGCCAACAAGAGGCTGGCCCAGCAGCAAAACGACACCAATACTTATCAATGATTTCTGTGTCATAGTGAAAAATATGTGGATTATCAATTTATTGTTTTCTTGAGGCTGGCCTTGATAAAATAATAGATTAACGCAATGTAGGCCACGATGGAAACCACATTGCTCATGGGACTGACGAGCCATGTCTCATTGACGGGATTGAATCCAACCCATCTTAGGATGGCACTGACGACTCCCATCAAAGCACCGCCTGCAATGAAGCCGCTGGCCAGCAGTGTTCCCAAATCTCCGCGCTGCTTGTTGATTTCGCCGTCCTTGCTTCGTGAAGTAACGTACCAATTGATGAGGCCGCCCACGATTAAGGGCAGGTTGAGGTCAAGTGGAATGAACATACCCAGGGCAAAGGCCAGGGCAGAGATTCCCGAAAGATCAAGAATCAATGCCATGAGAGCCCCTATCCCGTAGAGAAGCCACGGTGCACCCTGCCCGCTCATCAGTGGTTCAATGACTGCGGCCATGGCATTGGCCTGTGGTGCGGCCAATTGACCTGTCGTAAAACCGTAGGTACTGTTCAGCAGCATGATGACACCGCCAACGGTGGCGGCACTCACCAAAACGCCTAGGAATTTGAAGGTTTCCTGTCTCTGGGGGGTCGAACCGAGCCAATATCCAATTTTTAAGTCGGTGACGAAGCTTCCTGCCGTGCTGAGCGCGGTGCATACCACGCCGCCCATCAACAAGGCGGTCACCATTCCGGCAGAGCCCTTCAGGCCAACGGCTACCATGATGACACTGGCCAGGATTAGCGTCATGAGCGTCATTCCGCTGACGGGATTGCTGCCGACGATGGCAATGGCGTTGGCGGCAACCGTCGTGAACAGGAAGGCAATGAATGCTACAAGCAGGACGGCGACGATGGCAAACAATAGATTCTGTTTCATGACACCGAAAAAGAAGAACCCAAAGATGGCCAAGATGGTCAGCAACGACCCAACGGCAATGATTTTCATGGAAAGGTCGCGTTCCGTGCGCAGTTGTTCGCTTTGCTCAGCTTTGTTGGCGCGGAAAGCCTTGCCTGCCACGCTGGCTGCGCCGGCAATAATCTTCCGGCTCTTCCAAATACCCAGTAATCCGGCCATGGCGATGCCGCCGATACCGATGCTCTTGGCATATCGGAAGATTTCGTCAGGCGATGCTGCTGCAGCGGTTACGCCGTCAGTCACCTGCACTTCGGGAAACAGCCAAGCTATGCCTGGAACAATGAGCCACCATACCACAACGCTGCCTGCGCAGATAATGGTGGCGTATTTCAATCCGACAATATAGCCCATGCCCAAGACGGCCGCCCCCGTGTTCAGCTTGAACACGAGTTTGGCTTTCTCTGCCAAGGTCTGCCCCCACAGGAACGATCCCGTGGTGAACGTATCGGTCCATGAGCCGAACGTGGCAATGACAAAATCATACAGACCGCCTATCAATCCGGCTATCAGCAAGGGCTTGGCCTGTCCCTGCCCTCCTTCGCCTGTAATCAGCACCTGTGTGCTGGCCGTGGCTTCGGGAAAGGGGTACTTGCCGTGCATATCCTTGACGAAATACTTGCGGAAGGGAATCATGAACAGGATGCCCAGCACGCCGCCCAGCAAGGAAGCAAAGAATACCTTCATGAAATCGACGGTAATCTCGGGATATTTTGCCTGCAGGATGTAGAGGGCGGGCAAGGTGAAGATAGCGCCGGCGACAATCATGCCCGAACATGCCCCTATGGACTGAATGATGACATTCTCGCCCAGGGAATTCTTGCGGCGCGTCACTCCGGCCAGGCCCACGGCGATAATCGTAATGGGAATGGCGGCTTCAAAGACCTGGCCCACCTTAAGGCCCAGGTAGGCGCAGGCTGCGCTGAACACGATGGCCAGGACAAGGCCCAGCAGCACGCTCCACAGCGTGATTTCCTTGGGATTGGATTTTGCACCCATGACAGGGGCGTATTCTTCGCCTTCCTTCAGCTCGCGAAAGGCATTCTCGGGTAGTTTATTCTGTTGCTCCATAATGGTTAATGTTTGAAAATATGGCTGCAAATTTAAGAAAAAACCCCTAACCAAGCAAGTACCGAACAATAAAAACAATGCCACCCTGCCTCTCGGGAGAGACAGGGCGCATTGCATTCAAATTCAGAGAGATTATTTCTTGTTCCTGCGCTGGGGCAGGTTGCCTACGCGCTCCAGCCGGTAATCGCCGCCATAGAGTAGGTAACGGCGGTAGGGTGTCCCGTCAGCCGGACTTTCCGAACGGATCCCGTATTTCACTGTGGCGTTTTCGCCCACCATGATGCTGTCTACCACTGTTTCGGGCAGTTCTCCCAAGGTGTAGGACCATTTTTCAACGGGCTTCTTGTTGACAACGGCTATATGTATGCGGCCTTGTTCGGCCACTACGTGGTCAATCGGGCCGAAGGGAACTTCCACGGCCCGCGTCAGGCTGTCAACGGTCGCAAATGCCATGCATCCGGCCCTGTTGGTGAAGACGCGTGCGTGCAGACGGTACATTCCGGGCTTCAACTGGGCTACTCCCGATGTCTTCTCAAAGGCATCTTCCCCGTCTTCGCGCATGCATTCAAAGTACAATGGGGCTGCCTTGACGGCGGCACTGTCGGCCCTGAACCTTGCGGTATCCTGTGCCTCATAGGCCTTGTACATGCGTTTCCATGCCCTGTCCGACGAGTTTTCCTCCAGTGCAATCCTGGGGTGCAGCGCGTCAAATTCATTCTCGGCCCGTTCATAGCTACCTGCCAGCCGTATTCCCGAAACGATGATGAGCACCAGCGAGACCACCCAAACGCTCAGCCACACCATGCGTTGGCGCAAGCTCATGTGCGGGCGCTTCCTGGCCATGCCTACGATGTGATGGATGAAGCAATACACAGGTACGAACAGGAAGACAAGGCTGCTTTCCAGCAGTAGCCACAGGAAGGCGGTCGTGCCGGTGGGCAGCAGGTGCATCAGTTCCGCTGTATCGCCCGTGCTGCCAAACGATGAGGAGAATATGTGCAGGGCCGAGCCGAATGTGGCCCAGCTGGCAATGCCGATGCCCTGGCAAATGAGGTTGGCCAGCATCATAAGGAGCAGGAGCATGAGGATGAAGATGCCGATGATGTAGAGCAGCAGCTTAAGCACCTTGATGCAGAAGCGCAGTACCTCGTTCAGCGACTTCATGAAGCGGCTCTTGGGCTGCAGCTGGCTTTTCACGCCGTTGACCAGCGCTTCGCCGATTGAGCCCGTGCTGACCGATTTTCCCTCCATGGTCAGGAAGTCCTCGGCCGTCTGTGCCTCGGGCAGCAGCAGCCACACAATGAGGTAGACGAGTAGCAGCGACATGTGGGAAAAGAGGGTAATCAGTACCACGATGATGCGAAGCAGCGTGACGTCGGCGTTGATGTAGTGCGACAGGCCGCTGATGACGCCGCCCAGCATCTTGTCGCGCGGGTCACGCATGAGTCGTTTCGGTGCTTTCCCCGTAGGCTGTCCGGCGGGCGGGTTGTTGTTCTCCCCGTCCTCGTCTCCCACCATTTCCTCGGGTTTGCCCACGCGCGAGATGACGTCTTCAACGTGTTCCTTGGTGATGGCCTCCTTGCCCTGCTGCTTGTATTCCGACAGCAGTTCGGCAATGCGGTGCTCCAGGTCGTCCACGATTTCGTCGCCCCCTTCCTGGCGGCCGAAGTAGGCCTTCAGGTTGTTGATGTAGTCGTTCAGCAATTTGTATGCGTCTTCATCAATGTTGAAGAGCGTGCCAAACATGTTGATGGTCAAATTCCTTTTCATGACAATATGTTCTTATTGATTATTCTGTTCGTTGTTATCGGTTTCCGCCTCACGGTTTCCGTCGGCATCGGCGCGGCGGTGGCTCTCCTTCAGCATGCTGACCGTCTGCGTCAGCTCTTCCCAGGCCACGTCCAGGCTTTCCAGCCACTCCCGACCGGCAGGCGACAGGCGGTAGTACTTGCGGGGCGGCCCTTGTGTCGATTCCTCCCAGTTGTAGCCCAGAAGGCCGTCCTTCTTCAGCCTGGACAGCAGCGGATACAGCGTTCCGTCCACGACAATCATGTTGGCCTCCTTCAGGCTGCGAATGATGTCGTTGGAATAGGCGGGCCCCGATTTCAGCAGCAGCAGGATGCAGTACTCCAGCATTCCCTTGCGCATTTGAGACTTGGAATTTTCTACGTTCATAGGGTTGATGTTTATTGTTATACGATGTTTCGGCTCACTGTTGCGATGGAATATTTCCATTTAGCGGTGCAAAGATATAAAAATAATTTACTACCTTGCAAAACAAAGTAGTAAAAATTTTTTAAATCTGTGAAAATTTTAGTAGTGTAGGTTCTGAACAAGGCAGAGGGGTGTTTGTGATGGACTTGTATGCAATCAATTCATTATAAGGTAGATAAAATTACGTGTCAAGCAAGACGGAACGCCTTTTTGTCAAGGGAATGGTGCAGGGATAAGGGTGAAAGCAAACCGCAGGGGCGTAAAAGATGGGCCGACAAGGCGTGAAAGCAGCAAGAACAAGGCGCAAGAAATTTTGGTTGGGGCGTAAAAAACGGGCATTGGCCTCATGTCAGTGCCCATGGGCCTTGCAATGGTGTCTCTCCGTGGATGCCGCCTGCCCAAGCGGAACGGAAGAACCGCCGTCCTGAGTCCCCGGGTGGGGCAGGACGGCGGCAGCGCGGCCCTGAGCGGGCCTGCGGATGGCTGTGTGCCTATGGGTGCAGTGTCAGGCCGAACACGAAGTAGGCTTTCTGGGTGCTCGGGTTGGCTGTGATGCCGGCAAATACGGGCAGCGTGAAGCTGTCGGTAATCTTGAGCTCTTTGGAGGCCGACACGCCCACGTGGGTGACCGCAAACCCGTGGGCGGTGGCGTAGAAGTCGGTCGCATAGGGTACACACCCTACCGTGGCCGTCCATTCGCAGCCGCCCAGCCGGAAGGGCGCGTCCAGTTCCGCGTAGGATGAGTAGGCACGCTTGCCCTTCTTGTTGCAGCCGTCGTTGCCGCCCAGGTTGGTGTACCATTGCAGCGACACCGGGCCGAAGTCGTACCCTACGTTGGCCTCAAACACGTGGGAGGTGCTGTGGGCCTTGTATTGGAAATATTTTTCGTTGGGGTCGTTGAACCAGTAGTCGGTCAGGCCGATGTTCAGTCCGCCCAGGCTGTAGGCTGCCGTGAGGTCAAATTCCTTGGTGTCGTTGCTGTTGACGATGCCCAGGTTGCCCCATGCACTCAGCGAGAGGCCCTTGTATTCCAGTGCCAGCGTGGGCTGCAGTCCGGCTTCGCCCAACTGCTGTCCGCGCCAGATGTATTGGCTGACCACGTCGGCGCTGACGGTGGTCGTGATGTTGTCCTGTCCTGTGCAGGGAAGTATTGTCGTCAGGAGGGAGGCAAGGATGATGCCCCATGTCTTTGAAGTTTTCATCTTGATAGGTTGTTGTCAGGGTTGGTTATTTTTTCGTGCAAAATGTGCGGGAGAGAAACAAAGAGGGGGATGCGGGACGAAATCCCGTCCCCCTCTCATCGAAAACACAATAAAACACAATTATCAGTTGTATGCAGTCTCTCCGTGTTCGTAGATGTCCAGGCCTTCCTCCTCCACGCGCTTGTCGACGCGTAGGCCCTTGGCCTTTTTGAGGCCGTAGAAGAGGATGAACCCGCAGGCGGCGGCCCAAAGGTCGATGACGAGGATGCCGAACAGCTGTGCACCGAAAAAACCAGCGCCGAAGCCGTAGAACAACCCGTTGCTGGTGCTCAGCAAGCCCGTGAGCAGCGTGCCCAGTATGCCGCACACGCCGTGAACGGAGCTGGCGCCCACAGGATCGTCGATGTGCAGCTTCTTGTCAATGAACTCGATGGAGAATACCAGTGCCACGCCGCACAGCAGCCCAATGACGACGGCCCCCGTGGGGCTGACCAGGTCGCAGCCGGCCGTGATGCCCACCAGTCCGGCCAGCACGCCGTTGAGCGTCAGGGAGAAGGATGGCTTTCCGTACTTGAGCCATGTCGTGAACATGGTGGCCAGTCCGCCGGCCACGGCGCCCAGGTTGGTTGTCAGGAACACGTGGCTGATGGCTACGCGGTCCACCTCGCCCGAGGCGGCCAGCTGAGAACCCGGGTTGAAGCCGAACCATCCCAACCAGAGAATGAACACGCCCAGGGCGGCCAGGATGAGGTTGTGGCCCGGAATGGCTCGGCTGCTGCCGTCCTTGCCGTATTTGCCCACGCGCGGACCCAGTGCCATAGCGCCTATCAGGGCCAGCACGCCGCCCACGCTGTGTACGATGGCGCTGCCGGCAAAATCGTGGAACACGTCGCCGAAGGTTTTCATCATGAAGCTGTCGGCCGCATCGTTGCACAGCCAGCCCCCGCCCCACGTCCAGTGGCCCTCAATGGGGTAGATGAAGAGCGAGATGCACATGGAGTAGACAATGTACATGTTGAACTTGGTGCGCTCGGCCATGGCTCCGCTGACAATGGTTGCGCTGGTGGCGCAAAACACGGTCTCGAAAATGAGAAAGCCCTCAAGCGGCAGTCCGTCGGGGCGTTTCAGGAACGAGAGGTCGCCGAAGTTGGGCATGCCTATGAAGCCGGCGCCATCGCTGCCGAACATGAACCCGAAGCCCAAGAACCAGAACAGAATAGAGCCGACCATGAAGTCTACAAAGTTCTTGAACATGATGTTGGCGGCGTTCTTGCCGCGCGTAAAGCCGGCTTCGCAGCACGCAAAGCCTGGTTGCATCCAAAACACCAGCATGGCAGCCAGTAACATCCAGACAGTATTCAGTGATATGCTTAATTCTTCCATTTCTTATTGCTATTGATGTGTGTTACTACTTTTTGTGATGACTCTCCATGGGCTATTTCTCCTTTTCGGCATTGTACAGGGCAACGTCGCCGCGCTCGCCGGTGCGAATCCTTACGGAATCCTCCACCGGAATGACGAAAATGCGGCCGTCGCCTATCTCGCCGGTGCGTGCAGCCTGTTGAACGGCTGCAATGGTCTTTTCCACGTTCTTGTCGCGCACGACAATGTTGAGCAGCACGCGCTCAATGCATCCCGTATCGTACATGACGCCGCGATAGATGCGTGCCTGCCTCATTTTGCCCTCGCCCCGTACATCGTAATACGAGAACCACTCAATGTCTGCCTCAAGCAGAGCTTCCTTGACATCCTCAAATCTAGTTTTTCGGATAATTGCTTCAATTTTTTTCATTCTTTCAATTTTTTTGGATAAGCGCTTATCAATTATTTTCTTTTCGATGCAAAATTATGCCAATTTGTCATATTTTTAAATCAAAAACCGACAAAAAGTAAATATTTCGATTTAAAATTTTAAAATATTAAGATTTTAACGCATAAAAATATTAATTTTGTAATTCATGGATAGCAAATATCGGAAAGGTTGTAGATGGATACAGTTACTATATTATAATATGTACGCGCGAGAAGAAAAACTTCTCGCGCGTACAGTATGAAACGGGATGGGTGGTGGCTGAGGAAAAAAGTGGGTGGCTACTTCTCTTGCAGTAATTGCTGGATGAGTTGGGCCGCATGCTGGGGCGCACCGGCCTGCCCGAGCTGCTGTTGCATGAGCTGGTAGCCCGCCAGGACCGTGGGGCGTGCGTTGCCATGGGCTAGCATTGGGCGCAAGTGGGAGCGGATAAAGGTTGGATTGACTTGGTCGCCGATCAGCTCGGGTATCAACTCCTGGTCAAGGATGAGATTGACCAATGAAATGTATGGCACATGGAGAAAGTGGGGCTTGATGGCACGGACGATGCGTCCCATGGGCGCGTAGTAGCAGACCACTTGCGGAACATTGAATAATGCTGTCTCAAGTGTGGCCGTGCCTGATGTAACCAAGGCTGCTTCGGAATGGGTCAGCAGTTCAAAGGTTTTTCCCGAAAGCAGTGTGGGCTTTTCTGAGTGAGGAATGCCCTTCAGACGGCTGAGGTAATAGTCTGTGGGGATGTTGGGGGCTGCTGCAACTACCATCTGATAGCCTTCCTTGAGCAGCGGGCGCGCTGCTTCGACCATGGGACGGTAATTGTCCTTGATTTCCTGCATGCGGCTGCCTGGCAACAGTGCGATGAGGGGTTTGTGGGGCAGTTGGTGCTCTTGGCAAAAAGAAGGAAAGGACTGATGGTATTGTGCCTTGAAGGCGGTTACCTCATCTACGCTGGGATTTCCTATGTAATGGATGGGACAGTGGTGTTTCTCCTCAAAGAATGGCACTTCAAAGGGTAAGATGGAAAAACGTTCGTCGGTGTTGCGCTGCAAGGCCTTGACGCGCCCCTCCTTCCAGGCCCATGCCTTGGGAAGGATGTAATAGTAGACGGGAATGGAGGTGTTCTGTCGGATGTATTTGGCTATGCTGAGATTGAATCCAGGGTAGTCGACCAATATGAGGACGTCAGGTTTCCATGATTCAATGGAATGGCGGCATTCCTTCATGGCGCGGAGAATTGTGGGCAAGTGTCGCAATACTGGAATGAATCCCATGTAGGCAATCTCCTTGTAGTGGCGCAGGCAACCGTTGGCCACGGCCTGCATGTGGTTGCCGCCGTAATATTGGAACTGGGCGTTACTGTCTTTCTCCAGAATGGCTCGCATTAGGTTGGCGGCGTGCAAATCTCCGCTTGCTTCGCCTGCGATGAAAAAGTATTTCATAAATCCCAGCTCTCCATGAGTTGTTTTAACTCGTAATCAGTTTCGTCTATTTTGAGGGGCGTGACGGCGATATAGCCCTCCTGCAGTGCATTGAGGTCCGTGTCTGTTGCTTCAGGCTCTTCGTCAACGTGGTCACCGCCCAGCCAGTAGTATCTTCCGCCCCGAGGGCGTTCTGTAGCCGTGAACTCATTTTCCCATGCACTGTATCCCATGCGGCAAACCCTTATGCCATTGTATTCCGATGTGGGTGGAAAATTTACGTTGAGGAGCGTGCCGAATGGTATGTCTTCCTGTAGAATTGATTGGCAGATGTGTACGACATATTCCTCCATGGGAATGAAATCTCCCTCGTTGACTTCTTCACTGCACAGAGAAAATGCAATTGAAGGGATGCCGTGCAATGCGCCTTCGCGGGCGGCGCCCACTGTGCCTGAGTAATGTAGGTTAATGCTGGCGTTGCTTCCATGGTTGATGCCGGCAACGACCAAGTTTGGGCGGCGGACTAGTAATTGGTCGAGAGCCAGTTTTACGCAGTCGGTGGGCGTTCCTGTGCAGGCGTAGACAGTCAAGCCGTTTTCCAATGTCACGGTATTTATGGTGATGGGTAGTGGCGATGTGATGCTTCCGGCAGCACCAGAGCGCGCTTGGTCGGGAGCCACAACAAAGAGATCTCCAAGCGGTCGCAGCATTTTTATGAGTTCTTGGATTCCCTGGGCCTGTATGCCGTCGTCATTGGAAATTAAGATCAGTGGTTTCATGTTTTTGGAAGTTGTCGTAATTTTTCATTGCAAATATATATATAAAAAGTATCGTTGCAAAAATAAATTAAGAAAAAAACTTAAAATTATGACATTGGCGGAAAAATATTTTATTAGATGAATAATAATTTAAATCAAAAATCACTAAATTTGCAAGCAAATGCTAGAAAAAATCGATAACATAAATAATTAATAAATAATAAGAATATGATGAAGAGAGTAAAGTCAATGCTGCTGCTATTGCTTGCAGTGTCAATGTCAGTGACTGTAAACGCTCAGAATATCAGTGGGCGCATCACGTGTGGTACGGCTGGCGTGGCCGGAGTAGCGGTGTCGGATGGTATAGTAGTGACAACCACCGACCAGAATGGGTATTATTCCTTTAATTCCGAGAAGATGAACGGCTATGTCTTCTTTACGATTCCCTCTGGCTATGAACCAGAGGTGGAAGACGGCTTTAAACCTAAGTTTTGGGAGCTGCTGCAGTCCTCCAACGTGTCTGTGGCAGAAACCCACGACTTCAGATTGAAAAAAGTAAACAATGATAAATTCCGTATGCTGATTGGCGCAGATCCTCACTTGGCCGGCGTACAGAATGACTTGTCGCAATTCCATAAATTGTTTATGCCGCGTCTGCATGATGAGATAAAAGATGCGGGTGACATACCTATTTATTCCACCATGCTGGGTGATTTGGCGTGGGATGGCTATTGGTACAGCCAAAAGTTTGATCACAGAGCTTTTATGGAGACATTCAAGCAGGAAAAATACCCCATTATGTTTTTCCCTGTCATTGGAAACCATGATAATGACGGTGCAATTCCTGCCGGAGACAATACGGATTTCCTGTCGTCGTGGTCTTTCCGTAAATACATGGCTCCGAACTATTATTCCTACAATTTAGGAAAAATCCATTTTGTTGTTATGGATGATATTTACTATACGAATACCCCCGAAGATGGTGTAACGTACCCAGTAAGCAGTGGAATCATGGGGTCGCGCGATTATTCGGGAAGATTCACGGATTATCAGTTGGAGTGGCTGAAGAAGGATGTCGCCTTGGTTGATCCCGAAACTCCCATCATTGTTTGCGTCCACATTCCTGTGTGGAATCTGAACAAATCCAATGTCACGACAACAAATCTGAGCAATACCAATACCATGGCTGGAATTCTGAAAAATTTCAAGAAGGTTCATATTGTTTCGGGTCACACTCATTACAATTATCATGCCCATCCTACGGCCTACCCCAACATGCACGAAAATAACATTGCCGCTATTTGCGCAATTTGGTGGTGGACGGGAAAAATTACCGGAGTTCATAACTGTAGTGATGGAACTCCTGGTGGCTATGAGCTCTTTGAATTTGACGGAACGGACATCAAATGGCAGTACCATTCCATGGAAGACAAATCGAACCCACAGTTCCGCGCCATTGACATGAATTCCGTCATTGAATTCTACAAGACAGATCCGACAATCAAGGAAATCCTGGCTGACGGCAACCTTCCCAATGCCCGTGTAAACTTCAATTCTACTGCTTGGGTCAATACGGTGCTGATTAATGTATTCAATTATGATACCGATTGGAAGATAAGCGTTCGTGAGGGCAATACGCCGCTCACTGTCAGTCAGGTTTGGACGGAAGACCCGTATCACACCCTGGCTTATGACGTTCCTTACTATGCTTTGTACAAGACATACGGAAAAGAAAGCCAGACCCGTACATGGAACAGGCACTCGTTCCTGGTGCGTGCCACTACGGCTACCCGTCCCATCACGATTACGGTGACCGATCCCTTTGGCAATGTCTATACCGAGACCGTAGAACGTCCCCGTCCCTATGCTTTGCATCTTGACCGCAAGGGTAACGACAAGTTGGTCGATTTGTATTGGAATGAGTGCGGTATGGTAAATGCCGGTTCATATGAAAGCCCCCAAATGGGCCAGCATGGTACGGCCAGTACCGTGTTCGACTCCATTCAGGACCGCCATCTTGGTGTGGTTGACAATGGTACGAACAGCTACTACTTCTTTGAATACAACAAGGACAGCGAACTGGGCGAGGCATTCCAGAATGCAGTAACATGGGAACTGTTGTTCCGCATGGACAAGAACGAAGGCTACAACCCCGTCTATACCGATGATACGTATACCTCTGATGCTTCGGCCGACCTCAAGCATATCATTGGCGGTGAGGCTGATGGTGGATGGAGCTTGGCCGAAACGACGCTCGGTGGCCTTACATTCAACTACACAACGTCCTCTGCGGCCGATGCTGCCGTCAATAGCAACATCAACAGTGCTGCCAAGATGACAACGGGCAATTTCTATCATGTCGTGGTCAGCTTGGATAAGAGCAACAACACCATGAGCATGTTCGTAAACGGTCAGAAAGTAGCCTCCGGTGCTACCGATGCCAATGCATTCCGCTTCCCCAACATCGGACTTACCCGCCGCGACAACCGCATGTGGTTTACCTTGGGCGGTTCGCCGCGCGAGGAGAGCTATCCCACGCGTGCCACCAATTCTACGGGTGCAACCTACGTGTTTGCCCATATCTACGGAAAGGCATTGACCGATGATGAGGCTTCTGCCCTGTATTGCGACTCCATCAAGTATTATACCGAACCCACCATGCCGTCTCCGCGCGACATGATCATGGATGTCCATTTTGCCGGCGATGGAGCGATAGACAAGTCCGACTTCGGCAAGATTACCGAGATTGGAATCATGAACACTTCCTACAATGAGGACCTGAAGCGTTGGGAAGCAACGTTCTCGGGCGACGACCGCCAGTTCGTAAAACGTGAAATCAGCTACGAACCCGCCATTACCTCCCAGATGGGCAAGGCTGTGAGCTTCGAGGTGTACTGCAAGCCCTACAGTGCCATTCCTACGACAACGATTTCACCTCTCAGTTTCCAGCAGACCGGCGGTCTCGGTGTGGAACTCAACACAAGCGGCGAGGTGAAGTGGAACTGCAATACCTATGGCAACGGAACTTCGGGTGCAGCCAAGCTGACCCACAGTCCCGCACCCTCAGGATACCATCACTATGTGTTTGTGTACGACCGTGTCAATGGTTCGTCCAAGATATACATTGATGGTGCAGTCAAGCAGTCGGTAACGATTTCGCCGTTCCAGAACCTGACGTTCCCCTTGGGCTACTGCCAGTGGATTGCCGTGGGTGGTGACCCCAACGGCCTGCACAGCCCATCCTGCGACTTCCCGTGGAGAGGCCAAATCAGTTTTGCCCGCGTGTGGGGGCATGCCCTGGATGCCGGCGAGGCTGCTACGTTGAGCAAGCAGGCACAGAATCCCACGACAACCCTGAGCATCCCTGCCACAGGCTACGTGGGTGCATGCCTGCCCTATGTATCTGTCGTGCCCCAGGGAACGAAGGCCTATGCCGCCAGCTCCATCACGGGCGACGTGGTTAACCTGACGCTCCTGGCCAATGAAGGCGAGCTTATTGACTATGCAGTGCCGTTCATCCTGTGCGGAGAAAAAGGCAGCTACACCATGGAGGTGGCCGACAAGGACGCAATAGGCAACCAGCCCGAAGTCAACGTGCTCGTGGGCAACCTGGGCAAGAAGGCCTGCCAGCGCGGCGAAATCTACCAGCTGGCTACGGTCAAGAACGAGGCTGTCATGCGTCCCATCACCAGCACTTCGCTGCCCATGAACAAGGTTTACATCCTCAATCCAGAGGGAAAGACCGACAACTTGCACTTCAAGATTGACGGAGGCTCGGGAATTTCCAACGTCAAGTTGTCAGACAATGGCGGCAAGCCTGTGTATTTCGATATGGAGGGCCGTCGTGTCTACCATCCCACCCGTGGCATCTACATCAAGAACGGTCAGAAAGTATTTATCAAGTAAATTCGTGTTTGACATACATGATTGCCTGCGTGCGTCCGCCTTGGTGCGGGCGCACGCTTTTTTTGCGTGGGCCATGGCTGGTGGATGAAAATGCCGGTGGAAAAGAAAATGCTGACACGGCGGTCTGATCCGGCCGGCAGGCCCTGTCTGTGATTTCTTGCGCCTTGTTTAAGGAATTTTTACGCCCTGCATGATTTTTTTCAGGCCGTGTTTGTCCGGCTTTCACGCCTTGCCGGCGTGACGCGATGCCCCGGGGCTTTTTCCAGGCCGATGGTGCGGAGGCCATGTCGCCCAACGGCTTTTGCCAGGGACAACGGAACAGCACCCATTGGGCATGGGCTCAATGGGTGCTGTGTGGGGGTGTGTGCGGGGCGTTAGCCTAGGATATCTCGATGCGTCGGCCGTTGTCTTCGTCGGTCGTGATGTGCAGCCTTACCGTGTTGTCGGGGAGCAGGGCCTCTATCAGTTCGGGCCATTCAATGAAGCACAGCTGGCCGCTGTAGAAATAGTCCTCGTAGCCGATGTCAAAGACTTCGCTCTCCTTTTTTATGCGGTAAAAGTCGAAGTGGTAGATGCTTCCCTTCCCCTGGGGCAGGCTGTACTCGTTGACGATGGCGAATGAGGGCGAATTGACGGTGTCGGTGACACCCAGCCGTTGGCATACGGCCTTGATGAAAGTCGTCTTGCCTGCTCCCATGCCGCCGTAGAAGGCAAATATGCGGTGGCTGCCCATGCGCCGGATGAACTCCTGGGCGGCCTGGTCAATCTGGTCCAATGAGGGTATGAGTATGTACTTGTCCATGTCTTATTTCATCTTGTTTTCCATGGTGATGAGCGGTATGATCATTTCTTCCATCGATATGCCGCCGTGCTGGAACGTGTTACGGTAGTAGGTGACGTAGTAGTTGAAGTTGTTGGGGTAGGCAAAGAACCTGTCGCCGCCGCACAATACGTAGGTGCTGCTGATGTTGGGCGCGGGCAGGCCCACGCGCTTGGGGTTCTTCAGTTCCATTACGTCCTTGGCCTTGTAGCTGAGGTTTCTGCCCACCTTATAGCGCAGGTTGGTCGTCGTCTCCTTTGTCCCCACAATCTTGACGGGGTCTTGCACGCGTATGCTGCCGTGGTCGGTGGTGACGATGACCTTGTAGCCCGATTGGGCTATCTGCTCAAACAGGTCGCGTATGGATGAGTTGTGAAACCAGCTGGAGGTGATGCTGCGGTAGGCGGCCTCGTTGCCCACGAGCTCGTGCATCATCTGCCTTTCGTTCCGCGCGTGGCTGATGATGTCAATGAAATTGATGACCAGGATGTTGAATTGGTTGCCTGCCAACCTGTTGAATTGGCCCAGCAGCCGGTCTGCCCCCGTGGAGTCGTTGATTTTGTGGTATGCGTAGGTCTCCTTGCGGCGGTAGCGCTCCATGAGCGTCCTGATGAGCTGTCCCTCGTTGAGGTTCTTGCCCTCGTCCTCGTCTTCGTCGACCCACAGGTCGGGATACATTTCCTGTATCTGCAGGGGCATGAGCCCGGCGCAGATGGCGTTGCGCGCATATTGGGTGACGGTGGGCAGTATGCTGTAGTAGAGTTCCTCATTGATGGTGAAGATGTCGGACAATTCGCGCATGATGGTGCGCCACTGGTCGTAGCGCAGGTTGTCAATGATGATGAGGAACACTTTCTCGCCTTGGCTCAGCAGGGGAAAGATTCTCTTGCTGATGACCTGGTTGCTGGTAAGCGGGCGGTCGTCAATGCTGCCGTCTATCCACCCTTCGTAGTGCTTTCGGATGAATTTCTCGAACAAATTGTTGGCTTCCTGTTTCTGCATCTTGAGCATCTCGCTCATTTCGCTGCCCACCTCGCTCAGTTCCAGTTCCCAGTAGACCAGCCGCTTGTACACCTCGGTCCATTCCCGCCACGTGAGGTCCTCATTAATCTTCATGCCCAGCTTTCCGAACTCCTCGCGGTAGGATGTCTGGGCTATCTCGGTCTGGATTTCCTTGCGGTGTATGTTCTTCTTGAGCGAAAGCAGGATTTGGTGGGGGTTGACGGGCTTGATAAGGTAGTCGGCAATCTTGGACCCGATGGCCTGGTTCATGATGTCTTCCTCCTCGCTCTTGGTCACCATGACCACGGGCACGGCGGGGTGCAGGTCCTTGATGCGTTGCAGGGTCTCCAGCCCGTTCAGGCCGGGCATGTTCTCGTCCAGCAGGATGAGGTCGAAATTCTCTTCGCTGCACAGGTCAATGGCATCGCTGCCGTTGGATGCCTTGACGACCTCATATCCTTTCGACTCCAGGAAAATGATTTGCGCGCGCAACATCTCAATTTCGTCGTCCACCCACAGGAGTCGCCCATTGTAAATCTTCTTGTCTTCCATTGTCATGCTCCTTCTTCGTAATTGCTCAATACCATTCTACGCCGTCTTCCACCTTAAGGGGCTCGTTGTCCTCCTTGTCAGGCTGCTCCTTGGGCGGAACTTCCTCAAATTCATCCCAGATGAACTTGCCTGGGTCAAGGTCGAGGTTGAGTTCCTTCCTGACGCGAGTGGGGATGAAGTGTCTTTGGTAGAACTTGATGTAGTCCTGCCACGTGTATTTTGTCCCCACCAGCTTGAGGTTGTGCTCTGAAATAATGATGGGCCTCGTCCCTGAGGAGATGGCCTTGAACGCGGAATCGTGGGCCAGTTCGTCGGCGTAGCGGTGCGCTTCGTCGAAGTTGCTGAACAATCGTACCATCATTTGGCTGCCTGTGGGCTCTTGTATGATGTGTATCTCGAAGTTGCGTACGGCAAACTGGGTGAAGTTGAAGCGAGAAAGCTGGTAGAGGAGTTTTCCCTCGTCGACGGAATCGGGTTGGTAGGCCAGGAAGAAGATAAAGTTCTCCTGGCGGTTGGTGGTGAGCGTGTCGTTCAGCACTTTGCTCTCGGCCTCGTCCATCAGGCTCATCCGGCTTTCCCACAGGTCGGACATGTCAAAGTTGCCGCCGATGGGCGTGCGACCTTTCTTGAGATTGCCCAGCAGGTTGTCGGCAATATCGCTGATGGGGTCTTCCTTGTGGTTTCTTACGCTGTCAAGCCGGGTTGAGAACGTGCGCACGTCTCCCTTTCTCAGGGCCGTCATGGCCTCAAGGAAGAGGAACTTGGCGCGGTTGGCTCCTTGGGGATATTTGTTGTCGGAGTCATGGCACGCTTGTTCCAGTGTGGCGTAGTCGTTGGCGCGGAACGCCTCGTATGCACGGGCATAAGTGGAGTCTTCCATGTGTACGCCGTATTTTGCCTTGACCTCAAAATCGGGATCGTTGATGAGCAAAGTGTATGGGCTTTCCGGAAATTCCGCCGTCAGTCGCTGACGGTAGGTTTCGGCCGAACCAGCCGGTCCCCACCGCAGTTCCATCAGGAACAGGTGGTACAGCAGGTGGTCCATGGGCAGGAAGTCGGGGAAATTGTTGTACAGGCGCATCAGTGTCTTGTGGGCCAGGTTGTAGTTCCCCAACTGGTCCTTCTCGACAAGGCCGGCCAGGTAGAGGGCGTTCTTCAGCTTGTCGTTGGAGGCCTTGAGCTGGTCGGGGCGGAAAGGAAGCTGGCTGATGTAGTAGGCTCTGCTTAGTTTGCTCGTGGAGTCGTTCGGGTCAACAAGCTCTTTCCTCCGACGCTTGTTGGCCTTGCGTGCCGAATCGCTTAGCTGCTGTTCCACTTTGGCCAATTCGCGCCCGTCGTCGTCCACGTTGCGCTTCTCCTTGCTGGGGGCGTTGCTGTTTTCGGTGGTGCTGGTGGTCGATTTGTTGATGAGACGCCAGTTGTCCTCGTTGGGGCGGTTTCCCCAGGCTTTCTTGAAGAGGTCCATGCCTTGGTTGACCGTGTTTTGGTCGTAGAAGTACCAGTTTTTCTTGCTGTCGCTGTTGGCTGTGGCGTTGCTCTTTGTGTCTTGCTGGTTGGCTTGTGCCGCACTGACGCTTCCGCCGTTTTGGGCACGGGCTTTGGCAATTGAGTCGGCTTGCCGCTTTTCTTCTTCCTTTTGGCGCTTTCGCTCTAGCTCGATGGCCTTGTCGATGATGGCGTTCCGCTCTGCCTCGCTCATGCGGGTCAGTGCCTGGATGCTGTCTTCGTGATGGATAATGTCCGTGTAGGGTGCGAGTTCCTCCAGAACCTTTGCACGCTTTCTGAGGTATGGAAAACGCTCGTCTTCGTACTTGATGATGCTCGTGGCTTGCTTGTAGCAGCGTAGGGCATCGCTGAATTTTTCCTGATTCCAGTAGATGTCGCCCAGGTTGACCATGAGCAATCCCTTGGGCAGACTGTTCCTTTTGCTGAGTCGGCCTCCGTTTTCGTAGGATTCAATGGCGTGGGCCGTGTCCGGCTGTGCGAGGTACACGTTGCCAATGGCGTAGTAGACTTGGTCAAGGTAATCCTTGTTGTTGGGGTTAGCCGCCATTCGCTTGAGGTGGGAAATTTTGCTCTTGTTGCTTTTTCCTACCATGACCTCGGTCTGGGAAATGTCGGCGTTGAAGCGCATTTCATAGGGAGGGCTTTGGCGCTTACATTTGCTCAGTGCCTGATACGCTTCCTTCTTTTTATTTAGTTTCTTATACACTTGGCTCAGCAGGAAGTAGCCTCTGGCTTTTACGATGCCGTGGTTCATGGACTTGACTTCCTTGATGAGGTAGGGCAGGGCCTGTTCCCAATTCCTTTGGCGCAGTTGGAGGTCGGCCATGGCCAGGTTATAGTACCTTTTTGAGTGTTTGGGAATGCCGTCACGTCTTATTTTGTCCAGCAGTTGCTCTGCGTCGTAGTACCATCCCAGTTCCGCGTAGCACACGGCCTGCATGGCGCGGGCCTGATTGCATATTTCGGGCTGCGTGCGGTAGATGCGTGCCGTGTAGGCAAATGTGGATGCGGCTTCAATGAAGTCGCTTTTCTCCAGTTGGGACAATCCCATCAGCATCCACACGTTCTGCATGAACGGGTTGAATTCCGTTTGGTTGCGCAGGGCTTTTTCTTTTTCCGTGAGGCGATGCCCGCGCTTGAATACGGGCTTGTTGTGGATGGAATAGAGTTGGATGGCCTTTTCGCACTTTGTAATGGCGGTTTCAAAGTTGCTTCTTCCCAAATCGCGCGAATCTTCGTTGCCTGCAATGAGCAAGGGAAGTACATTGACGTAGTTGTCTTTGTTTTTCTGGCTTTTCTCGCGCACTCCCTCAAGGTAGGCTTCGTGGCCGTTGTAGTAGGTGTTGTACCGTGTCTTGAATCCTTTCCACCAGCGCACGTTGGGCGTGTTCTTGCTTGTGTTGCAGCTGTTGAACAGCAGCAAAAGCAAGGCTACGCTTAATGTCGTGATGGTGGAAGCAATTTTTTTCACGATGCTGGTGCTTGATGATTGTCGGTGATGAGGAAATATTTTTTTCGCTTACCTTTTAAAACGATTCGTAAGGGCTTTTATTGTACGGAAAACGGTATAAATCAATACCGAAACAAAGACAATGGCTGCCCCGCTGGGCACATTGAACTGATAGGACAGGAAAAGTCCCAGCAGGCAGTCGGCAAGTCCTACCAGGATGGAGGCAAGGCATTGCCCCGTGAAGCTTCGGGCGTAGAGGGCGGCCGTTATCTGCGGTATGCTCAGCAGTGAACTGGCCAATATGATGCCCGTGGAGCGCAGGATGGCTAC